>JBBIRF010000024.1:0-39498 GCA_037441905.1 Candidatus Aminicenantota bacterium
TCTATCTATCTATCTGTCTGTCTGTCTGTCTGTCTGTCTGTCTGTCTACCAACGCACTTACCTCCCTGTCTGTCCACCACTTACGCACCCACCCCAACCAACCAACCTACCTACCTACCGGCCTGCCTGGCTTTCCAACCAACTAATTATTTGTCCTGAGTCTGCAACCTTCTTTTCTTTTTTTATGCTCATCCAGAAAAAAAGTAAAATTTATTTTCCTTTCTGGTATAATTCAGCCCATGGATGAATCGCTGATTTATCGCCGTGAATATCTTATCCACACTTACGAGATAGATTTCCGGGAAAGGGCGAGGCCTAATTCGCTTCTTAATTATCTTCAGGATGCGGCCGGCGGCCAGGCGCAAGAGATGGGTTTTTCGGTCGAATCGCTTTTCCGGCAAGGGCTAACCTGGGTTCTCTCCCGCTACCACATCAAAATCGACCGCTACCCGGTATTAGGCGAGAAGGTTACGGTTTTAACCTGGCCCTCTGGCCGGAGCGAGTTCCATGCCTTGCGTGATTACGAGATGGTCGATTCTTCCGGGAAGAAAATCTTAGCGGCCACGAGCTCCTGGATGGTCATCGGGTTGAAAAGCAAACAGCCCGTGCCAGTCTCTTCGCTTTATGCCGAGGAGATTGTCCTTCCGCGCCGCGCCCTCGATGATGATTTTTCTCCCTTACCGGCCTTGCCTTCCGCCGAGCGAGAAGTCGAATTCCCGGTTGAAGTAAGGCACCTTGACCTTAACCGTCATGTCAACAACGTGGTTTATGTTGAATGGGCCTTAGAAGCTATGCCGCCCGAGATACTTTTCGCCGCGTTTCCGGTTGAGATTGAAGTGGCCTACAGGGCTGAAGCGGTTTACGGGCATCGCGTTGTGTCTCGGGTCGGTGCGGCCGACAAAGAAACGAACGAGTTCTGGCACCAGATTGTCCATCAAGAAAATGGTCGCGAGCTCGCCCGCCTCCGGACTCGCTGGGAAAAATCCAACCGGTCTGGAATCATTCTGGCCTGATGTAAAATTAAGCCTTTCTTTTGACTCACCCCTCAGAAGCCGATTGATCCCATCTTTCCAACTGTTTTAATAAGTTAATGGTATAATGTTTGGCTGGTTTAGGATAAATTAGGTTTTTTGCAAGCGCCAAATCTATGATGACCTAAATACATGTTAGGGCAATTGGAAAAGGAGGCAAGATGAAAAAGTTTTTTTCCTGGGCAGCCCTGTGTCTTCTAATTATTCTCGCAACGGCTACTTCAACCGGGCAAACCGGCCAACCTCAAGCTAAACCAGAGGATTTTCTTAAAAACTTGGTCCTCGTCGAAAAAGTGGCCTCGGCACCGGCGAAGTTTAAGACCGGTTTGGAGTCGATAACCGCCAAAGATTCACTGGCTATGCTCGCTTATCTTTCTTCCGACTTACTCGAAGGAAGGGAGACTGGAACCCGCGGCTACCAGCTTGCCGCCGAATACGTCGCCTCGCTGTTTTCCCTCTGGAACGTCCAGCCAGCTGGCGACCAGCCAGCCTCGCCGCGGCCGATAGTGATGCCACCCCCAGCCGAAACCCGCCAGCCGCCGCGGCGGAGCTATTTCCAGGAAGTCATCCTCAAAGAAATAACCGAGAGCTCGAGCCGACTGGTCGTCGAAACCAGGAAAGGGGAAGCGGTAAAATCGCGGACCTTCACGAGCGGCGTTGATTATTCCTCGATGTTGCCTCTTCCCGAATCAGTTTCGGGGACCGTCGTTTTTGCTGGTTACGGGATTACCGAAAAAGAAATTGGCTACGATGATTTTAAGAGCCTCGACGTCAAAGATAAGATTGTCCTCATTATTTCCGAAGCTCCGGGAAAGGATAACCCTAACTCGCCCTTTCAGAAAAAGGAACTAAAAGAAAAGTATTTTGCTCCAGCCTCGCCCTTTATGCGCCAGACAGCCGGCCGGTTCAACAAAATCGAGGCCATCTCCAAGCTCGGGCCGGCGGCGATTCTCCAGGTGGCCAATACAACCCCTGACTCGGAGTTGATTCGCGGTTTTGTTCCCCGCCGCCGGGTTTCGGATGACCGGCCCGTCGACCCCCGGCCGCGGCGCCGGCTGATGCTCCCCGGGACTCCGGGAAACATGCCATGGGAGAGGTCGACGGTGATTAATATCACCCGGGAAATGGCTAATGTTATTCTCGAGGGAGCGAGGACGACTATTGACGAGCTCAAGGAAAAAATCGAAAAGACTTTCAAGCCGGCCTCGTTTGTCCTTCCTGGCACCCGGGTTACGATTACGACCGAAGTCAAATCAGCTCTCGTCAGATGCGTCAATGTTCTTGGCTATATCGAAGGTTCCGACCCCAAGCTTAAAGAGGAAGTGGTGGTCGTCGGCGGCCATTTAGACCATCTGGGCTCTTTTGGCGATTATGTTTATAACGGAGCTGACGATAATGGTTCAGGTTCGGTCGGTGTTTTGAACATAGCCAGAGCCATGGCCCTTAACCCGGAGAAACCGAAACGGACGGTTGTCTTCGCTCTCTGGACAGGCGAAGAGGAAGGCTTGCTCGGCTCTCGTTACTACGTCAGGAATCCGAGTTTCCCTCTGGAAAAAACCGTGGCCTACCTCAACCTGGATATGATCAGCCGGCCTTATGACGAATCCACTTTGGTCCGGTCAGGCCGGATGTTCAACTTGCCGTCGCCCGAGGAAATAGTCAAGAAGGTGAAACCAGCTAACTTTTTGCCCTTGTTTTTTTCCGCCGCTCCTGGAATCGGCGACATCCTCCGCGAAGCCAACCAGTATGTTGGCCTCGACCTTTTCCTCCGGGAATCTTCGAGTCAGGAGGGAAGAATGATGGGCGGGAGCGACCATTCCTCTTTCGCCATGGAGAAAATTCCCTGGGTGTTTGCGAACACAGCCATGACCGCGGATTACCACCAGACAAGCGATAGCGTCGAGAAAGTAAGCGGCGAGCTCATCGAGAAAGTTTCCCGCTTAATTTACACAGCTGCCTATCTTATGGCTGATAAATAAACCTAGAAAGCTGAGCAGCAGGAGACCTTTGGTCAAGGGCTGAAGAAAGGATATTGGGGCTGAAAGTCAGACGAGAAGCGGAGGACAAATAGTTACCGTCAGGAGCGACTAAATTCTTCGGGGCTTTTTTGGTTAGGTCGAAGGGCCGGGAAGCAGGATGGATAGAGGATGAAACAAGAAAAGAAAGATGAGGTAATCGTCCTGGCGATGCACGGTGCCCCGCCGCTTGATTTTCCCCCGGACGAGCTGGCGCGCTATTTCGAGTTTCTCTGGAGACGGGAACACGGCCAGGGAAACATGACAGTCGAGGAGGAAGCTAATTTCAACCGATTGGAGGAGCGAATCAGACGCTGGCCCCGCCACGAGGCTAACGACCCTTTCTATGCCGGCTCCCTTCGGCTGAAACAAGCCTTAGAACGGGTTGCGGGCGTGGAAGTCATCCTTGGTTTCAATGAATTCTGCGCCCCCTCGGTGGAAGAGGCTCTCGAGGAAGCCTGCTCCCGGTCACCGAAGACAGTGCGCGTGATTACTCCGATGCTTACTCCCGGGGGCGAGCATGCTGCCCGGGAAATCCCGGCGGCCGTTTTTAAGGTCGGGGAAAAATTTCCCGAAATAAACATAGTATATTGCTGGCCTTTTGAAGTTGAAGAAGTAGCCGAGTTCCTATACCGGGCCAGTCAAAAAGATTGCTTTAACCGGCCCCAAAAATAAGATAATAATTGGAGTTTGGTTACCTAAAAAATTTTGACGGAGGAATGAATGAAGGTTGTAATCATCATGGGCTCGAAGGCTGACCTCGATTGGGCCAAAAAGATTGCTTCGGCACTGGAAGAATTCGGTTTGAAGTATGTCCTTAGAGTGGCCTCAGCGCATAAGGTGCCGCTCCGGTGCCTCGAGATTATCCAAGAATATGAAAAGGAAGGGGCGGTTTTTATCACTGTTGCCGGCCGGAGTAACGCCCTCAGCGGGTTCACCGATGCCCAGACCGCCTTTCCCGTGATCGCTTGCCCGCCTTATAGTGATAAGTTTGGCGGGGCTGACGTTTTTTCCAGCCTGCGGATGCCGTCGGGGGGCGCGCCGCTGGTCGTTCTCGAGCCAGAGAACGCAGCTTTAGCCGCGGCCAAAATAATTGGCCTGGCTGACCCGGAGGTTAGGAGGAAACTTACGGCCTTCCAGGAAAAAGCCAAACAGAAAATAGCTAAGGATGATGCTGACCTTCAGAAAGAAAGCGGCCAATAAAGATAGATTCATCAAGGTAGATTCCTGAGGCGAGGGTTATCCAGAATCTGACTTTCGTTTTCGGCAACAAATCCAGGAAATATTAAGTAACTAAAGTTTTTTTGTTTGATGTTGCTATCTTGAAGGCGTAAGTCTCAATGATAAAGTCCTGTCTAAAAAAGTCCTGTCTTGGTTAGAAGAAAACACTATGAAGTAACCCGCCGACGGTTACAATTATCCCCGGATTAATTTATTACCGCCAATTGAAGTCGGAGCTGAAGAAGTGAACAAAAAGGAGATGATTAAAGACGATTAAGGATGATTAAGAATAAATAATAGATGATTAAGAAAAAAATAGTAATATGGATAATAATGAATAGACGCAAATAACAAAAATAAATTCTTAATACTGTCGATAGATAAAAAAAATTATATATTACTGCAGTCTATGAGACGCGTCTTGGCGGAGTTTAGGGAAAAGGTGGAAAACAAAGAATTATAAAGGGCAAAGGCGGGGACGTCGACCGAGTTGACAGACGAGCGCGGTTGAGCTATATTGTTTTCGCTGATGGTAAAAACCGTTATATTTATCGCCTTTGCTTCCCGCCTATAAATAAATTATATCCTCCTCCACCGGGAGAAGTAAAAAATAAATATAAAGAAAAAAGAAATATAAAAAATAAAGAATGAAATAACAAAAAATAATATTGAAAAATAGAACTCAAGTTTTAGCAGGGCAAGAAACTTGATTAAAAAGTTGATCGATAAGGAAGAAGAGGAGAAAAATTATTAATGAAGAAAAAAGCGATAAACCCAGAGCCAAAAAGGCCCCGCCGAAGCGATAGTCAGAGGGTTGAATTAAGGTCTGGTTAGCGGGAGGTCAGGTTGCACCGTTTAGGCCAGGCCACAGTTAAATATCCTTTTCTTTTATTCTTAGCGCTTTTCTTTTTTGCCGGCCGGCCAGTTGAGTTCGGTCAGGAGAAGACTTTTTTTCATGGCTATGCCATTCCGAAACCGATAATTCGTGTCGCCATTGGCCGCAGCTTGAATGAGATTAAAATTAGTGCGTCTTCGGGGATGAAAATCTACGAAGTAAACCACCAGTATCGTTTGCTCCGGGCCGAGGCGAGCGAGCTTTTGGTGCGGGGAAAAAAGATTCCTTTGACGGAAAAATTTCTGGTGCAAGTTGCCCAGACCGAAACCCGGCGCGAGGCAGAAAAGCTGGCCGAAGCTCTGAGGCAAAAAGTTTCTGGCCAGTTAAGGATAGTCGAAGAAGTAGACCGATTACGCGGCCGGCGTCTTTATTGCCTTCGTTATGGTGATTTTATTACGCGAGGAGAAGCGCTTTCTTTTTTGTCGTCCCTTAATCGAGCAGGTTTCGCCGAAGCCTGGATCGTCCGAGAAGAAGTGGCCAGGGTTGAAAAAAACTCGTTTTGGGCTCTGGTTGACGACGAAATCATCCATTTCCCGGAAAAGACGACTCTTTACGTCGTCCCGGCTAATAGCTGGAGCTACCTAAGTTTTAACGGGAATAAGTACCGGGGAATGTTCATCCTTCGCGGCCGGAACGAGGGTCTTCAGGCGGTGAACGTCCTCAACCTGGAAGATTATCTCAAAGGGGTTGTCCCGGCCGAGCTTTCGCCCGCCAGCTTTGGCGAGCTCGAAGCTTTAAAAGCCCAGGCAGTGGCCGCCCGGACTTATGCCTTGAGGAGCATTGAACTGAACGCGGGCCAGGAGTTCGACCTGACGTCAACTCCGGACAGTCAGGCCTACGGAGGTATGGACGTTGAACATCCGCTGAGCAACCAAGCGGTCGAGGAGACGAGGGGGCAAGTGCTTCTTTTCCGTGGGAAACCGGCTAACGCTCTATATACTTCAACCTGTGGCGGGATGACTGAGGAAGGCAAGGCTGTGTTCGGTGGGTCTGACCTCGCCTATCTCAAGGCGGTCGAATGTGTCGAGGAAAAACTCACGCCGTACGAAATTAGCTCCAGCCGGCCAGCCCGGCGCTTTTCTTCCGGGAATAAAGACATTACTTTTGACCTGGCTTTGCTCGCTTCCCTCGCTATTATTGATGATTCTTACGGCCAAAGTTCGCTCGATGAGCCTTTGACCAGTTCAGAAGTTAAAACCTCGGTAGAAAGGGCCGCCGCTTATCTCGGGCTAAAAGGGCAGCTCGGGCCTGGTTCCCTTTTTGTGTCAGGGGACCCTTTGACCCTCAGCAGTTTTAGCCGCTACTTAGTCGACGCTCTCGGTTGGCGAGAACGCATCCAGAATCTCCTTCTCCCGAGCGAGGTTGAATGGTTCTTGCGTGATTTTCCCAAAGTGGGGGAGAAAGGCCGGAGGTCGGTGGCTTATTTGCTCAGTCAGGGGTATTTACCTGCTTCGGCCGACTTCGTTGAAGACCTCGAACCCATCAGCCGAGGGAAAGCTATTTTCATCCTCGGCCGCATCATCCAGAAGGAGAAACCGCCGCTCCGGCCGGCCATTTTCCGGGGCATGAAGGGGAGAGAAGTCATCCTGGAAGCTGAGGGAAAGGCAGCTCCGTTTGCGCTTGCTTCGACGGCATTTCTGTTTCGGTCGCTTGGCGGCGAGGTCTCGCCGGCCTCCCGGCTGACTTTGCTCGGCGGCGAGCAGGTGCTCTATCTCGAAAAAGACGGCCAGGCGGTTTTTTTCGAAGCTATTTATCCCGCCGCCTCCCACGTTCTTGACCGGAGTTCGGCCTATTCCAGCTGGCAGGTAAGATATTCCCAGGAAGAGTTGAGTCGCCGGGTCAATGAATATTTTCCAGTCGGCGCTATCAAAGATTTGCGCGTCATCCGACGGGGTCAGTCCCATCGGGTGCTCGAGCTCGAAATTGACGGCGAAAAGGGGAAGGCCGTTGTCCGCAGTCTCAGGGTGCGTTGGGTCCTGGGGTTGCGGGACACGCTTTTTACGATTGACCGGGAATGGCAACCGGACGGCCAGGTAGGCTATTTTATTTTTACCGGTCGAGGCTGGGGGCATGGAGTCGGGATGTGTCAGGTGGGCGCTTACGGAATGGCTCAAAGGGGGGCCGCCTATAAAGATATCTTGAACAAGTATTATCCGGGGACTAAAATAAGTAAGCTTTATTAATTCTGGCGGGAAGGTGTTAAAGGTGTCAAGCGAAAAACTCAGACAAGAATTGCGACAGCTCCTCCGGGAAAAGTCGCTGCTCACCGGAGTTGAGCGCGTCCTGACTTCCGGCCGGGTGAGCAATTATTATATCGACGCCAAGATGACGACTCTTGACCCGCGGGGGGCCAGGGTGGTAGCGGAACTCATCCTTGATGTTTTGCGCTCGTACGAGGTGGATGCTATCGGCGGGTTTACCCTCGGAGCTGACCCGATTGTGGCCGCTGTGGCCGCCGTGAGTGCTGAAGGCGACCGGCCGCTTCCGGCGTTTATCGTCCGGAAGGAGCCGAAGAAACACGGGGAAAGGAAGATGATTGAAGGCCCCTTTCAGAAAGGCTGGCGGGTTTGTATCGTCGATGACGTTGTCACCACGGGTGGGTCGACTCTTAAAGCGTGCGAGGCCGTCGAACAGGAGGGAGGGGTTGTTATCCTGACTCTGGCCATCGTTGACCGACAAGAAGGCGGTCGGGAAAACCTCGAGGCCAGGGGATATAAATTTGTTTCCCTGCTCACAAGGGACGAGCTTCTCCAGGAATAGCCCGGTTAAGAATCAGAAATAGAATTAGAATTATAGTCAGAATCAGAAGACGAGACTTTCAAAATTCCAGCGAGAAGATCCAGCCCTAAAGCGAGTCTGGATATTTTCGGGAAATGTTAAAATTTTAGAAAATATTAATATTTCAATTGCTTAATCCCTTTATTTTAGAAAAAATCCTCATGTCTTTATTAATCTTGAAACGCGGCTTATTTCTCCGGGCGACCCGCGAAGGAGCCTGCCCAATTTTTCCCCCAATAGTCGGAAAAAACTTTTAGCCTTGCCGCTGGGATGACCGGGCAGGGAAGATTTCTAAGGCTTAAAAGGATAATTTTCCTGAGGGAAGCTTAAAAAAGCGCGTCAGCCCACCAGCCGGGGCGAAGGCGGGAGGTAGCTATCAAAAATGTTTGTTTGCGGCTTATTTTCCGGCAATTTCGGACAAAGTTTAGCCTGGTAGAGGCTCCTCGGACCAAGAGGGGCAGTCAGGTCCGGTAGCGTTTAGCCGGGAAGCAACAACCGAGCCAATAAAAAGATACAGAGATTTAATCAGGATATAAGGATAGGCAAGATTGGTCGATAGAAATGCAAAAAAGAGTTGCCTTTTTATTATATTTTGATTATCAAAATGGGTGAGTCCAACAAGGAGCCGAAAAATGAAGCGAGAGGCCCGCAAGGGTTTGGGCATAATTCCTGAAGGCAGGCTAAAGAAAAAAAACAGGAGGCGAGGGAAAGAAGAAGCCCGGGGGAAGCGAGCTCGAAGGCTCTTTTGCCGGTTCTATTTGCTTTTGCTGTTTTTCCTGAGTTTTTCGCTGTTCCTGGCTCCCTCATGTTCCCAGCCGCAGCCGCCGGCCGAGGCCGAAAGGGAGATAACGGCCCCCTCGACTGAGGTCGCCATCCGGAGCGTCGTCAAAGAAGAAGTGACCTATTTTATCCGGCCGCAGTATACCGGGTCAGAATGGCAGGAAAAGAAGCTGGCCCCGGGCGAGGTCGAAAAGATTAAGGCCCCGGCAGGTTTACACATTCGGTTTCAGAGCGCCTCAACGGAAAAGGAGTATTTTCTCGACCCTGGCCAGGCTTATGCTTTCCGGTATGATGAAAAAGGCGAGCTTGAGCTCTTCGAGGGGTCTCATGGCCGGACAGATGCCGCCGACCTGGCTCCTTTTGTCCCGACGCCCATGGCCGTAGTCGAAAAAATGCTGGAGCTCGTGGCCGTAACCAAGGATGATGTTGTCTACGACTTGGGTTGCGGCGACGGAAGGATTGTGGTTACGGCGGCCAAAAAATACGGAGCCCGTGGGGTCGGGATTGACCTTGACCCGCAGCGGATTGCCGAAAGTAAGAGCCGAGCAAAACAGGAAGGCGTGACTAAGCTCGTGCGGTTTGAGCAGCAGGATGTGATGAAGGCCGATTTCTCCGCGGCCACCGTCGTCACGCTTTATCTTTTGCCGGAATCAAACGAGATGCTCCGGCCGCTCCTCGAGAAGCAGCTTAAGCCCGGGGTGCGGGTGGTTTCCCACAATTACGAGATTCCTGGGTGGGAAGAAAAACAGGTGGCTTATGAAACCGTGACGGCTGAAGACGGTACAACTCACACAATTTATGTTTACCGGCGCTGAGTTTGTTCGTTTTTGCCCTCAGGGTTTGGAATTTCGGCCCCAGTGGCGGCGATTACCCCCAGCTGGCAACGAACTATATTGGGGGGAAATTTACGTTTTCAGCTCATATTGTTGGCGTTACCCCTTGAGGACAAGAGTCGAAAAGAGAGAGACGTGACTTTTTAATTTTCTTCTTTTTTTTCTCTTTCTATTCTCGGCGGCTACCGATGCCTCTCTGGCCCTGTTGTCTTTAATTTAATAATGCAGCAATTTCTTCTTTTTTAACTCACTCACTGGCTAGCTAGCTAACTAACTAATTAACTAACTTTTTTCTTTTCTTTTGTTTTCTTTTTTTTCTTTTTTTCTTTTTTTCTTTCTTACTTTCTTTCTTTCTTCCTTCCTTCCCTCCTCCCTCCCTTCTTACCTACTTGCTTACTTACTCTATTTACCAATACTCGCCCCTCTTTCTCTACCTACCTACCCTCTTCCTCTAATTAATGCCTTAGTTACCAACCAACCTGCATGCTTGCCTTTTAACTTCCTTCCGCCCCTCTGCCTTGCTTCCTTACTTCGGGTGGTCTAACGAGGAGGCGGCTTGGCGTCAGCTGGGTGGCTCAGTTCTTTCTACCTTCCTCAATATTAGCCTTTGCCCCTCGTCCGAAGAAGCGGACGACGGCCTGAAGTTTAGAGCCCGTACATCTCGATTATTTCTTCTTTTGTTTTTCCGAGGATGTTGTATTTCTTGCCGACCTTGATGAAGGCCTCAAGTCCGCGGTCGAGATGCTCCATTTCATGAGCCGCCGAAATTTGCGTCCGAATCCGAGCCTGCCCCTTGGGAACGACCGGGAAGAAGAAGCCGATAGCGTAAACCCCTTCGGCAAAAAGGTCGCGCGAAATGTCCTGGGCTAACTTGGCGTTATAAAGCATCACCGGGACGATGGCCGTATCGCTCTCCTTAAGGATAAAACCTGCCTCCTGGAGCCCTTTTTTCCAGTAGGCCGTGTTCGCCAGGAGTTTTTCCCGGCGGTCGGCGGTTTGCGAAAGCAGCTCGATCACCTTGATGGTCGTCGCCACGATGACTGGCGAGAGGGTGTTGGAAAAAAGGTATGGCCTGGCTTTCTGGCGGCAGAGGTCGACAATTTCCTTCCGGCCAGAGACACAGCCGCCGGAAGCACCCCCGAGGGCTTTGCCGAAAGTCGTCGTGATGATATCTATTTTGCCCATGACTCCGTAGAGCTCGTGGGTGCCGCGGCCGGTGGGGCCCAGGTAGCCGGTGGCGTGGGAATCATCGATAAAAACCATGGCGTCATATTTTTCCGCCAGCCGGACGATTTCGTCGAGGCGGGCGGTGTCGCCGTCCATCGAGAAAACGCCGTCGGTGATGACCATCCGGATGCGTTTGTCCGCGTGCTCCTGGAGTTTTTCCTCCAGATGCTCCATGTTGGCATGCTTAAAGGTGTCCTGTTGAGCTTTGCACAACCGCATGCCGTCGATGATGGAAGCGTGAACCAGGCGGTCGGCGATCATCACGTCTTGTTCGTTGAGGATAGCCTCGAAGACGCCAGCGTTAGCATCCATGCAGGAGGAAAAAAGGATGGTGTCTTCTGTCCCTAAGAACTCGCTTACCCGGCGCTCGAGTTCCCGATGGATGTCCTGGGTGCCACAGATAAACCGGACCGAGCTCATCCCAAAGCCCCGGTGGTCTAAGGCTTTACGGGCGGCCTTGATGACCTCGGGATGGCTGGAGAGGCCGAGGTAGTTGTTCGAGCAGAGGTTGATGACCTGGCGGGGTGGTGAGCCAGCGGGAAACTCGACCGCAATCTCGGCATCCTGAGGGGAGTGGATGTAGCGTTCTTCCTTGAAGAGGCCGGCTGCCCGGATCGAAGCGAGCTCCTGCTCGAAGAGCTTTTTTATGGCTTCGTTGTAAGCCATTATTTTGCCTCCTTTCTCGTTAATTTTAACTCATTTGGCAGTTTTTTTCTTTTTTATTGTTCTTTATTAATCCTGGCTTATAACTAAACCTGAATCTTCTTCGCTTTGGCCCCTCCCAATTTTTTCGGAAATTTGGCTAAAAAGGAACAGTCGGCTGTGGAGTTTGCGGCCGAAACATGGTTTTAAAAGCAGGTCTAAGGGTCGCACCAAGAAGCAAACCTTGATTAGTTTTCGGCCGGGCCTGGTCAGAAAGAAAGAGAAAAAAGTAGTCGCAACCAAGCGTGTCATATCAGGTTTAAATTAAAATTGAAAAGGGAGGCCGCTGTCAACCCTAAGACGAAATCCTAACCGAGATAATCCAAACCAGAATTATGGCACCAATTTTTCCCGTATTAGGTCCAATTAAAATAAGAAATCGGGAGCAGTAGAAACATTTTCCCGTTCATCGGCCGGTTTTACCAGCTTCGACCCCACTCAGTATCGCCAAGTCACTCTAATCAGCATTGATGTTTTCCTTTTAATCTTTGGACTGGAGCCTTAAGTTTCAGCCCTGATTTCTGATTATAATTTCGGAGCCGGCCAGGATTTCGAGGGGATTGCCCGGATTAATAGTCTTTTAATTACTGTTTCCTGGTTAGCCTCAGCCCCTAAAAGTATTTAAACGCCGTCGTCGGTTTGGGCATTTGGAAAATTAGCTTAACCATAGCCTCGCGCGGCTATCAGGATTAGAACTTAGCGGCCTTCCTGGATGGCCCGGACGAGCTGGCAAATCTTATTGACGGTATCAAAAGCCTCGGGTGTCGCCCGGTCGTCAGGGATAGAGATGTTGTATTTTTTTTCCAGAAAACGCTTGAGGGAGACCATCGAGAAGGAGTCAACGATGCCGCTTGAGATCAGTGGCGTGTCGGGAGTGATTTCCTGGTCTTCCTCCAAGTATTCCCGCTTTACATAATCAAGAATAGTTTTTTCCATTTCATCCATCATCCTCTCTCCTATCAAAAATGGGGAAATGTTCTATATTTCCTATTTTCCCCCGCATCCGGGGGTCTTCGTCTTCCTTATTTTTCCATAACGCTGCTCCCTTGGCAACCCCCACCGGCGCCGTGTTCTTAATTTACTGTATTTACCGATTCCTGATTTACTGTTTCCCGCCTGGCTGAACCTTTTGGTTTCTGGCGCCCCCCGATGATTTTTGCTCGCTTATATTAATTTTGAGGAAGCTTCCCAGAAAAAATGAGCTTTCTAATTAGGCGGCATCATGAAGGGAACTAAGAACTCTCTTCATCAACTTCATCAAGCTGAATCAAAGACCAGTAGCGTGAAACAAGGAAATAAAGGAATAAAGAACAGGGGATTAATCCAAAAAGAATTTTAGACTGGATAACTTCAAAATTTTAAAGAGCCATCTGGAGCAGGTTAAATCCTTTCTTTTCTCATTTAATCGTCAGGGGGCCTTCCTTTTCTCTACCTAAGGCCCACTGTTTTTACGGAAGCGCCAAAAAAATTGACAGAAATTGGGCTGATTGATAAAATTAAAAAAGGTTTAAAAGATATTTATAGCTAAATTTTTAGCCCGCACTGATTTATATTTCACTTAGCCACGAGGTTTTGGATGATGAGGCTTGCTCATATAAACGGTGATTCTTTCTTTTCTAAGATAATCGATAGCATCCAAGATGGCCTAAGCATTTTAGCCCCTGACTTAACAGTTGTGTGGGTTAATAAGGTCATAAGAAGCTGGTTCAGTTCGGAATCCCTCTTAGAAGGGAGAAAGTGCTATGAAATTTATTATCAACAGAATAAGCCTTGCCAAATCTGCCCGGCTCTAAGCTGCCTGAGGTCGGGACGGATGTCAAGAATTGTTGCCCCTGGGTTCAATGAATCATGTCCCCGCTGGCTTGAAATTACCTGTTTTCCTTTGAAAGCAAAAAGTAGCTCTTTTCCGGTAGGCGTTGTCAAATTTATTCGAGATGTTAGCACGACTAAACATTTAGAAATGGCCAAAAGGGACTCAGAGGGTAAATTACGCCGACTTTTTGAATGTGCCTCCGACGGTATTTTTACCCTTGATATTAATGGTTTCATAACTTCGGTAAATAAAAAGTTTCTCGATATATGGCAAATAAAATCCAAGGATACGATAATAGGAAAGAATATTTTGGAATTGGTTGCCTTTTCCGATTCAGCTCAGATGAGCCATTTTCTTGAGGAAACACTGCGCCGAGGTCCAGCCACTGGATGGGAATTTAGAGCCCGACGCCGTGATGGTTCAGAATTTTATGCCGAAATCGATGCTTCTATTTTGAGGAGCGATTCGGGAGAAGCCGTCGGCTTTATTGGCATAATAAGAGATATTACTTCCCGCAAGGAAACCGAACAGGAGTTATACCGGTATCGGTATGAATTAGAAAAAATAATTGAAGAGCGGACGGCGCAGCTGACAAGACTCAACGCTCAACTCGAGCGGGAGATGAACGAGCACAAAAAGACCCTCAATAGACTAGCGAGGTCAGAGCTGAGCCTGCGCAAACAGAAAAAAGCCTTAGAAAGAAAAAATATCGCTCTGCGCGAGCTCATTAGTCAGGTTGAGCTGGAAAAAGAAAATATTAAAAATGACATAGCGATTAATATCCGAAAGGTAATTTTTCCCATCTTAGACCTTATTAAAAAAGGGAAAGCTCTGCCAAAAATGCTGGCCCTTCTTCAATACCATTTAGAAAGGATAGCGGTCTCCTACGGCCGGAAAATTTACGGACAAGAATTAAACCTGACGCCCAAAGAGGTCGAAATTTGTCATCTGGTTTGCGCCGGGCTGGCGAGCAAAGATATTTCGTCTTTATTAAACATCTCGGTCCGGACTGTCGAAAAACACCGCCGCAATATAAGGAAAAAGCTTGGCCTGTCCAGGCAGCATATAAACCTGACCTCATTTTTGCGGCAGTTCTAATCAGCTTACAAAACAGTCAAATTTTATAGCCATTTTATACCCATTTTTTTCTTATTGCGGTTAATACTATCAAAATATATATAAAAATCAACAATATACGCCGCGTTAAAAGATGAGGCAATATCTGATAATTTGGATATGCGTTTTTATCTTATCATCAAATTGCGCCTCAAAAAGCGAGCATATTCTTTTTATATATTTCACCGGAAATATACTCAGTCAGATTACTCCTTGTGGCTGTTCTTTAAATCAGACGGGCGGGTTAGACACGCTGGGAGGACTTATTCTCGGCCAGGAGAGGGCCGATAACTTGCTTTTTTTAATCGCCGGAAATTCTTTTTTTCCCAGTTTGGTTGGGGCGCCTGAACTTAAAGGTTTTTGGGCCCTGAAGGCGGTCCTTATTTATGATTCCCTTTCCTTCTTTTCTCCTGCGGCTGTTCTCATCGGCTCCAGAGACCTGGCCCTGGGCTGGGAGTTTATTTATCGGTTAAACTTAGGGAAGGAAGCACCTTTGCTTAGTTCGAATCTAACTTTTCAGGATGGTCGTTTCCTGTTTAATCAGTTCCTGATAAAAGATATATCAAACCTGAGAGTGGGAATTATAGGATTAACCGGGAAGTTAGCTGAAGATTGGAATAACAGGCCAGCGGTTCAAACGGTGATAGCTCATCCAGCTTTCTCCGGGAGCCTCAGGATTAAAAGAGAAGACCCCTTAAAGGCGGCTCGAGACGGGCTGCGCGAAATTAGGAAAAGAGGAGCCCGTTTTATCATTCTTCTTTCCGATTTAGATGAACAGGAAGAAAGAAGGGTCCTCTCCAACCTCTCAGGAATTAACTTAGTTATCTCCGGCAACAATCTCTTTCCCCCGGAAAGGCCGATTACCTTTGGCCGAACCTTAACCCTCAGGCCATCTCCTCGACTGAGGTCGGTTGGCAAGGCTATCGTCTCCTTTACGAGGAACCGGGTTAAAATTTCTTCAGAAAACATTCCTCTCAGCCGAGAAATTCCATCTCATCCTCTGATTAGGGAGTTTATTCAGCGTGGCGAGCTTCGTCTTAATTCCTGGCAAAATGAGTTTAAAAAGCTTTTTGAAAATGCCGGAATTTATGTTGGTCTGGAACAGTGCCGTTCTTGCCATCCTCAGCAAGTGCAGTTCTGGAAGAAGACGCGTCATGCTCAGGCCTCAGAGGCGCTTGTTTATTCTAAGGATGAATCAAACCCTGATTGCTTTTTTTGTCATAATACCGGTTCTTTCGGGAGGGGATTTCTTAAGAATGTCCAGTGTGAAGCCTGTCATGGTCAGGCAAGAGCTCATGTGAATAATAACAAAATTTCTTTAGCCAAGATAACTGGCGAGGTTTGTCTTAGCTGTCATGCCCCCGACCGGTTTCTAAATTTTAGGACCGAGGAAAAAATGAACGAGGTCCGCTGCCCTCCCGCCAACCCCGGCGCCGCCTCTAACGGCTGTTTTGAATAGATACCGATTGGCAAGGAGGAAAATTTAATGTGGCCAATCCAATTAAAAAAATATAATCGACGGGAATTCTTAGCCTATTGCGGGAAGATGGCCGCCTTGCTGGGTTTATCTCCGTTATCCATTCCTCAGCTTGGTCGGGCTCTGGAAGAAATCATGAAAAAGCCATCAGTTGTCTGGTTGAATTTTTCAGCCTGCACCGGCTGCACTGAAAGCTTTATCAAATCGGAGTGTCCGTCTGTTTCGGAGATTGTCCTGAATATGATTTCGCTCGACTTCAACGAGACCATAATGGCCGCGGCCGGCGAAAACGCGGAAAATCTTCTCGAATCACTCCTTAAGCAAGGCGAGTATTATTGCATCATCGAAGGAGCCATTCCTCTTAAGCATGGTTATGGGAGAATTGGCGGTCGCGAGATGATGGAAATCGCCCAGCGAGTAGCAGCTCGAGCGGCGAGAGTTATAGCTGTGGGCACGTGTGCCTGTTTTGGCGGTACTTCAGGGGCCAGGCCAAACCCGTCTGAAGCTAAAGGTGTGGCCGAGGCGCTCGGGATAGAAGTCGTCAACCTTCCCGGGTGCCCGGTTAATCCCGATTGGGTCCTGGCTACGCTTCTTAATGTTCTCATGTTCGGGAAGTGTCCGGAGTTAGATCATTTGGGAAGGCCAAGGATCATTTATGGTCTTAAGATTCATGATAATTGTGAACGAAGAGCGCATTTTGATGCCGGCCGATTTTTGGATGTTTTTGGAAGTGAAGCGGCCGGGAAAAATTATTGCCTGTATAAATTGGGGTGCAAAGGAAGTGCCACCTATTCCAATTGCCCGCTGGTTAAATGGAACGGCGGCACCAATTGGTGTGTACAATCGCGTTCGCCCTGCATTGGCTGCGTGGAGCCCTCATTTTGGGATAATTTCGCGCCTCTTTACGAAAGGCTGCCTGGCGTAAGAGTTCCCGGGGTGCCAGGGATAAAAGGGGTCGAAGCTACAGCTGACAGAATAGGGGCGACTCTGGCTGCGGCTACAGCCGCCGGAATCGGAGCTCATATTATCGGAACTTTTCTTCGCGAGAAGAAGGTTAGGAAGAAGGAAATTGAATCCAGGAAGGAGGAATAAGATATGCCAAAGCTTGTCATTGACCCGGTAACCCGGATTGAGGGTCATCTAAGAGTGGAAGTGGAAATTGAAAACGGAAAGGTGAAAGACGCCTGGAGCGCCGGAACCCTCTTCCGCGGGATTGAATTGATTCTTCAGGGAAGGGACCCAAGGGATGCCTGGCATATTACCCAAAGAATCTGCGGGGTTTGCCCTGTGCCTCATGGACTAGCTTCGGTTTTAGCGCTTGAAGACGCATTTAAGGTTCAACCTCCTGAGCCAGCCCGGATTGTCCGGAACCTGATTGAAGGGACGCAGATGCTTCATTCTCATATTTTATGGTTTTATCATCTTAACGGTCTTGATTATGTTGACATTATATCTTCTTTGCAGGCCAGACCAAAGGAAGAATCGCTAATCAACGTTAAGAATAAGATAAGCACGTTTATTAACCGGGGACAGTTAGGGCCGTTTGCTAATGCCTATTGGGGACATCCAGCTTACCGGCTTCCGCCCGACCTCGATCTTCTCCTTCTGGCCCATTATCTTCAAGCCCTGGAGGTTCAGCTTAAAGCCACCAAGCCAACCGCAGTCTTGGGCGGAAAATGGCCTATGCATATGAACACGCCGCCCGGAGGGCTGACGAAAGTCCCGACGATTCAACAAATTAAGTCATTTCTTTATATCGTTAAAGAGCTCCAGGATTTTGTAAACACCGTCATGTACCAAGACCTGCTGACATTAGCTCCCTTCTACTTAGACTGGGCCAATAAAGGAAGAGGCGTGGGCAATTATCTTGCCTGGGGAGTATTTGAAGACAGGTCGAGAGAGCCAAAAAAGAGATTCTTGCCGCGGGGGGTTGTCTTTGATGGCAAGGGCCAAGGGGAAGATGCTTTTCCGGCTGAAGTTAAAGAGCATGTCTGTCATTCTTTCTATGAATCCAAAGGGCCTTTGAACCCGCAAAGAGGAGAAACTAAGCCAAGGTTTATCGAATACTCCACCCAGGAGAGCTACTCCTGGCTGAAAGCTCCAAGATACAAGGATATGCCCATGGAGGTAGGGCCATTAGCCCGGGTCCTGGTTGCTTATCTGAGCGGGCATGAACTTATAGGCAAAGAAGTGGATAGCCTTTTGAAGCAGTTGGGGCAGGAAGGCAACCTGGAAATACTTAAGTCTGTATTGGGAAGAATCGCGGCGCGGGTGATTGAAAGCAGAGTTATTGCGGCCAAAATGGAAGAATGGCTCCTGGAACTGATCGAAGAATTGAAAAAGGAGAAAGTCGAAGTTTACCAGGAGTATGAGCTTCCGAAAGAAAGCGAAGGTTTGGGACTGTGGGAGGCTCCCCGGGGGGCTCTGGGTCATTGGGTACAAATTAAGAATGGCCGGATTGCCAATTATCAATGCGTCGTGCCAACAACCTGGAATGCTTCTCCGAGAGACGATTACAACCGGCGCGGGCCGCTGGAAGAAGCCCTGGTAGGCATATCGGTTGAGGACCCAAAAAGACCTATCGAAATTTTAAGGGTGATTCATTCTTTTGACCCGTGTTTGGCCTGTGCCGTCCACGTCATTGACCCGACAACCAATGAAATTTACAAAATAAGGGTTATTTAAATAAGGATTATTAAAAAATGATGACCAGAAGTAAGGAAAGGGTTTTCCATTGGAGTTTGGTAGCTCGGTTAGAGCACTGGGTAAGAGTCATGGCCATCCTCGTTCTCATCCTTACCGGTCTGTTTATCCACAAGCCTTTTCTTCCCAGTGGCGGAGAATTCTTTATGGCCCTGACAAGGATGCTTCATATGATTTTCGCCTACGTGCTTTTCTTGGGTATTTTTGCCCGGCTTTATTTTGCCTTTCGGTCCGACCTTATCGGCGACTGGAAAGACTTTAACCCCATAAAAAATTTAAGGAATGCGCCTGACGTTCTTGGCTATTACCTTTTTCTGAAAAAGAGTCATCGGGATTATCCCCGTTATAATCCTCTTCAGGCGCTTGTTTATTATGTTTTGGCTTTGGTCATTCTTCTTCAGGCGGCGACGGGGTTTGCAATCTATACTGGAGCTCCTGTTCTTCATCAGGCCTTTTCTTGGATTAATAGGCTTCTCGGCGGAGAAACTTACACTCGACTTTTCCATTACATCATTACCTGGGTATTTATTATTTTCATTCCCGTTCATGTATATCTTGGCATCCTGCAATCAGTAGTTAAGAAAGATTCAACCTTTACCTCTATTTTCACTGGCTACAAAACAAAAAAAGCATGAACCCATCAAACAAATCTATGAGGCATAACGTATCAAAAAGCCGTTATCCCATAAGAGGCTGGAGAAAAAACATCATTGTCGGGATAGGCAACATGCTTTGTCAGGATGAAGGCGTGGGGGTCTGGTTGGCTCGCTACCTCAAGAATAGGTTACCCACTTTTGATGTTTTAGAAGCTGGAAATCTTAATTTCTCGCTGCTTCATAAACTGAGAAATCGACGTCTTATTATTTTCGTCGACGCTTTAAGCTTGGAAAGTGAAAAAGAATATGTATTTTTTGAAGTTTATCCCCGAATGGCTTCTCTAAGATTATCCTTTCATGAGTCTTCTATCGAGGAAATTCTTCACCTTGCGGCTCTTGCCGGGGTTAAATGGGGCCGAGCTTTTATCTTCGGGATAAGGGCTTGCAGGTTTGATTTTTGTATCGGGCTAACAGAAAGCATGAGGAAAAAATTTGGTTATTTTGAGCAAAAATTAATTAATCATTTGGCTGAGATAGCCGGTTAAACATGCCAAAAAATCTAATTAATAAGATGGTATAAGATGGGAAAAAGAGCAAAAAATTATTAATTGAAGGAGGGGATAGTTATGATTACTAACGAGGAATTGAAAAAATTTGAAATATTCGACGGGTTGAATGAGTGCGAGCTGGATGTCATCAGAGAGATAGCCAAAAAAGAAGTTTATGAAGCCGAAAAGAGGATATTTGAAGAAAATTCCCTGGCGGCAAACCTTTATCTTGTTCTTAAGGGAGAGGTGGTCATCCAGATGAGAGGGGGCAAAAACAGAGAACGAATCCCGATTGATACTATTGCTCCAGGCGAAATATTCGGCTGGTCGGCCGTAACCGAGCCCTACACTTTTACCGCGGCTGCTTATACCCTTAGACCCACCGAACTTATCGTGATCAAGGGAGACGTGCTTCGCGACCTTTTCCGCAAAAATAATCACATCGGCTATTTGGTGATGACCAAGATTGCCGCGGTAATCTCCTCGCGCCTGAGACGGCTTAATGAGAAACTCGTCAGCTAAAGTGGAGACACGTCCCCATTCAGTCCGTCCGGAATTGCAATAAATCGATGGTGATTCCTTCTAATGGCGGGTGAAGAAAACAAAAAATGTTAATAAAATGTTGCATACACAGCCTGCGCTTTCTGGGACAGGGGAAAAGAGAAAAATAGGAAATATAAAACATGTCCCTATTTTTCGAGGACGACGACGGCTATGGCCAAGCCTTTAAGGTGGGTAAGGGAGAGGTGGATGGCGGTTATGCCTCGTTCTTCGGCCAGCGCCTTCGCCCGGCCCGAAAGCCGGATTTCAGGTTTTCCGAGCGCGTCGTTCGCCACCTCGATTTCTTTCCAGCTCAGGCCGAGTTGTTTACCAGTGCCCAGGGCTTTCATAAAGGCTTCTTTGGCTGCAAACCTGGCAGCGTAGTGCTCGGCCGAGTTTTTTCTGGCTTCACAGTAAGCAATTTCCTGGGGAGTAAACACCCGGAGGCTGAACCGGTCGCCGGTTTCTTCGAGCAGCTTCTTGACCCGCTCTGTCTCGATAGCGTCTATCCCGACTCCAGCCAAAAAAGGGGACATGATTTATATTTCCTATTTTTTCTTTTACCATAAAATGGGGACACGTTCTATATTTCCTAATTTTCTTTTTTAACACCGCAAAAAGGCAAGAACCGTAAGCTTCGTTTATCTTGATTTTACTGAATCAATTTCTTGGAATTTTTCAAGATAATGAAAGCAGCGCCCAAGGCTTAAAGCCGCTTGATAAGAGCAGTCGGAGGAAGGGAGTACAGAATACATAATTTAATATAATAAATGGCTGATTTTCTGGCTCTTCTTTCTGGTCTAATTAGGTTGGCCCGTTTTAGTTTCAGCCCATAAGATTCGAAGCTGAAAAAAAGTCTGAGTTGTTAGGAAGAGCGGGCGCGAGGAAACGTAGCCTAAAGAGGGCCAATTTTGTCTTTCTCAGAACCGTTAGCCTGTTTCAGCAGCTCTGGAGAGCCGAATAACGTCGGCCGCGATTTTCTTGGCCTTCCCCTGGAATTTCTTCTTAGAATCTTACCGGTAATTCTTTCAAGCTTCATTATAAAAATATCATCTCCCAACGGCCTGCCCGCTTTTTCGTTTTCCCTCAGGATGGCCAACTCGCTTTCGCTATCCGGGGCAGCGAGATAGGCCCTCCAATCTTTAATTTCCTGGGTGAGAAAAAAAGAGGAGAGCAATTTATCCTCGTATCCATAGACATGGGCTTTAGCGCTTGACCACGGATAATCTTCAGCCGTAGCTACTAAACCGGCCCTTACTGGATTGCGTTCGATGTATCTGACACACGCGTAAAGGTATTTTTCATCCATAGGGTATGAGAGGAATCTTCCTTGCCAGAGGAAACCTTTCCAGTTATTCCGGGCATTGACCATCCAGGTATATTTTTTGTGGGTTTCGCCTATGGCGCGGGCTAATCCATTTTCATTGGTTGGCACGGCAATAAGGTGGACGTGATTATCCATAAGGCAATAACACCAGATGCCAACACGCTCCTTCTGGCAATAATACCCAAGTATTCTCAGATAGACCTGTTTGTCCTCGTCGCTAAAAAAGACTCGCTGATTGCGGTTACCGCGCTGGATTACGTGGTGGGGGAAATCAGGGACTATCAGCCGAGCGATTCGAGGCATCATCATTCATGACGAAGAAGAAAAAGTTTTTTCTCATCAGGGAAGACCAGAGGAGCTAAAGGGCATACTTGTGTTTAGTCTGGTAGGTTTAAACCAGGAAGAAGGTAGGGGTGGGGAGGACCTATGCATGTTAAGTCTGGCGAGTTTAACCGGGGAAGAAAATTGGGTAGGGGAGACGCATGCCTGTCTGTTAGGACGAGTTTACTCGCGAAAAACAAAAGAAGCGGAGGCCATGGGCTTATTTTATCTGGGATGAATGCGCGCATAAATCACAGATACGTCTCCAACCACCGGTGGGAAAAAGGAGACAGAGGCAGCAATCATGAGGCGCGAAAAGAGCCCCTTGCTCTAGCCGGGGAGAAATTCAGTCAAGGGAAAGGGGAAGGGCACGAGGATGAGGATGAAGATGAGGACGAAGATGTGGAAGAAGAAAAGATGGAGAAAGAAAAGGAAAAAGAGAAAGAGGAGGAAGAAGAGGAAGGAAAAGAAGAAAGCCATAGAAAAATAGGAAATATAGAACATGTCCCTGTTTTTAGGTATAATGGCGGCATGGTCAGGGATGGTGCTTTCTTTATCGAGCCTTTCACGGCCGATTTTTTCCGTAATTTCCATATTGAGAAAATAATCTACGAAGGCAAGACCAAGCAACAGTTGGTTCACATCTTTGCCAATCGGGTTTTCGGCAAAGTTCTTTTCCTCGACCGGCGGATTCAATCAGCCGAGATAGATGAATTTATTTTCCATGAATGCTTGGTTCATCCCGGGCTTCTCGTCCATCCGGCTCCCCGGAAGGTGCTGATTTTAGGAGGCGGCGAAGGAGCCACTCTCCGGGAGACCCTGCGCCATCCTTCTGTCTCCCGGGCCACGATGATTGATATCGACCGCCAGCTCGTCGCCCTCTGTCGTCGGTATCTTCCTGAATGGTCCCGTGGTGCCTTTTCTAACCGCCGTTCCCGTCTTCTTTTTCAGGATGCCCGGCAGTTTGTGGAAAAGACTGAGGAGCGTTTTGACGTTATCATTTCCGACCTTACGGAGCCGCTCGAGGGAGGGCCCTCGGTTTATCTTTTTACCCTCGAGTTTTTCCGCCGGGTTGCTCAGGTTCTTTCTGAGGACGGTGTCTTTGTTCTCCAGGCCGGGAGCACCGACCCCCACTACCACCGCTTTTTTAGTTCTCTCAGCCGCACTCTTCGGGAGGTGTTTCCTGTCGTCCGGCCTTATTGGGCTTTCATGTTTTCCTTCGGGCTTCCCTGGGGGTTTGTCTTAGCTTCTAAGCGCCACGACCCCGTTACCATGGAGACTGCTGAAATTGGCCGCCGTTTCCAGGAAAGGAAACTCCGCCGGCTTCGTTATCTCCATCCAGCGATGTTTTCGAGTCTTTTTGTTCTTCCCGTCTATCTTCTCGCTGACCTCGAGAAAGCTGACGTCCTCACCGACGAGAAACCTTTCATCTGGCAAGCATGATTCCCGAGAAACCGGGCTCGAGGAAGCATCGGCCGCGCTCGAAAATTATCTGGGAAGACCAGACACCTGCCAGCGGCCTCTTTTTCCGCGTGAAGAAATGGCTCCACCGGGAAAAATCCCGCTTCCAGAGAATCGAACTCGTCGAGAATGAGACTTACGGCCGGGTGCTCCTGCTGGACGGCTTAGTTCAGACAACCGAGGCCGACGAATTCTTTTACCACGAGATGCTTGTTCAACCGGCTCTTCATTGCCATCCCGAGGCTGAGCGAGTCCTCGTCATCGGAGGAGGCGACGGCGGGGCGTTGCGCGAGGTCCTTAAACATCCGGTGAAAAAAGTTACACTGGTGGAGATAGATGAACGGGTAATCGAAGTGGCCAAAAAATTCTTCTCCTGGCTGGAGCCAGCCCTCCGAGATTCGCGGGCCGAGCTGGTTATCGGCGACGGAAATGATTATATCGCCAAAACTACCGAAAAGTTTGACGTAATTCTGGTTGATTCTTCCGACCCGGTGGGGCCTTCGGCTGTCCTCCATGAGAAAGAGTTTTTTTTGCGGCTGAAGAGTAAGCTCCGGTCACGAGGGGTGATAGCTGGACAATCGGGGTCCGCCTTTTTCCACCAGCAAGCGATCCGCGAGAAGCGAGCCTTTCTCCAAACTATGTTTCGGTATTGCCAATTTTATTTTGGCCCGGTGCCAACCTACCCAGGAGGCGTGTGGTCCTATTTTTTCCTTTCCAACCGGATTAATCCCCTCCGTGGGCCGGCAAAACCGGTTATTCCGGGGTTAAAATACTACAGCCGCGAGGTCCACCTGGCCGCCTTCGTCGTCCCTCCCTATCTTTACTAAAAATTGGGGACATGTCCTATATTTCCTGTTTTTTCTTTATCTTTCTCAATTATAAAGGTTGGCTCCAGTCATAGCTAAAAAACCAGAATCGCCTGAGAAGGGGCGCGGCGTGACCAGCTTACCAAATTATTTAAGTTCCTGCCTCTTGCCATTGTTTTCCCCTATTCTTTGACCCAAGAAACGGGGCCTTTTTTCTTCGGCTATTTTATCTTGGGCTCATCGACTATTTCCTTTATACCTGTTTTTTCAGCTTATCATAGCTTTTCAGTGATTTCGTTATTTTTTGGCTCTTGTTCGCTCGCACCAGGTCTGAGCGCACTAAAAAAGGCGCAATAAAGAGCATATCTCCATTTTTTTCTATATATCAGTCAGCCAGGCAAGCTACTAGTTAGTTAGTTAGTTAGTTAGTTAGTTAGTTAGTCTTCTATCAGTCTGTGATTTCGAGTTTCTTGGCTTTTTGCTGGGGCCAGAGCATAATTGGCTCAAAAATTGTAAATATAAAATATGTCCCTCTTTTCAGGAAGGCTGAGGCCAATGGGGCTAAAAAAATAGGAAATATAGATTGTGTCCCTATTTTTGTCCTATTTTTGCTGGAGGATGCGGTTGAGCAGCTTCTTGTCCTTGGGAAATTGGCCGACTCGCGGCAACCGCCGCAGCAGCTCCGCCCAATTGGGGTCGGCGGCGAACACTTTTTTGAATAAGGGCAGGCTGTCCTCGACCCGACCGCTGGCCGCCAGGGTCACTGCCGGCCAGAAGACCATCTCGACGTTATCCGGAACCATCTCCATTGCCCGGCTGTATTCGGCCAAAGCCGCCTCGATTTTGTTTTCGGTCAAAAACTCGTCGCCCTGGTTCATGTGTTCGTAAGCCTCAGCCAGCTTAACCAGACGGCGAAGTTCAACGAGCGGTTCAGCGGCATCTTCTACCCTGAGGTCGTAAACCTTATCTTTCCAGGCGACGCCGCTTCCCTTTATCTTAACAACTAAAAGCGCCGCTGACTGTTTTCCCCTTATATCGCCCCCCTCGGCCTCGGCGGCCTCCAGCGCGGCCAGCAACCTCTCGACCAATTCGCCCTTAGTCTTGGTATAAGCCTCGGCCATCGCCTTCCAGACTGTATTCTTTAGCATCATGTTAGCCTGGCAGGAAAAGCCGTCACCGGTCAGGTGGCCGGCCTCAGGGATGCATTTATCCCCGGTATGGACCGCCACCCTTCCCGCCGAATCGACCATGGCTACCTGCCGGGAAGCGGCGTTGGGGTCGACATGGAGAAGAGCCTTTAAAGCCTCAGGAGCGCTTTTCCCCGCCCGCATCAACCCGAGACCAAGAGGGCCGTAGGAAACCTCGACAAAAGACTGGGTGGCCACCGCGCCTACCCCGGCTTCAGCCCATGAGACAATCGACCCGACCGAAAACCAGTGGGATTGAACCGCTACGCCCATCTCGCCCGTTGCTTTGTCATAGGCGACGATAGAATAGGTGTGAGCTGGTCGCGGCGGCTGAAGGCTCTCGACGGGCTCTCTGGCTGCTTCCTTTCCCGCAAGAAAACCGGTCGCCCAGATAACTAAAATCAACGACCCAAAAACCAGAAGCCCGGGAACCAAACTTTTCGCCAGGTTCATTTGCACCTCCTTAGCTTGCAAGTTGGTTTTATTTTAAACAAAAAAGGGACATAATATATATTTCCTAACACAGAAAGCTTGATAAGTGGCTCACTTAGTGACCATGTCTTGCTAGGGCCGATGAGCCCGGTGGGAACCTTTAGATAGCTTATTCAGAGCTATTGCTTTTCAGGTAAGTTCGCAAGCCGCTTATAATTTAGAAGATTCAACGCCCGGCTATAAATCAGACGGCGATTTGCTTATAATAACACCTTAAAAAGCCGGATAATTGGCGGCTAATATTCAGCGGTCAGCCGTGATGATTCCAGCATGGTGACGTATGAAGAAAGCACCAAACGCAGCCTCTTTTTTTAATTTCATCAAATCAAAGCGTGTCTTTCTTTCGCTTGTCTTTTTTTCAAATGCAGACGTTACAGAATTTAAGCCCGGACTTAAAATTAGCCCTAAACTCAACTTTCCTGGTCGGGTGATTTTGGCGGTTTTTTTTCTTTTTTCAGCCGGTCTATTTTCATCGCCAGAGTTTTTTTCAGATTGCTTTTTTCCGGGCTTGTTTGCCTCTCCGGGGTTAGCCGCCACCACGGCCGCCCCCTCCTATCCAGGGTCATCGCCCGCGAAAGCCAAACTGCAAATGTCTCCTGTCGTGGTCCTCGACAGCCTCAAGCGGAAAGTCGAGCTACCCACCCGGGTCACCAGGATTCTTTCACTCCAGCCGGAAATAACCAGAATCATAGTCGCCCTCGGCGCTGGCCACTCGCTTCTTGGCATCGACCGGTTCCTCCGGTTTGAGGACCATCATTTTTCAATCATCTTGCCGGCCGCCTCTGAATTGCCGCTGGTCGCCCTTTCCGACGAAAGCGTCAACGCCGAAGTCATCCTCCGCTTTAAGCCCGAGCTCGTCTTTACTTCACCCTCCGAACCAGCCCTGACCAACAGCCTTTCCCGGAAATTATCCCTCCCGGTAGTCGCCCTTTCTTCGTTGGGGCGGTTCGACTTGCTTCTTGAGGAAATCGAAATTGTCGGCCGGCTCGCCGGCCGGGAGCCAAGAGCCGGGGAGCTTCGAAGGTATTTTGAAGAGAAGACCGAAGCTGTTAGGACCCTAATAGCCGCTGCCGCCAGAAAACCAAGGCCTCGGGTTTACCTTGCTTTTTGGTCCTCTTTGGTCATGACACCGGTAAACTACGACCCGGTGAACGTAGCTGGTGGCGAGAACTTGGCTGAAGGGCTGCTCCCATCTTATTTAGGAACAGCCAGGACAGTAGTTAGCCTCGAGCAGCTCCTTGACTGGAACCCGGAAATAATCTTGATTCACGGAAATTATCCGCCAGCCGAGCGCCAGCTAACCCGTGACGCGGTCCTGGCCGACCGCCGGCTTGCCTCGGTGGAGGCGGTAAAACGCGGGCAAGTGTATTATACTTTCGGCTTCTGGTACTGGTGGGACCCGGCTGAAGCCCTGTTCGAGGTCTATTACCTGGCATCGCTCTTTTATCCCGAGCTCAGGCTAAAGCTTGATTTAGAAAAAGAGGGGGAGGAAATCTTTACCAAGTTTTACGGGTCCCCGGAAGCTTTTCGCCACCTCCTTCAGGTGTTAAAAATAGAGCTTCCCGGGAAGAAAGAGGCCAGGAGTGAAAAGTAAGTATAATTCCATTTTATTGGCCACTGCTTTTATCTTCTTGCTGATTTTTTTCCTGTCGCTCACTATCGGCGCCTACCACCTTAAGCCGGTGGACTTAACCAAGGCTTTGCTTTCGCCTCTCGTCGCTTCATTCCGGACCGCAGAAACTGCTGTTCCCCGGGACATTGTTTTCCAAATTCGGCTGCCCCGTATCCTTCTTGCCTTGATTGTCGGCGCGGCCCTGGCTCTTTCCGGCGCCTCCCTCCAGGCTCTTTTTCGCAACCCGCTGGTCAACGAGTATTTGCTCGGCCTTTCCTCGGGCGCAGCCTTCGGCGCTGCCCTTTCCTTGGTCTTTCTTGGTGGCCGGTTTCCGGTTCAGATAAGCGCCTTTGTTTTTTCCCTGGCAGCGGTTTTTATCGTGCTTTCGGTCAGCCGGCGAGCCGGTGGCGAGGTGGTCTCACTCCTGCTTACCGGAGTCATCGTCTCAGCTTTTTTTTCAGCTCTCCTGACTGTGGTTGAGTACCTGGCCAGCCCTTATTCCCTCCAGGCTCTTTTTTTCTGGCTGATGGGGAGTTTCTCCCTGGCCGGCTGGCGGGAAGCGGCCATAACTTTTCCTTTGGTCATAGGAGCCGGCCTCTTGCTTCTTCTTTTCCGCTGGCGGCTTAACCTCCTGGCGCTCGGAGAAGAGGAGGGCCGGGCCTTAGGCGTAAGAGTGAAGCGAGACAAGCTTATCGTCATCGGGCTGGCAACCCTGATGACCTCGACGGCCGTGGCCGCCGTGGGCATCATCGGTTGGGTTGGGCTAATCGTGCCGCACTTAGCCAGGATGATGGTCGGCGCTGATAACCGCCGGGTGCTGCCGCTTTCGGCCCTTCTCGGAGCCACAGTCCTGCTGGCGGCTGACGACCTGGCCCGTTCTCTCACTTCTTTTGAAATTCCTGTGGGTATCTTCACCAGCCTTATCGGCATTCCGCTTTTTATTTATCTCTTGAGGAAATCGTCCCGGGTGTGGCTCGGCTGAGCAAGAAAAGGCTGGAAACGGGTAAAAGAGGAGATATAAACGACAGAAATTGTGGTAAAATGGGCTCTATTTTTTAGCCGGCCGGTGGCCGATGAAAGTCAAAAGTTTGGATTAGTAAGTTTGAGAGAAAATCGAACTAAAGATAGATGATCGAAGTCAAGAAACTCACGTTCAGTTATGATGGTTTTACGCTTGATGTCGCCGGGCTCACTTTCCCGCCAGGCAAGATAACGGCGATTATCGGGCCAAACGGCGCCGGAAAGACCACTTTTCTTAAATGTGTCGCCGGGTTGCTGCCCATTGCCAGGAAAAGTGTCTTTTATGATAGCCACGACATAGCCCGGATGAAAGAGCCGTTCCGGGCGAGGCTAATCAGCTATGTCCCGCAAGAACAGAGTCTGGCGTTTAATTTTTCTGTCCTGGAATTCGTCGTCATGGGCCGGGCGGCTCATCTCCCTCTTTTTTCTTTGCCTTCGGCGAGCGACCTGGAAATAGCCCGCCGGTCTCTGGAGTATGTCGGGCTTGCCTCGTTTGCTTCCCGGTCTCTGAGTGAACTGAGCTCTGGCGAGAGGCGGCTTTGTCTCCTGGCTCGCAGTTTAGCCCAGGAGACGCCGGTTCTTCTTCTGGATGAGCCCACCACATTCCTTGACCTGCGGCACAGCCTCGAAATCTTAGAATTAATCCGGCGGTTGTCAAAGGAGAAAGGCAAAACCATCGGGCTTACTTTGCATGATATTAATCAGGCGGCCCATTTCGCTGATAACCTCATTCTTATCAAAGATGGAAAAGTCAAAGCTTCGGGTATTCCGGAGGAGGTTCTGACCGAGGAACTCTTGGCTGAAGTATATGAAATCAAAGTTTCGCTGGTTGAATTCCGCGGCCGCCGCCTCATCATCACCTAAAATCCGGGACATGATCTATATTTCCTATTTTTCCTTTTTTTTCCGTCGTTTTTATTTTCTTTTCTTGGTCCATTCTCCTCGACCTTCAGCGGGTTTTTAAGGCCGCGGCAGAGGAAGGGGGATGGGTGGAGTGAGGCATGCCAGGATAAAATTACAAGAATAAACTGAAATACTCGCAAAGAGACCGGGTTTTAGAATTCCATCACGTGGAGGCTGCGACTGAGGCGCCAGGCTCCGCGGGTAAAATCAGGAAACTCAACCGGCTTGCTTTTGGCGGCCACTGATTTTTCGCTCAGCGGCGTGACAACACTCCAGGTCACGGCATCATAGACATCCATGTCGAGCGGCTTTCCCTGCCGCAGCGCCTGAATCAGGCGGTAATCCTCGATAAAATCCATCCCGCCGTGGCCAGCCCCGCGCGACCGCTCCTCGAGCTCCCGCCAGACGGGATGGTCGTATTCCTGGTAATTTTTCAGCTCCTCCCAGCGGTGGGCCGGGCTCCTGCCTTCGACATACACCCTCTCCGGCCAGCGCTCGAAAATTCCTTTGGTTCCCTGGACGCGATGAATCCGGCTGTATGGCCGGGGCGAGGAGGTGTCATGAATCAAGGTAATAACTTTTCCTTTAGCCGTGTAAATCAACGAAACGTTGATATCACCAAGGGCATACTGTCTCGTCGCCTCAGGGCTCTGCGGCCCGAATTTTTCAGCCGCATACAGGTTCAACCCCTGCGACTTCGAGCTCATCGACACCAGGTAGACAAACCGGTCCCCGCGGTTTATGTCCATGCATTGACTCACCGGTCCGAGGCCGTGGGTGGGATAAAGGTTGCCGTTGCGACGGGCGTGATGGTCGGTCCGCCAGAGCGCCTCGCCTTCGCCGCTGAACAAAACATCGCGCAAATCATGGAGGTAGCCTGCCTCGGCGTAGAAGATTTCGCCCAGCAACCCTTTTTTCACCATGTTCAGGCACATCATCTCGGGCCGGTCGTAGCAACAGTTTTCCATCATGATGCAATGCCGCCGGTATTTTTCGGCCGTCTCGACGAGTTCCCAGCAATCATCGATGGTATAAGCTGCCGGCACCTCGGTCGCTGCGTGTTTGCCAGCCTTCATTGCCGCCACACACACCGGAACATGCCATTCCCAGGGAGTGGCGGTAAAAACCAGGTCGACATCTTCCTGTTCGCAAAGCCGGAGGAAATCGCGGGGACCGCGGGAGTAGCCCTTGGGCCGGGGAAACCCGGCCTCTTCGACCCATTTCTGGATGCGAGCGACCTTTTCCTCGACAATATCACAAACCGCCGTGATAACGACGCCATCGATTTTAAGAAAGTTACCGACATGAGCCGAACCCATGCCGCCAACTCCGACCATGCCAATCCTCACCGGGTCAAGCGGCGGGACGCGAAACTCCATCAGCGGCGCTTCCGATGCCGCGGCAGCCGAGGAAGAAAATAGAGGGCTTGAGGGAAGCCTGGCGGCTGGGACGGACGTCGATTCGGTTTCAGGCGACGGCAGGGATGGTTTAACCCAATCGGCTTTTTTCCCCAGGAGAGGAGCCAACCCGGCCGCCACTCCGGCCTTAAGAAAATCTCTTCTTCGCCAGCTCAAAAATCGAGACATGATACATATTTCCTTTTTTTAATTTTTTTGTTCTTTGTTCTTTATTTTTTATTTTTTGTGCCCTGTGGTTTTCCATGATTTTCAACGGCCAAATCCGGAAAGTTACTGCGTTTACAGTGACCCTGTAGAGCCTTTCGCTGCCGAATCCCGGATTCGCGTTAAGGTAGCTTCTTCGGGTCTTATTGTTAACATCGTGATTAATTTTTAAACTACCCTTTCTTCGTTTCTTCGTATTCAGCCTCTTGCCTCATTTTAATCTGTCTTCTCCTTGCCTGTTTAAGCTTTCTCGCTCTTCGTGCCGTGTCTCTCTCGGTTTCTTGGTCTCCTCGTTTACTCCCTGGCAAGTCTTATGGCTCTCTTTAACTACCCTTCCTTCTTGGCCCCTCTAAGCCTTTGACCTCTGGAGGCTTTGTCGACCTGTTTATTATATGAGGAGAATAAAAATAATTTCAATCAGCTCTAAAAATATTATTATTCCAAGAAATAATAATAGCCGGAGAGGCGCTGGCATCAAGAGAAGAGCAACCCTGAAAAAGCAGAAAAATTTTAAAAGCGTTTTAAAATTTTTCCGGAAAAAATGGCCCATTTCGGCCCGGAATAATAAAGATAAGCTAGAACATAAATTGAGTAAAGACTTCGCTGCGGATGACAGAGTGAAGGGTTCAGATAACAAAGACTTGTTATCGGATGTTTTAGTGAGTAAAGGAATAAGGGCTTAAGCCGTGGTAGTAGAAATAAATTAATCGTTAGCCCAAAGCTGGGAGGGTTGATTTTATCGAAAAGGTTGGCCCAAGCAAGGTTATTCGGTATAAATTTTTTGGTGTCTCCAGGACAGTCCGGTGGAAGAATTTGTCTATCTGAAGAAGCTGAAACCTGACCCGAAGCGCCCCGCCTTCCTTGGTGGAATGGTTTAGCGACAGCGGAAATTTAACTTGGCTATTCTGTCCCCCTCTATCATAAATACCCGAGTTACTTTAGAATAATCTGGAATAAGCTTAGATTTTCGAATGAAAAAAACAGCGAAGGACAGAGGGAAAAGAGCTCGCCGTCGGCTTAAACTTGGGGTGGCCCTGGCGATTGTCTTTATTTTGTCACTTTTGGTCGTTTTTTTCTTCCAAACCCGGCCTTTCTCTTCCTGGCTCCTCGGCCGGATTAACCACAACCTGAACCTCCATTTCGGACTTAAGGTGGAAGTTGATTCGCTGAAAATCGACCCCTGGCGGCTGCGGCTCGAGGCAAAAAACGCGAGGTTGGTTCTGGTTGAACCAACCGCAAGCCTGAACTCAGCTGCGAGCCAGAATTCAATCATGCTGCCAGCGGATGAACAAGCCGAGGTTCAGGAAGAAGACACGGCCTCCTCCACCCTGTCCTCCAAGCCGCAGCAGCCGCCGGTCGATAGGTCTCAACCTGGTTTCGAAACCCGGCGGCAGGCAGACTCCCCGGCCAAAGGAAACTTACCCCTGCTTTCCATCCGGAAACTTGCGGTGAACCTTTCAGGTTTCTCGCTCCTTCGGCACCGGGTTTATTTTCAAGAAATCTTGATTGATGAGCCCGCCCTAACGCTTCGGCAGCTTGCGGTCCTAAAGCGCGCCTTACCCGTTCTCCGGCCGAGCCGGAAAACAAGTTAGAGCAACCCAAAGAGAAGGAACCTGCCGGCCAAAAACCCAGGCGCTGGCATTTCCGAGTTGACCATTTCCAGGTGGCGGCGGGAAGGTTCCTGCTTTCTGAGTCTTTTTCAGCCAGCCGATTTCAGTCGCTTTCACTTGATGGAGTTGAAGTCCGGCTGGGGTTTGACGAAAGTAAAATGGAGCACAAGGGCTGGCTCAAAATAGGCGAGGGCAAAGTTGAAATCGTCCGCCGGCCGCCCCTCGCCCTGAATTCAGCCCGCGTCGATTTCCGTTTCGACGAAAAAGAGCTTTCTTTCGACCAAGTGTTTATGGAAAGTGAACCCCTGAGTCTTAAAGCTGAGGCTAAGTTTCGGCTTCAACCCCGTTTCTCACTCACGATGGCTTCCGTCGACGGAGAAATACTGGTAGAAAAAATTCCCGTCATTAGTCCAGCCTTCCCGGCTAAAGGCAGAATCGATTTTGGCTTCAGCCTCGCTGAGGAAAACGGCACTTGGGCGGGAAAAGGCCGGATAAACGGTGAGGATTTGGCTTTCGGCTATTTGAGCGTTGCGCCGCTCCGCGGCCAATTCGACCTGAGGCTTCCTTTGATTGCGGGAAAACCAGATTTCAATCAGCTGGCAGCTGACTTCGGCCTCGCGCTCGAGGAAGAAAAAAAGAGCCTCGGAAATAACCCTGAAGGCACGGCCGAATCATTCCACCCTCGTTTGCCGGAGGCGGGAGAAAATTTTCGGTTATTGAGCGAAGCAAACTTTGGCGGCCCGGTTGGGATTCCTCCAGACGAGGCGGCTAATTTCTTCCGCTCGAGTTCATTTACGCCCGCCGGAAAAAAAGAGAAAGCGCAAGAAACGGAAGCGGAGCAAGAAGCCCAGGAAAAAAATCAAGAGGAAATACGCAAGCAAAAGCGAGAAAAGCAAGATAGGCAAGAGAAGAGTGAGGGTAAACCGCCAAGCAAGGCTGGAACCGCTGCAAAGCCGCCTGAGGTTGAAAGCCGAGAAGCGGCCGCGGCGAAAAAATCTGGTGACTTTCGCCCTGGAACCGAGGCGGTATCCGGTCGGCTTAAAGGAAGTTACAAAGAAAAAAAGTTTAATTTAGCTGAATTTTCCTTGGCCTGGGCGGGGGTTGACTTTTCTGGCTCGGGTCGTTTTCAGTCCGGTGGAGAGTTAGCGACAGATTTCGTCCTGACGATAAAAAACCTCGGCGAGACCTTGGCGGAAATAAAAAGCCACTCCCTGTTGCCGGCTGGGATAACCAGAATTCTTGGCGGCGCGACGAAGGATGAGAATCAACCGGGGTTATCTGGTGAGCTTCGTCTCGCCGCAAACCTCGAAGGATTCTGGCCAGAAGATAAACCAGGAAGAAAAGAAAAACCGGTGGCAAGAACCAACGCCAGGGAAGGAAGCTTGCTCCGTGGGGGTAATGAAAGTCGGGCTTTGTGGCCGCGGCTTCAGGGGAAAATTACCCTCGAGGGCCTGAAATTGGCCGCGCCGTTCTGCTCAGACGGCCGGCTTTTGGCGGGAGTGGAACTTACCGCCGACCAGATTAAAGCCGTGAAGGTATCGTTCGCTTCCTCGGAAGTTGAAGCCAGGCTCGACGGGTTTGTTTCTTTCGACCCGGTTGAGCTTAAAATCGGCCAGAAGAGCAATTTTCACTTGCAGGCCCGAATAGCGGAACTCAGCAGATTAGAAAAACACCTCGAACAATATCTTCCTCGAGCCTCGCCTAAGCGGTTCCAGCGACTCAAGCTTTGGCCCATCGGCGGCGAGCTAAACTTGGAGGCCAGGCTTAGCGGCCCTCTCGCCAGGTTGAAGGGCAAGTTTGCGTTGGCCGCGAGAAACCTTCAGGCCGGAAGAGAATGCCTGGCTTCGCTCAAGGCTGAAGGTCAGGTTGACAGCGAAGAGGTCGAAATAGCCACCTTTAAGTTGAGCAAAAGGGAAAACCTGCCGGCGCTTACAGCGAGGATGAGGTTTAGCTTTCGAGAAAAAGCTTTGGCGGCTGTTCTCGAGGCCGAAGGCCAGGAACTCAGGGAATGGACTGGCTGGATACCCTCTGTTTCTTTGGAAGGCGTAGTCGGGCTTAAGCTGGAAGCTAAAGGGAGAGGGCAAAAATATGATTTAATCTATAGATTTGATGGGAATAATATAATTATCAAGCCTCGCCCGCTTCCTGCTACCACGACTGCGGCTTCATTGCCTCCGGTTGCTTCCTCATTTTACCCGGCTGAGTCGTCCCCTCCCGCCGCACCGGCGAGCGCGACCTTGCTGCCGCCACTTCCTTCTCCCAATGGTCTCTCTTGCCTGTCCGGCCTGTCGCCGCCTTCTCCAGCGAAAGCTTTTTCCCCCGAAGCGCCTGCTTTTCTTTCGTTTCCGGCAGTCAAAGTTTCTGGCAGCCTCACCGTAAAGAACCACAACCTCGATTTCTTCAGTTTAACGGCTGATTTCGGCTCGGCCGGTTTCAGGTTTGGCCCTTTGGTCGTGGAAACTCCCGAACCGCTTAAGTTCGCTCTTCAAGATGACCTCCTGACTTTAAGCGGGCTCAACTGGAAAAGCCAGGGGTTCAGGTTGCAGGTTGAAGGCGGGCTTGGCTTTAAGTCGAAGCAAGGCGAGCTCAAGGCGGACGTTCGTTTCCCGCTGGTTGCTCTATCTGAGCTTTCGGCGGAGTCTTTCAGCCGCGCCAGGTCTGAAGGGGCCAGAGGATTTAAAGTCGCCGCCGGCCAGGGTGAAATCGAGTTTTATGGAAAAATCAGAGGAGCCCTTGGCCATCCTGAAGAAATTGAACCCGATTTCGAGCTGCGGCTGGCTGATGGTTCTTTTGTTCTCACCGGGTTTAAGGGGGATGAATTAACCGTCGAAAAAATAAACCTCGAGGCAAACCTGAAAAAAGAAGGCCTGACCGTCTCTAACTTGAGCTTTAACCTGGGAGGCGGGCAGATAGCCGGCCGCGGCCGGCTGCCGCTGGCTCACTTGCTTTCGAGTCGCGAGCCGGAAAAAGCGGAAATTTCCGTTGGTTTCTGGCGACTCGACCCGTTTGTCTTTGTAGCCTCTCGCCCGGAAAAACTCCCGGGCACTTTAAGGGAAAAATTTCTGAAAAGCGCCAGGGGAGAAATATCTGGCGAGGTTAACCTGAGCTTTATCCCGACGCCTGAAAAATGGCCGTCAACTGTCGAGGGCGAGGCCACGCTTCATCCCCTCGAGCTTAGCCTGGGTGGACTGACTCTCGCCAATAAGCAGCCCATCATTCTTTATCTTGCGCCCGACCTCCTCCGGTTAAAAGAGGCCGAAATAACTGGCGATTCCCTTAACCTCAGGCTCGGGGGAGAACTGCGGCATCCGTTCTCTCGGGTATCGCCTCAGCCGGAGTTAACCGCCTTTTTGCAGGCAACTGGTCACCTTGAGGCATTCTCTCCCTGGCTCGAGGGCATAGACCTTCGCGGCCAAACCGCCCTGAGTTTTTCTCTCGAGGGGCCGGTGGCGCGCCTTGAGCCTCGAGTTATGCTCGAACTCCGCGGGGTAGCGGCCGAATTGGCCGGCTTCCCCCTGCGCATAAGCGATAGCTCGGGATATTTCTTTTTGGCGGGCCGGCGTCTCGAACTCCAGAGCTTTCGCGGGCTGGCCAACGGCGCGCCCTGGGAAATCGGCGGCTTCCTGGAAGCAGACGAGGGCGGCCGGCTCAAATCAGCTGAAATCCAGATGGCGGTAAAAAACCTTCCAGTTGAAGTTGAAGACATGATGGCGGCCGCGCTCGACGCTTCTTTGCGTCTTGAGTCGGTCGGCCACAGACTTACTCTTTCTGGCGAGATTGCCGCTAAAAAGGCCGAAGTGGTGGCGGATATTAACCAGGTGAGTAAGTGGTTGCGGCCGAGGACCTCATTCCGCCGGCGTCCGAGAACCGAGGCACCGCCGGCCATCAAGGACATTGGTTTAAATATCAAAATTAACCTTTCTCAGCCGGTAACCATAGCCAATTCTTTTCTGAAAACCCAGCTTGGGGGAGCGCTTACGGTTTCCGGAACCCTCGCTCAGCCAGCCATCCTCGGCCGTCTGACTAACCCGGCCTCAGGCGAGTTTACCTGGGCGGAGAGACGGTACCGGCTGGAGAAGATGCAGGTTGATTTTACCGGCGCTTTTCCGCCTGACCCGACGCTCGAAATCATCGCCCAGACCGAGCTCGTCCATCGCTACGACCAGATGGATGTTAAGTTACTCTTGAAGGGTCCGGTCTCTGACCTTCGGCTGAGCTTTCAATCTACTCCGCCTCGTTCGCAGGAGGAGCTGGCCTTTTTGTTGCTTATCGGGAAAAGTATCGAAGAGATGAGAACGGAGGGGTTAAAAGGGGTGCGGGAACAGCTACTCCTTGCCCTTGCTACGCCGACGAGTTCCAGGCTTGGCGCGGACATGCGACGCCTTGTCGGGGGCGAGGAGGTAAGGATTGAGCCACTCGGGATTGCTGGCGAAACCGACCCTGGTGCTCGGCTTACCCTCCTCAAACAGATAACGCCGGCAGCCCGGGTGACAACCTCGGTAGATGTCACTAATTCCCAGCGGCAAACCTTGACCTTAGATTACCGGTTGACCGGCGGGGTCGTTTTCCAGGGTTTTCGCAAGGCTGACGGCAGCTACGGCGCCGGGTTGCGGCACAGCTTCTCGTTTGGAAAGGAAAAGGAGGGGCAAAGGTCGAGGCTAGAGGAGCCAGAGGCTACCCCGACTTTGGTCGGGAGGAAGATTGCTTCAGTTGAAATAAGGGGTAAAAGCTTTTTTCCGGCCGAGCTTATCCAGAAAAAACTCGACCCGGTTCGGCCGGGGAAGAGCTTTGCTTCGAATCTTCTTGAGCAGGGAGTAAGGCGGCTTGAATCTTTCTATCGAGAGCATCGATTCCTTCAAGTGAGAATCAGCCCTCGGGTAATGGCTGAAAGAGATGGAGTCAGGGTTGTCCTCGAAATCAGCTCCGGGCCGAAGATAGAAATTGAATACCGGGGTGATTCAATCTCCCGGACGCTCCGGCGTCGGGTGGAGAATTTATGGGCGAGAGGAGCCAATTTCGAGATGGTGGCCAAACAGGCTGCTAACCTTGTCGAGAAAGCCTTGAGGGGCGGCGGCTATTTTAAGGCGACCGTGAAGCTAGACCTGCGGGTTGAGGCGGAAAGAGTAGTTTTTCGGCTGAATGTGGCCAGGGGTCCGCGTTATCGGATTGGCGAGGTAAAGATTGAGGCCGCCAGCCAAGAAACAGGCCCCAGCCAAAAATCAGCCGCGACTCAGGAAAGAGCCGCTCGTCTGTGGCGGCAAATCAAGTCGTGGCGGACTGAGGAGGCAAAGGGGTTCTGGCTTCTTGTCGTCGAGCCGAGGGCGGTAGTGGAGGCGGCGCGAACCTTGTATGAAGAGCATGGTTTTCTTCAAGCAAGGGTGGAGGTGATGTCGATTGAAGAAGACAGGCAGAATCGCACGCTAAGCATTCTCGTGAAGGTGGAAGAAGGACCGCAGTGTTTTGTCCGCCAGGTGAGAATTGAAGGCAACCACGAGGTCAAAACTTCTGAACTTGAGCCTTTGCTCGAAATTCGGGCCGGCGCGCCTTTTAACCCGGCCCTCCTGATGGCGGACCGCAGCCGGTTGCTCGCCTTTTTGCGGCACCAAGGTTACCGCGATGCTGCGGTAACCAGCCGGGTCGAGTTTGGCGCTTCGGGCGGCGAGGTTGACGTTTTCTTCACGGTTGAGGAGGGAGTCGTCCATCGAGTGGCCGAAGTGGAATTCAGCAGCCGGAGCGAGGCGCAAACCCGGAAGCTCGGCCAGGTCTTCGGGCTTAAGCCGGGAGAGAGGCTTAGTTTTGAACGCCTGGCCGAAGGCCAGAAGGCGCTTTATGATACGGGCGATTTCAGCCTTGTCCAGGTGATGACCGAACCAGCGGCCGGTGAGGTTGGCCCGGGCCTGGAGAAAGTGCGGGTGGAGCTCAGGCGGGAGCCGGCCGTCAACATCCGGTATGGAATAAGGTATGATTCCGAGGCTAAGACTGAAGTCACCGCCGGGCTCGATTTCCGTCACCTTTTTGGCCTGGGCCGGCAAGGCCTGATTAATTTTATCTACAACGACAGGGTGCATGATTGGCGCTTTTCCTTCCATGACCGTAATTTTTTGGGCCTGAAGGTTGATTCGCTGCTCTCTTTTTATTTCACGAGGAAAAAAGAGACCGGGTTCACAACGGATGAGGCGGGAGCGAGCTGGCGGCATCAATTTGCCCTTCCGGGCAAAATTCTTCTATCCTTGGTCGCTCGGCGGAATCGCATCCACACCTACGAAGCGCAACCGGTTGGGCCATTTCCATTTGACATTTCGCTCAGCCTGACTGAACTGGCGCTGCAAGCGGTACGCGACCTGCGGGATGACCCGTTTGACCCCAGGAGGGGAAGCTTCTTCTCCTCGAGTGTGACCTATTCACCCGAGGCTTTGAAATCCGAGCTTACTTATCTGAGTTGGTTTGGCCAGGCCTCATTTTATCAACCATTGGGGTCAAGGCTGGTGTTTGCCTCTAATTTCAGGCTCGGTTTGGCCACAGCCTTCGACCAGGTGATGGTGCCGGCGAGGCGATTTTACGCGGGCGGCGGTTATTCGGTGCGGGGGTTTAAACAGGATATGCTTGGGCCCTACGACCCTTATTTGGAGCAACCCGAGGGTGGAGAGGCCGTTTTTATTTCTAACCAGGAGCTGCGGGTTAGTCTTTTGCCAGGAATTGACGGTGTTGTTTTTTATGATGCGGGCAACGTCTTTCCTGAGGTGAGGGACATGAGCCTGCGGGGGGTGCGACATAGCGCCGGAATCGGGTTGCGGCTGAGGTCGCCGGTGGGGCTTCTTCGGTTTGACCTCGGGTTTAACCTGCGGCCGAAGCCTGGCGAGCC
>JBBIRF010000025.1:0-39396 GCA_037441905.1 Candidatus Aminicenantota bacterium
TTCGGGAAGGCGGCCGGACAGTCGGCGCCGGAACTATCACCGAAATTATCGAGTAGGAGGAAGCTAAGAGCTCGATAGAGCTGGGAATGGACACCAGAGTCGGGCCTGAGAAAAAGCGGAGAAACGAGGGCGTACGATGGAAAAAATCAGAATTAAATTGAAGTCATTTGACCATCGGCTGCTGGACCAGTCGGTGCGGGACATAGTGATCAAAGCTAAGAGAACAGGAGCGAAAGTGTCAGGACCAGTTCCGCTGCCTACTTCTATCCATCGTTTCTGCGTCCTGCGTTCTCCTCATGTGGATAAGAGGTCAAGAGAGCACTTTGAAATGCGTATCCATAAGAGGCTGATTGATATCAGCGAGTATAACAACGAGACGATTGAAGAGCTTCAGAAACTTGACTTACCCGCAGGAATTGATGTCGAGATTCAGGCGTTTGGGGGAGGAGAATAATTATGGTGGAAGGGCTTATCGGTCAGAAACTCGGAATGACCCAGGTGTTTGATAAGGAAGGTAATGTTATTCCCGTGACCGTGGTTAAAGCTGGCCCCTGCGCCGTGATTCAAAGAAAAACAAAGGCCAAAGACGGCTACGAGGCTGTTCAGCTTGGGCTGGTTGAAACCAGGCCGGTCAAACGACCTAACCGACCAACCCAGGGGCATTTTCAAAAGTCCGGGGTGGTCCCATGCCGGGTCATCCGAGAATTCCGGGTGAGTCCCGAGGCTCAGGTAAAAGAGGGCGACCAATTTTTGGTCGATATTTTCCAGGAGGGTGAGAAAGTTCTGGTTACAGGAATAACCAAAGGAAAAGGATTTCAAGGGGTGGTTAAAAGATGGGGCTTTCGTGGAGGCCCGGCCTCTCATGGGTCGATGTTTCATCGTCGGCCAGGCTCCATCGGCGCCTCATCCTTTCCGTCGCACGTGTGGAAGGGAACACGGATGGGCGGTCATATGGGTCATGATAGGCTTACCGTCCGAAACCTGGTCGTCGTGAAAATAGATAAAGAAAATAACCTGATTTTAATAAAGGGAGCGGTTCCTGGTCCGAAGGGAGGATATGTCTTAATTCGGAAAAACGGGTTCGGGAAGAAGAACCCTTGAAGGGATGAGACGGACGATGTTGAAATTACCTTTGCTCAATCGAGAGGGTAAGGTGAGCGGGGAAGTTCCTCTGCCGGAGTCTGTTTTCGGCTACCCGGTGAAGAAACATATCCTCTATGAAGCTGTTGTCAATTTCCTGGCTAACCAGAGACAGGGGACGAGTTCGACCAAAACGCGCGGCGAGGTAAGCGGCAGTAATCGGAAACCCTGGAGACAGAAAGGGACAGGCAGGGCCAGGGTGGGAAGCATTCGTTCGCCCCTGTGGCGCAAAGGCGGCACGGTTCACGGGCCAAAGCCTCGAGATTATGGGTATGAGTTGCCGAAGCAAGTAAAAAGAAACGCTCTAAAATCAGCTCTGGCTCTGCGGTACGGAGAAAACAAGATTCTGGTTGTCGATAATCTTGACCTGGCTCAGCCGAAAACCAAAGAAGCCCGCCAGCTCCTCCGCCAATTGCAAGTCGACTCAGCTTTGGTGGTGGACCACGCTGACAACAAGAACCTCTTCCTGGCGACTCGCAACCTCCCCCAGTCAAAGGCGGTTGATGTTCAAAAACTCAATGTTTGGGACGTGCTCAATTATGAGTGGCTCATAATCAGTCAAAGAGCTTTCGATTCCCTGATGGCGAGGTTTCAAGCATGAAAGACCCATACCAGATTATTTTGCGGCCGCTCATTTCCGAAAAAAGTACGACTTTGAAGGAGAAGAACCGGGAAATCTGTTTCGAAGTCGCCCCTGAAGCCAACAAGGCTGAGATTAAGAAAGCCGTCGAAAAGCTGTTCAAGGTTAAGGTAGAGCGAGTCCGGGTGGTCAACTTGAAGGGAAAGACGCGGCGGGTAGGTCGCAACCTCGGTCGGACGAAAGATTGGAAAAAAGCCTATGTTAAGCTCCGTGAGGGAGAAAAGATGATCGAATTCTTCGAGGCAGTGTGAGATGAGTATCAAAGCCTTTAAACCAGTCACTCCAGGCTTACGTCACCGGACAGGTCTGGTTTATGAAGAGATAACCAGCCAAGAGCCTTACAAGCCATTAGTCTATCCGTTGCCGAAATCAGGCGGGAGAACCAACCGCGGCCGGATCTCAGTCCGGCATCGGGGTGGTGGACACAAGCGAATGTACCGGGTTATTGATTTTAAGCGAGACAAGATTGATATCCCCGGGGAAGTAGAAACCATAGAATATGACCCTAACCGCTCGGCGTTCATCGCGTTAATAAAATATGCCGACGGAGAGAGGCGTTACATCCTGGCTCCGGTTGGTCTAAAGGTTGGCCAGAAGATTATTTCGACGAACGGACCAGCGGACATTCTGCCCGGAAACGCTCTCCCCTTAAGACATATCCCGCTGGGCACCATTGTTCATAACATCGAGCTCCTCGAAGGCAAAGGCGGTCAGGTCGCTCGCTCGGCCGGGGCTGGGGCTCAGGTCCTGGCCAAGGAAGGAGATTATGCTCATGTCCGGATGCCTTCTTCCGAGATCAGGCTTATCCACCTGAACTGTCGGGCGACAATCGGCCAGGTGGGCAATCTCGACCATCAGAACATTTCAATCGGCAAAGCCGGAAGGACTCGCTGGCTCGGGCGAAGACCGCATGTTCGCGGGACGGCCATGAACCCCATCGACCACCCCCATGGCGGCGGCGAGGGTCGGTCAAAAGGAGGCCGTCATCCGGTGAGCCCTGAAGGTCTGCCGACCAAAGGATATAAAACCAGAAAGAATAAGAGGACACAGGTTTTCATAGTCAGACGAAGGAGTAAGTGACCATGGGCAGGTCTTTGAAAAAAGGTCCTTTTGTTGACGAAGATTTAAAGAAGAAGGTCTTGGCGGCGTTGGCCCTTAAGGAGAAAAAAGTAATCAGGACCTGGTCCCGGCGGTCGACGATTACTCCGGAAATGGTTGGTTTAACAATCGCCGTCCATAACGGCAAAAAGTTTATTCCGGTTTTTATTACTGAAAACATGGTGGGCCATAAACTGGGCGAATTTTCGCCAACCCGAACTTTTAAGGGCCACACTTCAAAAACGGCGAAAACCATCAGGATAGGAAAGTAAAATGAGTGATGCTGGTTTCATTGCCCAGGCAAGCGGCAAATACATAAGAATATCGCCTCAAAAGTGTCGGCTGGTGGCTGACCTTATCCGCAATCGCTATGTTGGTGAGGCCTTGACTATCCTTAAGTTTTCCGAGCGAAAAAAAGCCTCGGTGGTTATCGAGAAGGTCCTTCGCTCGGCCATTGCCAACGCTCAGCAGAAGTCACCGCAGGTGGATGTAGATAATCTTTATATAGCGCGCATTTTCATCAACCCGGGTCCTGAATGGAAAAGAATCAGGCCAGCTCCAATGGGTAGGGCTTACCGAGTGCTTAAAAGGACGAGTCATATCCATATTTATTTAGAAGAAAGAAAAGGGAGATAAAAAGTGGGCCAGAAGACGCATCCCATCGGTTTTCGCTTGGGGTTTAACAAAGACTGGACTTCGCGCTGGTTTGCCCGCAGTCCAGAGTATTCCCGGTTGATTCATGAAGATTTGGCGATAAAGAAGGAAATTAAGGAAAAATACTACCATGCTGGTATTTCTAAAGTTGTCGTCGAAAGAGTTGGACCAAAGGTCAGAGTTGTCATCTACACCGCCCGGCCAGGAATTATTATCGGACGCGGCGGGAAAGAAATCGAAGTCTTAAAAAATTATCTTGAGCAATTGACGGGGAAGGAAGTTTATATCGATATCAGGGAAATTGATAAGCCTGAGCTGGATGCCACCCTGGTGGCCGAAGGGATAGCTGTCCAATTAGAGAAGCGAATTGCCTACCGCCGGGCAATGAGAAAAGCAGTTGATGCTGCCCTCAAGATGGGAGCCAAAGGGATTAAGGTTATGTGCTCCGGCCGGCTGGGGGGAGTAGAGATTGCTCGCTCAGAATGGTACTTAAAGGGCCGGCTTCCTCTCCAGACGTTGCGGGCGGACATTGATTATGCTTTTACTCAGGCGTTTACCACCTACGGTCAAATCGGCATTAAGGTTTGGATTTATAGGGGCGACGTGGACAAGCCCAAGATGACTTGGCAAACGGCTGAAATCGAGGAGATTTAGCCATGTTAATGCCCAAAAAGGTTAAATACCGCAAACAGCAGCGCGGCCGGATGAAGGGGATGGCCACGAGAGGAAATACACTGGCCTTTGGCGAGTTTGGACTGCAGGCTCTCGAGCCTTGTTGGCTGACGGCCCGGCAGATTGAAGCCGGCCGAATTTCGATCACCCATTTTCTTAAGCGCCGGGGAAAGCTCTGGATCCGGGTTTTCCCCTGGAAACCAGTGACTAAGAAGCCGACCGAGTCCCGGATGGGAAAGGGGAAGGGCGACCCGGACTATTGGGTAGACGTGGTCAGACCAGGTAGAATTATTTTTGAGCTCGAAGGTCTGCCGGAAGACGTAGCTCGCCAAGCCCTGCGGTTGGCTGCTTTTAAACTGCCGATTAAGACCAGGTTTATTTCTCGGGAAGCGAGAGAACTGCGATGAAGGCCAGAGAGTTGAGAGAATTAGCGAATGACGAGTTGCTTCGTCGGGAGGAGGAGCTGAAAGACCAGCTCTTTAAGCTCCGTGCCCAGCACGCCATCGGGCAGCTGGAGAATACGATGAAGCTCCGTAATATCCGGAGAGACTTGGCCCGGATCAAGACAATCCTAAAGGAGCGGCAGCTCGGGAAGGAATAGCCATGGCCGAACAGAGCAATGTAAGTCAGAAGAAAGGCCGGAAGGCAACAAAGGTAGGGGTAGTTATCGCCAAGAAGATGGCTAAGACCGTAACGGTTTTGGTCGAGCGGCAGTTGCGACATCCCCTTTATAAAAAAATTATCAAGAAAAGAAAAAAGTTCCTGGTGCATGACGAGCATGAACGATGTCAGGTTGGTGATGTCGTCCGAATTGTTGAGACCCGGCCTCTCAGCGCCCGGAAAAGATGGCGAGTGGTGGAGATACTCGGGGTGGCTCCTCAAGAGGTAGTTTCCGGCGAAGAACCTGAGCTGGAGGAGAAACTGCCATGATCCAGATGCGAACGATGCTCAAAGTCGCCGACAATTCAGGCGCCAAAAGGATCATGTGTATAACTCCCCAAGGCGGCGGGGTGGGTCGGGTGGCGAAGATTGGTGATATCATTTCCGCCACGGTTAAAGAGGCTGAGCCGGAAAGCAAGATTCCCAAGGGGAAAGTGGTCAGGGCGGTTATTGTCAGAACCAGAAAAGAGGTTCGGCGTAAAGACGGCTCCTACATCAGGTTTGACGACAACGCCGCCGTGATTATCGATAAGGCGGGAGAACCGGTTGGGACCCGGGTTTTTGGTCCTGTCGGCCGTGAGCTTCGCGAAAGAAAGTTCATGAAGATTATTTCGCTGGCGCCGGAGGTGTTGTGAATGGAAAAAATACGGGTGAAGAAAGGTGATACGGTAATCGTCATCCGGGGAAAAGACCGGGGCAAGACCGGCAAAGTCCTCCGCGTCATCCCGGAAAAGCAGCGGTTGATTGTCGAGAAGGTCAATTTTGTCAAGGAGTTTATCCGTCAGGACCGGAGTCGCAATATTCAGGGTGGGATTATGGAGAAAGAAGCGCCGATTCACGTTTCGCGGGTAATGCTTTTCTGCAGCGAATGTAACCGCGGCGCCAGAATAAAGTATAAAATTTTAGAAGACGGCAGTAAAGCCAGAGTGTGTCATCGGTGTGAAGCAAGCCTTGACCGGCAATAATCTTAAGGGTGGACCATGAGTCGGTTACTTGAAAAATATCAGAAAGAGGTTGTTCCTGAGTTACAGCGGGAGCTTGGAATTAAGAATAAGATGGCTGTGCCCCGGCTGGAGAAGATTGTCATTAATGTCGGCGTCGGGGAAGCGACTCAAAATATCAAGCTTCTCGACGCGGCCAAGGTGGAGTTAAGCCTGATTTCCGGTCAATGGCCGGCTGTTTCTCGAGCAAAGAAGTCGATTTCGGCTTTTCGGGTAAGAAAAGGCCAGCCGATCGCCTGCTTTGTTACTTTACGCGGCAAAAGAATGTACGAGTTTTTTGACCGTCTGGTCAACATCGTTCTCCCTCGTGTCCGGGACTTTAAGGGAGTTTCGCCCACCTCTTTTGACGGTGCCGGGAATTATACCCTGGGATTGAGAGACCAGCTTGTTTTCCCGGAAATCGACTACACCAAAGTGGAAAAGACGCGGGGCATGAACATAACGATCGTGACCTCGGCGAGGACTGATAAAGAGGCTTTTCTTTTATTGAAAAAGCTTGGAATGCCATTCCGCGAGGCTTAAGGAGGGAAGACAGAAGTGGCGACAATTGCTAAGATAGTTAAAGAAAAGAAAGAACATAAGTTTCGGGTAAGGCAGCGGCGGCGGTGTCGGGTTTGCGGCCGACCCCGGGGCAACTATCGTAAATTTGATTTGTGTCGTCTTTGCTTACGCGAGTTAGCCCTCAAAGGCGAAATCCCGGGATTGATTAAAGCTGCCTGGTAAATTTTGAATGGAAGGAAAAGACGATGAGTGTTACTGACCCGATAGCCGATATGCTGACTTCGGTCAGGAACGCGGTTATGGCTAAGAAAAAAGAGGTAACCATACCCGCTTCCAAGTTTAAGGTGGAAATAGCTAAAATTCTGAAAGAAGAAGGATTTATCAAGAATTTCAAGGTTATCGATGATAATAAACAAGGTCAACTTCAGCTTATCCTGAAGTATACCGAGGATAACCGGAGTGTTATCTCCGGGTTAGAAAGGGTCAGTCGTCCGGGGTGTAGGATTTATTGCACCAAGGATACTATTCCCCGGGTAATGAACGGTTTGGGCATAGCTCTTATATCGACTTCCAAAGGCATCCTGACTGATAAAAAGTGCGCTGAGCTGAAGCAGGGCGGTGAAGTTATCTGTAAAGTATGGTAATCATGAGGAGAAAAGAGGTGGTGCCATGTCGCGGGTAGGTAAGAAGCCAGTGATTATCCCCGAAGGAGTCAAGGTAACTCTTCATCCTGACCGAATCGAGTTTGAGACCTCCAAGGGCAAGGCGAGCTCGCCGCTTTATCCAGGAATCGTCGCCCGGGTTGAAGCCGGGCAGCTCGTTTTCGAAAGGCAAGATGATTCTCTCCAGAGCCGGGCCTTCCATGGCCTCTGCCGGACCTTAGCTCAGAATGCGATTACCGGCCTGATTCATGGGTACACTAAACAACTCGAAATTTCGGGCGTGGGCTACAGGGCGAGAGTTGACAAGAACATCCTGGAGTTAAGCCTGGGATACGCCCGGCCGATTCAGTACAAGATTCCCGAGGGAATCGAGATAACCGTGGAAAAGCAGACATTGATCACAGTCAAAGGTACGGACAAGCAAAAGGTAGGTCAGGTGGCCGATGAGATCAAGCGCTTCAGGCTCCCCGACCCTTATACGCTCAAAGGCATACGTTATGTTGGGGAAAGACTGATCAAGAAAGAACGTCGAGCGGGGGTGAGCGGTGCTTAAAGATAAGTCGATAACCAAGCACGAACGAAACCTCAGAATCCGCAAGAGGATTCGGAAGAAAATCACTGGGACCTTAGAGCGACCGCGGGTTTATGTTTTCAAGAGCAATCGTTATGTTTATATTCAGGCCCTTAATGATTTAAACGGCACAGTGGTGGCCGCGGCTTCTTCCTTAGAGAAAGATTTTCAAGCCAAGGCCAAGAACTGGAAAAACAAAGAAGCCTGCCAGCTCCTGGCTGAGACTCTGGCGCAGCGCCTTAAAGAAAAGAATATTACGAAGATTGTTTTTGACCGCGGGGTCTACCCCTACCATGGCCGGGTAAAAATCATTGCTGACACCTTGCGCCAGTGCGGCCTGGCCTTTTGAATAACAGAGGAGGATTGAGCGTGGATGATGAAATCTTAAAAGAAAGCGAGACCGATGCTTCCAAGTTGGAATTCAAGGACCAGGTTATTTCTATTCGCCGGGTAACGAAGGTAGTCAAAGGTGGCAAGAATCTGAGCTTTTCTGTCCTGGCGGCTGTTGGCAATGGTCAAGGTCTGGTTGGGGTAGGTAAAGGAAAGGCGAGAGAGGTCCCCCAGGCGATTGCCAAGGCAGTCGAAAACGCCAAGAAAAACCTTATCCGGGTGCCGCTCGTCGGGACAACCATTCCTCATGCGGTAAAAGGCGAAGACGGCGCCGGAACAGTCGTCCTCCGGCCAGCTTCCCAGGGAACAGGCGTTATCGCGGGCGGGGCCGTCAGAGTGATCATGGAACTCGCGGGAGTTAAAGACGTCCTTACTAAGTCCATCCGGAGTAATAACCCCTTTAGCGTGGCTAACGCCACCATCAAAGCTATCAAACAATTAAAAAGCCCCGAAGATGTGGCTAAGATGAGAGGCAAGATTCTGGAGGAAGCGAAGCCGTGAGAAAAAAGAAAGAAACGATATCCCGTCCGAAGCAGCTTCGGGTAAAGCTCGTGCGGAGCGTCATCGGCTATCCTGAAGACCAGCGAGCTACTGTCCGCGGGCTGGGTTTGCGTCGTCTGAATGACGAAGTGATTCGCGCTGATACCCCGGAGATAAGAGGAATGATAAAGAAAGTGGCTCTTCTGGTGAAGGTTGAGTATCTGGAGGGTTGACAATGCTCCACCAATTGCAACCAGCTAAGGGTGCCAGGAAGAAATCAAAAAGAGTCGGTCGCGGTCCGGGCTCGGGGCATGGAAAAACCTCCGGCCGTGGCCACAAAGGCCAGAAATCGATCAGCGGGTTTTCCCAAATGAAGGGCTTTGAGGGCGGCCAAATGCCGCTCCACCGTCGTTTGCCCAAGCGGGGGTTTACGAACAAATTCCGGAAAGAATTTACGGTTATTAATCTCGACCAGCTATCTAAGATTGAAGCAAACGAGATTACCATCAAGACTCTGAAAGAAAACGGGCTAATCAAGAATGAGAGAGAAGAGGTCAAGATTTTAGGTCGAGGCGAAATTAGTTCTCCCAAGATTATTCATGGTCACCGGTTTTCGCAATCAGCCCGCAAGAAGATTGAAGCGGCTGGTGGCCGGGTAATTTTAATCGGAAGAGAAAAATGATCGAGGCTATCCGCAACATTTTTAGCATTCCCGATTTAAGGAAAAGGATTGTCTTTACCCTGATGCTCCTGGCTGTTTACCGCATGGGCGGTCAAATCCCCAACCCCGGAATAAGCTCCTCCGCCCTGGCTGAATTCTGGCAGACCCAGCGAGGCACTATTTTTGGGTTTATCGACCTTTTTTCGGGACGCTTTATGAGCCGGATGACTATTTTTGCCTTGGGCATCATGCCTTACATTAGCGCCTCGATCATCCTCCAGTTGTTGACAGTTGTCTGGCCTTATCTGGAAAGGCTATCCAAAGAAGGCGAGTTAGGCCGCCGGAAAATAACCCAGTACACCCGTTACGGAACCATTTTTATTTGCATCATCCAGAGCTGGGCGATTGCCCTTTTCTTGCAGGGCTTGAAAAGTCCTGGCGGCGCGCCCATCGTGCCCAACCCCGGGATTGGTTTTCAACTGTTGACTGTGCTCACGCTGACAACCGGAACCGTTTTCTTGATGTGGTTGGGAGAACAGATTTCCGAAAGAGGCATAGGTAATGGTATCTCCCTCATCATTTTTGCGGGTATTGTGGTCAATTTCCCCCGGGGTCTTAACAGCGTGGTTACCGGCCTCCGAACTGGCAACATGGACCCGCTGCGGCTTATTTTTCTCCTGGCTTTGATGCTGGCCGTGGTGGCTATTATTATCTTCGTAGAAAGAGGTCAGCGTCGGATTCCCGTCTCTTATGCCAAAAGGGTCGTTGGCCGGAAGATATACGGCGGCCAGAGCACCCACCTGCCGCTTCGGGTTAATACCGGAGGAGTTATCCCGATTATTTTTGCGGCTTCGGTCGTCACTTTACCAGCGACCATCGCTTCTCTGGTCCGGACGCCTTTCTTCCAGGCTATGGCGCGACAGTTTAACATGGGGATGCCGCTTTATAACCTCCTTTATATCGCCTCGATTATTTTCTTCACTTATTTTTATATTTCGATCATTTTCAACCCCGAGGACGTGGCTGATAACCTGAGAAAATATGGCGGGTTTATTCCTGGAATTAGACCCGGGAAAAACACGGCTGATTTTCTTGATATGACGCTCTCAAGGATCACTCTTATCGGCGCCATTTATTTGGCGGCAATCGCCATTCTGCCCGAGTTTCTGATCACCGGGTTCAAGGTCCAAGCCCTGCCTTTTATCGGCAATTTCCTGGACGCCAACTTGCCCAAGTGGTTTACCCAGGGGCTAAATATTGATTTTTATTTTGGCGGCACGTCGGTCTTGATTGTTGTCGGTGTGGCCATGGATACCTTGCAGCAGATTGAGGCCCAACTTGTCATGCGGCACTATGACGGGTTTATGCGCCGGACAAGAATCCGGGGGAGGAGGGGATGAGAGTTATTCTTCTCGGGCCCCCGGGCAGCGGTAAAGGAACCCAGGGCGACCTGATCGGGAAGGAATACGGATTTCCTCGGATTTCGACGGGCGATATTTTACGGCAGGCTGTTTCGAGGAAAACAGCGCTTGGTTTGCAGGCCGAGGCGCAGATGAAAGCCGGGCACCTTGTTAGCGACGACATCGTTGCTTCTTTGGTGGCTGAAAGGATTAAGCAGCCCGATTGTCTTTCCGGTTATGTCCTTGACGGATTTCCCAGGACGATAAATCAAGTCAAACTCTTAGAGCAAATGGAAAGCGGCCGGCCCGAGCTGGCTTTAGAATTCACGCTTTCGGAGGAGGTTCTAATTTCTCGGCTAACAAGCCGGCGGGTCTGCGTTAATTGCGGGGCGGTTTATAACTTGATATCTTCGCCTCCCCGGAAAGAGGGTACCTGCGACCGTTGCGGTCATCCCCTTAAGACCCGGGAAGATGACAGGCCAGAAATAATCAGGGAAAGACTCAGGGTCTACGAAGCGGAAATCAGGGAAGTGAAGGAACATTACCGGCGGAAGGGAGTATTATCAGTTATTGAAAGCTCAGGTCTTCCCGAAGAAATTTTTAGCCGGGTGAGACAAGTTTTAGAAGCCTCTTTATCCCGGGCTTCTAAAATTGACCGAAGGATGGCTCCGCGATGATTGTCTACCGAACAGCCGATGAGATTGAACTGATCAGACGGAGCAGTCAGATCGTCGCTATTATTCTGAAAGAGCTCGGAACCATGGTTAAGCCTGGAATGACGACCAAGGAGCTGGATGAATACGCCGAAGCCCGGGTGCGCGAGCTGGGCGGCAAGCCGGCGTTTAAGGGCTATCGGGGGTACCCGGCTTCGCTGTGCACCTCGGTGAACGAAGAAATTGTGCATGGCATTCCGTCTTCCCGGCGACTCCGCGAGGGCGATATTATCAGCCTCGATTTTGGCGTTCTCTATCAGGGATATTATGGCGATGCGGCCGTGACCTATCCTGTCGGCCAGGTTTCTGACGTTGCCCGGAGGTTGATTGAGACTGCCGAGAAAGCCCTCTACCGAGGCCTCGAAGCGATGAGGCCGGGCCGGCGGATTTCGGATATTTCTCATGCGATCCAGTCGTACGTCGAAGGCCAGGGGTTTTCGGTAATCCGGGCTTTTGTCGGTCATGGAATCGGCCAGTCGCTCCATGAGGAGCCTCAAGTTCCCAATTTTGGCCCTCCAGGAAGAGGGGCTGTGATCAAGCCGGGATTGGTCCTGGCTATCGAGCCGATGATTTCGGCCGGAGACTGGCACGAGGAAGTGCTGGCTGACGGCTGGACGGCGGTGACTCGCGACCGGAGTCTGGCAGCCCATTTTGAACACACGGTCGCCGCCACTGCGGATGGGGTAGAGATTCTAAGCTTGAGCCCTGAAGGGCAGGCCGAGAAGACAGGGTTTGTGGAGGCTCGCCGTGCCTAAGGCTGACGTGATCGAAGTGGAAGGGGTCGTCCTCGAAGCCCTGCCTAACGCCATGTTCAGGGTGGAACTGGCCAATAAACACCGGATTCTGGCTCATGTCTCGGGAAGAATGAGAAAACATTTTATCCGGATACTGCCCGGTGACCGGGTGCTGGTGGAGTTATCGCCCTATGATTTAACCAAGGGAAGGATTACTTATCGCTTCAAGTAGAGGAGTCAAAGATGAAAGTGCGGGCTTCAGTTAAAAAGATTTGCCGTAACTGCAAGATTATTCGGCGCAAGGGAAGTCTGCGGGTGATCTGTTCGAACCCCAGACATAAACAAAGACAAGGATGAAATGAGGTAACCATGGCAAGAATAGCTGGCGTAACCTTACCCCCGAACAAGAGAATCGAAATCGGTTTAACGTATATTTTCGGGATTGGCCGGTCGAAGGCCAACAAAATCCTCAAGGAAGCCAGGATTGATAAAAATAAGAAGGTCAAAGACCTGAGCGAAGAAGAAGTTAACCGGATTCGGCAAATAATCGAGACCAGAGAGAAAGTTGAAGGCGACCTCAGAAAAGAAATCGCGGCGAACATTAAGAGATTGATTGATATCGGCTGCTACCGCGGTTTGCGGCACAAAAGAAACCTGCCTGTCCGGGGACAGCGGACCAGGACAAACGCTCGAACTCGCAAGGGACCGCGCGGGGCCTTGATCAAGAAAATGAAGGCTAAGTAAGAGTTGACGAGGGAGGAAACGAACGATGGCTCAACCAAAGCCCAAGACAAAGAAGAAAAAAGCGAGAAAAGAAGTCGGTTTTGCCGTGGCTCACATCCAATCAACCTTTAATAACACGATTGTCACGTTTACTGACCACGATGGAAATACCATATGCTGGGCAAGTTCGGGCACTTGCGGGTTTAAGGGAGCCCGGAAGGGCACCCCGTTTGCGGCTCAATTAGCAGCGAAAGAGGCTGCTTCTAAGGCGAGAGAACTGGGAGTTAAGTACGTTGATGTCAGGATTAAAGGCCCGGGAGCAGGCCGAGAATCGGCTATTCGAGCTCTCCAGGCTGCCGGGTTAGAAATAAAATCAATCAGGGATGTTACCCCTATACCGCACAACGGCTGCCGGGTGCCGCGGCGCAGGCGGGTTTAGGCTGATGAATCGAATTGAGAGGTGATGCGATGGCCAGACATGGTGAACCAACTTGTCGGCTCTGCCGAACCGAGAGAACTAAACTGTTCCTCAAAGGGTCGAGATGCTATTCTGAAAAGTGCCCGGTCGAGAGGCGGCCCTATGCGCCCGGCCAGCATGGCCGGATGCGACGGCGAGTCCTGGGGTATGGGCTTCAATTAAGGGAAAAGCAGAAGCTCAAGAGATACTACGGCATGACCGAGAGGCAATTCCGGCTTTACTTTCGTCGAGCTGAGCGGATGAAAGGAATAACTGGTGAGAACTTGCTAATAATGTTGGAGCGAAGGCTGGATAACGTGCTCTATCTGGCTGGTTTTGCCGATTCCCGTTTCCAGGCACGTCAGCTCATCAGCCATGGACATTTCCTGGTTAATTCCCAAAAAGTGACCATACCTTCCTATTTAGTTAACGTCGGCGAAACGATTGAATTCCGACCCCGTTCGGCCCAGAATGAAAACCTCCGGCAGATAGTCGAGGAGCACCGGAATAAAACTGTGCCCAGCTGGCTGGAAGTTGATTGGGACGCGAAGAAAGTAAGAGTCCTGGCCCTGCCGACGCGTCAGGACGTTACGTTGCCTGTCGAGGAACACCTGATTGTCGAGCTTTATTCTAAATAGTTTGTCGGCGGATTTTGCTTTCCGAAGGAGGGAAGAATATGGATTTTGGCTTTCAGAGACCAAGGTTTATTGAAGTTGATTACGAAACTCTGACCGACACTTTCGGCCGGTTTTCCGCCCAACCTTTCGAGCGCGGCTACGGGATAACCGTCGGCAATGCTTTGCGTCGGGTCCTCCTTTCCTCAATCGTGGGGGCAGCGATTACCGCTGTCCGGATTGAAGGCGTTCTCCACGAATTCTCGACAGTTCCAGGGGTAGTCGAGGACGTCACTGATATTATCCTCAATCTGAAAAGTATCCCGTTGAAGCTTAAATCCAACCAGCCGAAGACAATGACCTTGAAGGTTGTCGGGCCGGGAGAGGCGAAATCTTCCGATATTTCGCATGATGGAGACATCGAGGTCCTGGACAAAAACATTCACATTGCTTCCCTGGACGAAGACGGCAATCTGAACATCGAAATGGTCGTCCGGAACAACCGGGGATACATTTCGGCTGACCAGAATTATGACGAAACCCTTTCCCTCGACTTTATCCCGCTCGATTCTTCTCATTCCCCTATCAAAAAGGTTAATTACCGGGTCGAACCTGCTCGGGTTGGCAAAAGGATCGATTATGAAAGTTTGACCATGGAGATATGGACGACAGGCGCGATCAAGCCCCAAGATGCCCTCTCTCAGGCTGCCAAGATTCTCCGCGACCATTTAGCCATTTTTATGAACGTCGTTGATGAGCCTTTGGAAAAGGAAAGCGTGGCCATAAAAAAGGAAATTCCTTATTTTAACCAGCTTGACCTTCTGGTTAAGCCAATCGACCATCTGGAGCTTTCGGTCCGTTCGAGCAATTGCCTCCGGGCTGCCGGCGTCGAGAGGATTTACCAGTTGGTCCAGAAGACAGAAGAAGAATTGCTGAGGACGAAAAACTTCGGCCGCAAATCCCTGGCAGAAATTAAAGAAACGCTAAGCAACCTTGGCTTAGGGCTCAACCTCGACCTTCACCCGAAACTGTTAGAGCGAATTCAACTCGAGATTCAAGCTGAAAAGAAGCGCAAGGAGGTCGAAGGATGAGACATCTGGTTAAAGGGAGGAAATTGCGGCGTCCGACTGAACACCGGATAGCCCTTCTAAGAAACCTGGTTACCTCTTTTTTAGAGAAAGAAAGAATAAGAACAACTTTGGCCAAGGCGAAGGAGGCGCGGCCGCTGGCCGAGAAAATGATAACCCTGGCCAAAAGAAACACCCTCCATTCGCGGCGCCGTGCCCTGGCCTTTCTCCGCAAAGAGGAAGTCGTCACCAAGCTGTTTTCGGAGCTGGGGCCGCGGTTTGCTGAAAGGCCGGGAGGTTATTCCCGCATCATCAAGCTAAGCCCCAGAAAAGGAGACGGGGCTCAGATGGCTCTCTTGGAGCTTGTCGGCTCAGAATATAAGAAAAGAGAAAAGAAAAAGAAGGAAAAAAAGAAGCCAGCCTGAGGCCCTCTGTTAGCCTCTAATCCGCAACCGCTGTCCCGGCCGCAAAAGACGGGGATTCTTGATGTTGTTGAGCCTGATAAGGCTCTCGACTGTCGTTCGATATCTACGGGCAATCGAAGAAAGCGTGTCTCCGGGTTTAACAATATGAATGGTCGGTTCAGGCGGAATCCACTGGGGCAGGTTAGGGAAGGCGGCCATGGCTTTTTCTGCTGTCCCGACCGGCACCTTAAGCTCATACTCGTAATTCGGGGTGGCTTCTTGACGAAGTTCAGGATTAAGGAAGGTGAGCTCTGTCTCTTCCAGCCCCATGGCCTTGGCCAGGGCTGAGAGTCTGACCGGTCGGTTGATACGAACAGTTTCCCATTTCAGCGGTGGATAAGGCTCGGGCAAGTTAAACCCATACTTTTCAGGATTCTTGATTATCAAGACGGCGGCGATGAACCGGGGGACGAACCTGGCGGTTTCATAAGGTAGGCGGCGGTAAAGGTCCCAGAAATTGTCCAGATAATTTACCCGCTGAGTGCGGATTACATTCTGCACCCTTATTTCGCCACAATTATAAGCGGCCAGGGCAGTGGTCCAATCGCCGAAGAGGCCGTGAAGCTCTGAAAGGTATCGAATGGCAGCTCTGGTGGCCTTGACCGGGTCCATTCGCTCATCTATCCAGCGGTCGCGCTTAAGCCCGAAACGGTAGCCGGTTGAAGCGATAAATTGCCAGAGGCCGAGCGCCTGGGACCTGGAAAGAGCTTTAACTTTATAAAAACTCTCGATTAGCGGCAGCCAGACGAGCTCCTCTGGCATACCGGCCTGCCTTATTTCTTCCAGGATTATCTCTCGATAAAGCCCTGACCTCTGATAGGCTTCTTCAAAGGCTTTTCTTTCTTTGGTTTGGAACGATTGAATTTCATTCAGGACTTCTTTGTTTTCTTCGAGCGGAATTGACCGATGGTTATCACCGACGACAACTAACCTGGAGGCATGAATTTGCTGGATTTTCTGGGCGATAAGTAAACGCAGGTCATTCTTTTCCTGGTTAAGGGGCGAGTCAGCCGGAAGCTTGGCTTTCAAGACCAGGCTGTAGGCCCGGTCGAGGGATTCAATCGCCGCGTCGAATTGTCCTTTTTCCCAGAAAGCCTGAGCTTCCAGACAGAGGTTGAGAGCTTCCTCGAAAAGGGAAGAGGTCTCCTGGTTTTCGTTCTCTTCGGTTGACTCTTCCTTGAGTTCAACCTGAGCGGCTGCCTTTTTTATTTCTTCGGGGACAACGATTGTGGCCACAGGTGGCTGCTTCGACTCGGGAACTTCCGCCGGCTTCTTTTGCTCTTCTTTCGATTCTTCCTTGGCTGGAAAAGAAGCCTTCGGCTGAGTGGCTGGAGGGGTGGGCTTGGGTTTAGGATTGTGGGAACAGGCAGAAAAAATTAATAAAATAATGACAGCGGTTAGCCATTTAGGGCGCATAGCTTTTTTAATTAAAAGGAAGGATTTTTATACCACGGGAAGTAGCCTTCCGTCAACCCCAGGGGGCTGGCCTCAAACTAAACCAGGTGAGCGAACCCGGAAGTAGCCCCGCAAACGGAAGGTTTGACCCGTTTAATTAACCCGGGCAGGCCGCATACGGGGAGAATCAGCTCTGGTCAAAGCAGGTCTTTTTCCCCTTGCCGGTCTTTTTGCTCCCGGAGCGACGGTTCAAAGGCGCGTGCCAAAGGTGGCTGTTGGGGCCAATATCATGACTGGTTTTTCAACCAGCGGCGATGCCAGTTCCAGGCGGTCTCGATAATAGTTTTCATATCGGAATACTTATGATTCCAGCCGAGTAACCTCGTGGCTTTTTCTTTTGAAGCCAGGAGAATCGGGACATCACCCCGCCGCCTTGGACTAATTCTTATCTGAACTTTTTCCCCGGTTACCGCCTCTACCTGGCTAATAACTTCTTTAACTGAAAATCCTTTCCCTGTCCCCAGGTTAATCACCTCCTGGACGGGTTTCTCCAGGAGAAGCTTCAAGCTCAGAACGTGAGCCTCGGCCAGGTCGACCACATGAATATAATCCCTGATGGCTGTCCCGTCTTGCGTGGGAAAATCGTCGCCAAAAAGCTCGAAATAAGGTTTCTGCCGGAGGAGATGGAGGAGAAGGTTAGGGATAAGGTGGGTTTCGGGTTCGTGGATTTCACCCAGCTCGCCCTCGAGGTCGGCGCCGGCGGCGTTGAAATACCGAAGAGAGATGTAATTTAGCCCGTGAGCCCGGCCGATGTCCTCGAGAATTTTTTCGACAAAAGCTTTTGTCTGTCCGTATGGGTTCGCTGGAGCTACTGGATGGTCTTCGGTTATCGGAATTGACCGGGGTTCACCGTAAACAGCGGCGCTCGAGGAAAAGACAAACTTCTTGACTCCGGCCTCGAGCATCGCATCCAGGAGGTTCAAAGAAGTTATCAAGTTATGGGAATAATAACGTCGGGGGTTTTGGTAGCTTTCGCCAACCTGGATGAGGGAAGCAAAATGGATGACGGCTTCAACTCGATACGACCTTAAAACCTCGTCGATTTTTTCTTTCTGGCGGAGGTCAGCCTGGATGAAAGTCCCCCCCGCAATTAATCGACGGTGTCCCGTAGACAAATTGTCAAAAATTATCGGCTGAAACCCCGCCCGACAAAGAAGCTTGACCGTATGCGAGCCAATATAGCCAGCGCCACCGGTAACTAAGATTTTCATTGTTTTTTCTTGGCGATTATCTGCCTGGCCAACTTTAAGCCTTCTTCTTTTGTTTCAAAGGCTGCCTCGAGTTGAAGCTCATAAAGCTTCTTCAGAATCTTTCCCATGCCCGGACCTGGGGTTACGCCAAGAGCTAACAGGTCGCGGCCCATGATAAGCGGTTTTACTGTTTCCTGGTTGATGTTCCATTCTATGATTTTTTGCTTTACCCAGAGAGCCTGACGGTCCCAACCGCTAATCAACCGGGTTTTTCGGCCCGCCCGGTCGGCCTGGTCAAGCGAGATGAGAAGGTCAATCTCTCCTTTGACGTCGGCGACCAACCGGTTGAAGGCCTTCTTGGTAACCACCTTCCGGTTTTGCCACAGCTCGGCCAACCGGTGATGCCAGCGGACCAGGAGCGGCACCACCTCCTGAAGGTCGACGTTACCCCAGGAGAAAATCCGGAACCGGGAAAGTATTTCTTTGGTCATCTTAGCGCTGAGAACATCATGATAGTTATTAGTGAGGACCATCCGCCCTTTTTTGAATTCCCAATCGGCTGTTCGTGGCTTGCCCACGTCATGGAAAAGACAAGCGAGAAGCAGGGCTAACCTCTTTTCCTGGGAGAGCCCGGCCAAGTCAGCCACTTTCTGGCCCTGGTCGACCGTTAGCTTGGTGTGATGCCAGACTGTATGATTGCCGTACTCATCTCTTTCAGGATGGAATACCGGGTCCTGAATGGTCAGGGTAAGAGCGTAAAGTTCAGGATAAAGCTGTTTCATGGCCGATACCAGGAAAAGCTCCTCGAGCCCCCGCGAGGGACGCCGCGACTGGAGAAGAATCTTGAACAATTCTTCATTTATTCTTTCGACGCTCAGTCCTTTGAGGTCAATGGTCTTACAGACCTCATAAATAGCCGGGTCGACGGCAAAATCGAGGACAGAGGCAAACCGGGCGACCCGCAGGACGCGCAGCGGGTCTTCCGGAAAGGCCACGGGGTTAGTCAGGCGAATAATCTTGGCTCTAATATCCTCGGCCCCATGAAACGGGTCGACCAGCTGGCCGTCCTGAAGCCTTAAGGCAATGCTGTTGCAACGGAAATCCCGCCTCTCCAGGTCTTTTTCGATTGGCAGGTAGGGGTCGGTCTGGATAAGAAAATCCTTGTGACTGGCCGTCGCTCTTGGTTGCGGGATATCTTTTCTCGGCAGAGCCACGTCGTAAGTCTTGTGGTCCACCGTGAACTTGATAATCCCGAAACTCTTACCAACTAAATCAACTCTTCCCTGAGCCTTTAGCTTGTCGATAATTGTTTCGAGGGGATGGTTGGTGATTAAAATGTCGACATCTTCCGAAGGAACTCCCCGCAAAAGGTCGCGGACATAACCGCCGACGGCATAAACCTGGCTGCCGAAAAGCCGAACGAAGAGCTCCTTATGCGGAAATTGAACCTTCAACCCTGGTTTCATCAGGCACCCGTTATCTTACCAAGCCTTTATCACCTATTTTGTCCGGCCGCGAACTTTTTTCTCGCTCGTGGGTATAGCGAGAAAGACCCTTTCTGTCCGCGTTGATTGACGCCAGAACTCACTGGCCTCGAACACGTTATCGGACGTCCTTGTTTTTCTGGGTTTTTCATGAACTCAGTGGGGAATAATATTCGCCTTTCGGCTTCAACCCGTTAGTCCGCTTCACGATACTTATCCAGATTCCATTTCCAACAGCCATCTTCATAGTCCTTATACCAAACATCAGAGTCCTATTATATGTAACCTTAAGCCTTCTAAGCAATGCTGTTTTTCCTTTTTTGGGCAGTCCTTGGCCAAATCCAGTAGCCTTTTGAACCCAAAACTCAAGAGATAATGTGATTCCTTTTATCTCCAGACCTCTTGTCCCGGGAAAGACTATAGGGTATTATCAAAATGATTATGAATTGTACCATGAAGATTGGCCCAAGAAGCCGATTGACCAAAACGAAAATTATGAAGAAATGAGTATCCGGAAAATTATTGAGAAGCCAGCGCCCCTCTGGATGACGGTTTATCTTTTTTCCTTCTTTTTTTCGTCCATTAGAGCCGAAGCTGCGGTTAAGAAGGAAGTTCAGGTTGTCCTCGAACAGAAACAAATCGAGGGGTTGAGTTCGTCCGGCCTGACCATCAATTTTATTTTTCGAGTGACCAATTCTTCTTCGCTCGCTTACCAGCTGATAAAGACGAGCACCCGAGTTCTGGTAAACCAGGAAGAGTTTTTCCGGGTAGAAAATAACCTGGAACCACCGCTTTCAGTTCCTGCCTCGGGAAGCATTCTGGTTAACGTCCCGGTGAAAATAACCTATGCTTACCTGTTTCAAGCGATCCCGGGTTTATCCGCGGCCGAAAATTTTGTCTGTTCCCTTACCGGCCTGTTTTTGTTCGTCGATTCGCGCCGCCGGGAGACAAAAATCCCGGTGGCGGCCACGGCCGAGTTCCCGCTTTTCCGGGATTGGGAAGTCAGGGTCAACCCCCTCCAGGTTAAAAGTCTGACCATCGGTGGCGCCGAACTCGAAGTCAGCTTTTCTTTTATCAACCCCAACGCTTCTTCCTGGATTCTCCGCCGGGTGGCCTACAAGCTCGAGGTGGGGGGGGAAGAGGTGGCCAAAGCCCAGGTGAGGCTTGAGGATTCTATTAACCCGGGAGGAGAAAAAAAGCTTCTTGTCCCGCTTTTAGTTGATTTTTTCGAGACGGGCGAGTCGGTTCCCGCCGCCCTGGAAGCTGATGAAACCGAGGTTTCCTTATCAGGCGAGATAGAAATAGAAAGCGAGTGGGGCAGGTTTAATTTACCCTTTGCCTCCAAACAAAAGGTGGCTGTCGAAAAGAAGTATGGTCTCAATTATTATTCCCACCTATAACCGCCGTCAGTTCTTGGTCGAGGCTGTCCAATCTGTCCTCAACCAGAAGGTTTTTCAGGGGGCGAACCCCGCCTATGCTTTTGAGATAATTGTTATTGACGACGGTTCCGCTGATGGCACTGAAGAGGCTATCCGCAAAATCGCTGGCCCCATCCGTTATTTCTTCCAGGAACATCAAGGGGTTAGCCGGGCGAGAAATCGGGGGCTTAAAGAGGCGCAGGGGGAATTCATCGCTTTCCTTGATTCAGACGACCTCTGGCTTCCGGATAAAATCAAGATCCAGATGAACGTCATGGAAAGCTTTCCCCGGTTGATGGGTTGCACGACCGAGGAGCTCTGGGTTCGTCGCGGGAAAAGGGTTAACCCCAGGAAGAAACATCAAAAATATTCGGGCTGGATTTTTCCTCAGGCGCTACCTCTGTGCATCCTTAGCCTCTCAGCTTCCCTGTTCCGGCGGCAGGTATTTGAGGAGATAGGCGGTTTTGATGAAGCCCTGCCGGCGTGCGAGGATTATGATTTTTGTTTGCGCTATTCTTTGCGCTATCCCATTCACCTTATCGACCGGCCGCTGATTATCAAGCGGGGCGGTCATCCCGACCAGCTCTCGCGGCAATACTGGGGAATGGACCGCTTCCGGGTTCAGGCTCTGCAAAAGTTACTCCACCTGAACTTGAAACCGGAAAAAAGAGAGCTCGTCTGCCGGGAGATCCAACGGAAGGCCAGGGTTTTGATGGATGGAGCAGTCAAGAGAGGGAAGTGGGATGAGGTGGGGTACTATCAGGCTCTTATCGACGAAATGAGCCAGAAGTTGGGGGAAAAAGAAGAAGTTTCCCTCTCCTGAGCCGCCAGCAGACAGCGCCTTTCCAAGCTGAAATAGCCGAGACCGTATAAATCTCATATTAATCGGGGGATATCCTTCAGTTGGGAGCGGGTTTCCCCTTTTTATTTAAGAGTTTAAGTAAACCTCTTAAGTGAGGAAGCTCTATTTTTTCAAGGAATAACCTTTTAAATCTCCTCACCTCTTCAGCCCCAGCTCAAATCGCCGGAATGCCTGCTCGGTCGCTCCCCGAACCTGCTCTTAGCCTGGATACCATGTCCTTACCTGAGAGAGGCTGCATTTGACCCGCCCCGGGATAAACCCTATAATTTAGGTTTCTTGGGAGGTTGGAAAATGCTGGATGAAGCCCTGATCAGCCGGGCCATAATCGAGAGTTACCAGAAGGAGTTACTTTCTTGCTTAGAGGCTGAAGTCGTAATCGGTGGAGCCGGACCTTCCGGGCTGAGCGCCGCCTTTTTTCTCGGAAAGGCGGGCCACAAGGTAGTCCTGTTCGAGCGCAGCCTGAGGCCCGGCGGAGGCCTTGCTGGCGGCGGGATGCTGTTTAATAAAGTTGTCGTTCAAGAAGAAGCCAGACCGCTTCTGGATATGTGGGAAGTGAGTTACGCGGCTTTCAAGCCTAATTACTATGTAGCTAATTCCCTGGATGTTCTGGCGAGCCTGCTTCTTAAGGCTTTGCGGGCCGGGGTTCATATTTTTAACGGGATTGCGATTGAAGATGTTGTCGTTCGCAACAGCAAGGTCCAGGGAGTAGTAATTAACTGGTCGGCCGTCGAAGCAGCCGGGCTGCACGTCGACCCGCTGGCCGTTAAAAGCCAGTTTGTCGTTGACGCTACCGGCCATGCGGCCGAGATAGCTCAGGTTGTAGCCAAAAGAACTGAAGGGAAGCTTCTCACCGCTACTGGTGGCGTCGTCGGTGAGAAATCGATGTGGGCCGAGGAGGGGGAAAAGCAGCTTTTAGTCAATACCAGGGAAATCTACCCGCACCTTTACGTCTGCGGGATGGCGGCCAATGCCGTTTTTGGCGGGCCAAGAATGGGAGCCGTTTTTGGTGGTATGCTTCTTTCAGGCCAGAAGGTAGCTCAGCTCGTTAGCGAGAGACTTAAAAATCAGAAAGCGGACAACACCGACCAGAGCAAAAAATAAGGGCTAAAACCGGTAATTAATGCCCACAGAAAAGTGGTAGCCGCTGAGGTCAAAAGGCTCGAACCCTTCAAAACCTTCCTTTAAATTCCCGCGCAAACTCGAAAACCTGAACTCGGCTTCAATCGCCATTCGCTGGGCTACCCGGTACATTAACCCAGCGAAAGCGTGGAAACCAAAAGAGAAGTTGTTGTCGTCCCGGGCATTAGTCGGGTAAATCGGGTAAATATCCACATCGCCCAGGTCCGGGTCTTCATATACCCAGGGGTCGCTAAAATCGACCATATCTCCCTGGAGGCGGACACTCCAGATGTAGACGCCAACTCCGCCTCCGAAGTAAGGAGAAAAGCTTGCCCGGTGGCTGAGGGGGACGATTTTGAGGCCGACCTGGACAGGGGTTATTGATACCCCGAAAACATGGCTCAGGGCGAAATTTCCCTGGTAATACTTGGCTGGAAAAGCGAAATCGCCTTCCTGGAAAGAATAGCCCACGTAATCCTTATAGAAACCTGCCCGGTTCTTGCTATAGCCATCAACCCCGATAACCAGGCTAAGCTGGGAAGTTAAATATTTTTCATAAATGAAACCCAGGGTCGAGTTTTGATAATTAGAATGAGTAAAGTCCATGTTTTCAAATTCGATATCCCAGAGGTCACTCTTGGCTCGGGGGACGAAATAGCCTAAACGGATTGAAATGGCGTCGGCGAAAACAAGCGTCGGCCAGAAAAACAGGCTTACTACAAACAGGGTGATAATTTTTTTCATTTTTTTCTCCTCATTTCTTTATATAAGCAATTTCCATGCCAGGCTGCCGCTGACCCTGCTCAGGTGAGTTAGGCCGTTTTATCATCCGCAGCTGTTATCAGTTGAGGTCAGTTGTCCTTTTTCCCTTTCTCAAGCCTGGCACTCTGCCCTGCGGGGTAATTTTTTCGCCTGGTTTTTATCTCACCTTTGCCCCGGCCGGGACATCCCGGTCGAAAACAGGGATAATAGCCTTCCCGCCCACTTCCGCTGCCAGGAGCATAGCCTGAGATTCTATTCCCCGGATTATAGCTGGCTTGAGGTTAACGATGACAACTATTTTGCGGCCAACCAGCTCCTCGGGCGAGTAGGTATCGGCTACGCCGGCTACCATTGTCCTGGTTTCATTCCCGATATTAACCTCGATTCGCAGCAGTTTATCCGTCCCGGGAACTTTTTCGGCTTTGAGGACTTCTGCTACCCGCAGGTCCATCCTCTTGAACTCGTCAAAAGTGACCCATTCTCCCTTGGCTTCCATTTTTTCCTCCTTGGGATAATCTGAACCCAGAAAATCGCTTAACGCCACCCGGGGGAAAAGCGGCTGGGGTCGGCTGATTTTCTGGCCGGTCGAAAAAAGAGAAAGGTTTAGCTCCTGGTAATTGATAGAGTTAATCGGCCTCTTTTCTCCGAGGAGTTGCCAGATTTTTTCGGCGGCGGCTGGCATCACCGGGTAAAGGAGATAAGCCAGCCCCCAGATGGCCTGGGTACTCTGGAAAAGGATTCTTCCCAGGCGCCCTCTCTTTTCCTCCGCCGTCGCCATTTTCCAGGGTTCATTATCAGCCAGGTATTTGTTGACAAGGTTGATGTAAGCCCAAATCTCTTCGAGAGCCCGGTTGGGAGCGTAATCCTCGAAAAATTGCCTGACTCTTTCTTTTAACCGGTCAAAAGCTTCTCTGATGGCGATATCTTCGGCCGTCTCCGGGTCAACAGCGTTTATTTTTCCATGGAAATAGTTCCAGACCATGCTCAGCGTCCGCTGGACGAGGTTTCCCAAATCATTGGCCAGGTCAGAATTTACCCGATGGAGAAAGCCTTCATGGGAGAAATTGCCGTCCTGGCCGATGGGAATTTCCCGCAGGAGAAAATAACGTAACGGGTCGGGCCCAAAGACTTTCAGGATGACATGAGGGTCGAGGACATTCCCGCGAGATTTTGACATTTTGGTTTCATCCTTGAGCCACCAGCCGTGGCCAAAAACCGTTCGCGGCAGAGGCAGTTCAGCCGCCATCAGGAAAGCCGGCCAGAAGATGGCATGAAACCGGAGGATGTCCTTACCTATCAGGTGGAGGTCGGCGGGCCAGAAACGGGCAAACAATTCTTTGTCCCAATCGTAGCCAATCCCGGTGATGTAGTTATGAAGGGCGTCGAACCAGACATAAATCGTATGTTTGGGGTCATCAGGAACAGGGATGCCCCATTTGACCGTCGTCCGGGTTATGCTCAAGTCTTTTAACCCTTGACGCACAAAGGAAACAACTTCATTCATCCGGCTCTGGGGGCGGACAAAGTTCGGGTTTTTTTCGTAGAAGGCCAGTAACCGCTCCCGGTAAGCGGAAAGCCGGAAATAATAACATTCCTCGGAAACAAGGATAGCTTTCTTGCCGCAATCCGGACACGATTTTTCCCCCGCATGGTCTAACGGGACTTCTTCCGCCAGGAAGTTTTCGTCCGAGACGCAATACCAGCCCTCATAGGTTCCTTTGTAAATGTCGCCCTTTTGTTTCAGTTTTTCGAAAATCTTCTGAACCCCTTGCTCGTGAAAAGGTTCGGTCGTCCGGATAAAAAAGTCATAAGAGATGCTCAAAGCCCGCCAGAGGTCTTTAAACCGGACAACAACCTGGTCGGCAAGCTCCTTAGGAGTTAACCCCTTTTCGCTCGCCGCCTTTTCGATTTTCTGGCCATGTTCATCTGTTCCAGTCAGAAAAAACACTTGCCGGCCGCAGAGACGATGGAAGCGGGCTAAAGCGTCGGCGATGATCGTGGTGTAAGCATGGCCGATGTGCGGCACGTCATTGACGTAATAAATCGGCGTCGTTATATAAAATTTTTGATTATCTTTCTTGTCCACTGGCGAAGCCTCCATGAATCAGGGTTAAAGCCTCGGCCCTGGTTGCCGGGTTGTTCCGGAAAGAGCCGCGCACGGCAGAAGTTACCGTGACCGAACGCGGTTTTTTCACCCCGCGCATCGACATGCACATGTGTTCGGCTTCGATCACCACCATGACCCCCAAGGGTTTCAGCTGCTCGTCCACAAGGTCAGCAATTTGTTTGGTTAACCTTTCCTGAACCTGAAGCCGGCGCGAAAGAATATCAACCACCCGGGCAATTTTGCTCAGGCCGACAATTCTTCCCCCCTTGGGAATATAGGCCACATGGGCCCGACCGGCAAAAGGCAGAAGGTGATGTTCACACATAGAGTAGAGGGGGATATTCTTAATTAAGACCATTTCATCATGACGCTCTTCCTGGATAATTGCCAGGTGTTCTTTTGGGTCTTCGTGAATGCCGCCAAGAATTTCGGCAAACAGACGGGCCACCCGTTTCGGGGTCTGCTTCAGGCCCGGTCGCTCCGGGTCTTCTCCCACTCCCTCGAGGATCATTTTTACTGCCTTTTCTATCTTTTTTAGGTCCATTTTTTCTCCGCGGTTACGCATGAGTTTTAGGTTTCAGGTGCGGTTCTTTCGTTTCCAGGCTTCAACCGCCCGCTCCTGCCACTTCTTGAAGGGAACGCCTTTCGTGATGGCCAGATGCCGACATGCTTCGTATTCTGGTTGCACCTGAATTTCCTTTCCGTTCAACGAGGCTATTTTTAGGGGAATTTCTTCGCCGGCTACTTTTACTTTCGCCTCGCGGCGCTCGAGGGTTTTTCTTTCGACTGGGTGATACCGGACGCCGATGGTGCTTGTCTCGCGAAAAATAGTCTCGATTATCCTGTCTATTTTATCAGCTTGAGCCAGAACGGTCAATTGAGTGCCCAGGCGCCCCTTTTTCATTACCACCGGCGTTAAGAAAACATCGAGAGCCCCTTCAGCCATGATTTTTTCAGCCGCAAACGCCAGAACCTGGGGAGTGGCGTCATCAATGTTTGTTCTGACCTCAAAGACTTGCGCCTCTTTCTTGGACGAGGCTGTTTCTCCGAGAAACACCCGGAGAATGTTGGGAAAATCGGGAAAATCGCGGCCCCCTGCGCCGCAGCCCACGCGGTTGACTACGACCTCGGGGAAGGAAACAAAGGAAGTGGCAATTGTCGAAATAATCGCGGCGCCGGTAGGCGTGGTTAATTCCTCTTCGACTCCGGCTGAGTAGACGGGTACATTCCGGAGAAGTTCGGCCACAGCCGGAGGAGGAACAGGAAGCATTCCATGAGAAGTCTTGACCCAGCCGCTGCCGAGGTTAATCGGCGAGCAGGTAATCTTGTCGACAGCCAGCTTTTCCAGAAGCCAGCAGCTGCCGACAATGTCGACCAAGGCGTCATCCGCGGCGGCTTCATGAAGATGAATCGCTTCTTTCTTTTCCCCATGGACTCTGGCCTCAGCCGCAAACAGGGTATCAAAAACCCGGAGGGATTTATCTTTTACCTCCGCAGAAAACCTGCTTTTCTTGATTATGGCCTCGACCTCCCGCCATTTCCGCGTACCTTTTTTTTTCTTTTCCGGAACGATAACTTCAACTCGTTTTGCCCGGAGCGAGGCTCGCCGGACCTCGCCAATCTTTAACTTGACTTCAAGCCCCAGGCTCTTAATGGCTTGCCTGAATTCATTCGGGTTGACTCCCAGGTCAAGAAGCGAGGCGAGAATCATGTCGCCACTCAACCCGGCTGTGGGCTGAAAATGAAGCAATCTCATTTTTCACCTGTTCTAATTCGTCAATTCATTATCTTTACTTTTTCATTCAGACGGCGATTCCGGAAAGCAGCCTGTCCAGTTGAGGCAACAATTCGCCCGCCTTCCCCTGGAGGAAAAAGTCAGCGTACGAGGTGAGAGGTGTCGGCTCCGGGTTAATTTCCACAACGGTCGCCCCGTTCTGCGAAGCTGCCAGAGGGAGAGAGGCGGCCGGATGAACGACGGCCGAAGTCCCGACGACTAACATCAGTTGGCACGACTGGCTGGCTTCAAAAGCCGCTTCCAGGACATCCCGCGGCAGTGGTTCTCCAAACCAGACGACATGCGGCCTCAGAAGCGAGCCACAAGATGGACAGACCGGCGGAATCTGGGAAAGAGGCACTTCCTTGTTTGCCATGACCAAGCCTTCCGCCACGCAACGGACTTTCCAGATATTCCCGTGGAGTTCAAGCAGCCGGGTGGAACCAGCCAGCTCGTGCAGGCCGTCGACATTCTGAGTGATGAGGGTGAACGAAGGAAAGATACTTTCCCAGCTGGCGAGGGTGAAATGAGCCGGGTTTGGGGCCACATTTTTAATCTTCTGGCGGCGCCAATCATACCATTCCCAGACAAGCCGCGGGTCGCGCTCGAAGGCTTCGGGCGTTGCCAGCTCCTCGGGTCTGAACTGGCGCCAGAGGCCTTCGGGGCCGCGGAAAGTAGGCACTCCTGATTCAGCTGAAACCCCGGCGCCGGTAAGAACAGCCACTCTCGGTCGCTGCCCGAGGAGCGCCGCTACCTCTTTGAGTCTACTTTCGTTTTCCGGGTGCATTAACTGCCTCTTTCGGCGTTTTCAATTTAATTAGGATACCCATTTATTCATTATAAATCAAAGACTGGAATCTGTGCCCTCGGTATTTGTCTACGGTAATTTTTTGCTAATTTATAATTTTATTGAGTTCTCCGCCTCGGCCGGAATCGCACCTTTTAAATCGTTGTTTAGCAGCCAAAGAATAATTTCATTTCCCCCTATCCTTTTTGGTTTTTCTTTTTCTGAGGGTGCAGTCTAAAAGGAGGCCATCTTTTCTTCTACCTGGTTTTCAGGTTTACTTCAATTTGCCGTGTTTTTTATCTCCGTAGAGGAAGCTCTGAGCTTGTCCTGGGAAAATTAGGGAAGCCAGCTTGGAAGCACCTTTTCGGCCAAAATATTTTTTCCCCGTCCAGAAAAATAAAGGGTCAATTTGTTGAATTAGCCATTTTTATTTAAATAAGCAATTGCCTGGCCTACGGCCTTTAAATTGGCGACCTTCATTTCCTCGTATTCTCTGGAGATAACAATGCCGGCGGCGCCAGCGCGGAAGGCGGCTAAGGTTGCCGCGAAAACTTTTTCAGGCTCATCCGGGGGGCTTCCGGGGATGTCAAACCCGATGCCAGCATAAATTTTGGTTTTTCCTCGAGCCGAGGCTATGGTCCGCTTCGTTTCTCGGTAGACATAATCCGGGGAAAAACCTTTTTTCTCGAGAGTATCAACTGTTGGCTCCTGCCCAGGGTCATACCCCATGATGGCGTAATAAAGCCCGAGGGATTGTTCGAGGCTTAGCTCTTTAAGAACAGTGCTTTTCAGCCGGTCAAGATACCAGCGGCGGATTCGAGGCCCCAGGACGGCGTGGTAGAGAATAAGCTTGATAAAATCAGAATAAGGAGCCATCTCTTCATAGCTCATTTCGGCGCGGTATACGGGGTCCCAGCTGGAAGGTTGATGGTCAACATGCCAGCCGACTTCAGCTGCCGGCCGGGTGAGTTTGACGGTCTTATAAATCGCCTGATGCACCGCTTCTCGGGAGAGACGATACTGAAATTCCCAGGCGAGAATTTCCGGCCAGCGAATAAGATGGCGGAGAAATACGGTAAAAACCCCTTCAGCCGGCAAGTTACGGTCCGCTCTCAGGTCGCGAACATACTCGAAAAGCCGACGGTAACCTTCCCGCGCTCTCTCCGGGTCGATGCCAGCTGCTTTGCCCCGGGCGATACAGTGGGAGCAAAAGCAGGTTGGGGGGAGGTCATTCCAGGGGAGGATGACGTTCATTAGCGGCCCCATTCTTTCAGCGCCCCACTGCAACCCGTCGAGCTCATAGTGACTGAACATATCTTGGACGACAGCTGTCCAGAAGGCGACGTATTCGGGATGCGACCAGCAAGCATATCTTCCCGGCTGGCCATAACAATCTATCGTCCTGACTAAATCGAAATTGGCAATCGAGCTTCCTGTGCCTTCCAAAACACGGGCATAGACCTTTATCCCTCTTTGCCGAGAAGGCTTAATCAACTCCCGGAAAAGGTCCCGGTCGGCGAACTCGAAGTCAGGCTGGGTAGGCTTGATGCTTAGCCTGGTTTCTTTAAAAAACTCCGGATGATGTTTTACCCAGACTGCAGGGAGGCGGCCGCGCAGGTCCCGCGGAGGTTTTCCATGGTCATGGGCTAATTGGTTTAAGGGTTTTCCCAGAGGTCCATGGAAAGCATGACTGTATGGCATAACCACGTTTACCGCCGCTTCCTTCTGGATGAGGTCGAGGCAAAATTCAATCCCTTCGTCGAGCATCGTGTGCGGACTCATCTGGATGCCGACAAACTTAGGTGTTCCCGTTGAAACCGCGGGCGAAGGGAGCTCGACCTTGATTCGGTCAAGGGAGGCGGCTCGAGGCCGGCTCGACCTGTGGGCCGTCTCGATCGCCAAAAACATGGCAGCCGTTCTTTCAAAGAAAAGGCGACGGCCGGGAGAAAAGGCAGGCCTGATTTTCGGACTGAAAAGCTTCAATTTTTTCCTCCTGAAAAGTTATCGTTGACAGTTTTTTATTATTAGTATTTTCGATATGGTTGCCGGATTTCCAACCATGCTCTCAGGATAAAAGCGAGAAGCCAACTCGGTCAATAGAAAATTTCCCGGTCAATAAAAAAGGAGGATAAAAAACCCAGCGAAAGTTTAAATAATATTTTTGAGGGAGCAACCCCTGCTGCTTTGGGAACTAAGTTTGATAAGCGACCGGGCTGCTTCATCCGCAACGTCCACCGCCGGAGCGTCCCTGTGCCACTTTCATATTCTCCTTTTACCTGGATACAATGTCTTCAAAAGAGTGACCCGCCTGACTTCTTCAGGCCAGACACCAATTACTAGTTTCCCATGGAGCCCCCTTCAAATTGTTCCTTAAACTGGTCCCTATGTCTCGTTTCAAAAGAGTCCGGTTGTTGACACGGCGGTGCTTAAAATAATATAGAATGGTTTTTCAATTGAAATCAGAAAAGGAGGAAGAGATGACGCCGCCTTTAACCCAGGTTGCTCGGGCTGAAATCGGGATTCTCGGGGGGACTGGTCTTTATGAGATGGAGGGGTTTAGCCATTTAGAAGAAGTGAAAGTTTCGACTCCATTCGGAGAGCCGTCAGATGCCTTTGTTCTTGGGAGTTTAGAAGGGAAAAAGGTAGCCTTCCTCAGCCGGCATGGCCGGGGTCATCGGCTTCTTCCGTCTGATATTAATTATCGGGCGAATATTTACGGTTTTAAGCAGCTTGGCGCGACCCGGATAATCGCGGTGAATTCCTGCGGCTCACTAAAGGAGGAGTTAAAACCCAGGGACATCGTCCTTTCAGACCAGTTCTTTGACCGGACGAGGCGACGGTCGACTTTTTTTGGCGAAGGCATTGCCGCCCATATAAGTTTTGCTCACCCCGTGTGCCCTGAATTAGTCGAAGTTCTTTACCAGGCAGGCCAGGAGCTTCGCCTTCCAGTACACAAAGGAGGTACTTATCTCTGCATCGAAGGGCCGGCTTTTTCGACCAAAGCGGAGTCGCGAATTTACCGGCAGTGGGGCGCGGATGTTATCGGGATGACCGCGGCCACCGAGGCCAAATTGGCCCGCGAAGCCGAGCTTTGTTATGCGACTATTAACCTGGTGACAGATTACGATGTTTGGCATGAAGAGGAAGAATCGGTTTCGGTCGAGCTAATCCTGGAGAATCTCCGTCGCAATATTGCTAACGCCAAGGCTCTGATTCGTCGGGCGCTCGCCCTGATTCCAGCGGAGAGGGGCGCTCGGTGTGCCTGTGCTTCTGCCCTGGCAAACACGATTGTGACTCGACCCGACCTTATTCCGCCGGAACTTAAAGAAAAATTGGCTTTGCTTATCGGCAAGTATATTTCTTAGATAAACCTTTGGCCTGTTGGCATGTTCGGACGCGAGGTTTTGCGATGAGTCTCCTGATTGTCGGCTCGATTGCCTTTGATACCATTGAAACACCATATGAGCGCCGGGAAAGGATTATCGGCGGCTCGGGCACTTATTGCGCTCTGGCCGCCAGTTTTTTCACCCGACCGAAGCTGAGTGGCGTGGTCGGCGAGGATTTTCCGCCCGAGATAATCTCCTTTTTCGAGCAAAAAGGAATCAAGACAGAGGGAATTTCTGTTCTTCCTGGTAAAACTTTCTATTGGGAAGGGAAGTATGGTTATGACCCCAACCAACGCCAGACGCTGAAGACAGAGCTCAACGTCATGGCCGATTTTCGCTTAACGCTTCCCCCCAGCTACCAGGAGGCCGATATTGTTTATCTGGCAACCATCGACCCTGACCACCACGAAGCCATCCTCAGCCAGGTCAAGAAGCCGCGACTGGTCGGCCTCGACACCATCCAGTACTGGATAGTCAACAAACCTGAATCTCTCTGGCGTTCGTTGGCAAAAGTGGATATTTTTTTCGCCAACGACGAAGAAGTAAGGTTGTTGACCAAGGAGGTTAATCTTATTCGCGCTGGCAAGAAGCTTCTGGCTGCCGGGCCATCGCTTGTCGTCGTAAAAAAGGGGGAGCACGGGGCACTCGTTTTTAGCCGTGATTTTATCTTTGGAACCTTAGCGCATCCGTGCGAGGAAGTGGTTGACCCGACCGGCGCCGGCGATAGTTTTGCAGGCGGGTTTCTGGGTTATCTCGACCGGGCCAAGAAGGTTACTCCCAGGACAATAAAAAGGGCGGTTGTTGCCGGCTCGACCGTGGCCTCTTTCGTCATCGAGGATTTCGGGATAGAAAGGCTCAAGAGATTAACTAAGGATGAAATCAAGAACCGGATGCGCTATTTCCGCAACCTTGTTTCTTTTTGAGCCCAATTCATGAGAGAATAAAAAAGAGCCCGAAGAACTGGATTATAGCTATTTTTTTGAGAAAAAGACCTAAGGATGAAGAAAAAGTAAGGTTAGCTGGGCTGGCGGCCAGAAAGAAAGCGCTAGATTACTGTCGCGAGGGAGGGAAAAAATCATGCAGATAAAAAGCTCGCCGATGGAACCTTACCGGATAAAGATGGTCGAGCGGATTAACCTGACGTCACGCCGCGAAAGGGAAAAGGTTTTGCGGCAGGCGGGTTACAACGTGTTTGCCATTCCTGCGTCCAAGGTTACCATCGACCTGCTGACTGATTCGGGAACAGGAGCGATGAGTGACGAGCAATGGGCGGCTTTAATGCGCGGGGATGAATCCTATGCCGGCGCCCGAAGCTTTTATCGCTTTGAAAACGCGGTCCGGCGAATCTTTGGGTTTCGCCATGTAATCCCGACTCATCAGGGAAGAGCCGCCGAGAGGATTCTTTTTGAAGCTTTGGTAAAAAAAGGGGATTTCGTGCCCAACAATATCCATTTTGACACCACTATGGCCAATATCTTAGTGCGGCAGGCCAACCCGCTAAACCTGGTGGTTGATGAAGCCTACGACCCGCGAGCCGAGCTTCCGTTTAAGGGCAACATGGACCCGGAGAAACTCCGCGACCTCTTGGTCAAGAAGAAAGGCCGAGTTCCGTTGGTTATGCTAACCGTTACCAATAACTCGGGTGGTGGCCAGCCTGTCTCTCTGGAAAACATTCGCGCCATCAGCGCCCTCTGCCGGAAGCATCGGGCGCCGCTGTTTTTTGATGCCTGTCGTTTTGCCGAGAATGCTTTTCTGATTAAAGAAAGGGAACCTGGGTACAAAAATAAATCAATTTTAGAAATCTCCCGGGAGATGTTTTCTTTGGCCGACGGTGCTCTGGTTAGTGCTAAAAAAGATGGTCTGGCCAATATCGGCGGCTTCATCACCCTGAATGATGATGAGCTCGCCTCCAAACTCAAGCATATTTTAATCATCGGGGAAGGGTTTCCCACCTACGGAGGGCTGGCCGGCCGCGACCTGGAGGCTATTGCCCGGGGTTTGGAAGAGGTGGTTGACGAGGGCTACTTGCGCCATCGAATCGAACAGGTTCGGTATCTGGCGAGGCTTCTGGATGAAGCCGGGATTCCTATTTTTAAGCCAGTTGGCGGTCATGCTGTCTACCTGCTGGCCGACGAATTTTTGCCCCATCTCCCGCGCGAAGCTTATCCTGCCTGGGCGCTGACCGTAGCTTTATACCGAGAGGCGGGGGTGAGAGCGGTGGAGGTCGGCGGGGTTATGTTCGGACGCCAGAAAGGGAAGGGGGAAAAAGAAATCTTTCCTCCCTTAGAGATGGTTCGGTTAGCCATCCCCCGGCGGGTTTACACCGCCTCCCACTTAGAATACGTGGCTCAGGCGATTATTAATTTATATGCTAAGAGAGAGAAAGTCAGAGGTTTGAAAATAGTCCAAGCACAAGAGCCGCTAAGGCATTTCACCGCCCGGTTCGAACCCCTGTGAATTATCAGATGGCATGTATTTTTTTTAGCCTGAAAAGGGAAAACGGGTCGCGGCTTATACCGCAAGTTGCCTGACCTGGTCGATGAAAAAAAGAGTTCCTCTCTTCCCAGGAGAATGCCACTTTCAACTGGGGCTCAGGGTCGAGCTCCGCGTATTGGAAATAGACAAGGCTCTTCTGGGTCTATCGTCGCCTTAGCCTCTGGTATTAATATGGATTCAAACACGACCTCTTTTCAAACGGGATTTAAGCACAATGGACCAGTAGTTGGCGCTCTTGACAGAAATATTGCGGCTGCTCTTGAGCACGCGCTCGACCTCCGCTTTGGAATACGTGGAAAAGAACCATTTAATGGCGTTTTGATCTTGGAGCTCTAACCCTAATTGGGTTATATTGTGTAACTCATGAAGCTAAACCTATAAGGTACCTATTACTGGTTGATTATTGATCCACCCAATATACCGTAAAATATTATTTATTTCTTTCTTTTCTTCCTTCTTCCATTAGCAATAGCAGGCGCTACGTATATAACATGCATAAATTGTTCAGCTAAATCTATGATATCCTTTGCATCATCTTCACTTACCTCATTCTCGGTTGGATGGGCAGCATCATTGCCTACAAATCTGACTACATCTGCCCAATTCTTTAAATCTTGAGTTATCATTCCTTTATCTGCCAATTCTTTAATTTGTTCCGCGAGATTTTTTCCCTTCGATGCTCCTTTATCAATGCAGGCAGTTTGTAATGCTCTCCTTGCCATCACAGCAGATGCTCGATATGCTTTTACAGAAAAACATAATTTTGCTTCATCTAAATCTTTTCTAATTTTTTCTGGAATCCTTTCATCGCTAGGAGAAGGAAGTGGGTGGGGGTATATTTCATTTCCAGCATTTAAGACTAAAACTGGTTTATCACAATAACTACAAACACCTATCCACCATATTTCATTATGTTCCCTTTCCCACACGCAGAAAGCTTCAATCTTCCTTTCATAACCATAAGGGTCTGAGACTTGAGTGATTGCTGGTGTGATTGACGAATGCCTTTTACACCAAGGACAATAAATAGAGACCCTCAGAGCCGCCATCTTTGACTCCTTCGAATATTATGATTAAGTTAATAAAACAAATTATTTTTTATATAAGAGCAAATTTTAAATTAACTACCCACGTACTGATGTTTCCCCCATTTTATGGAGCTCAACTTACATCTTCCTCTTTCAGTTCTATCCCAGCCTGGGTTAGGGCCTCTTTGATTTTGTCTTCATAATCGGAAATAGTAATTTCGCCACCTTCTGCCTTTATCTCAATCTCAACCCGGCAATCAGAAAATTTGCTATTCAGCAGATTTATAACCCTGGAAATATCGGACATTCGTCCCCTTGGCACTTCAACTTTTAAATGTAACTCTTTATAACTTGGAACCTGTGCTTTCGTCCCTCGCTCCTCTTTAACTCCCGGCTTTATAGTTTCCTTAGGCGGAACATATCCTTCTGTCGTTGATGGCCGGCATAACGACGCCGCCAAAATTATTTCGCTGTCGGTTAATTCTGGGGAAACTTTTTCCTTAAAATATTTACAAACAGGCTTTCCATTCTCGAGATAACCAAGACCAAATAATCCTCTTTCCACCCCTTCCTTAATTCCATCCATCAGACCTTCCGCCGACGTCAACCTTATCTCTCCTGGCGTCTTCCAAAAAGCTTCCAATAGATTCTTGGTGTTGACATATTCCCTATCCTTTAAATACTTTTCCTTAATCACCGCAGGAGAAATTCTTTCCAATATTTCGCCTTCGCTCTTAAGCCGGTTAAAGATTTCTCTATCGACAAAAACCTCACCAAAGGTAGCAAAACCCAGGTCAATCTCTTTAAAATCTCCTTTAATCGGCAAATAAACATACCGATAACATTTTCTTAACTCCTCATAAGCTTTTTGTTCCTGGTTTTTAACCTTGTTTTTTATCTCTTTCTTTTGGCTTTCTGTCAGGGTCAATTTTTCATCGCCTTCAATTGACCTCAGGGCAAGCAATTTCCTTAAAAAATCATTTAAAACCGCCTTTTGATTTGGGTCCGGAGCCAAAAAAATCAATGTATTTCTGTATATCCTCGGCGTTTCTCCATGATTTTCAACAAATTCCCATTCGGGCTTTCTATCCTTCATCACCAGCAATTTTAGCTCGGAGCCATCGGCCACGTTTCTATGGCTTTCAGGCCATATATAGACTGAAAACTGCCCTTTCTTCGAGATAAATTTTTCAAGGTAAGACCTTTCTTCTTCCATAACATCTGATTGAGTTACATTTTCCTCCCGGCTCAACAGGATTCGGTTCAAATTAGGCATATTGCTGAAGTAAAGCCCCTCATCAGAAAGGTAGAATAGTTTTTCCCTCAAACAATTGATGACCGAATCAATCAGAGAGCTGGAGAATTCAGGCTGGCTAACAGCTAATTTTAGCTCCCTTGCCCCAACTCCCTTTTCTCCTCGCCCCGAGAATGAATACATAAAAATTGTCCTGGCCACCACACTTCCCAACTTATAAGATTTATAGGCTGTGCCGATATTTTCGTCAGCTATTTTTGCTCCAGACTCTTTTCCAGTGATATCTTGAGCGATCACACTATCCCATTCCTGCCCGATGTGCTTTATTAGCTCACGCCTGATTTCATTATGCCCGAGGTCAAAATCTCCGAGTCTGACATAAGGAACCTTTTTATCCATCAAGTCATAGATCACTAAAGAAAGAAGTCTTAACACCCCTCTTGTTCTCTGAAAAGTCGGGAACGAGCCCCATCTTTTATACAAGACGTCAATCACCTCGGGCTTGAAGGGAAAGCTCTGGATAAATCTTTCTCGATATTTTCCCACTTCGTCGTTTGATAACAACCCCTCTGCCCTGGCATACTCAACGAACTCATTCACAACTTTTTTTACCGCCGTCTCATCAACCTTCTGGAAAAGTCTTTTCCTTATCACCAGCTCAATTTCATCTTCCTCAACAGGAGTGTATATTCTCTCTGTCCTTCCGGTTATTTTTTGCAGGGTGTTATAAAGTCTTTCAGCGTTTTCGTCATAATGCTCCATTAAGCTTGAAGGAAGAGTTATCACCAGAAGTGCCTTTTCAATAGTGGAGATTGCCCCCGAAAGTTCTTGCATAAAAGCCAAAGTCTGAGCCGCCAGGTTTGAAGCTCCTACTTTTATTCCCGCAGCTTTGGTGGCATACTCAAGAATCTCATCCATCAAGATAAGGGCAGGCTGATTTTTTGACAGAATTTCAATAAGCTTCTCTTTACCCGGAGATATTTCGCCCTTCGTTAAAGTCGCTTTACCAGTCAATTGCTTTTCAAGTTCTTCCCAGGGTTTTGAATCTTTTGGGTTTAGCGCCGTTCCGTCAAACACGCAGACCTTAGCACCCCATAGCTTCGCCTGATGATACAGGGCAATCAGGGCGTGGGTTTTTCCGCCGCCAAAGGGAGTCTGGAGCTGAATTACCGGGTCACCTCCACCTCCGGCCAGTCTTTTCTTAGCTACTTCAAGAATATTTTTTAATCCTTTAGTGGTATAAGTTTTATTGAAAAATAAATCGCGGTCCAGATAGTCAGCCGGTGCTTTACCCGAAAGCACCTGCCAGATATCAGCAGCAAATACATCCATAGTTAATCTGCCCTGCAGAATGTCGCTATGGGGAAGAGCAATTTGACTAAAAGGTTTCATTTGAATAACCTCCCTTGCTTTTCTTTTGCGCTTTTTTCTTTTATTTCTTCTTTTATTTTCTCTTTTCCGCTTAAAAAGCCGTCCAGCAGCTTTTTCTCTTTGCTTTCTTGTGGCAGGGTTTCTGAGATGGCCTGAGCTATACGATAAAAATTTTCATTCTGTCCAAAACCCGTCTCTGTTAAGACTTCTCTCATTTCTACTTTCCGACCTTCTTTCCAGAGCAGCAGAATCCGATGTAAGACATCAATAAGTTCATCAGAGTCTTCAAGTTGCTCAAGTTTTCTATCCTGAGGACCGAGGACGGATATAAATTCTTTTTCCTTTTTTATCAAACCTTTATTCCATTCCTGGCTGATATCAAGGCCGCTACTCTGCCCTAACTTTCGGGCATCGTCAAAATGGACTTTTGCTTCTCCATATGTCCAGCGCCAGAGTATGTAAAACCTTGTGATTGGGCTGAGCTGAGCTGCTATTCCGTTGTGCAGTATTTTTCTAACCGTATAATCAGTGACTATTTCACGAACATATTCCAGGAACTTATCCGCACCAATTACGTTGCCTTCATAATCCATGACTTTTTGATACTTGCCAAAAACCTCTAAGGATGAGCCGATAGCAGCCACAAAATAATCAGCTCCGCTAATACCCTCATCCCAGAGTTTATCAAGTTTTGTTTCAAGGTATTTCCTGGTCTCCTCTTTTACTTCATTCAGCCAGCCAGTCTCAATTCTTTCCATCTTTCGACAGACGATGTAAATTGATGAAGCCAGGGCAGCTGATTCCTGGGCTCTCAACCTAGATTTCATTTCGGTATCAATTGGCCAGGAAGCTGTGGGCACCAAACCAGACTCTAATAGAGAATTAATCAATGTCTCCCAGCCCGATGTGGATTTATGGGTATAAACAATCGTTGCTATACCATTCGGTTTTAGCACTCGGTATATTTCCTTAAAAGATTTTTTTAGCATTTCTTCGAAGTATTTTTTTCCTACTTCTAATCCTCCTTTATCATGGGAATATGCCACGATTTCCTCTTTCTTCGGAGTTAAGGGAGTGGTGAAGAGCTCAGGATAAAGATCACCAACCGACCTTTTCAGCCAGACATAGAAGAAATCAGAAAGATAAGAATATGGGACGTTGTCATAGTATGGTGGGTCCGTAAAGACAGCATCGAAGTAGTTTTCAGGATAAGGAAGAGACGTTGCTGATAGTTGAGTTATCCCTGAATTTCTAAACCTTTCTGCTTTCCAATTTTGCACCTGTACAGATCTAATTTGAGATAAGTGAAATATTATCTTATTAATCCCTTTAGGGCTCATCAAACTTCCATAAAATGGATTTCTTTCTCCGTAATCCCAAACCATTGGCAATGCTTGCCTATTAAATACATGTTCGTTTCTTTCTTGATCTGGCCGCCAAACTGACAAAACCGAGTTCCAATCCAGCAATTTTTCTAATATTAGCGTTAAATAACTCGTAACTGCCTTAGCATACTCATCGTCATGTCTCTCTCCAATCAAGTTCTTATGTGCCTGGCGGACCTTTTCCACAAAGGTAATCAATGCCAGTTTCTGGCGGG
>JBBIRF010000026.1:0-38504 GCA_037441905.1 Candidatus Aminicenantota bacterium
TTCTCTTCCTCGAAAGGGAACTTGCCTGATTTTTTCCCAACCGAAAGGAAGGCCCCCTGACTGGTTTTATCGAGAACTTTAGTTTGTCTCGGTGGTAGGAGAAAGCTATCTTGGAGTTTTTATCTGATTACGGATATCAATTTAGGCCTATCAAAAGACTAACGTTCCATGGTGAAAAGCCGAATAGGGGAATAACTAGAATAAAACCAACTATTTTTCTCAATATGTAATTTGCTCCAGCAGCTTTATTTTTTGTTTGGAAGGCAGTTTTTTATGCTGGAAAAAAATCGGGGCTTAGCGGCGGAGGCTTTTTTCGAGCGTTATCAGCTCGTACCTGGCGCTGCGGATTTTCTCCTCGTCTTCACCCGCGGCGTTTTCCAGGTAAAGTTTGAGGTATTTTATGGCTTCTTCGGTATGACCTTGCTTTTTCTTGGCCACCGCCAGGTTAAAATAACCGGTAGGGGTTGGTTTCAAAGCAACGGCCTTTTCTAAACATTCAGCTGCTTTATCTATTTCGCCCGCGTAGCCATAGGCAATTCCCAGGTTCTGCCAGATTTCGTAATCTTCCGGAAACTCGGCGGATAATTTTTCCAGAATCTCGACCGCCCGAGGAATATTGCCTGTCGTGGCCAGGTTCAATGCCAGGTTGGCCCGGATGAACTTGTTCTCGGGCTCAATCCGAAGGGCCCTTTCATAGAATTGCCTGGCGCCTTCTTTTTCCCCCAGCAAGTCAAGAATCCAGCCAGAAGCAAGTAAGGCGTCGAAATATTCCGGGTCGAGGCTGAGGACGCGTTGCCAGGTATCCAGGGCTTTCTTTAACCTCCCGGTAGCAAGATAAGTGTGGCCGAGGCGGGAAAGAAGGAGAAGCGACCGGGGCATTTTTTCAGCTCCCTTTTCTAAGAGCGCGACCGCCTGGTCAAAACGCTTTAACCGGGCATAAACCAGGGCCAGGTTGATATAATTTGTCGGGACATCCGGCCGCTGGCTCAAGATTTCCTCGTAAATCCGGGCCGCTTCCTCGAATTTTTGTTCAAGTTCGCATATTTCCGCCGCGGTAATTAATTTAAGCTCACTTATTCTATCTTTTGGGTCGGGAAGATTATTAACCGGCAGTTCTTCGGTGAAGCTTACGTAGCCAAGGGTTCTCAGCTTTTCCCTTTCTTCGGCCGTTATTTTTCTTTTTTCGGCCGAAAAAGGGGAGGCGTAAATTTTGAGGTATTTTTTTAGTTCTGCTCTCAGGTTGGCGATTACCCGGGTTTCCGTAGTCGCTAAATTGGTGCTTTCGGAGGGGTCTTTATCCAGGTTATAGAGTTCTTCTCGTGGGGCTTCGATGTACTTCCAGGGGCCATCGATAAGGCCGACAAGGCGGGACCAGCCGTAATTTTCCTGGGGGAAGTATGTTTCCATATAGTTGGGGAGTTGCTTCGGCCTCTTTTTTCCTACATACGGGAGAAGGCTTTCTCCCTGGACCTTATCCGGGATGGGGATTTTGAGCATATCGAGGATGGTTGGCAGCAAATCGACGAGGCGAACCCTTCCGCCGACCACTTTCCTGGCCGGCAAGCGCTTTCCGGCATAGAGAATCAGCGGCACCCGCATTGTCTCTTCGTAAAGAAAAACCCCGTGACCTGCCTCGCCCTTTTCCCCGAAACCTTCGCCGTGGTCGCCGGCGAGAATAAGGAAAGTTTTCTCCCAGAGATTCTTTTCTTTTAGTTTTTCGATAACCTTGCCGACATATTGGTCCATGTAAGCAATTTCGCCGTCGTACGGGTCGGTGGCGAATTTTTCTCTAAAAGGAGAGGGAGGGTCGTAGGGAAGATGAGGGTCGAAGAAATGGAGCCAGCAGAAAAACGGCTTTTGATAATTGTTATCCAGCCAGGAGCTGAACGGTTTAAAAACTTCTTCAGCTCGCCTTTCGGCATTCAGAGCTTTAAAAGCCTGGCCTCGCCGGAAATCATCATCGTAAAGGTCAAACCCCTGGTCGAGACCAAACCGCGAGTCAACGGTGAAGGAACTGACAAAGGCGGCGGTCTGGAAACCGTAGCTTTTCATAACTTCAGCCAGGGTTATGAAATCCGGGTGAAGATAATAAGTGCCGTTATTCCGGGCCCCATGATAGACCGGAAAAGTTCCGGTCATGATTGAGCAGTGGGATGGGAAGGTCAGGGGCACTTGCGCGTAAGCTCTGGCAAATCTCACTCCCTCCGCCGCAACCGAATCTATGTTCGGGGTGGTGGGTTTAGGATAGCCGTAGCAACCTAACCTGTCCGCCCTGGTGGTATCAAGCGTGATTAGAAGGACATTCAAACTCTCGTCCCTTTTAACGGGCGAAAGAAGGAAAATCCGGCCGACAAGAGAAACAACGAACAAGGCCAGGGCGGCAAAGAATATAATCCGCAGGTAGGTCGGAAATTTAGGCCAGAGTTTTTGGGGAGTGGATTCGGGTCTTGTTGTCGACGGGCCGATTGGCGCTCGAGGAATGAATGTCGTAGCCGTCTTTTTTTCAGCCGGGAATGGCTTCTTGTGTTTTCTCCGCCGACCTTTACCCATTTTAATTTTATATTAAGCTAAATTCGCCTTTTTTGCCAACGGCCAGATGAGGGTAACAGACTTGCCTGAAGGCCGAGGAACATTAGGACAGGAAGCAAAAGGGACCATTTTCATCCCGCTCCTTGGAATAGTCGTAATTGAATATTGGAGTCTGGCGGCTGCGTTAAATTTAATTTTCTCAGTTGTGACCTTCAGTTCTTAGGCATAATGGATTAGAGATTTAACAGAGACATTGCGTCTGGCCAGATCGTTACCAGCTTTAGTTCTCAGTCATAATGGATTATAGATTTTTTGGTAAAACAAAAATAATAATAAAACAGATGATTGAGTCTGCCTTAGAATGCTTATAATCCCGCTAGTGGGTGGGGGAGATACGTTGATTGATTTTTATCCCAACCAGGGATAAGATTTAAAACAGGGGTTAAAAAGGTCCAGGAGGGAATAAAGTGAGAATAACTTGGTTATTTCCCGGCGTTCTAATATTGATATTGATTTCCGCTTGTGCGCCGAGCCTGATGCCTTCCAAAGACCCGTGGTATGCCCAGCATTTTTTTATCATGCAGGATTTTGAAAGAGAAATTTATCGGTCTTTATCGCCCACCGGAAGGATAGAGTTTCAGAAAATCTTCTGGGAAGAGCGGCCGCAGACGGCTAAGGAAGAATTTGACCGCCGGATGGAATTTATCTACCAGAACTATAAGCGAGAAAACTTTAAACAGCCATGGAATACAGACCGGGCGCGCGTGTATCTTTTAAACGGCCCGCCAGCTATGATCGAGTCCCACGTAAACGATAACTGGAGTATGCAAGTGAGGCAGGCTGTTGGCCGGACGGCCACTGCCATCGAGACAAGAACAGACGAGGATATCGCCGCGACTACGCTTGAGGTATGGGCTTACAATTTCGAGGACCAGGTCGTTTATTATTCCTTTCTCTTCGAGCCGCCAAACAAGTGGCGCCAGGCTGAGCTTCGAGTGGGCGGCTATCGGTACATGGGAGCGCTCGAGCTCAAAAACAAGGTCGAGACATTTGGCGTTAAAGATGAAAGCGCTTACCGGCAAAAACTCCAGAAGCTCCAGTTTATCAAGTAGCTAAGCTCCAATAACTAAACTCACACAATTCCGGTTCTGGCAAAGGATGATTCCCGGGTTGAGGCTGAGAAGGAAAAAATCAAGGCGAGCCGGTTGGAGGCAGTGGTTTTTTATTTTCTTTGGTATTAAGTTTAACGTCTTTTCAAGGAATAAAAAATAAATAGGTTTATGTGGACTTTCTTCGCCCTTCCATAAAATTGAAAACAACCTTGTTTCTCATCTATAATTTAGGGGTGAACTGGTTAACGAAAGCAGGAGCAGGCTTATTTCTTCTTTTAGCCTCTTTATTTTCCATATTTTCTCTGACTCGAGAGCAACGGTCACCCAAGGACCTTCCGCCCGAATACCGGAAATGGCTGGAGGAGGAGGTCGTTTATATTATTTCCAAAAAGGAGAGAGAAGTTTTCCTCCAGCTCGAGTCCAACCGCGATCGCAATTTGTTCATCGAAGCTTTCTGGAAACAACGTGACCCTACACCGGGCACTGAGGAGAACGAATTCAAGACCGAGCATTATCGCCGGATTGCCTACGCCAATCAGTGGTTTGGCAAGGATTCCCCCGGGCCAGGCTGGCGGACGGATATGGGCCGGATTTATATTCTCCTGGGCGAGCCGAAGTCGGTGGAAAAGTACGAAAACGACCCTGAAATTTATCCGACAATAGTCTGGTTTTATGACGGGATGGCTGAATATGGGTTGCCTAACGCCTTTAGCCTTGTCTTTTTTAAAAGAAGCGGAATAGGCGAATACGAACTCTATTCGCCAGTGAAACATGGCCCCCAGAACCTTTTAATTCATTATAAGGGCGATATGACCGATTACGAGGAAGCTTATAACCAGCTGGCCAAAATTAACCCGACGCTGGCTGACCTTTCGATCTCTCTCATCCAGGGCGAGGCTCATTATTCCCTGCAGCCGTCAATCTCCTCCCAGGTGCTTTTGGATGTGCGCATTCCAGCAGCTCCCTTAGAGAAAGTCAAAACAGCCTATGCGGAGAAACTCTTAAAGTACAAAGACCTGGTTGAAGTCGAATACTCGACCAACTACGTGGATAACGACGCCCTTTTTGCCGTTTTTCAGGACGACCACGGTCTTGCCTTTGTCCACTACCTGCTCGAGCCGCAGCGTTTGAGCCTGGAGGAGGGCGAGGCTGGCTATTATGCCGAGCTCGAGGTCAGCGGCAAGGCGGCTGACGATGGCGGGAACACGGTTTATCAGTTTAGCCGGACCGTTCCCTTCAGGTTGAACCGGGACCAGCTTGACCTGGTCAAGGCAAAGCTCTTTAGTTTTCAGGACCTTTTCCCGTTATTGCCAGGGACGTATCGAATCGATGTTCTTATTAAAAATAGAGTGTCTAAAGAATTTACTTCGGCCGAAGCAACGGTTCTCATTCCTGAACCGGGTACTTTCTGGATGACGCCGCCGCTCCTGGCTAACAAGATAGATTGGCAATCTAAGTACCGGGGTTTGAACAAAGCTTTTCTTTTAGGAAATATCCAGCTTGTTCCTTCGCCCCGGAATGATTTCACCGCGGCGGAAAATATGTACTTGTATTTCCAGCTCCATGGCGTTTCTCCTGAGTTAAGACAAAAGGGCACAGTTACCTATACCTTGGAAGCGGGGGAGAAAACGGCCAAATCTTTCTCCCAAAGCCTGGCCGCTTATACCCGGCTGCCTCATATATTAGAAGAAATTTCTTTGGCGGGCCTCAAGCCTGACCATTATACTGTAAGAGTGTCAATTGTTGACGGAGCAGGAAAAGAGGTGCTTTCAAGCTCAACGCCGTTTGTCATCTCCCCGGTTGTTTCTCTTCCCCGGCCGTGGGTTTTGACCATGACTCAGCCGCCGTCAACCGACCCGTCATTTGCCAATATCTTAGGGAATCAATACCTGAACAAGAAAGATTTAGCGAAGGCGAGGACTTTGCTGGAGGCAGCCTATCAGCGAGAGCCTCAAAACGAAAAATTCGCCCTGGACTATTGCAGCGTCTTGTTGGGGCTGAAAGATTATGCCCGAGCCAGGGAAGTCCTGAAGCCTTTTCTTGCCACTGAGAAAACGCGACCCAACTTCCTTCAGATTGCGGGCGATGTTTTTTCAGCCCTTCAAGAATGGTCAGAGGCTATTAATTGTTATCAGGAGTATTTATTGCATTTTGGGACAAACATCATTGTCTTGAATAACCTGGGTGAGTGTTATTTTCAGGCCGGGCAGGTGGCTGAAGCTTTGGCTGCCTGGGAGAAATCCTTAGAAATTGAACCTAACCAGCCTCGGTTGAAAGAAAAAGTCAGACAGCTTAAGGAAAAAAAGTGAGCCCGAAAGTTACCGGCTTGATTTTTTGGGCCAGTTTGTTCTTGTTATCCTCTTGTGCTCTGAGGGTAAATCAAGACCTTGACCCTGAGAGCCGCGAGTTTCTGTCGAAAGTTAGGTATATTATTACTAAACAGGAGAAAGAACTCTTTCTGAGGTTGCCTGCGGAAGAAAGGACAAAGTTCCGGGAAGAATTCTGGAAAAAGAGAGACCCAGTCCCCGAAACAGAAGAAAACGAGTTTAAAGAAGCCTACTTCAAACGGATTGAGGAAGCCAATCTTCTGTTCCGGGATGGTAACGAGCCGGGCTGGATTCAAGACCGAGGCCGAATCTACATCCTCCTCGGGCCGCCAACTTCCCGGGAAACTTATCCCCGAGGGATTACTTTTTATGGTAAGCCAACGGAAATCTGGTATTATGGGTTTTTCCCGATTTGGTTTGTTGATGATGCCTGGAACGGGACTTATCGGCTTGACCCGCACAGCGCCCAGCAACTGGCTGAAATCATGTCAGTCCAGATGGACTTGAAGCCAAGAGTCCCAGCTGAGAGGCCGCTCGAAGAATTACCGGCAGAATTAAGCGAAATCGAGGGAAGAAAGGTGCTGCGAGTTTCAATTCCTTATGACCAAATCTGGTTTGAAGCCAAGGGTGAGAAATTGCAGACGACGCTTTATCTAAGAGTTAACGTGCTCGACCAAAAAGGAAATTCTTTATGGGATTATAGCCACGCTTACCCGGTGGAGATTGATAAGAACCAGCTTTCCGCCTATAAAGGGAAAAATTATGTTATCGAGGTGCCGCTAAATCTTCCCCCCGGCAGTTGCGAGCTCGAGGCCGAGCTGAAGAGTTCGGTTGATCGCCGGCGAGCCGCGAAGAAAATCTCGTTGATTATCTAAATGATTTTAAGCGTCAGGTGCATGACCGACCGGGAGGCAATTATGAAAAGGAGGAAATTACTTAGCCTTTGCCAGGTAATTTCTTTTGTCCTGATAATTCCGTTCATTTCGGCCATTTTATTCGCCCAAGAGGGTAGAGGGATAGGCCGGCTCGGGGGAGTCGTCCTGGACCCGGAGGGAAAGCCGGTCGAAGGAGCCCAGGTTACGCTTGTTTTTTCCCAGAATGAGAACATGAAGTTCGAAGCCGTAACCAACAAGAAGGGGGAATGGTCGTTTATCGGGCTGGGAACCGGGAACTGGACGCTGAAGGTGGTGGCCAAGGGATTTCTGCCCGCCGAAAAAACAGTTTACGTGAGCCAGCTTTCAGTTAACCCCAAAGTGACTATTAAGTTGAATAAGGGTGTCCCCGAAGCTGGCGGCTATATCCAGGACGAGGCTTCGATTGCTTGGCTCGAGAAAGGTAATCAATTACTGAACGAAGGAAGATATGCGGAAGCCGCAGCTGCCTATGAAGAATTTCTCGCCCAAAACCCGCAGGCCTACCAGGTTAAGGTTAGCCTGGCTGATGCCTACCGTAACCTGAAAGAATACGACCGGGCGGTCGAAATTTATAACCAGGTGCTCGAACAAGCCAAAACCGACGCCGTCATGGGCCGCGAAATGACGGCCAAAGCCCTGGCCGGAATCGGCAATTGTTATCTTAGCCAGGATAAAATCGAGGAGGCCCAGAAGTTTTTCGAGCAGTCAATCGAAGCTTATCCGCAGGATGAAATCCTGGCGTATAACGTCGGCGAAATTTATTTTTTCAACCAAAAATACGACGAAGCGATTCGCTATTTTGAGCTGGCTGCTAAAATTAAGCCGACGTGGCCGGATGCTTACCTTAAATTGGGCTATGTCTACCTCAACAAAGGCGAGCTCGCAACGGCCAGCCAACAGTTTGAGAAATTCTTAACCTTAGAGCCGGAGGGTGAAAGGGCGTTAACCGTAAAAGAAATCCTCAAGGCCATTAAAAAATAATTGTTTCCGGGAAACATTTTTTAAAATTACCTTTTGAGGAGGAAATATATTTTAAAGTTAAAAACCAATCTTCTTTCTGAAAGGGGAAAAGCTGTTTATATTCCTTAAGCGTTGCTTAATTTAGCTCGTTACCTGACTATTTTCCTCAGGGTTATTGGAGTTACGAAAATTTTAATATATTCAGATATCGAATTAAGGTCACCCTTCCCTTTTCCCCTCGTAAGAACTAAAAATAAAAGATTAAAAATAAAGGGCCCGGCTTTTTAAATGCCGGGCCCTTGACCGTTCCTCTGGTAGCTGCGTTTTTAGAACGAGAAGCGAGCGCCGAGCCTCCAGGACCAGGTTCCAAACCGGCTTGTCCACATCCCAAACCGCGGGTCGAGCTTATCGACAGTGATTTTCTGGTCGACCAGTGTCTTCCAGTCTTTATAATTCGTTTTTTGAGCTAAGAGCTCTTGGTCGGTCAGCCGAAGCATGGTGTAATTATACCGGTCGTAATAGCCCTGGATTGTCTTGGTGTTGGTGATGTTGCTGAAAGTGGCGTTTACGTTGAAAGTGTACTTGCCAGCAAACCTGAAATTGTATTCAACATACAGGTCGGCCCACATCGTAAACGGGGTGCGCTTGCCGGTATCAAAGTAGCCGTCGGGGAATATTTGCATGTCGTTAAAGGACAAGCTGGTTGTCCGTGGCAGACCGCTGCGGCCATAAGCAGTGATACCTATGGTTAACCCGAAAGGAAAGGCGTAAGAACCATAAGCTTTGATGTAGTGAGTCCGGTCAGAGGGAAGGATGCCATCAAGCGGCCGGCCGTGGATGTCGTATCTTTCAAACCAGAGGTCCCAGTAACGTTCGACGTTAGGCGAGTTACGTCCACTTTCATCAGAAGAGGAAAGACCACCGTAGTTGCCAAACAGCCGGCTCCAGGTATAGTTGATGCCGCCCTGCCAGTTGTTCGAGAACCTCTTCTCCAGGGCGAGGTTCAAGCCGTAGTATTCCCGTTTTGGTCTGGGCGCTGGCCAGAATTCGTCGGCAAAGATTCCGCCCTGGGAGACCGGCCGAGCTTTTCCTTCACCCGGGTTGCCGATAAAGTACTGTTCGTTGAATTCTTCGTCGAGGTAGCCGATGTCTTCGATCGTCCGGATGAGGTGCTTGTAAACGAACCTGGCGCTGAAAGAAATATCTTCGGTGAGCTTCTTTTCAGCTCCGAATGAAAATTCCGACTGAGCCACGGGTTTCATGTTGGGCTCGGTTTCCTCGAAGGAACCGGTTCGCCAGTTTCTTGACCCGAAGTACTTGCCGCCAGCTTCCTGACTCGCCCGGTCATCAATCTTGCCGCTGGCCGCGATCTTGGTCCATTCATAGGTGTCCAGAGTATAATAACTTGACCACCATTTAAACCCGCCGTAGGCTCCCTCGGCCATGTAGAGTTTCATGACATCGTAGTAGACACCGAAGCTGGCAAAAACCTTGAGGCTGGAATCGCCGAAGACATCATAGATAGCTCCGAGACGGGGGGCAAGCTTCTGGTCGAACCCGAAGCTAATCGGCTTGGGCTTATAACCAGGAAGGCTTGTATCCTGGCTTAAGGCCGGAACGTATTCACTTTCAGTCCGGACACCCAGGTTCAAAGTAAATTTTCCCCCGATGGTCCAGGAATCCTGAAGATAAAAAGCCCAGTTATCGCTGTGAATCTTCCAGAACCAGCCATAGGGAGACTTGAAGTCACCCCGCGTGATGTAATACCCGTATTTTCCCTGAACTTTTTCGCCTGTAGGCCAGGTATAATAAGTTCCCCAGTAAATAGTGACTAACGGGTGAGGGGCTGAACGGTCGACATCTTCAAACGGACGCACGTACTGGAAACCAAATTTCCAAGCATGTTCTCCCTTGAAGTTCAGGTAATAGGAAAGGTCGAGGTTGACGCTCGCCCGGCCTATAATCCATTTTTTGTACTCAAGAGTGGTCGCCGGCCAATTTGACCAGCCAGAAGGGTGCTTCAGCTCAGCCGGAATTTCGGGATAGGCCATGTTTGACCGGCCAAAATAATAATAAGTACCAGGCAAGACCAACTGTTGATTGGTTGTGTTGGTGCGCTGATAACCGCTTCGCAAGCTAAGCAGGAAATTGTTGGAAAGACTCCAATCTAAGGTCATATTGGCCGAGATATTCGGGTAGCTGAATCCGGGCTCTTTTCCGGTGACCCAGGAGTTAGACCAATCTTTCCGGTAAGGAAAATCCTTTGTGCTTGTCCCAGCGAGGCTCGGTACAGAACCTCTGTCATAAGAAAAATTATTCACCGCCGAAAGCGAGACCCTCATGCCTCGCATTATTTGACCGGTTAGCTTTGCCTGCCAATAATAATAATAGTTCTTAGAATAGAACTCGTAGAGGGGACGGCCCTGGCGCGGGTCTTTCTGAGTATCTCCTGGATATTTAGCCTTGCTTAAATCAACCGGGTCGCTTGAGAACCAACGGTCGGCGACAGTCCGAGAATAAATCGGGTTAAAAGAAGCAAAAAACCATAGCCGGTCTTTGATAAAATACCCGCTGAGGTTAAAAACACCTTCGAATCGCTGGTAGTCGTCTCTTTTCTTGCCCCCTTCGTAATAAAGGTCGTCCTCGTTAACGTATTCGACATCCTCTGGTCCAAGAGGCGAGGTCCAGTAGGGGTTGAGCCGCAGGTAATCCCTGGATTTACCCTGCATCCAGAGGCGGTTGTTGTTGTAGTACCCGTAGATTTCGCCATGAAAGGTGTTACCCCCGGACCGGGTGATGACGTTAACGACGCCGCCCATCGACCCGCCAAACTCGGCGGAGTAACCAGAGGCCGTGACTTTAACCTCTTCCACCTGTTCCATGACTACTGATTGGTCTCTCCACCCACGATGTGCGTTGGTGATGTTTGTGCCGTCAATATACCACATGTTCTCAGTTCCCGAGGCGCCGTCAACCGAAAGTCCTCCCTGATTGCTCTCGTAATGAACTCCAGGAACTGTGCTCAAGAGGCCATCAAAGTTGCGGTTGCGCGGCAGCTGCATAAAGACCTCGCGGGTCATCGTGCTCCCTTTGGTAGTGGACTTAACGTCAATTAAAGGCCTCTGGCCGACTACGGTAATCTCCTCTTCCAGCGGGCTTGGTTCCATAACCACGTTTAGGGTTATTGTCTGCTCGAGGAAAACGATGATGTCTTTCCGGGTAACGGTTTTAAACCCTTTCAAAGTGAACTGAACCGTGTAATTACCGCTCGGCAGGGAGAACAGACGGTAGGTGCCGGTGGCGTCGGTAATGGCTGTAGCCTTCCCCACTAATTTTTCGCTCTGGGCCACTACCGATACCCCGGGTAGAGGCTGTCCCTGGTCGTCCGTAACCTTACCCGTAATCATGCCTGTAGGAACTTGAGCCGAAGCGAGGTTGGACATAAGGAAGAGGAATGCCAGCCATATCATCGCTTTTCTCATTTCTCCTTTCTCCTTAAATTTAATTCCTCCCTTTTCTTGAATCCTTTGGCCTAAGATGGATTCAAGACCCTTTTTTGGAACGATAGACAAACTCTATCGCTTCCCACCAACCATTTTTTAGCTTTCTCTCCTTCTCACCTCCTTTCGAAAAAAAAAGATGCAAAAAATGTGCCAAACATGAATGGGCTAACTTATTGATAATAAACAGGAAAAAAAGAAAAAAACTGACTCTGATTTAGCAAAAATTCATAAAGTTGAATCATGATTCAAAAAACCGAATTAGATACGTAATACCAAATAGAGCGAATTGTATTGCGTCAGAAGGAAATAATTACGGAGGAAGCGAAAAATTAATTTAGAATAATGAAAATTCAAAAAAATGAATTATCGGGGCTAAGGGCTGGAATATTCAAGAACAGAGTCGGAGAGAATCATCAATAGGAGAATTTAATGAAGCTGGTTGAGGCGGTCGGCCAGAGAGAGGCGGGGCGGAAGAAACGGGATGACAGCCGCTTCAGCAACTGCCTCGTCGGCAATAATATTGTCCCTCATTTTCCCTATCAAAAATCATTGCTCGCAGCCATATTTTCTTCAAAATAAGCGGGGTTCTATTCTTGGTTCCTTTTTGCGTTTACCTCTTATTTCCGCAAACATAGCCCCTCACATGCCTATCATTAAGTAACATCGGATATCAAATAATAGGGCGACGGCTGACATGGATGGCAATGAAAGAAAAAAGAATTGATATATTATATATCAATTGGCCATAGCGGGGCCGAAAAGACTAATAAATGGACTGCTCAAATTCGGATATTTGAATCGATTCGCCAAATTGAATTGTTGAAACCGAGAAATCATGGCTATCAGGAACCTAACTTATTTATTTACAGCTAATTAAATAAGGATATATGCTAAGGATAAGCCAAGAAAACTTGGCATGAAACTTGCAAATTAAAATCCTGAAAAAAAATTATCATATTAAACAGGGAGGTGAGACAAAGGAGAGAAAAACTGGTTATGTGGTCAAAGGAGAGCCTTTTCAACTAGACGAAAGGCAAAAGGGCAAAAAATCAATTTTAAAGGAGATTGAGGAATGAAAAAATCAGGATTGTTTGGACTGATGCTTCTCGGCCTTTGTTTATTGGCCAGCGCTCAGATTACGCAAACGGGGACCCTGAACGGCACTGTTTACGACCAGGACAGGCAGCCGTTGCCCGGGGTAACAGTGAGCATTAGCTCGCCAGCTCTAATTCTTCCCCAGATGGACACGGTGACGACAGAAAGAGGCCATTTCCGCTTCCCGGCTCTGCCCCCTGGCGAGTATAAAGTCACTTTTAAGCTCGAAGGGTTTAAGACGGTCGTCAGAGAAGGGATCAGGGTGACGGTTGGTGTCACCACTACCCTCGATGTCACTTTGGAGCAGGCCGCAATCGAAGAAAGTATTACCGTAACCGGACAGGCTCCGACGGTTGATGTCCAGAGGACCTCGATGGCGGTCAACCTGACCAAGGAGATCTTACAAAGCCTTCCGGCCGCTCGTAATTTGGGGACCTACTTTAATTTTGCTCCTGGGGTGACCAGCAGCACCGTTCATGGCAGCTCCGAGCGAGATAATACTTACAACATCGACGGCGTTAATGTTACTGACCCCGTCACCGGAACTCAGGCGGGAAGCTTCAGCATCGACATCATGGAGGAGCTTTCTGTCCAGACGGGCGGCCTGCCGGCAGAATACGGGAGTGTGCGCGGCGGCGTCGTTAACGTCGTAACTAAGTCCGGCGGCAACCAGCTGAGTGTCGGCGTCCTTGGATATTTTCGCAACCAGGATCTCCAGTCAGTCAACAATAAGGGGACGATTTTCGAAGGCCAGAAAGGCGGTTTTGATTATGAAGTGGAACCTTCGCTGACCATCGGTGGCCCGATTATCAAAGATAAAATCTGGTTCTTTGTGACCGGGACTTACCGCAAGACGCAAGAATTTGTCCTCGGTTATCCCTGGGATCAAGCCGACAATGTCCCCCTCGATTACACTTATTACATGCCCTTCGGGAAGATTACCTATCAGTTGACCAAAAGAGACCGGGTTGTTTTTTCTTTTAATTATTATGACTACATCAGACATCACCGCGGGGCTTCGACCAGCCGGACGGTTGACAGCACCTGGAACCAGACGACCCCCATCTACACTTATAATTTTCAGCTGACCCATTTCTTCAGCTCCAACCTGTTCATGAATTTCAAAGTGGCTTACCTTAATTATCATCTTAACCTTACAGCTAAGAACGATAAGGTCCGAATTTATGATACCGCGACATCTAAATATTCTCAGAGCTACGGCTATGACGACGTTTATTCCCGCGACCGGATTCAGGCATTAACCGATGCTACCTATTTCATCGACGACCTTGCCGGTGCCCATGAAATCAAGTTCGGGGCGGAGTTCGAGTACTCTTATGATAGCCGGAACTGGCGGTCAAACTACGATGAGTATGGGTTTGGCCCTTACTTCAATTACAACAGCAACGCCATCCCTATCTATCCCAACACGCGGTCGGATACCTACATGCTTCATTACCAGAGTTTCATCCGCAAAGACCGGAAAATGGTCCTCGGCGGCTTTATCCAGGATACCTGGACGCCAATTTCCCGGTTAACCCTGAATATCGGAGTCAGGTTTGACCATCAGGAGGGTATCATCCCCAAACAAGGTGAGGAGCGTCAGCCGGTAACCTATGGTGGTAAAGTTTACCATCCGGTAGTCAAAGAGGCTTTCAAGCCTCTAATCTGGAATACCTTCGCGCCCCGGCTGGGAGCCATTTTTGACCTTACCGGCGACGGCAAAACCGCCCTCAAAGTTAGCTTCAGTCGGTACTATATTGCCAACATCCTCCAGTGGTTTGTCACGGTCAACCCGAATAGCTTTATTACCTGGAGAGTGCGTTACGCCGTTGACCCGGCAACCGGCAAATGGCGGCCGGTTGACCCGTCGAGCCCTTATTACATGTATAACTTCAGTGCTACGGCCGAAGCCACTATGGACCCAGACGTGAAGTCGCCTTACCTTGACGAGTTTATTATCGGCGTCGAGAGAGAGTTGATCACCGACATGCGGCTCGGCGTTCGATATATCCGTAAATGGGACCGCGATTTGCTCGAAGGCGTCAACCTGAACGCGCTCGATTATGAAAAATATAAGACGGGCAACTATGACATTCTCGACCCGGCTATCTGGCTGAACTACACTCCAGTTACAGTTACCGACCCTTACTATAACCAGAAAGTTACCTTCTGGAATCAAGTCAGCACAGCCGTACCCTCGAAGCCGTTTTATACCAACCCTCCTGGAGCCAAGAGGGATTATGACGGTGTCGAAGTCACGCTCGATAAGAGGTTTTCCAACCGCTGGTCGATGTCAGCCTCGTTTGTCTGGCAGAAATCACGCGGTTTGATTGGCACTGATTTTGATGATAGCTGGAGCGGCACCGCCTATTTCGACAACCCCAATGCCCACATTAACGCCTTCGGCAGGTTTGCCTACGAGCGAGAACATCAGTTCAAGTTGCAGGGAGTCTACCTCGGTCCCTGGGGAATTTTGATTAGCGGTTACTACCGTTATCTTGACGGCCAGCGCTGGACAAGAACCATTCGAAGCGGCGACCTCGGGCTTTCCTTAACCCAGGGGAATACTACGATCTATGCTGAGCCGCGTGGTTCCCGGAAGATGGCGCCTCTTTCGATGTTAGACCTTCGCTTAGAGAAAAGGTTTACCCTGCCGGCGAAGGCCGGAGCGATCGGGTTGTTTGTTGATATCTTCAACGTTTTCAACGTTGCTATCCCAACCTCGGTCTGGTCCCGCTCGAGCAGCACGACGACAATCAACAACAAGATAGTCCAGTTCGGCGACCTTACCGCGATCACCGACCCGAGGATTTTCCGTCTCGGCTTCCGTTACGAGTTCTGATTAACTTTTTCAGCCCGGAAGGGGGAAGCGATTAGTCGCTTCCCCCTTTTTTTTTATTAATTTAATTTTGTTTTAAAGAAACCCGCCCAAAACTGAAATAACAAATTGATTATGGTGATTTTCTGGTCTTACTTAGCTCGATAAGGCAAGACGGACTTTTCCCTTAAGCAATTTAGCTCTCAGGCGAAATCATTCAAAAGAGGGAGAAAACTGGCCTCCTGGATTTACCTTCAGCCAGCATATAGGAGGTCAATGGTTGAACCTGAACCAATATCCCGACGCAATCCGATGACCTTACCCGAGTATCTTTGCTCCAGAGAACTCCGGGTTGACTGTTGATTCGAGGGAAGGACGAGGTTGGTGATTTCGTCCTGGACCACAAAGGGGCCGACAGCTGTTCGGCTGAGCTTGCCTGTCTTTTTTCCCCAGCAAGGGTCGGAAGCTGTTGGGGTTAAAACAGCATTGATTGGCCTCAAAAAAATCAGCTGTTTCTAATAAAAAAGGGTCTTTTTTCTAAAAAAAAATAAAGAAATTTTTGTTTCGGTTGGAGATTAATCTGGAAAAAGACTCAACAGAGTGCCATTCTATAAGGCTAATCGCGGGATTGGCGGAGCAAGAAAAGGCGAAAAAGTTGCATTACGGCCATGGCCGTGGCGGCAACATACGTGAGGGCAGCGGCTCCCAGCACCTGACGAGCCCCGTCAAGCTCATCCGGCGTGAGATAATTTCCTTCCCGAAGAATGGCGAGCGCTCGCCGCGAAGCGTTGAATTCAACCGGCAGGGTTATTACAGTGAAGGCCACGGCGCCGGCGAAAAGCAGAATTCCCAGGTCCATCAGGAAATGGGGTCTTCCCTGGCTGAGGATAAACCCGATAAAAAACAGCGGAAAGGCGAGGGTTGAACCGAGGTTAGCCACAGGGTAGATCGCGTTCCGAAGATGAAGCGGGGCATAATGAAAATGGTCTTGAAGAGCATGGCCGGCTTCATGGGCGGCGACCCCGAGGGCGGCAATCGAGCTGCTGTCGTGAACTGCTTCCGAGAGCCGCAGGGTTTTTTTCCGCGGGTCGTAATGGTCAGTCAAGCGCCCGGGAATCTTCTCGATACGCACGCTTCCCGCGCCGCTGGCCCCAAGAATTTCAGCCGCCACTTCAGCCCCGGTAATCCCCCGGCGGCTCAGACGCCGGCTGAACCGGCTATAAGTCCCTTGAACCTTCGCCTGGGCGTAAAGAGCCAGAAGTAATGGAGGAATTAGCAAGAAAAACGTGTAATCCCAAAAGAACATTTTACCGCCTCCTTTTTTATATTAACGTTTGCTGCCTGGGTTGTCAATCAACCCCTCATTATTAGCTCCAAGGCTTTTTAAGATAAACGGAAAATACTCCAATCCCAGTGGTTGTAATTATTGGCCTGCCCACACAAATGCCTTTTAAAAAAGAAAAAAGCTTATTGTTTCTGGTTAAAACTGATTCCTTTCCTCAGCCAAAAATAGTTCCCGGCCATGGTTAATTGGAAATTCAGCCTAAGTAAAGGGTTCTGGTTTTAAAAAAACCTATTTATTGTGCCGACTAAATTACCGCCAGAAAAATTCCGTTTCAAAAAGGACACAAAAAAATGTGATTTATATTGCTTTTGACAAGACACCGCAAAGCGTTTACCATGGAAACGCCGAACAGAAGAAAAGGTGTAAGAAGGCTGAGCCGGCGGAGAAAGCGATGGGCAATAAAAAAAATAACCGTAATTATCTAAAAGCCGTTTTGAGGTTTTCCGTTTTTTGGGTAATGCTTTTGACCCTATTCTTATTTCCCTCTTTGAGACTCAACGGCCAGGAGGGCTCAGCCGAAGCCATCATCTCTCAAGCCGACGTACTTTACATTCAGCGAGATTACGAACAAGCGCGGCGTCTGTACCTTGAGGCCGCAAGGTTAACTGACCGGAGCCTGGTTCTTTCCCGCGGCTTTTTTGGCGCCGCCCTCTGTTCTTTTTATCTCGGCGACGAAAAAGCCACACGTGCCCACCTCGGCCGCGTTTTTGCTGTCGACCCTAATAAGGAAATCTCAGCCCTTTTTTATCCTCCGGCGTTTTTGGAGATTTTCAACGACGTCAAAAAGAAGTACCTCTCAGGCGAGCTAAAACCCGAGATGGCTGATGAGGCGACCGAAACGACCAGAGGCATATCCGAGAAAAAAAAGGCGGTTGAGGGCGAGAAACAAACTGGAAGGCAAGAAGAGGCAAAAAGCTCATTATCTGAGGGCCAGGCCAAGCGTAAGGCTGGTACCGACTCTGTAGAGCGAGAAACTGTGGCCATAGCACCGAGAAAACGCTATTTTCTCGGCGGTTACTGGGAAATAGAAATTCATTACGGCCGCTGGGGACTCGAGCCAGCTTTGAGCCTGTTTAGAAAAACCTTGACGAAAAGGATTGGTTCCGAAGTCAGGCGAGAAATAACTGATTATCTTTCATCCCGGTATGGAGGACTTGTCCAGGCTGCCTATTCACAGGACCTAACCTTGAACGTCGAGGGTTCGAACGAAGGAATCGGGCTTCGTTTTTATTCTCAGGGTGAAAGGGGGGCATTTAGCCTCGGGTTTTCGCTCGAAAGAACTCATATCCGGATAGAAACCACAGGCGCCATCCGGCAAATTTTTGATAATGGGTCTTCAGCCGAGGTTACAGCTGCGGCTCATGTCCATGCTAACCCCGTCTGCGGCCACTTAAGCTTTCGCTGGGATTTCATTCCTTTTGGACGCGTATCGCCCACCTTTACTCTTGGGTTAGGGTTTGGCCCTTTAAACGGCAAAATGGGTTATAGTTATTCAGGAATATATAGCTTCTATAATTATCAAGAAAGTATCAGAGATTCGGCTGAAAAAACCTTCGAAGACTGGCAAAAAGAGCAGGGGAGCTATATAAGCTTAAAAAACCTTGTTGTGCTCCAGCTCTCCTTGGGAGCTCGAGTTGAGGTTTTCCGGGGCCTTCTCCTTCAGGTTGAAGCCGGCCTCTGGGACGGGTTTCTTGTCCGGGCCGGGCTTGCCTTCCGACTATGATTATGGCATAAGATGAAAGGGTCGTGCTAGACGGGGAGTTAGCGGTGCCCTGTAACCCACAACCCGCTCGAGTGGGGTCGAATTCCTTGCCGAGGCCGCCTCGCTTCTGGACCGGGCTGGAGGGAGGGGCGATGAGGGTTAGGGCCCTCCGCAAGGTATCGCCTGTGAACCCCGCCAGGACCGGAAGGTAGCAACGGTAGCAGGAGTGATTCCTGGGCGTGAGGTCGCCTTGCCTGAGCTCTAAACTCCAGCGACGCAGGGGAGAGGCTGGTCGGAGCAAGGTGCACGACCCTTATTTTAATAACCCTAGCTCACGGAGAAGAGAAACCGTCTGTTCTTTCCCCTCCTCATCGAGGGGTAAGAGGGGGAGACGGGGGTCTCCGCCGTACCGGCCCAAAAGGTCCAGAGCGTACTTAATCGCGGGAATCCCTTTGGTCTGGGTTAACAATTTGTTAAGCGGAACGACCTTCAGCTGGAGCTCGACCGCCTCGCTGAATCTTTTTTCTAAGAAGAGACGGTAGATTTGGCAACAAACCTCAGGCGCCACCGCTGCCAGGGCTAAGATGGCGCCGGAGGCCCCCATTTCGAGCGAAGGCAGGAGGATATTGCCGGCGCCGGTTAGAAAAGAGAAATCAGACCTGACTTTAGGCACCACCTCAGCGACATTGGAAAGGTTGCCAGAGCTGTCTTTTATGCCCACGATTGCCGGGTGAGTGGCAAGGTCTATTATTAGTTCTGGTTCGAGGGGAATACCAGTGTTCTGGGGGATGTGATAGATGATTAGCGGCAGCCGGGTTTTATCAGCCAGATTAAAATAAAAGGCTTTAAGGGCCTCACGGGTCATCCGGGATTTATAATAATAAGGGGGCTTCACCAGGGCCGCCTCGGCGCCGCCATCTGCTAAGCGATTCACGAAGCTTACCGCTTCCTTGACCGATTCGCGGGAAGCTCCGGCAATCAATTTTTTCCCCGGGGCTATTTTTTTTCGGGCTGTGGCGACTATGGTTTCAGCCTCCTTTTCCGATAGAAAAACTGCTTCTCCGGTGGAACCAAGGACGACATAGCCAGCTAAGGACGTCTGGTTATACCAATCGAGGTTGTCGCTAAAGTCGCCTATCGAGACTTCTTCATTCAGGAATGGGGTAGTAAGAGCGGCAAAAATGCCGGTCAAAAGTTTTGGCTTCATGCCCGAACCTCCTCTTGATAGTTTTTCTTTCCAGCTCGGCCATTTCTATACTGGCAAAAACTTTCGACCAGAAATGTCTGGTCCCACAACTGGTCAAAAACCATTAATGATATTTTTGGCCTGTAAACCTGGATAAATAATTTTTTGGCCACGATTTTTTGGTTACCATTTAGCTTTGTTATCCCTTCTTTTTTCTCGCTGTTTTGTCGGTGATTTTTCCAGCTCGCGAAGCTGCGCCTCATCAAGCCCAAAATAATGGCCGACCTCATGGAGGACAACCTCCCTTACCTTAGCTTCCACCTCATCCTCGGAAGAGCAAACCGCTTCAATCGGTCCCTGGTAAATCACGATGACGTCAGGGCCGACGTTCCCGTAAAAAGGGCCTCGATAGGGGTAGGGAACACCATGATAAAGCCCCAGAATCATTCGGCCTCTGTTTTCTGCGGGTGGCCAGTCCTCGACCAGCACCGCTAAATTCTTCAGCCGAGCTCGGAAACGGGATGGCAGGGATTTGAGGACAGACTCGACGAGGGCTTCAAACTGAGACCGGGGCATCATTTTTCGATTCCCTTCCTTGCCCTAACGCCTTTTTGATAATAGTGTTTTTTCTCTTTCATTTCGGTAACTAAGTCGGCCCGGCGGATGAGTGAGGCGGGGGCATACCTTCCGGTAAGAACAAGCTCCACCTCGTCTGGCTTGCGGGACAGGAAATCGAGCACCTGCCCCTCTTTGATTAACCCGAAATAAATCGCTACGTTGATTTCGTCCAGGATAATAATATGATACCGGCCAGAAAGCATCATCTCGAGCGACCTCTGGAGTCCCCGTTGAGCCCGAGCAATGTCTTCAGCGTCCGGGTTTTCGGTGACATGGATAAAACCTTTGCGGCCAAATTGCTCAATCGTAATCAGCGAGCCGAGCCGTTTCACCGCCTCGATTTCGCCGTAAGGCTGGCCTTTAAGAAACTGGCCGATGTACGTCCTGATTCCATAACCGGCAGCTCTCAAGGCAAGTCCGAGAGCGGCCGTGGTTTTTCCCTTGCCGTTCCCCGTATAAACCTGCACATACCCTTTTTTAATTGGGGACATTTTCTATATTTCCTTTTTTTTATATTTCCTTTCTTAGATTTTTTAATTTAACCTTTTTTCTCCTTTCCTTTCCTTTCCTTTCCTTTCCTTTCCTTCTGTCCGCTGCGCTCCTCCCCCTCTCTTAATCTATCCTATAATCTACCCTATCCTTAATTTTTAAGTTTCCAGGCTCTCGCGAGAGCTTGTTGCTTATTTATTGATACTCTTAATCCTCCATGAATTTAATTTATTTTTCCCAAAATCACAAGCTTCAGGCTTGGCCGGCCGAGCGAGCTTCCTTGATTTCAAACAGGTTGCCGTCAAAGTCACTGATGAAGACGATTCTTTTTTCGCCCCGGAAAAGGGTCTTGACCATGACTCCAGAAGATACAGAGCGCTTGAGGAGTTCTTCGAGGTTTTCGACTTCAAGAGAGACGTGGGCCGGTGCGGGAAGAGGGACGGCCTGCTGCTTCATGAGAAAGAGCTCAAGCGAGAGCGATTCGTTGAAATAGCTGAAATAAGTGATTTCTTTATCCTGACCAAAAAGAGTCCTTGCCGTAGCTTGGTCGATCGTCTTTAGTTCCGACCTCTTTAACCCCAGGAGCTCTCCGTAAAATTTTTCGGCCTTTTCCAGGGAACTACATGCTAAACCCACGTGAATTATTCTCATGTTTCGCCTCCCTCACTCGACAGCCTTTGTTGTTATCTTCTATTTCCCGCTTATTTTTTCCAGTGGGGCTTGATGATTACCTTGAGGGCTTCTTCGGCTTCGAGCACCAATTGGAACCCCAGCCGGGTTTCTTCAAGCGGCAGGCGATGGGTTATCAGGTTTTTGACCTCAACCTGGTGGCTGGCTAACAAGTCGATCGCCTTTTCGATATCTGCGGGGCCGCAGTAATACGAAGTTAAAACCCGAACCTCTCTTGTCCAGAAATAATTAGCAGGAAAGGGGACGACCTTATCCGGGCCAGGGACGGCAAAAAAAACCACTGTCCCGCCCTTGTCCACGCTCGCCCAGGCCTGCTCGACCGCGGCGAGAGAAGCGGTGCAGATTAGAACAAGGTCGGCCAGGCGGGAAAAAAATTTCTGAGTTTCCGTCGGGACGTCTTCTCCTGCCTCGAGAACTAAATCAGCCCCCATTTCTCTTGCGTATGCCAGCCGTCGCGCGTTTGTATCGGTGGCTACTACCCGACATTGTTTTTTCTTGGCCAGCTGAATATGAAGTAGACCGGAAACGCCGCTCCCGAGGACAAGGACGTTCTGGCCCTTCTTGATTCCAGCAATTTTTTGAGCCCGAACCGCACAACCCAGCGGCTCGATAAAAGTGCTTTCCTCGAATGAGATAGTTTCAGGAAGAAGATAAGTGCCTCGTTCGACAATCACCTCCGGCACCAGGATGTACTCGGCCAGACCCCCGGGAAGCCTTTCTTTTATTCCGGAGCATTGAGGCTCGTGGCCGTGGCGGCAATAGAAACATCGGCCGCAGGAGACTTTGGGCGCCAAAAAAACGCGGTCGCCGGGCTTAAAGCTGGTTATGGCTTCGCCAACCTCGACGACCTCAGCGCCAACCTCGTGGCCCTGGATAAGGGGGGCCCGAGGGAGCCGGTACCACTCAACAACGTCGCTCCCACAAATGCCGCAAGCCGCCACCTTCGCCAGCATTTCCCGGGGCCCAGGTTTGCTTACAGGAATGTCAATAATCCGGATATCCTGGTTGTTATACCAAAGAGCGGCTTTCATCGGCGGCTCAGCCTGTAAAAGTTAAATAATTTGCTTTAAGGGAAATTGATTTATTTATCTCCGGCTTGCGATGTGGCAAGTTCCAGGAACAGCTCATAAGCTTTTTCCGGCCTCTCGTTCTCATGGACGACAGCCCGGACAGCCTGAATCATCGCTTCCGGGTGGGTCGATTTAATAATGTTCCGCGACATATCTAAACCCGCGACTGCGTCATGAACCGACAGATAAGGCGTTATTTAGGCTTCGAGTTCAGGGATTTTTTTCCCGCCCGCAATGACTATGGGGACAGGGCAAGAGGCCGTTACAGTTTCAAACCCCTCCTCGACGTAATAGGTTTTTATAAAATGGGCGCCTAACTCGGCGCAGATCCGGGTGGCCAGCCGGAAATACCGGGCGTCGCGCTGCATTTCCTTGCCGACAGCCGTGACAGCCAGCGTGGGAATTCCGTAACGGGTACCAAGGTCAACCATCCGCGTCATGTTGAGAATAGTTTCCTTCTCGTGTTCGCCGCCGATAAAAACCTGGACGGCCAGGCCGCAAGCATTCAGTCGGATGGCGTCCTCGATGTCCATGGCCAGACCTTCGTTAGACAACTCTTTCAGGATGCTTGTCCCGCCGGAGACCCTGAGGACAACCGGCTTCGGCGTTGAAGCAGGAATGACGGACCTCAAGATGCCTCGGGTGAGCATCAAGCAGTCGGCATAGGGGATTAGCGGCAAGATTTTAAGGTCGATTCGCTCGAGGCCGGAGGTGGGCCCCTGAAAATAGCCGTGGTCGAAGGCCAACATCACGGTTCGCCCGGTTTTCGGGCTAAAGACCCGGGCGAGCCTGTTTTGCATCCCCCAGTCCAGAGAGGCAGACCCCTTGAGGAAAAAAAGCTCGGCTTTTTGCGGAATTTCGGGGGCAAAATCAGCGGCCAATTTTTCGTCTTTCTCAGCCATCTCTCCTCCTTAAAAACACGACTACTTCCCTTATTTACCCCATTTTTGCCTTTTGTGCAAAAGCCTCGACATGGTCTGGAGGATATTAACCCTTGCTCCCGATAATATTTAAGCGCGCTGGTTATTCTCAAGAGTAGTGGCTCTTTCAGCCAGGAGTCGGCTTAAGGAAAAAATTAATGGATTTAAACAGGGAAAAGGGGAGATGTCCAACGCCAATCGAGCGAGAGGCGAGTCTCTTTTTATTGAAGTCGTCCTGCATGATAACCTGGGCGCAGGATTATCGCTAAGGAAAGAAGGGTGGATAACTCATTACTCTTGGCCCATACTGTCAATTTGAACTTTTCAGTTAATTAGTCCGGGATGATGAAGGATGAGAATCCAGACTCTTCCGATATCATCTGAAGTTATCCTATCCTGTCTTTTAATAACGAATTGAAGATAAACTCGGGTTGGGAGTAAACTTGTCCCTGGCGTTTCAAACCCTAAGAACAAGAAGAAGGAGGAAATGATGCCAACGGTAAAGCCGAGCCTTTTAGGTTTTAAAATGAGATTTGGCTGGTTTTATTGGCCGCTTAGTCTCGGTTTATTCTGCCTGCTATTTATTTATGGGGCCTGCAAATCCTCGCTGCCTTCTGGAAAGATTCTCGACATGACCTATCCGTTTGATGAAACCAGCATCTATTGGCCTACGGCCAAGCCATTCGAGTTGACCAGGGTTTTTTGGGGGAGGACGGAGGCTGGCTACTGGTATGCCTCGAATGAGTTTTCAGCCTCGGAACACGGCGGGACGCATGCTGACGCTCCGATTCATTTCAGCGAAGGCGGCCGGACCATAGATAAGATACCCTTAGAAGAATGGATAGGCCCAGCAGTCAAGATTGATGTGACCCGAAAATGCGCCGCTGACCGTAATTACTTGCTTCAGGTTGAAGACGTGCTGAACTGGGAGAAGAAGCATGGCCTGATTCCTGAAGATTCCTGGGTAATAATGTTCACGGGTATCGGGACAGTTCATTACCCCGATAAAAAGGCTATTCTGGGCACAGATAAAACGGGCCAGGAGGCGTTACCCGAGCTCAGTTTCCCCGGGTTTTCTGCCGAGGCGGCCGAGTTCCTGGTTAATGAAAGGAAAATAAAAGGAATCGCCATCGATACCCCGTCCATCGATTGCGGGCAATCAAAGGATTTTAAGGTTCACCAGATTATATGCGGGGCTGAAAAATTAGCCCTGGAGAACATAGCCAACCTCGACCAACTTCCAGAAAACGGGGCGACGCTGTATGTAATTCCGATGCTGATTAAGAACGGCACTGGCGCTCCCGCCCGCGTCTTCGCCAAAATCGGGACATGATCTATATTTCCTATTTTTTCAGCCAGACCAGATTTTTCCTAGCTGTGTGTACCAGAAGAAAAAGGTTTTCAGTTTCTTTTCTTTGTTCACATTCATATTAGTTCAATAAAAAAACTGGCGGTCCGGCGAGTTTCAGTTTTTTCTTCCTTCTTATTTTTTAAAGCCTCCTGATTTATAAGCAAGAGATAGCCGGAAAGCTCACTTCTGGAAGCAGTCCTAAGATTAATTTAGACCTCGGCTTTTTTCGGGGCAAGTTCAGTTAAATTCAGAAAAATAAGTTCAAATAAAAGGCAGGATGAGTTGTCCGGCTGTTTGGGAAGGCGCTATAATGGATAGTCATGGACAATAAGGTTTTGGACCAGATTATAAAGGCGGCACTTGAGGAGGATATGCCGGAGGGCGATTTGACCACCGACAGCCTTATCCCTGAGGACTTAACCTGGCAAGCTAAGTTAATAGCTAAGGAAGACGGCGTTCTCGCCGGGATAGACATTGCTCGGCGGGTGTTCGAGCTTGTTGACCCCGCGGTTTTGTTCACTAAGCTCAAGGAGGACGGGGAGCAATTCCGGCAGGGAGAAATTTTGGCCACTCTTACTGGGCCAGCAGCTTCTCTTTTGAAGGCTGAAAGAACCGCCCTCAATTTTTTACAACGATTAACCGGCATCGCCACGTTAACCGCCAGGTATGTGGCTGCCGCCGGCCCGAAAACGAAGATTTTGGACACGAGGAAAACGACGCCCACCCTCCGCATCCTGGAAAAATACGCGGTCCGGATGGGGGGTGGCTATAATCACCGGATGAATCTTTCAGAAGCGGTCTTAATTAAAGACAATCACCGACGGGCTGTCGGCTCAATCTCCCGGGCTATCCAACTGGTCAAAGCTTCAGTTCCGCCCTTAACCGAGGTTGAGGCTGAGGTTACTTCTCTCGCTGAGGCAAAAGAGGCTCTCGAGGCCGGCGCCTCGCGGCTTCTTCTGGATAACATGTCGCCCCGCGAGATAAGGCAAGTTGTCGCCCTCGCCGGAGGCCGGGTGCCGTTAGAAGTTTCTGGCCGGATGAACCTCCGGCGGGTCCGGCAAGTAGCTTCGCTCGGAGTTGATTATATCTCTGTCGGCCGACTGACTCATTCTTACCATTCTGTCGATATCAGTCTCGAATTTGAGGAGGCTTGCAGTGTCAGGGGAGGACAAAGACTACGCTGACGTTTTGGTTCTTGGCTGCGGCATTGCCGGGGCCAGCGCCGCTTTAGAAGCAGCCAAGCACGGCCTTCAGGTCCTTGTCGTTACCAGAGCTTCACAAGTGGAGGAATCGAACACCTATTATGCTCAGGGAGGCATTGTCTCCCTGGGCAAGGATGACCATCCAGAAATTCTTAAAGAAGACATAATTAAAACCGGAGATGGAATCAACAACCCCGAGGCCGTGGATATTCTAACTCGCGAGGGGAAAAGGCTGATTGATGAGATTTTAATTAAAGAGCTCAAAATCCCCTTCACCCGAAGCTCTCCCGAAATGCTCGACTATGCCCAGGAGGCGGGTCATTCCCGGCGCCGGATTCTTCATGTGAAAGATACAACCGGCAAGACGATCGAAGAAGCCTTTATTGCCGCTCTAAGAAGCCGGGAGAACATTCGTTTTCTGGCTGACCATACCGTGGTCGACCTGCTAACAATTCCGCATCACTCGAAAAATTCGCTGGCAGCATACCGCGAACCCCAATGCATCGGCGCTTATGTCCTGGATAATCGCACGGGAAAAGTCAAAAGCTTATTTGCTCCTTATACTGTTTTAGCCACCGGAGGTAGCGGCGCCCTTTATCTTTATACCTCCAACCCAAGAGGAGCGATAGGCGCTGGCTATGCGATGGCCGCCAGAGCCGGAGCGCGGCTGGTCAACATGGAGTACATCCAGTTTCATCCTACTTCTCTTTATCATCGGGACGCTGATGGTTTCTTGATTTCCGAAACAGTCAGGGGAGAAGGGGCGAGGCTGAAGACAAAGGATGGTCGGACTTTTATGGAAAAATACTCGGATAAGGGGGACCTGGCTCCCCGGGATGAGGTCACCCGGGCCATCTATGAGGAAATGATTAACACCAATTCGAATTATGTCCTGCTCGACCTGGCATCCTACGCCCGCTGCGACATCAAGGAAAGATTCCCGAATATTTACCGCACGTGTCTTCGATTTGGCATCGATATCACTAAGGAACCAATCCCCGTGGTGCCGGCAGCCCACTACTGTTGCGGCGGCGTCCTGGTCGATGGCTGGGGACGTTCCTCGCTCAAAGGGCTGTATGCCGTGGGCGAGGTGGCCTGTACTGGAGTCCATGGCGCCAACAGGTTGGCCTCAACTTCGCTCCTCGAAGGGCTGGTCTGGGGAACGAGAGCCGCCCGTCATATTGCCTCCCATTTCGAACGCCATTTTCCTTTCAAGGAGTCGGAAATTCATCCGTGGTATTACCCGGAAAAAGAAGAAGAGGTAGACCCGGCGTTAATTCAGCAGGATTGGTTGCTTATCCGGTCAACTATGTGGAACTATGCTGGCATTATCCGAACAAAAAAAAGACTCGAAAGAGCCAAAGCAGACCTTGAGTACCTCCAGCACCGGATAGAAAAATTTTACCGGGAGGCGAGGATGGACCCCCAGCTGGTCGACCTCAAGCACGGAATCCAGGCGGCTATTATGATTACCAGGGCAGCCCTGGCTAACCCTGTTAGCCTTGGAGCTCACTATCGCAAGGATTAATCCGGCCTCCCGTTTAAATTTGTCAGAAAAGGCTTTTTGTATTATCTTATCTTGGAATTAGCGACATTATCGGAGAAGAGGAGTAGGCGATGGCGAGAGATTATCGGGAGACGTTGAACCTCCCCCGCACGACCTTTGCCATGAAAGCCCAGCTGGCTCAGAAAGAGCCTGAAATCCTGCAAAAATGGGAAAGGGAAAAGCTCTACCAGAAAATTATGACCAAAAGGAGCGGCTGCCCTGTTTTTGTCCTCCATGACGGGCCTCCTTATGCCAACGGCCACATTCATCTCGGCACGGCCCTGAACAAAATCTTGAAAGATTTTATCGTCAAGTCCAAGACCATGCAGGGTTATCTGGCTCCTTACGTTCCTGGCTGGGACTGCCACGGACTGCCCATCGAGATTAAGGTTGACCAGCAGTTGGGAGCTCGAAAAAAAGAAATGTCGGTAATCGCCATCCGTGAGGAATGCCGGCGCTATGCCCTCAAGTTTATCGATATTCAGCGAGAAGAGTTTAAACGCCTGGGTGTTTTCGGCGAATGGGACAAGCCTTATCTTACAATGGACCCTGAATATGAGGCTGATGTCATTCGGTATGTGGCCGCTTTCCTGGCCGCTGGCAACGTTTACAAGGGTCTGCGACCGGTCCATTGGTGTCCTCATTGCCAGACCGCCCTGGCTGAAGCCGAAATCGAGTACAAAGAAAAAGTCTCCCCCTCGATTTATGTGAAATTTCCGTTGCTCAGCGACCTTGGTGAGAAATTCCCGGAGTTGAGGGGGAAAAAGGTTTCGGTCATCATCTGGACAACAACCCCCTGGACATTGCCGGCGAACCTGGCCATCGCCTTCCATCCAGAGCATGAATACATGGCTATTGAGGTAGGCGAGGAAGTTTTTATTGTCGCTGGCCGGCTGATGCCGGTTGTGGCTGAAGAATTAGGCCTTGGCCAGCCACGGGTGCTGGCAAGGTTTCCCGGTAGAGAACTCGAAGGCCTCAAAGCTAAGCATCCCTGGATTAACCGCGAATCTCTCCTGGTATTAGCTGAGTATGTTACTTTAGAAGACGGTACCGGATGCGTGCACACCGCTCCGGGGCATGGCTACGAAGATTATCTTACCGGGATAGCCTACGGTTTAGAAATTTATACCCCGGTCGACGGCGAGGGAAAATTTCTATCCCAGGTGGAAAGATACGGTGGACTGAACGTCTTTGAGGCAAACCCCAGGATTGTTGAAGATATGAGGAAAGACGGGAGCCTTTTAAAAGAAGGCCAGGTATTTCATTCTTACCCCCATTGCTGGCGATGCAAGAACCCGGTAATTTTCCGGGCAACGTCCCAGTGGTTTATTTCCCTCGACGCCAATGGTCTGCGGCAGCGAGCCCTCGAAGAAATCCGGCGGGTAAAATGGATTCCACCCTGGGGAGAAGAAAGAATCGCCAACATGGTCCAGGCCAGGCCCGATTGGTGCATTTCGCGACAAAGACTCTGGGGTGTGCCGATTCCGGCTTTTACTTGCGAAGATTGCGGCCAGGTCGTTATTTCGGCTGAAATTGCTAACCACGTGGCCGATATTTTTAGCCGTGAAGGGTCGAATGCCTGGTACTTAAGACCGGCGGCTGAGCTCCTGCCGGCCGGGACTAAGTGTCCGTCTTGTGGTTCGGAGAGACTGCAGAAAGAAAACAACATCCTTGATGTCTGGTTTGAATCCGGCGCCAGCCACAGCATTCTAGGGAAGCGGCCTGACCTGCCCTGGCCGGCTGATGTCTATATCGAAGGTCATGACCAATACCGGGGGTGGTTTAACAGCTCGCTCGTGGTTTCGGTCGGGGTTCGTCAAGGTTCGCCCTACCGCACGTGTATTACCCACGGTTTTGTCCTGGATGAGCAGGGAAGAGGGATGTCTAAATCCCTCGGGAACTATATCGAGCCGGGAGAAATTATTGCTGTCAACGGCGCCGAGATCCTGCGCCTGTGGGTGGCGATGCTTAATTACAAGGAGGACGCCCGTTTTGGGACGGAAATCCTTCAAAGGCTGGTTGAAGCTTACCGGAAGATGCGCAACACGTGGCGGTTCCTCCTGGGAAATCTTTATGATTTTGCCCCTGATTCTGAAGCTTTGCCGAAGTCTGAGCTGCAGCTGATTGACCGATGGGCGCTCCACAAAATGAACCAGGTCGGGCAAAGAATTCTGAAAGCCTACGAAGAATACGAGTACCACCTGGTTTTCCACAGCCTCTCCCAGTTTTTCACCAACGAGCTGAGCGCCTTTTACCTTGACGTCCTTAAGGACAGGCTTTATTGCTCAGCGCCGAAATCAAAACTGCGGAAAGAGGCCCAGACGGCCCTTTTCCGGCTGCTTCGCGACTCGTTGCTTCTGGCGGCGCCGCTTCTCCCGTTTACCACGGAAGAAGCCTGGGAGACGATGCCCGCTTTTAGCCAAAAAGAGGAGTCGGTTCATCTCGGCCTTTTTCCGACTTTTGACGAGCCCTGGCTCACGCCGCAAGAAGAGAAAGAGTTTGATGTCCTGCTTTCTGTCAGAGATAAGGTGCTTAAAGCCTTGGAAGAAGCTCGGGCAGAAAAGATAATCGGGAATTCGCTGGAGGCGAAGGTTTTTCTTGAAGCTCCGGCGTCCTTGTATCCAGTCCTATGCCGTCACGCCTCTGATTTACCGACGTTGTTTATCGTCTCCGCCGTCGAAATTCAACCCTCGGAAGGACCTGAGGTCAGGGCCAAAGTCGGTTTGGCTCCTGGTCAGAAGTGCCAGCGCTGCTGGAATTATTCGCCCTCGGTTGGCCAGAGTTCGGCATATCCCGATTTATGTTCCCGTTGTGAGGCCGTTCTCAAGGAGGGAAAGTGAGCCGGCCGTCCTGGTTTTATCATGCCGTTGTTGCCATCCTGGTAGCCCTGGACCAGCTAACAAAAGCCCTCGTGGTCAAAAAAATTTTTCTTTATCAAAAAGTGGAGGTTATTCCCGGGTTCGCCAATTTAACTCGGGTGCATAACCGCGGCGTCATTTTTGGCGCCCTGGCTAACCTCGAGCACCCTGTTGGCCGTCTGCTGCTGACGCTTGTTTCCTTCGTTGCTTTGGCCGTGGTGATTATCTATTACCTCAAAACTCCAGCGGCGGAAAAAGTGTTCAAGTTTTCTTTTGCCCTGATTCTTGCCGGCGCTGTGGGCAACCTTGTCGACCGGATTTTTCGGGGCTATGTCGTTGATTTTATCGACCTTTATCTCGGCCGGCATCACTGGCCCTTTTTCAACCTGGCCGATTCTTGTATCACCCTCGGCGGGCTGTTGTTAATCTTTTCTTTAATCTTGCCATCAAGGAGAAAGGCTTGTTTCCCGTCCTCGTAAAAATCGGTCCCCTTACCGTTCACACCTACGGCGTCATGATGGCGGTGGGGGTAGCGGCGGCCCTCTGGTTTATTCTTGTCCAGGCCAAAAAACAGGGGCTTGATACCAGACTCCTGGCTGATGGAGCCTTTTATACGCTACTCATTGCCCTTATCGGCGCTAAATTAGTCCTTCTGGCCGGTCATTTCTCCGAGTATATCCACTCGCCGGCCGACCTTATCAGCCTGGCTCGCTCCGGAGGAGTGTTCCAGGGAGGACTTTTTTTTGGGCTGGTTTTTGCTCTGTATTATTTCCGGCGTCACCGGATTCCCACCTGGAAAGCAGCCGACATTATCGCCCCCGGGTTGGCTTTAGGCCATGGGTTTGGACGAATCGGTTGTTTTTCAGCCAGTTGCTGCTACGGCCGAACTTGTTCTTTGCCCTGGGCGGTTACTTTTAATAATCCTTATTCGCACAACCTCACCGGAGTACCTCTCGCGGTTGCTCTTCATCCTGTCCAGCTTTATGAGGCTGGCCTCAACTTCTTAAACTTTTTTATCCTCTGGGCTATCCTCAAGAAAAAAGCTTTTACCGGCCAAGTATTCTCTTTTTATATAATCAATTATTCTATTATCCGCTATTTCACCGAATTCTACCGGGGTGACCACGCTGACCGGACTTATCTTATTCTCAGCGCCTCGCCTTATTTGAGCCTCTCTTTGCCTCAATTCTTTTGTCTTCTCGGGATTATCGCTGGCCTGGCTCTGCTTTTCATCTTTAAAGCAAGGGGAAGCTATGAAGCAGGCCTATCTGGTGACAGCCGCTGAGGCCGGCGAGCGGCTCGATGTTTTTGTGACCGCCAGGATGGGTTCCCTGAGTCGGTCTCAAGTGCGCCGGCTCATCGACGCCGGCTCCATCCGGGTTCGGGGCGAAATTGTGAAGGCCGGCTACCGGCTAAAACCGGGAGAAGAGGTGGAAATTGATTACGAGCCTCCCCGGCGCTCCAGCAGCCTCGAGCCCGAAAATATCCCGCTAAACCTGATTTATGCCGACGAGCATATTATCGTCATCAATAAACCTGCGGGGCTTATAGTCCACCCCGGAGCCGGCAGGCGGGGCGGAACCCTGGTCAACGCTCTGCTGTATCATTTCCCGGAAGTAGCCACCGTGGGCTCGGTTGAAAGGCCAGGGATTGTCCATCGTCTCGACGGCGAGACGTCCGGTGTCATGGTCGTCGCCCGATCGGTTCAGGCTTATCGGTCTCTCCAGCGTCAATTCAAGAATCGGGAGGTCGATAAAACCTACATCGCTATCGTCTGGGGCAGGTTCTCGCAAAAAGGAGGCAAGATTGAGTGGGGAATAGGCCGGCATCCGCATGAACGGCAGCGCTTCTCCGTGCGAACCAGAAAACCCAAAGAGGCGATTACTCTTTTTTCCGTCGTCCGAGAAGGCAGGGATTTTTCCGTCCTTGAGGTAAAGCCAATCACGGGCCGCACCCATCAGATCAGGGTTCATCTAGCTTCTGCCGGTCATCCGGTGGTGGGCGACCGCCGTTATGGCCGGAAAGAAACTGGCCAGTTTGTCCGTCGCCTCTACCTGCATGCCCGCCGCCTGGCGTTTGTCCACCCGGTTCAGGGAATCTGGGTGGAGTTTGAGGCGCCGATTCCGGAAGAATTTATCGCCTTCTGGGAACAGTCACGTTAGAAATCTTCTCCTCAAGGTTTTTTCTCAGCTTCCTTGAGCGCTTGTTCTTAAGGCTTGCCAGAATTTAAGAGTTAAAAGATTAGGCCACGGCAGCTTGAGCAAAAGGCCTTGATTGTGTATCATATTAGCTCCATTGCTTTGCCTGCTTCAGTTCTTCGGGGCAGAAAAGGTTAATTAATTCGGAGGTTGGCGAATGAAAGATTACCCCCCAGAATTAATTCGCAATATCGCCCTCGTCGGGCATGGCTCATGTGGTAAGACTTCGCTTACGGCAGCTTTTCTTTTTGTCAGCGGCGTCACTCCCCGCCTGACTAAGGTGGATAAAGGGAACACGGTGACCGATTATGAACCCGAAGAAATCGACCGGAAGATTTCGATCAACACGGCTCCCTGTTTCTTGGAGTGGAAAGGATGCCGCTTAAACTTGCTTGATACTCCAGGCTATCACAATTTTCTCTGGGATACCAAAGCAGGATTGAGGGCCGTCGACGCGGCGGCAATTTTGGTTTGCGGTGTGGCCGGAGTCGAAGTGGGGACGGAAAAAGTTTGGGCGATGCTCGAAGAGCTCGATTATCCGCGGATATTTATTATCAACAAGCTTGACCGGGAAAACGCCCATTTTGACCGAACGCTCCAAGCTATTCACCAATTTTTTGGCCGGAAAGCGGTGCCAATTCATATGCCTATCGGCGAGGAAAAAGAATTTTCCGGCATCATCGACCTAATCAGGCGACGGGCCTTCTATTTCTCTAAGGACGAAAGCGGCCAGTTCGAAGAAAAGGAGGTCCCGGCCTCGCTTGAACCAGAAGTTGAAAAACGGCGAGAACAGCTTATCGAGATGATTGCCGAGAACGACGAGGCTTTGATGGAAAAATATTTTGAAAAGGGCGAGCTTTCCGAGGAGGAGATTAAAGCCGGGCTCAAAAAGGCGGTCCGAGACCGTCAGGTTTATCCGGTTCTCGCGTGTTCAGCTCTTTTAAACATCGGCAGTCAGCCAATTCTCGACGCCATGGTCGACCTCTTACCTTCACCGCTTGAGAGACAACCGCTAAGAATCCTTAGAGAGAGTGGGGAAGGCACCTTACAACCAGCCCTTGACGGTCCTTTTGCGGCGCTTGTTTTCAAGACGATTTCCGACCCGTACACCGGCCGGATTTCCATCATGCGCGTTTTTTCCGGGAAGGTTAACCCCGACGTGACTGTTCTTAACAGCACCAAGGAGACAGAAGAAAAACTCGGCGGGCTTTTCTTTTTACAGGGAAAGGAACAGATTCCGGCCGGCCAGGCGAAAGCCGGGGATATCGTCGCCACGGCCAAGCTAAAAGCCACCGTAACAGGGGATACCCTGACGGCCCGCGGGTCGGAGATAAGGTTTCCGGCGATCAAGTTTCCGGAGCCGTCAATCTCATTTGCCATCGAGCCCAAGACGCGGGCTGACGAAGACCGGATTTCCCAGGCAACTCACCGGATTACAGAAGAAGACCCGACTGTCCGCATTGAGCGAGACGCTGAAACCGGTCAGTTGCTGATTTCAGGCAACGGGCAGCTTCATGTGGAGATTACGACTGAAAAGCTGAAGAAAAGATACAACGTCGACGTTATTCTTAAGCCGCCCAAAATCCCCTACCGCGAGACAATCAAAGGCCGGTCTGATGTTCAGGGAAAATACAAAAAGCAGACTGGCGGCCGTGGTCAGTACGGTGATGTCAAGATTAAGATGGAGCCTTTGGCCCGCGGGAGCGATTTTGAGTTCGAGGACAAGATTTTTGGCGGCGCCATTCCCAAGAACTATATCCCGGCGATTGAAAAAGGAATTCAGGAAGCCAGAAAGAAGGGAGTCCTGGCTGGTTATCCGACGGTTGATTTTAGGGTCACGCTATACGACGGAAGTTATCATGAGGTGGATTCATCTGACCTCGCCTTTAAGATCGCAGCGTCAATGGCTTTTAAAAAGGGCGCTAAGGAAGCCAAGCCTACCCTGCTCGAACCGATTATGAACGTCGAGGTCTATACGCCCGAGGCTTATTTGGGAGATATCATGGGGAACCTCAACGGTCGCCGGGGCCGGTTGCAGGGAGTCGAACAGAAAGGAAACATGCGGATTATCAAGGCTCAAGTGCCGATGGCCGAGATGCTGGATTTTGAGCCCACGCTGACTTCAATTACCGGAGGCCGGGGTTCTTTTCTGATGGAATTTTCCCATTACGAAGAAGTTCCGGCTCAAATCCAGCAAAAAATAATTGCCGAGGCGGTAAGGGAAGGAAGAGTCAAGCCAGAAGAAGAATAAGCCTTACAAGCCATCTTTTAGCCGGTTGAAAACCGGGAGATGACTTCCTGGATTTTGAGAGCGGGAATAGAATCCTGGTTGCCTTTAACAGCCAGGTGATTCTTTATTTTTAAGTGGCGTTGCAAACAGTTTTTGAAACTGATTTTTGACAAGACCGAAAAATTTTGCTTTCTATTGGGGATGAAATTATTTTTTTAAGGAGGATGATGATGCTTGCCTGGAAAGCCAGAGTAACCGCCCTCATCATTTTTTCTTTATGGCTTTCTAACTTTCTGCCGGCACAGGCCGTAAAGGTTCTTACGCCGGCAGAAGAAGCTAATTATCTTCGGTACACCCAGACGGAAGAGATAGCCCGCTTCCTTAGCCTGGTTGACCGCCTTTCGCCGGAACTGAACGTGGTCGTCGCTGAGAAAACGAGGCCGGTTCCATCGTTTGATTTCCGCCAGCTTTATTTAGCGGTGATAAACGAAGAAGGCGCAGCCACGCCCGAAGGCCTCAACCGGAACAAGCCAACAGTGTTTATTTTTGCCTCGCAGCACGGCAACGAACAGTCGGGAAAAGAAGCTTCTCTCGCTCTTATCCGTGATTTGGCTCTGGGAGAATTGAGGCCGCTGCTGAAAAAGCTTAATTTTCTCATCCTGCCTCAGGCGAACCCTTACGGCAACTGGTTTGACGTCCGGGTTAACGAACAGAACCTTGACCTCAACCGGGACCATGTTAAGTTAGAGGCCGAGGAGACGGCTGCCATTCATCGTATTTTTATGACCTGGCTTCCCGAAATTACCCTAGACCTACACGAAAAAGGGGATGATTACTACCGGGTTTCGATTGGCTGCGTTTCCAACCTGAACATCAGCCCCGAGCTCTCCAGGTTTTCCCGGCAAGTTCTTTTCCCCGAGGTTAACATAAGCCTGGAGAAACGCCGGATAACTTTTTTTGAGTACTTAGTCAGCCAGGAAATGGGAATAGACTCCTCGGCCGGCGTAAGGTACAGGCCAGAGGAAGTTGCTGGCCGGCAAACCATGTGGCGCTACTCGACAACCGACCTCAACGACGGCCGTAACAGCCTCGGCATCTACGAAACCTTAGCCTTCATCCAGGAATGTGCCTCCCGCCATGACATCCCGACCCTGGCGGAAAGAACGCGCTGGCAGTATTTCGGCGTCCGAAGCCTGATGGAAGCCGTGGCCAATCATGCCGCCGAAGCTTTATCCTTAGTCAGGGGATTGAGGAAGGCGCTGGTGGAAAAAGCGGCCGTTTATCAGCCGGATGACCTGGTCCATTTAAGAATGGAATATGCCCGTGATGAGAAAAACCCCACGTTGAGGATTAAGCAGTTTGAACGGCCTGAGAGTCCGGTCAGGGGAATCATGAAAGTAGATAAGAAAGCTGGGGAGTATTTATTGCAAAACGAAGTTGACCCCGCTCCCCAGCCTTCCCAGTACAAAATCGTTGACCAGGTGCTGCCAAACTGGTTTCCGCTGGTTGCCTCCAGGCTAACCGTAACCAGGCCGCTCGGTTATATCATTCCCGGCCAGAGATTAGATATCGTTGATACGCTACTCCGGCATGGGCTTAAAGTGGAAATGGTTACGCAGGACCGGACGGTTGAAGTTGAAGCTTATGAAATTAAGGATGTGGTTCCTTCCCGTTATGATTACCTGCCGCCTGAAAGAATCGAGGTGGAAGCCAGGGCCATCCAGACTCTTGTCAGGAAAGGTGATTTTTATGTTTCCTGCGCCCAATTAGGGGCAAACCTCATCCCCTGCCTTCTTGAGCCTCAATCGCAATATGGATTGATTCGTTATTGGAGTTATCACTTAGTCTCAGAGAAAGGCTCGATTTATGCCCTTTTCCGGGTTGTCAAGCCAGCCGGTCTGACTCTTGTACCTTATCGTCCCTGGTGAGCCGGGAAAAGGTTTTATTCCTTCTGTTTTTTCTTGGGGTGATTATTTTTTCTCGGTCAGCTCGAGATAAATTATTTCAACCAGACTGGGACGCCTGGTCCGGGCAGGAGGGACGGGCGCTTCCTGAACCTTCAAAGCTGCCTTAATCTCATCCAGAGATTTTCCCTGGTCGACAAGAGCTTTAACTTGCTGCTGTTTGGCCTCGAGTTCAGCGATGGCCTTTTCGACTCCCGCCCGGTCAAGGACCTCTCCGTGACCGTGAATGAACAGTTCAGCGTCTAACTTAAGCACTTCTTTGAGAATCTTGACCACGCCGAATGAGTTTCCTCCTTTTTGGCGATGGATAAGGGGGTCACGGCCGACAAATACCAGGTCGCCGAGAAAAGCGACTTTCAGTTCAGGTATGTAAACTACTGTATCCCCGGAAGTATGGCCGGGTCCAAAGTAAAGGAGCTTAATAACGGTGTTCCCGGACCTGAGGGTCAGTTCCTGATGGTAAGTAATCGAAGGCAAATAATTCAAGAGCGGCCCTTCACTGATAGCCTGCTTCATTTCCTGGTAGGTGTTCTCGGTAGAGATGACCGGCAGGTTTTCAGGAAACCCGACGAGCCCGTTGACATGGTCGCCATCGCTATGGGTTAAAACTATCGCTTCGAGCGGCAAGCTGCTCACCTTGGCCACAGCGGCAATCATTTCCCTGGCTGATTCAGGAGTCATTTTGGCATCGACGACGATAACTCCTTTCTGGCCGACGATAAACCCGGCGTTAGCGCCGCTCCCGCCCGTAACTTCATAGACGTTGGCTCTCACTTGCTTAACCCCGAGTGGCGGCGGAGCCTGTGGCTTGGCTTGCGGTTGCTGAGCTGCAGCCGGGGCCCGCAAAGCAACAATTGTCAACCCGACCAATAAGAATACAGAAAGCCTCTTAGGCCGATGAATTACCCCAAAGAGCGAAACGGAGCCTATTCTTTCCATCTTAATCCTCCTCCTGAATAGTAAATAACAGGGTTCAAAGAAATAGCAATTTTATATTCTTTTCATCCGCTAAATTTTTTCTAAATAATTTCTAAGCAAATAATAAACTCGCCTGCTCACTTTATTTTATACATGCCACGGGAGCTTGAGCTTATCGGCCAGCAAGAAATTGACCATGACCCTGGCCATAATCAAAGGTTTGAGGGGTTGATGGCTGAGCTTAACCCGTTTTTCTTTAACCGCTTGAATTATTCCTTCCACGCTCTTTTCAGCCTCCACCAGGCTGAAAGAAGTTCCGAGCTGCCAGAGGTTATGGGCGTCCGAACAAGCCACCAGCGGCAACCCGTACTTTTCGCTGGCTTCTAAGGCTTTTTGGTTCGGGTTGACCAGATGGTTGTAAAAAGCCGAAAACTCGATGGCGTCGAACAAGTAATGATACCGGTCGAGCTCGGCGCCGAGCGACCTGAACCCCGGGAAATAGGGGTGGGGAGCGATGATGAGGGTATCTTGCCGGGAAAATAGCTTTAAATCAGCCAGCGCCAGCTCATTCCTTCCAGGGACAAACTCGGGGTTAATCAGAAGGATATGTTTCCCTTCGCAAGTTATTTCGGCCCCGGGAATTAGCAGGATATCGTTTTGTTGAGCGTAAGCGGACAGCTCTTCCCCCAGAGTAAGGTAATCGTGATTAGTAATCGCGATGGCGTCGAACCCGAGCTGGCAGGCGCGGTCAATCAACTGGAAGGCGTCATAGGCGATGTTATCCTTGGGGTCTTCCTTGGTATGGACGTGAAAATCAGCTTTTAGCCAGCGTCTGGCCCCACCCATCATTAAACTTTATTGGAAGTTTAATCTAAGCTTTGCCTTTCAGGGCTTCTTTTACCTTGAGGCCGATTTCGGCCGGCGATTTGGCGACATAGACTCCGGCTGCCTCTAAG
>JBBIRF010000027.1:0-37923 GCA_037441905.1 Candidatus Aminicenantota bacterium
AGGAAGGACGCTCGTTCTTCAGGATTAAGGCGTTTAGGATTCATGAAGTCCTCAAAGGCGTATTCAGAAGAGCTGTCAGGGGAAAGTTGCAATAACAGGGAAGGGAGAGAAGGAAGGAAGGAAGGAAGGAAGGAAGGAAGGAAGGAAGAAAGAAAGAAAGAAAGAAAGAAAGAAAGAAAGAAATTAGGCAGGCAGGCAAGTAGGCAGGCAGGCAAGTAGGCAGGTAGGTAGGTAGGTTGGTTGGTTGGTTGGGTAATGGATGGATAGGTGTATAAATAATAGATATATAAATAGTTAGATCCCATGTGTATATGTTTAGATTGATTGATTGATAGATTGATTGATTGATTGATTGAAAGAATAAAATGAGTCTCTAAAAAAAGAAAAAATTATTAGAGAGAGGGGAAAGATGAAAACTCTTTTATCCTGGGTTAAACAAAAAAGGCTTTGGCTTCCTCTTATATTTATTCTTTTTTCCTTGATGGTTTGCTTGATAGACCCGGCGCCAGCTCGGCCGGAAAAAGGGCTCGCGGCCGGCCAAAACAGGCAAGCCTCCAAGGCGGACTCATTGCCTGCTCGAGAGAGCCTGGTGGATATTTTCACTCCCGGGAAAGGTCTGCTTGATTCTGACGGCGACAAGCTTATCGACCAGCTGAATCTTTCCGTCGTCATCCCTGACCAGCCCAACCCTTATGAGCTCATCGCTGCGGCCGAGATAGCCACCCGGTTGAGCTTTGAGAGCCTGGCCGTCCAGTTCGACCTGGTCAAAAAAGAAAAAGAAATAAAGGACCTGAAGCCAAGTGGTTACCTCATCCTCGTCGGTGATAATTTCAGCTGGCTCCGCCGCCTCCCTCCCGAATCGTCCGCTTTACGGCGTCTTGAACCGGACGAGGGACTTATCAGCCTGGTCTCACTTGGCGACCAAAAAGCGCTGGTTGTCAGGGGCGGCTCTCCTGCCACTTTGCTCCGGGCGGCAACTGCTTTTTTTGGCCGTTATCCCTACCTCTGGGATATCTGGGGGCTGGAGGACGGCGAAACCTACGAGCGGTTAGAGAAGGAAATCAGCCGTTTCCTGCGGCGAGCCTCGGCCGATTGCCCCAGGCCGGTGATAAAAGATATTTTTTACGACCTGCCTCAACTTGAGCATCGCTACGAATCGATTGCCAGGCTGCGCTACGACTTGGGAGAAATTAAAGAACTCCGGGTTGATTTAGGCCAGGTAGACAGTGCCCTGGCTGGGCGACTTTTCCAAGCCCTCGAGGCCTTGCGGCAGGACCATGCCCGGGGCTACCAGACTGAGGTCCTTTCTTTCGCCGGCTGCCGGCGGCTGACTTTTTGCTGGCAAACAGGGGCTAAGGAGGAATCTATTTCCTTAGACCGGGTGGGCATGCCCCGGAGGCTCTTGACACCAGGTTTTCGTGCCCGCCGGCCAACGCGGGGCCCCCAAAGGGATTTTGACCTTCTCGAGTTACTGACGACCAAAGGACTCTACGGGGATACTAATAACGACACCATCCCGGATTCTCTCGAGGGTGCGGTCATCGTCCCCCCGGATGCGCCTTTGTCCGGGTTGCCTCTGCTGGGAATCCGTCTCTCCTTAGAGAGTGCCGGCCTGGCTTTTCCGGTTTTTTATCCGGCTAACGAAATCGAGGAGAAACAGGCGTTATTAGCCCCACTTCTCGTCGGAGCGAGCAGCCTGACCGAAGAACTGGTCAAGCAGGGCAAGTTCGAGCCTCCGTCGCTTGAACCCGGGACAGGCGCCGTCGTCTTGATTTCCCAGGCGTTTCCTCGTTCGAGTGCTGTCGCCATTTTGGGCGGCGACCCTTCGGGGTTAGAAAAAACCATCGCTTATTTCAGCCAGACTTTTCCCTGGCTCCAGAAATACGGCCCGGGAAACGAAAGCTGGGTTGACGTCAGGCGGCGTCTCGAAGGCTTCCTGAAAGGCGAATTCGGGGCGGCTGACGCCTATTTTTACAGCCAGCTCCGGAAAATTCTGGAAGAGACGAAGCCGCGCGAGCTCGAAGAACTCAGAATCGAGCTCACCCTCGCCCAGCCTAATAAACCATTTGCCGCCGAGCTTGACACCGAGGTCAAAAAACTTTTCCCTCAAGCTAAGGTCGAGGTTAAGGCTGAAGGGATGAAGGAAAGCCAGGTTATCTGGGAAAAGGAAAAGGAGTTTCCCTGGGAAGGAGAGGAAGCCATCCGCCTGGTCGAAGAAAAAATCAAAGCTCTTTCGTCGCTCCCGGCCTCTCTCGAGGTCGAAGTCGGGGTAAGCGAAAGCCCGGCCGTAAGAACCAACCTCCAGCGGGAAATCCAGACGAGGCTTGGCCAGCTCGGGCTTAAAGAGACAACGGTCAGAGTCCGGAGCGCTTACAAACAGGGTTTTTTCTGGCTGACCGAGGACGTGGCCAACAGCCTTAAAGGCAAAGGCTGCGGCCGGCTCCTCATCCGGGTGGCCAAAGAAGATGACAACCCGCGGGAGCTCAAGCGTTTCTACACTGACCCCAACCGCTGGCTGTATGAACTTTATCCGGCGGATGAAATTTTGGCCCGGGCGCTGGAGCTGCCGCTCAACCGAATCGAGTTCGAACTGAAGCCAGAACCGGACCCGGTTTACGAGGTCAAAGCTTTCGACCCGGCCGGAAACCTCATCTTCGAGGATAATTTCACTCCGGCCATCAGGACAATTCCCTTCTGGAAAATCCTTCCCGAGTGGGGTCAGGTTAAGGTAAGTACTTGTTGGCTCCGGCTGCGCACCCGGGGGAAAACCTTAGTCGAAGAAAAATTTCCGTGCGACCTGGAAAATTTCTGGAGTTTTTACCAGGAAGAGGTGATTCCCGCCCTCCACCAGCATGTGATGAAAAAGACTGGCCAGCGGCCGACCACGGCCAAACAGCCTTATTTTAAACAACTCTCGGTCGAAATCAGAGCCTCTGAGCCCGACTACCGGCTTAACCTGGACGAGGAAATGGTCAGCTCCCTGGAGGCGATTCACGACGAAATCTACTTCGACACGCTCGATTACCTTCGGGGGATAACCGATATCGAGCTCCCGGAAAGAGACGCCACCGAAGACACCTCCCGTCTCTCAGCTCCGGGAAACGTGATGCCGGTGATTTATCCCTCGGAGGAAGGAAAACCCTTGAAGGTGAAAGTTAAATTAGAAGATTGGAAAGCGGCGACGCCGGCCGGGGTTTTAAGCTGGAAAGAGAAAGGCCATACCGAAACCCTAAGTAGGCGGCTTTCCTTCCCCCGGCTGAGGCCGCGCTCTTTCCGGCTCGTCGGTCTCACCTGGAACGGAAAAGAAAATATTATTGAAAACGGAACTTTCGAGGCGGAGTTCGAGGCCGAGTCTGAATACCTCGATTTCTTATCCATCATCGACGCTTACGCGACACTTGACGCCAAGAATCTTCTGCCGGAAAAACTTGTCTTTTCCGGGCTGAAAAAAATAGTTCTCCGGGCGAAGCATAAAGAGTTCCGGCGGGAAATAACCTTACCGGTTAAACCCGCGCCGCACCAGGCGTTGGTTCCGCCTGAATCTACCCGGCCGGCCGCGGGAGAAATCATTCCGGATGAAATCATCTCTCCCGAAGCCTGCCTTCGCCTGGTTAAGGAAATAACCAGGAAGGGTCCTTTGCGGAGCTATATCGCCGGCCGTTCTTACGAGGGCCGCGAGCTTGCGGTCATCGAGGGATTTTTGCCGCAAGCGATATACGTATCGCTACCGCGGCTTGTGACCTTCAAACCGACGCTCTTTGCCTCAGCCAGACAGCATGCGAACGAAGTCTCGGCCACGAATTACGTGCTTAAACTGGCAGAAAAGATCTCCCGGGAAGAGGAATGGCAGGCCTGGTTAAGGCAAGTTAACCTGGTTCTCTTGCCGCTGGAAAACCCTGACGGCGCCGCCCTGGCCTATGAACTCCAGAAACTCACCCCTTACCACAGCCTCCATGCTGGCCGGTACAGCTCCTTAGGAGTCGACATCGGGTCCCTTGTCGGCCAGGACAACCCCATCTTGCCCGAAGCCCTCGTCCGGCGCAGCTTGCAGGAGGCCTGGAAGCCGGATATCTACCTCAACCTTCACGGCTACCCTTCGCATGAATGGGTCCAACCCTTCTCGAATTACTCGCCCTACTTATTCCGGGACTACTGGATTCCCAAGGGCTGGTTCGCTTTTTACCGGAGTCTTCGGCTGCAAGTTTATGAGCCCTGGAAAACAGCCGGCGAAGAGCTGAAAAAAATGATCATCGAGGAAATGAAATCATTGCCGGGGTGGCCGGAAAGCAGCCAGAAATTTTACGACCGGTATTATCGCTGGGCGACCCGCTGGTCTCCCCACTTGGCCGAGCTCGAGGTAGAAGACGGCGTCAACCTTTATGCCCGCCGGCGTTCCTCCCAGGAAACAAGGCTTACGCCGAGGTCGCAAATAACCTATATCGAAGAAACGCCGGAATTGATGGACGAAACGGCCCACGGGGAATGGTTAAGGCGGCTGAGCAACCAGGGGCTGGCCTACCTTAAAGCTCATCTGAAATATTTGAGTTCAGCCGGCCATGATGTTGACCGGATAGATGAAGAGGTTCAGGACCGCGTAAGGCTGCAGTGGCTGCGGCGCCGTCCCCCCAAAACCGGGACATAAAAATGGGGACATTTACCAAAAATAGGGACATATTCTATATTTCCTAATTTCCCTCATGGGTCAGAAGACGGTGGGCAACAAAACGACGTAATTAAACGACGTAATTTATAATTCGCTATTTTTATAAAACGGCAAAGAGATTATAAAATTTGTCAATTTATTTATCTGGCTGGATGTCTTTTTATATATTTACCTGACGGTTTAACTGAGAAAGTTAACGTTATTTAACCAATAGATAGACATCTCCAAATTAAATTCTGAGTTTAAGTAGAAAGGCAAGCACGTACGTATCTATAGCCTGATGAGTGAGTGAGTTTGGGTAGACCCGGTGCTGGGATGGTCACGCAGGTAGGTAGGTAGGTAGGTTGGTTGGTTGGTTGGTTGGTTGGTTGGGAAAGGACAAGCAGAGCAATTATGGAGTTTGGCAGGCTCGCCAGAGGAAAGGAATAAAAGTTGGCTTGCGTGTTAAGTGATTCGTTTATTCATTCGATGTTTGTGTCTTGCTCCCCTGCTACTTTTTATTTTGAGAGGCAACCTGATTAACCAGCGGTATTATATTCCGGGCATCTAAATCGCCGATTGCTTTCTAAAGAAGCTTAAAAGAGATAGCGCACGACCAAGCTGGCTTGAAAACCAGTTAGCTCCCAAGAGAGGAATTGTTCTCGACCCCATTGGTCGATAAACACAGCTTCCTCTCCAAGGTCCTGCGGGTCGGAAGAATCGACAATCTTCAATTTGCTTATTTTTCCTATAGGAATTCTAATAATAACCCCGAAGCGAAACTTTTCGCGCCAGGTATAATCGACGCCCGCCTCGGCGTGAGGCAAAATAGCCCGACCGCGGGCTTTCTCCCGAAAGTAATCTTCCTCGAGGCTCCCCATGAGGTCAAGGAATTGTATCCGAGAAGTGTACTCAAACTGGGCTAGCGCCCATGTTAGCCCGACCCCCCCAAAATACCGCCAGAACCCCCTCATCTTTTCCCCGCGAACTGAAACCCGCACTGGTATCAGCCGCATCGAGACCCCGGTAGAGTCTTCCAGCCCATAAAAAAAATTGTTCAGCTCGCCCGAGGCCTCAACCGAAGCGAAGACAGACCTTTTCCAGTAGCCAATTCCGGCAACCAGGGAAAATTGGTTCCAGACGGGCGTCTCGACCTCTACTGCGGCGCTTAAACTTGTATTTATCTTACCCATAGGGCTAAAACTGGTCTTGAACCCAAGGTCTTTTGCTTCCGCCTCGAGGTCGGACAAAATCTGGTTGAGAAGCGGGATGAGCTCGTCATTCAAAGTGGCTGAAGATGCCCGCAAAAGCCCCAGTTCGAGTGAAACCCAGAGAGGGCGCTTCGCGGCCTCAAGGTCCTTTGGATTCAAAAATAAAAATATGCCTGAGAGCAATAGCCAAAACAACAGGGGAAAAATGCGCCGCCAGCCTCCCTGGAACCTCAGCTCTCTTCTCAAGGGGTATTTGCTTTCCATCTTGTTCACTCCATCTTATTCACTCCAACATCTATTTCACCGGCGCGATTCTAACACGGCTGCACGCCTCCGTTTCTTTCAACCGCCTCATTTAGCATTTGAAGCCTCACGCCCGCGCTTGGCCTTAATTTACTTTATCGCTAAGTGTTTACTCAGTTTATTTCATCGTTATAGATTTAGCAATCAATCTATCATAGGGACTTATTTTTATCAGTTCTCCATCCTTTTTTAATCAGTTTTATTCCTTTCCTTTACCCTTGTCTCTTCACTTCCTCTTGCCTCTTATTTTCTTCTCTCCCCAGTTCTTTTTTATCGCCTTCTTTTATGGCCAGGCCTGCCCCACCTCATGCAGTGATTAGAAAAAATAACTGACGCCCTCGCCAGCTCCCCCGCATGCTGGGCCGAATTCGGATGGTTCATTCAACCCTGCATCCCCACTTCTATTCTTATCCTGATCTTATCCTGATTCCTATTTCCCTTTCCGGTTCACCAGCGCGCCAGCAGCGAATGGACGGCTTCGAGGGCCTGGACAAGGGTCTCGGTCGGCACAGCATAACCAAGCCGGAAATGCTCCGGCGCCTCGAAAAAACTTCCCGGAACTATTCTTATTCCGGCCTCGGATAAAAGCTCGGAGCTGAACTCGTCGCCATTGCCTCTTCCGCCGACCAGTCGGGGAAAACAGACGACCCCTCCGGCCGGCTCCACCCAGCGCAATTTCTCCTCCGAGGCCACGAATTCTACGAGAAGCTGCCGATTCCTTTCGATGACCGGCAAGCTCCTGGCTCTTATCTCATCAAGATGAGGAAACACCAGCGAGGCAATTTTTTCGCTGATAAAAACGCCTTCGACTATAAGGTAATCCATCAGCCGGCGGAAAGAACTGGCTATCTCTTTCGGCGCCAGAACCCAGCCGCAGCGAAGCCCTCCTAGGCCATAGACCTTGGTCAAAGAAGAAGCAACAATCACTCGGTCGTTGAACCCGAAGGCTGACTGGCTGGCAACTCCGGAGAGAAACTCGAGGTAAATCTCGTCGAGAAAAACATAGGCGCCTGCCTTCTCCGCCTCCGCCGCCAGAAGGCCAATCTCCTCTCTCGACAGCCAGACTCCTGTCGGGTTATGCAAGTTAGTTAGGATGACGAGCTTTGCCCCCGCGTCCAAAACTTTCCGGAAATCATCCAGGTCTATGCGGTAGCCGTTTTCCATTCGCCGCTCGAGTCGCACGACCCGTTTCCCCAGAAGTTGCGGCGTCCGAAGGAGTGGTTCGTAGGCCGGCTTCTCCACGGCCACAATGTTTCCCGACTCAACAAGGCAGGCGCAAGCCATGAAAATCGCCTGGGAGGCCCCCTGGGTAGGAACTACCTCTTCCGGGTTTACGCCGTACCGCTTAGCGATGGCTTCGATTAGCGGCTGATATCCGTAAGGATTCGGCCCGCTAATATCCAGGTCCTTGAGCTCGAGCTTAACCGGAAGTTCAGCCAGAGAAAGGTCGGGCAGGCCGCTCCGGCTGAGGTTTATTCTAACTTTGCCCGGAAACTTGGCCCACTCCAGATAATAGATAGGTTCAATTTTCATCGCACATCTCCCTGTTGGATTTTCTTTTAGTTAGGGCATAAAGCGGCAGACCGCCGAGAATTATCCCCGTGCCGAGGAGCGATTTCACCGGCGAGGCCACAAACACGTTAAGCACCACGGCGAACGAGACGAGGGCAAAAACCGCCGGAATAAAAGGATAAAGCCAGACCCGGTAGGTATCTGGTCGGGACGGCAGGCGATGGCGGAGAACGATTAAGGCCACGGCCGCTAAACCGAAGAAAATCCAGTCGCCAAAAGTGACATACTGGAGTAACTGGCTATAAGTGTTAGTAAACAGGAGGGCTGAAGCCCAGGCTGACTGCAGAAAAATCGAAAAATAAGGACTCTGGTAACGGGGATGAACCCGGCCAGCGAGAGGCAAGAAAGCTCCCTCCCTGGCCATCGCCTGATAAACGCGGGGACCAGTAAGGATGAAAACATTCGTTATCCCGAAAGTTGAAATAACGATGGCCGCCGCGATCAACCGGGAACCGATCGGCCCCAAAAGGGCATAGGCCGCGTCAGCGGCGACTCGCGTCGAGCCCTTAATGGCCTCGAAGGGCAGCGCTGAAACATAGACCAGATTGGTTAAAATATAAACTCCGACTACCAGGGAAACACCAGCCATAATAGCCAGCGGCAGAGTGCGCCTCGGATTACGAACCTCGCCGGCGACAAAATTCAGGTTCTGCCAGCCGCCATAAGAAAAAAGGGCAGGCATCAGGGCTAACCCAAGGTTGCGAAGCAGAAAAAAGTTTAAGCCTGAGGGAAATAGCGGTCCGAGAGGCAAAACGGCTCGAGGCTGCGGCCGGAAGAAGAAACAAACAATGACAAGGCCTGCCAGGCTGGCCAGTTTCAGCACCGTGAAGATGTTCTGGACGAGGCTACCCGGCTTTATCCCCAGGAAGTTGACGAAAGAAAGAAACCAGATAATAGCTGCCGCTACCAAGACCGAGCCTTTTTCCGAAAGCGGGATGAAGGTCGCCAGGAAGCGAGCGCAGGTCATGGCGACAGCGGCAATGGCACCAGTCTGGATGGTCGTAAAAAGAGTCCAGCCAAAAAGAAAACCGACTGCCGGCGAAAAGGCTTTCTCGAAATAAAGATACTGGCCTCCGGAATGAACAAAAAGCGAGCCGAGCTCGGCAAAGCAGAGGCCGCCGATAAAAGCAATAACGCCAGCTAAAGCCCAGACGAAAAGAAGCTCGCTCGAAGTTTCAAGAAAGCGGGCACTCTCGGCGGGGTTAATGAAAATGCCGGCGCCGATAATGGCGCCGCTCACAATCATCGTGGCGTCAAAAAGAGTCAAACGTCGCTCGGGCGAAACCATGGCTAAACCGCTCTTTTTACCTCAAACCGCGATAAAAGAAAAGCGCCACCTCAAGCCCTCGAGGGCGAGGACAGAGGAAACGAAAAAACAAGGAAAAAAACGAGAAAAGCAAAAGAACAAGAATAAAAACATTAAACAGGAAAATGGAACTAAGAAAATCAATAGATTTAAAACCAAAAGGCTGGAAAGCAAAAGATGCAAAATCAGCGAAACAAAACAAAAAGGAAAGCTAAGTCTCAATCAGAAAGCCGAGATTTCAACCGCTGAGATAAAAATCGGGCGCAATGGCATGTAATTCTAATAAAGAATCAAGAAAATTGGAAAATTTTATTGACATTGAATTATATTTGGGAAAAATATATAGCCAGAAAACAAAGAAAATGGGGAATTGCCAGTTAAATCGCTATTTATGTTCAGGGAAAAGCAGGGAATACAGGTTATTTCCCTGTTTTTCAAGATGGCTTTGGGAAAAAAATATGGTCGGCAAATTAAGAAATCAGGAGCTAAAAAAAAGGGGAACCAAGATTATCCTCCAATGCATAATCGTATCCCTATGTATGACGGGCGGGCAGAGAATGCAGGAAACAAGAAAATAGGAAATATAGAATATGTCCCGATTTTTAATCCCGATTTTTAAGGAGGGGAGATGATTAACAAAAAACAGGTCAAACGGGTTTTTTGGGGCGGCCTGCTTCTTCTCGTTGCGGTTAGCCTGGCTTTTGGCCAGAGGCTGACCGGCCGCCTGGTAGGGACAGTGATTGACGAAAGCGGCCTGCCTCTTCCCGGAGTCACGGTTGAGATTTCCAGCCCTTCGCTTCTCGGCGGGGTTCATTCCCAGGTTACCGGGACTGACGGCGAGTACCGTTTTCTCAACCTCCCGCCTGGAACTTATAAGGCCGTTTTCAAGCTCAAGGGCTTCCAGACTGTCGAACGCACGGGAATCGTCGTTTCCCTCAACATGACCACGGTCGAGAATATCACCCTCAAACTGGCGACTCTCGAAGAAAGCGTTACGGTTACGGCCACCGCTCCAGTAGTTGACGTCACCCGCTCGGGAATCTCCACCACCTACTCCAAAATCCAGCTGGAAAAGCTTCCTTTCGCCCGCACAACCTATTTCGATATCGTTAACCAGACTGCGGGGTTCACCACCAGCCACGGCGAGAGCTCTTCCCGGTTCACGGCCTACGGGTCGAACTCTGAAGAAAACGGGATGTACGTCGAGGGAGTTGACCTGAGCAACCCCGAGATCGGCACGGCCTGGTCGTGGCCGGTTCCGGATATGTTCGAAGAAGTCGAAATCACCGGCATCGGCGCTCCGGCTGAATACGGCAACTTCGCCGGCGCCGTGGTTAACATCGTCACCAAGTCCGGCGGCAATAACTTTAGCGGCAGCGCCGCCTATTTTGGTCAGTATAAGGCACTCACCGGCGATAACAACCCGAAGCCTTACAACCCGGCAACCGGCGATGGTTACTATTCTTTTAACCGGGTGAAGTGGTACGACTTTGCCTTTACTGTCGGAGGGCCGATCCTTAAAGACAGAATATGGTTTTTTGCTGTCTACAACAACTCGCTGGACAAAGCCTCCGACTTTGGCGACGACCCCAATTATCCCTACAAGAGCACCCATCACGAACAGTTCATCAAGCTGTCAGCCCAACTTTCCAAAGCCCACAAGCTGGTGCTGATGTACAACCGACAAAAGGATTACGGCTCCGGGTCTGCCGACCCTTACACCATGCCGGAAACGGTCATGGGTGAGACCGACCTTGTGCATATCTGGACGGCCATGTGGACCTGGGTAATTAGCAAGGATTCGTTCTTCGAGCTCAAGTATTCTGGTTACTACAGCCCGAACGATTACCAGCCGGCTTTTGGCGGCTCGATTTATGACCCGCCTCACTATGATGGGGCGACCGGGGTTACTTCGAACGGCCCCGTGTGGCCCTGGTTTTACAAAGTTACCCGCCACCAGGCTAACGCCACGCTGACTCACTTTGCCGACGATTTTCTGGCTGGCGACCACGAATTCAAGGTCGGCGTCCAGTTTAACCGCGGCACGAGCGACACCTACGGCGGCTACGGCGGCGGGAAATTTTACTACGACTTCGGCGGCGAGCCCTACCTTCTTTATGAGTGGGATACCAACCGTTACGGCGGGACGGTCGTCAACATCGGCGGATTTGTCGACGATTCCTGGAAGGTGAGCAACCGTCTGACCATCAATCTGGGCCTGCGGTTTGACCATCATGACGCCTATATCCCCGCTTTCCCGCTGATGCATAATTTCAAAGAAACGGGCGAAAAGGGGGTCGGCATCGACGACCTCATCATCTGGAACTCCTTCTCACCCCGTGTCGGGCTGGCTTTTGCCCTGACTTCCGACCAGAAAACGCTGTTTAAAGCTTCTTATGGCCGCTACTACGTCTACCCCTATATCGCCAACTGGGAATGGCCCGGACCCAATGCGCCGGATAAATACATCTACTGGTGGGACGGCACTAAGTGGGAGCTTTGGTACGTCCTGCCAACCGAAGCCGGTTACACCATGGACCCTGATATCAAGAACCCGTACTACGACCAGTTTTCGCTCGGGCTCGAACGGCAGCTCGGCGCCAACCTGGCGGTGATGGCAACTTTTATCTATAAAGACGGCAAGAATGTCTTTGGCTACGAAGACCGGGGAGGGCAATACGAGTTAGTCAACCGGGTCTCTCCCGACAACGGCCAGACCTACCAGGTTTGGAACTGGGTGGGCGGCGAGTTCGACTACTGGCTGACTAACCCCAAAGGCTGGGGCCAGACCTACAAAGGATTAATCCTTGAACTGAACAAGCGCTACGCCAACAACTGGATGCTCAACGCCTCGGTAACCTGGTCGAAAGCCGAAGGGCTTAACCTGAGTTCCTTAGCTACTGGCGGCTACGGGATGAGCCAGTCTCTCGTGTGGTATACCGGGCAATTCGGCACTGACCCTAACCAGTTAATTAACGCCAAGGGGCCGCTGAACCTGGATAAACGTTGGTTAGTGAAGGTCTCTTTGGGTTATAACCTTCCGTTTGATATCATGCTGAGCGCCAACTACCTCTACCAGTCAGGCCGGCCGACCCTCAAGTTTGTCCGGATTAAGGGGCTGAACCAGCCTTATACCGTCAGAATTCAAGCCGAGCCCAAAGGCAAGGAACGGTTTGACGACCAGCACCTGTTTAACCTCCGAGTCGAAAAAACATTTAGCCTCTACCGGACAGCCACGTTGAGAATTTCTGGCGATGTTTTTAACCTGCTCAACGACGATACGGTCACGAGATGGCGTTCTTACAACGTCTGGAGCTCGAGCTACAAAGAGCCGATGTGGATCCCCTACCCGCGGCGTTTCCAGCTCGGAGTTAAGCTCCAGTTTTAATTCCCTGCTGCCGGCTTCTTAGCCTGGAGCTCGCGGGCTTTTTCGAAGTGAAAACGAGCTTTCGCGGGCTGGCCAAGACGGCTGTAAATATCAGCCAAGACGAGGTGGCCTAAAACGCGGGTGGCCGCCTCAAGCTTTAACTCGAGCCCCTGAAGAGCCAGCCTCTCGGCTTCGGCAAGGTTGCGGCCGCTGTCCATTAAAACCTTCGCCAGAAAAATATAAGCTGGCCCGTACTCCTCATTCTTAGTGAGGCAGCTTCTGAGCTCCTTTTCGGCCAGCGCCCACTCTTTTCTCTTGGCGAAGAGTAACCCCAAGTTAAAATCGGGCCGCCAGTTATAAAGGCTGACTTCCTGCTCTCTCCTGTATTCGGCGATAGCCGCCTCAACCTCTCCCCTGGCCTCATGAAGCAGCGCTAAGTTGAAATGAGCGTTCATCAAAGGCTGGCTTCGTTCCATCGAAAGCGCCAGTTTGATTTCCTTTTCGGCCTCAGCGTATCTTTTAAGAGCCAGATAGCAGGCGCCCAGCCGGTTGCGAAGATACCGCGACTCGGGGTCGATGGCCACGGCCGCTTGAATCTGGCGGGTGGCTTCTTCCAGGTCTCCCCTGTCCTGGTAAATATCGGCCAGGTGGATATAAGGTTTTGTATCCCTCGGGTCGAGGTCGAGCATCCGTTTAAAACCGAGAATCGCCTCTTCTTCCCTACCACTTTCTTTATAGGCTAAAGAGAGGCCAAAAATTGCTTCGTAATACTCAGGGTCATCGTCCAGGGCAGTCTGGAACTCTTTGATTGCCTCTTCGTATCTTTTCTGCTTGGCCAGAAGATACCCGAGTAAATAACGCGCTTCCAGAATCGATGCGTCCTGGCTGAGAACGCCTCTGATTTTTCTCTCGGCCAAATCTAATTTTTCCTCGGAAACCAGGAATTGAGCGAGCTTAATTTCGTTATAAAGCTCTATTCTGTCCTTGGGGTCGGCTAAACTCCGGCCAGGCTTATCCTTCGTCAGGTTATGGAAAGCGCCTATGTAGCCCAACGTCTGCAGTTTGAGCAACGACTCATGGTCGATGTTTTCGACGACGGCTCTGGCCGCCTCCGGGCTCGAGTATTTCTTGACCAGGCTCTCGAGCTCCCGGCTCATCTTCCGAGCTAAGCTTTTCTCCTTAGTATACAGGTTGACCGTCTCTCGGGGGTCGAGCGTCAGGTCGTATAATTCAGGCCGGGGAGCGGCAATGAGTTTGAGGTTTCCCTTCCGCAACGACCGCAGCTCGCTCCAGCCATAATGATACCGGGGATAAAAAGTTTCGCTGTAGGCCAGCCGACCCCGACTCTTTTTCCCGGCAAGCAAGGGCAAGAGACTCTTCCCCTGAACTGACGAAGGAAAAGACGCCCCCGCCAATTCTAAGATTGTCGGCATAAGGTCGATGCTCTGAGCCTGGGCCGAAACAACCACCCCTTCGATTCCGGATTTTTGGGGAAACCTGATTATCAACGGAATACGGAGGACAGCGTCGTAGATAAAAAAACCGTGGGCGCTTTCTCTGTGCTCGCCCAGGCTTTCTCCGTGGTCGGCCGTGATGATTACCAGAGTTTTTTCGAGCAGCCCGCGGGCCTTCATGAATTCGATAAACTCACCGATAAGCTGGTCGACGTAAGCAATTTCGCCGTCGTACAAACCGAACATTCTCCCTGCGTACTGGGTTTTAAACGGCTCAGGCGGGTCGTAAGGGGTATGCGGGTCATAAAGGTGAATCCAGGCGAAAAACTTCTGGCCGACATTTGCCTCAATCCAGCGCCTGGCTTCGCCGATGACCTCGTCTCCCCGGCGCTGGACAGCATCGAGGCTGATTCGCTTGTACTTGGTCAGGTCAAAGTTATCGAAATAATAATCAAACCCCTGGTCAAGCCCCCAGCGGGAATCGAGGACAAAAGCGCCGACAAAGGCGCCGGTCTGGTAGCCTTTTTCTTTAAGCCTCTCAGCCAGGGTGACATGTTTCGAGTCGAGATAAAAACCGCCGTTATCCCGGACACCGTGAAAAAGCGGATAGGTGCCCGTAAAAATCGAACAGTGAGACGGCAACGTGAGCGGCGCCTGAGAAATGAAATCAGCAAACCTTACCCCCTCGGCGGCCAGGCGGTTAAGGTTCGGTGTCTTCACACGGTCATAACCGTAGCATTCGAGGTGGTCAGCCCGGAGGGTGTCGATGGTGAACAGGACGATGTTGAGCTTATCCTTCAGCTCATCCGGAATAAAGGCTTTTCTTGGAGTCAGGATTTTATTTTGAAGAAAGGACCATGGTTTAAGAATAAACAGACTAACGAGAACAATCAGTCCAAAAAGCAAAAAAGCTAGAAGAGCGCGATTTTTTTTCACCGCGACGCCCGCCTCCCCGGGCCATAAAGGAATTTTCCGGGAAAGACACCCGTGTGTTGGCCATGCTCGATGACAACCTGCCCGTTGACGATGACGTAATCAATGCCCTCAGGATATTGTTCCGGGTCAGTATAAGTAGCCTTATCCGTAATCTTCTCCGGGTCAAAAATAACCAGGTCGGCGAAGTAACCTTCCTTTATTACCCCCCTGTCTTTAAGGCCTAACTTGCTCGCCGGGAGAGAAGTGATTTTCCTGACTGCTTCCGGCAAGCTGAGGATTTTCTGGTTGCGAACATAATAGCCAAGAAACCGGGGAAAGGTGCCGTAGTTGCGCGGATGCGGCCGGCCGCGATGAAGCGGGCCGTAAGGAGCTAAGGCCGAGCCGTCCGAGGCTACCATGACGTATGGTTGGCGAAGGGTGGCCACGGTGTTCGCTTCGCTCATCCCGAACCCGACAATCGAAACGTCGGCTTTCTCCTCTAAAAGAAGTTGACAGGCAAACTCGAAGGCTTCAAGCCCTCTTTCTCTGGCAGCCTCAGCGATATTTTTGCCTATCAGGCCCTGGTTCTTTTCTGTCCTCAGGTCGACGATAAGGACGTTTTCCCAGGGCATGCCGCCAAGCTTGGCTTCGGTTTCTGCCTTCATCTTCTGTCTTTCTTCGGCCGACTGAAGCTTCCGCAAGAATTCTTCCTGGCCCGAGGCAAAAGCCCAGAAGGGAAAGAAGACGGTTAAACCTGTGCTGTACGCTGTATAGGGATAAGCGTCAGCCGTCACCTCGACGCCTCTTTCTCTGGCTTTCTCGATGAGGTCAAAAAGATAAGGCATCTTCCACCAGTTGCGCTGGCCGCAGGCTTTAAGGTGGCTGACCTCGAGCGGCAGGCGAGCCTCGGCGGCGATCGAAATGGCTTCGCCCAGAGCTTCGATGACTTCGTTATCTTCGCTCCGGATGTGGGTGGCATAAAACCCGCCGTAACCGGCTACCACCCGGGAAAGCTCGACGAGCTCCTCCCTTTCAGCAAACCCGCTCGGCGTGTATTCAAGCCCGGTCGAAAGGCCGAAGGCGCCTTGTTCCATCGCCTGGGCGACAATTTTCTTCATCTCGGCCAGCTCCGCCTCAGACGGCTCTCGTTTGGCCTCGCCCATCACATATGCGCGGACCGTCCCATGACCGACAAGCGTAGCGTAATTCAAGCTGAATTTCTTCTCTTGAAGAGCCCGGCTGAAGCTCGCCAGGTCCGTCCATCGCTCTCTCACCCCCAGCCGGTCGAAGTATCTACTTTCCTCCGCCGTTAAAACCTCTTTTAACGGAAAATCAGAGCTCCCGCAGTTTCCGCCGAGTTCGGTAGTCACACCCTGCCTGATTTTGCTCTCGGCTTGTCGGTTCACCAGAAGCTCAACACCAGTGTGCGAATGAATGTCGATAAACCCGGGGCAAACTACCCGGCCGTCAGCCTCGATTATTCGCTTGGCGTTGACGGCATCCGCCTGGATCACCGAGTTCTGCCTTTCCCGGGACGAACCTTCCGGACTGACCTTTGGCCGAGGCGCTTCTCCCGGAAAACCTTTTTTTGGCTCGAGATGACGGATGAAGACTATCTTTTCATCTTTTATCCCGATATCGCCCAGGAAAGCCGGCTCGGCCAGCCCGTTGATGACCGTGGCGTTTTTAATGATAAGGTCAAGGTCGGAAGAAACGGACGAGCCGGGGGAAGACGCCAAACGGGATGAAAACAGCGAAAGCGAGGAAAAAATGGTCGAAGGAGGAGCGAGGGCCGCGGTAAGGGCCAGCCGGCTCGCTTGTCCGAGGAATTCCCGCCGCCTCATCTTTTTTCCACCTTTTTAAACATGATGTTAGCCGCCCGGCCGACGCTCAGCGCCATCCCGGTTATCTTTTTGTTCTTTTGCCGGATGAAGGCAAAATTCATCCCGTCGGCCGCAAACTCGTCTGGAGCCATGGGTTTGATGGCTCCCTCGGGCGGGTTCCTGAACTTAATCCTGAGCTTGTTCTCTTTATCCAGGACAACCTGGTAAACCGCTCCGAGAAGTTCTTCGCTCTGGTAAAAACCTTCATATTCTTTAAGCGCCGCCAGGGAGAGCTGGCCAAGCGGAGCTGCCTTGAGGAAAACATATTTCTCCCCCCCTCTTCCGGTGAGCTCGGCCGCCAGCCGGCCTTTCTCGTCCCGACGAAATTCAAGCGTCACCAGGGAATCTCCCACCCAGGCCTGGAAAGTCGTTTCGCTCACAGGAGTCAACAGGAATTGCTGGCGACCAGCCTCGGCCTTGAGCTTGTCCTTTTCCAGAGAAAGGCTCAGCCACATCCCGAACTTGGATTCCTTATAGTTGCCGCATTTTTCGGCCAGAGCCTTTTCCGCCAGAGGAAATGGCTTTATTTCCTGAGGCTTTGTCTTCTTCGCCTCTTCTTTGAACTTATCAGCCAGATAGATATCAGCAATTTTAAGACTGATGGCGGAAGGGTTAAAAGTGCTCAGGTTAGAAAGACAGATAACCGAGAACCTCTCCTCGGGAAAACGAAGCAGGCTCGCCCTGAACCCCGCCCAGGAGCCGCCGTGGCTCACGGTCCGCAAACCGCGGTAATTGCCGATAACCAGGCCAAACGCGTAGTCAATTTTCTGGCCGTTGTTGAGAACCCCCTGGGTATGGAGAAGCTCCATCAATTCGCGGCCGAGCTTAAAATTATAGAAAGCCTGGTCCCAGAGATAAAGGTCCTCGACCGTCGTGTAGACGTTGCCGTCGCCCACCTCATCCCAAGCGCTCATCTCCAGTCTGAACCCATCGCCTTCAGGAGAATAGCCGGAAGCCCGGTTTTTGATAATCTGGTTATGATTATCCTGAAACAGGGTGTTTTTCATCCCGAGGGGACGGAAGATGCGCTCCTGGGCGAATTGATTAAGACTTTTTCCAGAAACTCGCTCGACGATAAGCCCGAGCAAAAAATAGCCGGTGTTGGTATAGGAATATTCCTCGCCCGGCGGATGATTCAAGCTTTTTTGCCGGCAGATAATCTCCAGGGCTTCCTCGACCGTCGGGCAGTCAGAGTCAGGCCGGAAACCGGCCAGCGAGAGCAAAGCGTTATAATCGCGTAGTCCACTGGTGTGATGAAGCAGGTGACGCAGGGTAATCGGTTTTTCATAACGGGGGAGCTCAGGAATATATTGGCGGACGTCGTCATCAAACGACAGCTTCCCCTCGAGGCTGAGGATGGCGATGCAAGCCGCCGTGAACTGCTTGGAAACAGACCCGATGTCGAAGACTTTCGAGGGAGTCATGACCAGGTCATCTTCGAGCTTGGCCATTCCGTAGCCGCGCTTGTAGATTATTTCGCCATCCTGGATGATGGCCACAGCCGCTCCTGGAGATGTGGTTTTGTCCCAGGGTGAAAACAGCTTATCCACTTCTTTGGTTTTATCAACGCCATAACCAAAGTTACTCAGCCAGCATAATAAGCTTAACCCGAAGAAAATTCTTAGCGGCAAGCTTATTCTAAGCATTATCGCCTCCTCAGCCAGATTTTAAGCGAACATTCCAATTAAGGTTGAGCAACTTTTTTTCTCTATGATTAACACCCACCAGAACAAAAGTCAAAAACCTTCCGCCCGACTTGATAGGGCGATAAAAACGTTCTAAGAAAGCATAACGCCAATCGTCAATCATCGGCTGGGACTCAGATAGCGAGGTAATTAATCAAAATTCGAAAGATGTTTTAAAACTAAAATAAGAGAAATTTCAACAAAAAATGAGCGATTATCAGGTTTCATTTGCCAACTGGTTCGATTTTAGCGGCATTACAAAAAGGGTGGAGGAGATAACCTGGTTCGTTTTTATCAGCATCGCTTTTAGCGAGATAATCAGGCTAAAAGGTCCCGCTCCAGCAGCGACCTCAAATACTCTTCTCCTGTTCTCACGCCCATTCTGAGTATTTTACCTTATCCTTTATGGGGATTTGGGTAACATTTTATTTAACGGGCCACTTTTCGGTAATATTTTTCGCGCTTGAATGCGAATGATTGCAGCCAGGAGGAGGAAACTTTATAATAGCGACTACGTAATATAATAAGTGGCAAACCCTCTATCGCAAGGGGGAAAAAATAGAGCTGAAGAAACTTCACGTTTTTAAGGAGGTTAGATGAGAGCAAAAATTTTAGTGGCAATTATCATTGCAGGCTGCCTTTTTTCCTTGCCTCTTGCCGGCCAGACGCTCGAAGAAGTCAGGGCTAAATGGATTGAAGCCCAGGGAGGGGAGAAGGCCATAGGCGCCATCAAAGACACGACGATTAACGGCACGATGGAAATCATCCAGATGGGCATTAACGCTAATTTCACCCTTTACCAGAAAGAACCCAACAAGATGAGGATAGACATCGATATCATGGGCATGACTATTACCCAGGTGTTTGACGGCGAAAGAGCCTGGTTCACTAACCCGCAGACGGGAAACGTCGAGGAGATGCCGGAGGCTCAAAGCCGTGAATTCCAGCGTCAGGCCATGGGGAACGATTCCCTGCTTCATCCCGAAAAATACGGGATTACCTATAAGCTCAAGGGCAAAGAAAAAATAAACGACGTCGAATATTTAGTCCTGGAACAGACGTTTAGTGACGGAACCGTTGTTGATATTTATATCGACCCGAAAACTTACCTCACGGTTAAAACCAAAGGCCTGACGATCAATGCTCTCACCGGGTTGCCGGTCGAAGCAGAAACGTACCAATCTGACTATCGCCAGGTCGAGGGAACGCTCATCCCGCACCAGATGACCACCTTCTATGACGGCCAGGAATTCCAGCGGATGACCATCTCGCGGGTAGTCTATAATTCCGGGCTGGATGATTCGCTTTTTGTTCTCAAAAGGTAATTTCGGGTGAAGCTTCTAAATTTCCGCTTCTTTTAAGACCGTGTAAGCTAACTTGAGAGCCCGCAAGGCCTCCTCGCCTGAAACCTTGCTCGTCTGGCCGTTGAGGATAGAAGAAAGGAAGTTCTGGAGTTCCCTTTTTAACGGCTCTTCTTTCTGAATCCGCAAGGTTTTAATGTCGGTCTGGCGACCGTTTAGCGGGAAAACCTTGACCTCCTGGTCGATATAATCCACGGAATAATAAACTGTCGGCTCAAAAATCCGCAATTTCCGCACTTTGCCCTGGTGAACCCGGCTGGCGGTGAGTGTGGCCACGCAGCCGGAATTAAACTCGATCCTGGCGTTGGCAATATCAATCTTTTCTGAAAGCACATGAATCCCGGAGGAGCGGACGCTTTTAACTTCGTCGCGGATCATCGCCAGGATGATGTCCAGGTCGTGGATCATCAGGTCGAGGACGACGTCGATATCGAGAGACCGGGCGGAAAAAGAACCAAGCCGCTGGACTTCGATGAAACGAGGCTCAGAAATCATGCTCTCGACGGCCTCGACCGCCGGGTTGAACCGCTCCAAGTGGCCCACCTGGAGGATTAACCCTTTGGCCTTGGCTGTTTCAACCAGCTTCTCGCCCTGCTCGACGGTTTCAGTGATCGGCTTCTCGACCAACACATGTTTTCCTTCCTGGAGCAGGTTCATCGTGACCGAAAAATGCTCTGAGGTAGGAGTGGCCACAATCGCGGCGTCAATCTCGTCGAGCATCTCTTCATACCGCTCGTAATAGGGCACCCCATGGCGGTTGCCGATCTGGAGGGCCTTCTTAAAATCAACGTCAGCCACCCCTTTTAACTCGGCGTTTTCGAGGTAAGAGAGAATCCGGGCATGCTGCGTCCCTAAATAACCAACGCCGATTATGCCTACCCGAACCTTATCCATGGCTAAGCTCCTCGGCCGCATCTCGCGGGCGGGCCAAGATGGCTAATCTTGCCTGTCTGGCGATGGCCAGGGCTTCTTCCTGGTCAAAAAAAGCCACCTTGCCGGCTTCTATGCCTAAACAGGATGCCTTAACAGCGACAAGCGAGCGAACCGTCTCCAGGCCAACGGCCGGGACGTCAACAGCCGTTTGCTGCAAGCTCCGGCCGACCTTGGCCACCGCAATTCCCTCGCCGGCCAGTTCTCCTGCCCGCGCAATCATTTTATCCGTCCCTTCCAACCCTTCAACCGCCACCACAACGCCTCGCTTAACCGCCGCCACCTGACCTATCTCCAGGTCGGCCAGACGGCAGGCAAGGTCAAAGGCTAATTTTCCATCAGACAAAGCTTCCTGGGAAGGAACCTCGGGTGTCAGGAACCCAGGCTGACAAAAATAACGCTCGAAGAAAGGCGCCGGGTCGCTTACTCTGACCCCCTGACTCCGGAGAAAATCAATAAAGCCCTGGATGACCGCCGCTCCAGTCACCCGGCTGAACTTGCCCAAAAGCCCGCGGCTGAGGGAATCAAATTCTTCTGTCTTCAGCAGCCAGGCGGGGTTGACTTTGCCGGCGAGCAGAACTTCCTCGAGCTTATTCGCTTCGAGAAAGTCAAGGATAGCGGCGAGAGACCAGGGCGGAAGATAACGGAAGGCAGAGGCCAGCGCCGCAAGCTCAGGGTCAGCTTCTGGCTCGACTGCCAGGACGAATAATTCCTTCCTCTGTTTCTTCAGCTCCCGGGCAACAAGGACTGGGAATTTACCCGTGCCGGCGATTATTCCGATTCGGCCTCCCACTCTTCCGCCACCTTTTTTATTATCCCTCTGCGACTGGTCGCGATGAAATTGAGAATCTCTTCCCGGTCGGGGCTCGCCGGGATTTCCTCCTTGATTTTGGCCACGGCCTGACTCGTGTTCAGGTTTGAATAGAGGATAATTTTAATCATCTCCCGGACCGCCTGAATCCTCTCGGGGGAGAAGCCGTTCCGGCGCAAACCAACGGCGTTAACTCCGTAGAACTTAATCGGCCTCATCCCCGCCACCCGGGAAAAAGGCAGCACATCCTGGGTAATCACGGAAAACCCGCCGACAAAGGCATACTTGCCGATGCGGCAGAACTGATGCACGCCGGAGAAAGCGCCTACAGTAGCATAGTCATCCACCAGGACATGGCCGCCAAGGGTCGCCCCGTTGATAAAAACAGTCTTGTTACCCACCTGGCAGTCGTGGGCAATATGGGTATAGGCCATGAAATAATTATCATCGCCGATTCTGGTTACCCCACCCCCCTTGACCGTTCCTCGGTGGACGGTGATAAATTCCCGGAAAATATTCCGGCTGCCGATGACGACCCTGGTTTCTTCGCCTTGATAACTTACATCCTGCGGCTCGGTGCCGATAACCGAATAGGGAGAAAAGAGGCAATCCGCTCCCACTTCCGTGTTTCCCTTAATAATAACATGCGCTTCGAGCCTGGTCCCCCGCCGAATCCGCACCCCTTTCCCGATGACGCAAAAAGGGCCGACCACTACCCCTTCTTCAATTTCAGCGGATGGGTCGACCCAAGCTGAAGGATGGATTATCGGTTTAGCCAAGCTCGTCTACTTCCTGGTCGTTCAGGACCGAAGCCAGGATCTCGGCCTCGGCCACAATTTCTTCTCCCACCAAGGCCCGCGCTTTTAGTTGACAGAACTTTTGACGGAGTTTAACCAGCTCAGCCTCAAGCCGCAACGTATCTCCAGGCACCACCGGCCGCCTGAACCGGGCCTGGTCAATCTTGCTCAGGACGACAAACTTCCCTTCCGGGTTGGGTATGGAATGATAAAGCAAAATCCCGCCGCACTGAGCCATGGCCTCGACAATAAGCACACCGGGCATGATCTTTTTACCCGGAAAATGCCCCTGAAAAAAGGGCTCGTTGACCGTGACGTTCTTGAGCCCGACGATCGACTTGCCCTTTTCAAGCTCTAAAACCCGGTCGACAAAAAGAAAAGGGTACCGGTGCGGCAGGAAGCGGAAAATTTCCTCGACTTTAATCATTTTGCCCGAAAAATCATGGTCAAACCGACCGAACTCGAAGTTTACTTTTTGGTTTTAATGGCATCGTAGCGCTTGATGACTTCTTCCGTAATATCGATAGCCGGGTTAACGTAAACCGCGCCCGAGCGGGCCAGGTCAAAAATCAGGTCAAGCCCTTTTTCTTTGCCTATCTGCTCGATGATAGGAATCAACTCATTCTGCAGCCTGGTATACAGCCGGTATTGCATCTCCTGCATATCCCGGGCCATGTCTTCTGATAACCGGGTTCTTTCGGTCTTCTTTTTGGTCAGGTCGGAATTGAGCTGGAGGGCGGCCTCCTCGGTAAGGGTCAACCGCTGGGTGTTCAGCCTGGTCTCGAGCTTGCGGATTTCTTCGTCGAGTTTGGCTAACTGGTCCTGATTCTTCTTATCCTGTTCCTGGAGCTGGGCAATAACCCTTTTCCCTTCAATCGACTTCTCCAGGACATCCTGGGAATTAACCACGCCAATCTTTCCCTGGGCGAACCCGAACGAAAAACCGGTAGCGAGCAGGCAAACGACCAGAACCGTGTTGGCTATGACTTGCCTCTTCCTCATCTTTATGCCTCCTTTGACACCTGAAATCAGGCGAAATTCTTCCTTCTCTCAGAAAGTTGTGCCGATAGCAAAGCGAAAAGCAAACCGAGACTCTTCGCTATAAACAGTTGGGTTATTATACGCAAAAATCAGCCGGAAGGGAACTCGCAGGGCCGGGACAAAGATTCTCGCCTCCAACCCTGTCGAGGTGTAGGTGTTTTTAAAAGAAATTTTCTGGTTAAGGGCATAAGCATTTCCCCGGTCGTAGAAAAGGATTAAATAAAGCGGCCCACCAACCGGGATAATGTACTCGGCGTTAAAAACCAGAGATTTATCCCCGCCGAGGTTGGTTCCTTTTTCGCTGCGCGGACCGATGGAATAAATCTCGTAGCCGCGGAGGTTCCTCTCGCCGCCGAGATAGAACTTCTCCCAGAACGGCACTTGCGAGCTACCGATGGGTTTGACAAACTCATAATCAAGATGAAGCCCGAGGACATGGTTAAAGAAAAGCGGCTTGAAAAATGTCCATTCGAAATGCGGCTTAATCAAGTCGACTTCGCCGCCGAGAAATGAGCCAGCCAGCTTGATGGCGGCTAAGTACATCGTCCCTCGGCTCGGTGTCAGCGGGCTGTCGACCGTCGAACGATAAATGGTCGGCATCAGGCTGCTAACTTTATACCTTCCCCAGCCATAAACCCCGATATAATACGGGTCATAAAAATAATAAGCGCTCTCTGTATCCGAAGGAGGCTTGATATCGATGAACTGGTAGCTGTAATTCAGGTTGGCCCGCCAGTAGCCTTTTATCCGGCCGCCAAAAAGGAGGTCAACTCCTTTGGCCTTCTGGTCATAAAGATAAGGAATAATCAGGTAGCGGTTGTAAATGTTAAACCCGACAGTAATCGGCAGGTCTTTAATATAGGGCTCGGTGAACCCAAAAACATAGTTCTTGATTCGCTTGCCGTACTGGGCCGTAACTTCCAGCGTCTCGCCCGTGCCGAGGAAATTGACGGTGGAATAACTCAGGGCAACAAAAGTTCCTTCATAACCGCTGTAACCAGCCGTAAACTGGATGTTGTTCCGCTGCAGTTCTTTAACGTTGATCGTGGCGTTAATCTGCGTCGGGTTATCAGGGTCGGGTTTTACGTCAGGGTCTTTTTCGAGGTCGACCAGGCCAAGCTGCTTTATTCGGAGCAAGCTATCTTTAAAAAGAGCTAACCGGAAGGGGTCGCCCTCCCGGATGAGCATTTCCCGCCGGATAACTTTATCCTTGGTAAAGGTATTTCCCCGGAACTCGAGCCTCTGCAGAAAAGCCAGCTCGCCTTCCTGGATGGAAAAGGTCAGGTTAACGACCTTGTTTTTCGGGTCAAGATTTTCTACTGGAATAATCTGGGCGTAAAGAAACCCGGCGTCCCGGTAGACCTCGCCCATCTTCTCCACCGCCTTCTCTCGGAGCTTGGTGTTATAAGCCTCTCCCGGCCGGAGCTTAATCAGGCTCTCCAGATAACTTTTCCGGATGATTTTGCTTCCTTCAACCTTAATGTCGCCGACGACATACCGGTAGCCAGCCTCCACCGGGATCACAACCCGCATCATCTTCTGTTTCTTTAAAAAAACAGTCCTTTCCGTCACCTCTTCGAGCCGCGGCTCGCCGACCGAAGCCTCCATGTAGCCGTATTCCTGGAGACGTTTGCGGATGTTCTCCGCCTCTTCACTCAGCTTGTTCTCCTTATACACGTCTTTTCCCGCCACCCAGGAGAAAAAGCCGTGGGCCTGGTTGGTTTTCATCGCTTCCCGCAGGAGGCTCGCAGGAAGCTTCGGCTGGCCGACAAAAACTACGTCAGCAATCCTCAGCTTCGGCCCCTCTTCCACCTTGAAAATAAGTTCAACCTCGTTTTTTCCCTTCCGCTCTGTCTCGACGTCGACCTTGGCTGCCTGAAGCCCTTTTTCCGCCAGCAAGTCGAGGATCGTTTTCTGGATTTTCTTAATTTTATGCGGGCTGTAATAAGAATAAGGAAGGAGGTACTCGTCCTTTTCCTTGAGCTTATTCGTGATGTCGTCCTGTTTGACCTTTTTTCCTGTCTTGTAGGTAATATTCCGGATTACCGGGTTTTCTTCGACATAAATCTTGACTATCTTCCCCTTTTCTCCCTCATCGGCTTCGATTCGCAGGTTGCTGAAAAAGCCCGTGCCCCAAAGAACCCTAAAATCCTTCTTCAGGACCTCTTCGCTAAAATAGCCGCCCTCGCGGGAAGAAAGGTAATAAAGAATCGTCTCTCGGGTAACCCGGTCGTTGCCGTAGATTTCGATTTTTTCGATTATTTCCTGGCCAAAAAGAATTAAGGGAAAAAGCAGCCACACCAGGCAAAGAACGAGCTTTTTCATCTCTCTTTCCTTATAGCATAATCATTTTCCTTTTTCAAAAGAGGCGGATGGGCCAGGTCGGCCTATCTACAAGCTCTCTTCTCGGCTGCTCCAGCTGCGGGGAGAAGCCTCAATACGGAAAACTTCAGACGCCGGCGAGAGGTTTCAGTTTGCCGGCTTCTAATTGATAAACGCGGCGGCAAAAGCTGGCCACCTTCTCGTTATGAGTGACGATGACTGAAGTCAGCCCCTTTCGCTCGTGGAGCTGGCGAATAAGCTCCATAATCCTTTCGCCGGTCTTCCAGTCGAGGTTTCCCGTCGGCTCGTCAGCCAAAAGCAGCCGGGGCGAAGCAATCAGCGCCCGGGCAATGGCCACTCGCTGCTGCTCGCCGCCAGAAAGCAGGTTCGGATGAACCTTAGCTTTTTTCTCCAGACCGACCTCGGCGAGAAGGGTGCGGGCTTGCTCGAGGGCCCTTTTCTTGGGAAGGCCGGCTATAAGAAGCGGCAAACTGAGGTTCTCGACAACCGTAAATTCTGGAAGAAGATGGAAAAATTGAAACACAAAACCGATTTTGCTGTTGCGAATCTGGGCCAGCTCGCTCTCTGGCTTCGAGAAGAGCTCCTCGCCTTCAAACGAAACCGAGCCGGAAGTCGGCCGGTCGAGGGCGCCAAGAATGTTTAAAAAAGTAGTCTTCCCGACTCCCGAGGCCCCCATGACAGCCACAATCTCCCCCCGGTCAAGGCTAAAATCAAGCTCGTCGAGGACTCGAAGCTCGCCGTCTGGCAGCGGGTAGACTTTGACCAGCCCGCGGACTTCAACTAACTTGTTGTTAACTTTACTCATACCGTAAAGCCACCACCGGGTCGACCCTGGCCGCCCGCCGTGCCGGAAAAACCGGCGCCAGGAAGGTAATCAAAAGACTCACGCCGATTATCAGCCCGAGGTCATAAACTCGCAGCCTGAAAGGAACGTAGGCAATCTGGTAGATATCAGGCGGCACCTTGATTAACTCGAAAGTATTCGCCAGGTAGCACCACAGCAACCCCAACCCCACGCCGAGAGCCGTCCCCAGTATTCCAATCATCGCTCCCTGGAAAAAGAAAATCTTCTTGATGCTCCGGGACGTGGCGCCCAGGGCTACCAGGATGCCGATATCCCGGGTTTTTTCCATCACCATCAGGATGAGCGTCGCAATGATATTCAGAGCGGCAACAAGGACGATTAAGGCGATCGTCAGGAAAAGAAGCGTCTTTTCGAGCTTAAGGGCTGAAAAGAGAGATTTGTTAAGCTCCATCCAGGTCGTGGGGTAAAGCGAGGGAGGCAGGATATCAAGGAGTTTCCGGGCTATGGCCGGAGCTTCGAATATCTTTTTCAACCTGATTTGAATCAGAGTCACCTTCCCGTCCAAGTGAAGTAAAGATTGGGCTACAGAAAGAGGTAGAAGCGCCGAGCTCGAGTCAAACTCGTAAAGACCAGTGGCAAATATGCCCGAAACGACCATTTTTCTCGACCGCGGGAGCAACCCGAGAGGCGAGAGCCGCGACGAAGGGGTTAACACCGAGACTGAATCGCCGACGCCGACTCCTAAGGAGGCAGCCAGGTTTTTCCCTAAGAGAAGACCTGGCTCCCCGGATGAAGGAAGACGGCCTGATTCGAGGTTCTGTAACCAGGCGGCCTGTTCTTTTTCCTTCTCGAGGTCCATTCCCCGGAGCATCGCCCCCGAACTTCCGGCAAACCCGGAGAGCAAGGCTTGCTGGTGGACGACGGGCGAAACAGATACCACCCCTTCGAGCTTGCGGATTTCCTCGGCCAGGCGCTCATAATCTGCTATCCCCTCGCCGCTCAGGTCAGAAACCATCAGGTGGGAAGTAGCTCCGAGAATCTTTCCCTGGACGTCTTCTTGAAACCCGGTAATCAGGCTGATGGCGATGACGAGGGCCATAACCCCGATCGTCACCCCGAGGACGGAGATGACCGTGATGACGGAGACAAAAGCCTGTTTCCGCCGGGCGACTAAGTACCGGCTGGAGACAAAAAATTCATAGCCCATCTTGCCCGTTTACCTCGGCCGCAGGAGAGGGAAGAGAATCACTTCCCGGATTGACTTCCGGTTGGCGAAGATCATGGCCAAGCGGTCGATGCCTATGCCCTCCCCGCCAGTCGGCGGCAGGCCGTACTCAAGCGCTTGAATATAATCAGTATCCAGCCAATGCGCCTCCTCGTCCCCCCGGCTTCTCTCTTCCGCCTGCTGCTCAAAACGGGCTCTCTGGTCGTCTGGGTCGTTGAGCTCGCTGAAAGCGTTAGCCACCTCCATCCCGGCCATGATTAGCTCGAACCTTTCAGCCTCTTCAGGGTTCTCACGGGAAGCTTTGGCCAGGGGCGAAATCTCCCGCGGCGGGTTGAGGACAAAGGTCGGCTGGATAAGATGGGGTTTAACGCACTTGTCGAAAATGACATCCAGGGCTTTACCGTAACTTAGCCGGCTTTTTTCCGCCGCCAGGCCAGAAGCAAAGGCTACAACCTCCTCCGGGTTATCAAACCGGGAAGGGGTCAACCCGCTATACTGCCGCAACGCTTCCTTGAACTTAACCCGGGCAAAAGGCCGGCGGAGGGAAAGCACATAGTCGCCATACCGAATCTCCTGGCTTCCAAGAATTTCCTGGCTTAAATAAGTTAAAAGCTCCTCTGTCAACTCCATCATGTCGTAGTAGTCGCTGTAGGCCTGGTAAAATTCGAGCATCGTAAACTCGGGGTTGTGCTCGGAAGAAATCCCTTCGTTGCGAAAATTGCGGTTAATCTCGTAAACTTTCTCGAGCCCGCCGACAACCAGCCTCTTCAGATAAAGCTCGGGAGCAATCCGGAGGTAAAGTTCGATTCCCAGGGCATTATGAAAAGTCTTGAAAGGTCGGGCGGCGGCTCCACCCGGGATCGGGTGCATCATCGGCGTTTCGACTTCCACATAACCGCGTTCGTCAAAAAACCGCCTGATCAGGGCTATCATCCGGCTGCGCAGCAGGAAAACCTGGGTTACTTCCTGATTCATGATCAGGTCAAGGTAGCGGCGCCGGTAGCGGAGTTCGACATCCTGAAGGCCATGCCATTTCTCCGGCAGCGGATGATAACACTTCGCCAGGAGCTTAAACTTTTTCACCAGGACCGTAAGCTCGCCCGTTCTCGTTCGAAACAACGAGCCTTCGAGCCCGACGATATCGCCGATGTCAAAAAGGTCGAAAAGTTCGTAGGCTTCTTCCCCGACAACATCTTCCCGCAGATAACCCTGGAGCCTGGCCTGGCTGTTGGCGATATGAAAAAAAGTCGCCCGGCCCATCCGCCGAATAGCCATAATCCGGCCAGGGACTCTGACCTCGACCGGGTTGGCCTCTAATTCCTCCTTCGTCTTCGAAGCGAACTGGCTGACCACTTCTAAAACAGAATGGGTCCAGGGAAAGCTGTAAGGAAAAAGGTCGACGCCTCTTTGTTTCAGCTTAGCCAGTTTCTCCCGTCGGATGATTTCCTGTTCGCCCGCGCTTTCAGCCGCGAGGCCTTCTTCTTTTGGCGTCCCTGGTTTCGGGTCCATTTTATCTTCCCCTTAGGTTGAATGCTTCCGAATCACAGGCGCTAATTCTTTTTATTTTTATTGTTGTTTTTGTTTTTGTTTTCCAGGTGTTCCTCCGTTTTTCCGCCGCCCTTCCCCTCAGCCTCAGAGCCCTCAGCTTTTGCCTGAAGCTTGGCTTCTCTTCTTTTGCGTAAAGCGTCGAGGATGCCATTAACAAAATGAGCCGCCTCTTCGCCGCTGTATTTCTTGGCTATCTCAACCGCCTCGTTAATCACGATGGCCGGTTCGAGGTGCGGCTCGGCCTCGAGTTCATAGGCGGCCAAACGAAGAATATTCCGGTCGACGACCGTCATCCGCGGCAGGCGCCAGCGCTCGGAAACTTCCTGGATGGCCTCGTCCAGGGGGCGAAGCCGGTCAAAAACCCCCCGGACGAGCCAGTTGGCATAATCTTTTATTTCGGATGAAGCTCGGTGCCGCGCCCAGTAATCGGCCAGAACCTCCTCTAATTCATTCTCGTGGAACTCCAGCTGATAAAGCATCTGGAGAGCGCACTCCCGAGCTTTTCTTCTCCGGCCCATGGGCCACTTCGTCCTCTCCGTCAACTGAGTTTGGCGGCCCGGAGCAAGTTAAGCGTCTCGACAAGCGACATGGCAGCATCAAACCCTTTGTTGCCGGCTTTACTCCCCGCCCGTTCGATTCCCTGCTCGATGCTTTCGACTGTCAAGACGCCGAAGGAACAGGGCACCCCTTCTTCCATCGCAATCTGGGCGATTCCCTTGGTCACTTCAGCACTCAAGAAATCGAAATGCGGTGTGTCGCCTCTGATGAGGATGCCGAGACAAATAATCCCGTCGACGGTCTTGGATTGGGCGAGTTTTTTAGTGACCACCGGAATTTCAAAAGCTCCGGGAACCTTATAAATAGAAATATCGGCCTCCACAGCACCGAGACGTCGGAGGGCGTCGAGGGCTCCCTCTAATAAACGGGAAGAAATAAAATCGTTAAACCGGCTGACAACGATGCCAATTTTCCAGCCCTTAGCTTGGAGTTGGCCTTCATAGGTTTTCATGGTTCACCTCTCATTGCCCCCGGAAACGGGCAGGTCTCTTTTCAAGAAAAGCCGAGGTCCCTTCCCTGGCGTCTTCGGTGGCGCAAGCCTGGCCAAAAAGTTCAGCCTCAATATCCAGGGCTTCCTCGAGCGGCCGGTCAAGGCCTCGGTTGATGGCTTCTATCGCCAGACCCAAAGCCAGGGGGGCATTTTTGATTATCTCCCGGGCGAGAGCCTCGACCTCGGCCATGAGTTTATCGGCCGGCACAACCCGATTGACCAGACCCCAGCTCAAAGCTTCGGCCGCCGAAACCATCCGGCCAGAAAGAATGACCTCGAGAGCTCGGCCTTTGCCGACGAGCCTGGCCAAACGCTGGGTGCCGCCAAACCCGGGAATGAGCCCGAGTTTAACCTCGGGCTGACCAAACTTGGCCGTCTCGGCGGCTATCCGCAGATGACAGGCCATCGCCAGCTCGGTCCCGCCCCCGAGAGCATACCCGTTAATCGCCGCGAGCACAGGCTTCGGGAAATTCTCAATGATTAAAGTCAACTCCTGTCCCCTCCGGGCATAATCGCGGCCATCAGGCTCATCCAGACCGGCTAATTCGCTTATATCCGCCCCGGCGACAAAAGCCTTCTCGCCCGCGCCCGTAAGAATCACCGCCAGGACTTCTTCATTATCCCGCCAGCTCTCAAAAGCCTGGATGAGTTCTTCGACTGTTTCTCGGTTTAGGGCGTTGAGTTTGTCCGGCCGGTTTACCGTAACCCAGCCTAAACCATCAGCCTGGCGCAAAAGTAAGTTTTTGAATTCCACTTCCCCTCCTTTATTCGATGGCTTTTTGATAAATGCGGTATTTTTTATAAATTTTGCCGCCAATCGATTCGCTGAACCTAAGGATGGGCTCGTTATCCTCGAGCTCCCAGGACATCTCCCCCCACTCATACCCCCGGCGGAGGGCGTTCTTTTCGAGCTCAGAATACAGAAGATAACTTAAACCTGTGTGCTGGTAATCCCGGACGACGCCAAAAACAACAGCTCTCATGCCTTTAATCCGCCTCCGTAACCACAGAAATTGAACAATCCCCCAGGGCGTAAGCCGGCCGTTGAGCTTTTTTAGAACTTCGTTGTAGTTGGGAAGTCCAAAGGCGAAACCGACAGGCCTGCCCGACTGGTCTTCGGCAAAAATGACCAGATGGGGGTCGGCAAATTGTTTGAGTCTTTTTACCATGTGCTTCATCTCGTTTTCTGTCCAGGGGACAAAACCCCAGTTCCGGGACCAGGCCTCGTTATAAATGGCCTGAATTTTCCTGGCCTCCTCTTCTAAGTGCCGCATGTCGACGAGCCGCAACCGCACTTTCATCTCCTTCTGGACTCTTTCGACAATCATCTTGACCTTGGCCGCCACCTCATGGTCGCGGGTGAGGTAAAAAGCGTAGAGGTCCTTGGCTTTCTCAAGACCACATTTCTCCATTAAATCGACATAATACCGGGGGTTATAAGGCATCATGATGACTGGCGGCGAGTCGAAACCCTCGATGAGAAGGCCGCACTCATCGTTCATCGAAAGGTTCATCGGTCCCCTAAGGACTTTCATCCCTCTCTCGCGTCCCCAGTTGGCGGCCGCCTCGAGCAGGCTCCGGGCGACGGCCTCGTCGTTTATGCTTTCAAACAGCCCAAAAAACACGATTTTTTCCTGGTGCACCTGGTTGTGCAAATCATCGCATACCGCGGCCACCCGGCCGACCACCTCCCTTCCATCTCGGGCCAAGAAAAGCTCCATCGAGGCATGTTCAAAAAAAGGGTGCTTTTTGCGGTCGAGCTTTTCTTTCATGTCCATGATGAGCGGCGGTACCCAGTTGGGGTCCCCGCGGTAAATTTTCCAGGGAAAGAGAATAAACTCCTTAAGCTCTTTCTTATTACTGACGGGTTGAACCTCGAGCATTTTGGCCTGCCTTTAAAAATTTTCCCTTATTTTAACAAAAGATTTGGCCATTTTCACTTTTTTATTTCTCCCCTGGCCACAGCGTCAGCCAGAGACGCCCAGGGCCTGAGGGAGAGCAAAAAAGGACGGTGCATTAAAACAAGCCTCACCAGGGAGCCCTTCAGGTTGGGGCCTAAAAAATACAAAGTCTATAAAATTATAAAATAGAAAAAATAAAAAAATGATCAGCAGAAAGTTGGCAGCCAAATGGTTTTAAGTTCTTTATTACCGGTTTTTGACTTGGAATTCTTGGCTTGATATGGTAATAGAATGAAGATTTATATCATTAAAGGGGAAGGCCATGCTTAAAAAGAAAACCAACTTCGTCACCCTTCCAGCTGACCAGCTCCGCTGGCGGTGCCCCGTCGAAAAAATCCCGTTTGAGACCACGCAGGAGTGCAGCCCTTGCGAAGAGATCATCGGCCAGGACCGCGCCATCCGCGCCATCCAGACAGGGCTCGAGGTAAAGAGCGTCGGTTATAACATTTTTATCACCGGGATGGTCGGCACCGGCCGCACGACCGCCATCAAACAGCTCCTGGAAAAATTAGAGAAGGGGAAAACTATCCCTCCCGACCTGCTTTATGTCAATAATTTCAAAACCCCGGACGAGCCGATTTTGCTCCAGCTGCCTGCCGGTCAGGGACGTCTGTTCAAGCAGGCGATGGAAAACCTGGTCGAAATGCTCAGCATTAACATCCCCGAACTCCTTAAGAGCAAGTACTACACCGACCGCAAAGAGGCTATCGTCGAAGCCCAGCAGCGCAAGCAGAAGGAAATCCTCGAGCGGTTCGAAGCGGAAGTCGCCGAGCAGGGCTTTTCCGTCATCCAGGTGCAGATGGGGCTTTTCGTCAAGCCAGACCTCGTCCCGGTAATCGACGGCCGGCCGGTCCCGTTTGCCAAGCTCGAAGGCCTCGTCAGGGAAAAGAAATTTTCCGCCGAAGACCTGGAAAAGCTCAAAGAAAAGTACGAAGCCCTTACGGCTGAACTGGAAAAGATATTCGAGAGGCTGCGGGAAATCGAAGAAGAAACCAGGGCGCTGCTGAAGAACTGGGACTCGGAGGCCATCACGCCGATTATCCGCGGAGCCATCAACGAGATAAAGTCTCGCTTCGCCTTCCCGGCCGTGGCCGAATACCTCAGCGAAGTGGAGCAAAGCCTGGTCGCCAACCTCGACCTGTTTAAGGACCAGAAGAAAGAAGAAAAAGAACGGGAACTCGGAGATATTTTCCTTCCCTACCGGGTTAATCTTCTGGTTGATAACGCCGACCTTTCGAGCGCGCCGGTGGTAATCGAAACCAACCCGACTTATAGCAACCTCTTCGGGTCAATCGAAGCTACTTTGACCCGGACAGGCCTGTGGCAGACTGATTTTACTAAAATCAAGGCTGGCTCTTTTCTTAAGGCCAACGGCGGCTACTTAGTGATGAACGCCCTTGATGCTATTATCGAGCCCGGGGTCTGGGTGACGTTAAAAAGAAGCCTGAAAAACCAGCTGTTTGAAATCCAGAATTTCCCGCCGCTTTTGCTCATCGCCACCACCCGGCTCAAACCGCAGGCTGTTCCCTGTCAGGTTAAAGTGGTTATGATCGGCGATGCTCCCCTGTATGACCTGCTTTATTATCTCGATGAGGACTTTAAGAAAATTTTCAAGGTCAAGGCTGAGTTCGACTCCGAAATGCTCAAGACGGATAAAGCAGTGATTGACTACGCCCGCTTTATTCGCAAGATCAGCGACGAAGATAAACTCCTGCCTTTCGACCGGGAAGGAATTGCCGCCGTCATCGAATACGGGGTGCGTCTGGCCGGCCGCCAGAAAAAGATGTCCACTCGATTTCACATCCTGGCTGACGTCATCCGGGAAGCTAATTATTGGGCGAAAAAAGAGGGACAGAGCCTTGTCACCAGGTCGCATGTGGAGAAAGCCATCGAAGAAAGGTTCGAGCGGGTAAGCTTAATCGAGGATAAAATTCAAGAACTTATCGAAGACGGCATCATCCTCATCGATACTCAGGGAGAAGCCGTCGGCCAGGTGAACGGGTTAGCCGTCTATCAGTTGGGCGAGTTTGCCTTCGGAAAACCCACCAGGATTACGGCCCGGACAGCTGTCGGCCGCAGCGGCGTCATCAACATCGAAAGAGAGGCCGCCCTGGGAGGCGCCATTCATAATAAGGGGGTTCTTATTCTTTCAGGCTACCTGATGGGAAAATACGCCCAGGATAAACCGTTCTCGCTGGCAGCCTCGATTACCTTCGAACAATCCTATTCGGGCGTTGACGGTGACAGCGCCTCCTCGACCGAGGTTTACGCCATCCTTTCGAGCCTTTCCAAGCTGCCGCTCCGTCAGGATATTGCGGTCACCGGCTCCCTCAACCAGAAGGGCGAAATCCAGCCGATTGGCGGCGTCAACGAAAAAATCGAGGGCTTTTTCGACGTCTGCAAAGCCAAAGGCTTGACTGGCACCCAGGGAGTCATCATCCCCCACCAGAACGTCCAGAACCTGATGCTCCGCCGCGACGTCGTCGAAGCGGTGGCCAAAGGGCTGTTTCATATTTATCCGATTAAAACCATAGACGAGGGAATCGAAATTCTCACGGGAGTCGAAGCCGGCGAGAGGAGAGAGGACGGGACGTTTGAAGAAGGAACGGTTAATTATTTAGTCGACCAGGAGCTCCGGCGCCTGGCAGAAAGCTGGCGAAGCTTTGCCGCCCCGGCGGAAGAAAAAGCTCCCTAAAAAGCTAAAAGACAAAATTTAGCCCGGCGGTTAAAACAAAATCTCCGAGTTTAAAATCAGCCTGTTCGATATCAAGCGAGACGCGATGATACCTTCCCTCGGCTTGAAGTGAAAGGCGCTCGCCCAAAGAAATCTCTAAACCCGCCCCAAAGTTAAAACCGCCTTTTCTATCTTCATCCACGCCCTGAATACTGGCCGAATAGTAACCATACCCGACGCTAAGATAGGGGTGAAGAATTAAAAGCGAAAAATAGGATTTGAGGGCGGCTCCGAGGAAGGAAAAATCAACCTGCCTATCTTGCCAGGAATGGGTGATATCCCGCAGCCGGAGGTGATGGGCCACCTGGAAGTACTGAGCCTCGACGCCGATGACGAGCAACTTAAACCCGGCCCTGACTCCATAAGCCCAGCGGGTGTCGGCGTTAAACTCGAGGCCCTGTCTTCCGGGTTTTTGCGACGAGGTGCCGGCAAAAAACCCCACGGAAAAGCCAGCCTGCAAGGAAAGATGTAACCAAAAAACCAAACTCAACAGAAAAATAATTTTCTTTACCTTCGGGCTCATCTCCTTCCCCTTATATTGTTTTCTCCGGTCTTTCGCCCTTGCCTCTAAGCTTTATTCCGTGTGCCGGCGTTGCCTCTTTTCAGCCGAGCCGCGGCTTGGCCAGGATTTCCATCACCCGGAGGTCAAAAAAGGTCTGGCTGTTCGCCGGTTTTAGAATAACCGCCGTATCGGCGCCGGTTCCTGTGCCGCCGATGCCTAAGCAAGGTTCGCTCGTCCGGATAAGCCCGGCGTCGGCGGCCATCAGCGAAACCTCGATGGCCACCTTAACCCCTTCGCCAAGCGCCCTGAGGGTGAAGGCCATGATTTCATCAACCTGGTAGGTCCCGAGCTTTTTCCGGACGGCCCGGCCGACGCCGCCAAAGGCGTGCTGACAGGTGAGAATCCGACCCCCGGCGGCCTCGATTTTCCGGCGGTTCTGGGGGTCCATCTCCTGGTAATCAGGCCGTAGAAATCCTGTCGAGTGCGAAACGACGACAATTTCCATTCCCTTGAGAAGCTCGACGGCCAAAACACCAGTCCGGCCAGAAGTCGAGGCGACCACCGCCTGTTTTAGCCCGAGTTCCTGGCTCCGTCTGGCAGCAATTTTCAGCGTAAGCTCGGTGTTCTGGGGGCCAGGACGGGGAAAATAGAAACAGGGAGCCAAATAAGTTTCAAGGCGGGCTTGAGTCTTTTTTTCCATGGCTCAACCTGAACCCTTGCTCCATTGTCTTTACCCCTGCCGAGTATGTCAAGTATTTTGCGTCTCGCTCCAATCGCGGATTGAACCTTAACCGCGGTATTTCGTAATAAAAAATGATAAAATTAAATATGGTGTAATCAAGAAATGGCTGTCCCGGTCGAGGAATCTGTCCGGATGGCCCTGAGCGGCCTCTGGGCAAACAAGCTCCGGAGTTTTCTAACTCTTCTCGGGATAATCATCGGCGTTTTGACGATCGTCGCCGTCGTCTCGGTGATTCAAGGGCTGAATAATTATGTCACCACGAAGATGTCTTTCTATGGGGCCAATGATTTTGCTGTCAGCAAGTTTTCGCTCATCGGCGGGTCTTTAAAACAGTATAAAGAGCAGCTCAAGCGGAAAAACCTGACGCTCGAAGAAATGAAGCTCCTCCGGGAAAAATGCCGCAATTGCGAGCTTGTCGGCGCGAGTATCGGGACGTCGCGGACAGTCAAGTTCCGCAACCAGGCGCTTAAGAATACCGAGGTCCGGGGCGAGACCGCTGTCGACCATCTGATCGGCTCAGTCCTCGAGCTCGACCGCGGCCGATTTTTCCTGCCCCAGGAAGAAGAACGGTCGAGCTTTGTGGCCATAATCGGCGCTGATGTCGTTGAAAACCTTTTCGGCGACCTCGACCCCGTCGGCCGCATCATCAAGGTTGGAAGCCACGATTTTCGCGTCATCGGCGTAGCCAAGAAAAGAGGCAAGCTCTTGGGGATGAGCCAGGATAATTTTGTTCGCATTCCCATCACCACTTTCCAAAAAATTTACGGCTCGAACCGGTCGATAGACATCAACGTCCACACCTCTTCCCCTGAACAGATGGCCGCGGCCCAGGAAGAAGTGAGAACTATTCTCCGCTCTGCCCGGCACCGCTCCTTCCGCGACCCGGATGATTTTTCGATTAATACCTCCGACACTTTTATCAGTTTTTATAAATCAGCCACCTCGAGTATTTATCTGGCGATGGTCGCCATCTCATCGATTGCTCTTCTTGTCGGCGGCATCGTCGTCATGAATATCATGCTGGTCTCAGTAACTGAAAGGTACAACGAGATTGGTATCCGGATGGCCGTCGGGGCCAGAAGACGGGATGTCCTCTTTCAATTTTTAATCGAAGCCTCGGTCCTTTCAGCCGTGGGCGGCGCCATCGGTATTCTTCTGGGGGTAGTCGCAGCCAAAATTTTCTCCGCCGCCACCTCGGTTCCTTCGCGGCTTGAGCCGGTTTCCGTCGTCCTGGCTATCCTGGTTTCTGCGGGGACGGGCCTTTTCTTCGGTCTCTACCCGGCAAACAAGGCGGCCAAGCTTAACCCAATCGAAGCCTTGAGGTCGGAGCAATGAAGACCAAGTTCGCGTTGCTGGCCGAGGTTTTTCAGATGGCCCTCGACTCGCTCCGGACGAACAAGCTCCGCTCGTTCCTAACTGTCCTGGGAATAACCATCGGCGTAACGACCGTAATCGGGATGGTCTCGATTATCCAGGGGCTCAACCGCACTTTCCTCCAGGAACTTGAAGCGGTAGGCTCAGACATTATTGTCGTAACAAAATACGAGCCGGGAGTTGTCCGGGTCGGGCCTCGGGCTGAGGAAGAAAGGAAAAGGAAAGACCTGACTTTTGAAGATGCCAAAGCCATTGAGGAAGAATGCCAGCTGATCAAAGCCGTGGCCGTGGACATCGTGGTCGACCCCCTCGTTGACCTGCCGATAAAATACCAGAATCGCCAGGCCGAAGAGACCATCATCC
>JBBIRF010000028.1:0-36238 GCA_037441905.1 Candidatus Aminicenantota bacterium
GCTGCCCCGAAAAGCAAAAAATTCACGGTGACCGCTCGCCTGGAATATTTCTTTGCGGCTAACGTTCTTTCTCCGGCCGAAATAAAAGTAAAAATGGCGGAAGTTTCCCGTGACCTAAAGTGACCCTCAATAGGCTCACTTGTTCTCATCTTCAGGGTGGTGCGGCCCAAACATTCTTGAAGGTTCAGGAGCCTCTTCCAAGGCTTAAAATAGCCAAGGCCTGGCTCGGACGATGTTTTCAAGAAAATTATCCCAGAGCTTTCGCATCCAATACCCCATCTTTTCGCTCGCGGCTTCCGTTTCTTTAAGGACAGCCTCCGGGCTAAAGCCTTCCGCGAACAGCTCCTGACGGGCCCTGGCAACCCAATCAGAGACCATCTCCATTGTGGCCTCCAGGTGGAACTGAAGTCCGTAGGCCCTGCTCTTTACCCTGAATGCCTGATGCGGATAAACTTCGGAAGAAGCCAGAAGAATCCCGCCTTCGGGGATCTCAAAGGTATCACCATGCCATTGAAAAACGTCAATCTCCTGGTCAAAACCGGCAAAAAGCGGGTCTATCATCCCCTCGGGGGTCAATAAGATTTTTCCCATGCCAAGTTCTTTTTCTGGTCCCTGGGCCACCCTTGCTCCGCCCGCCTTCGCCAGCATCTGAGCACCAAGACAAACTCCCAGAAAAGGAACTTTATCAGTCAGGGCCAGCTTGATCATATCCTCCTCTTCTCGAAGGAAAGGATATTTGTCTTGTTCATAGACATTCATCGGCCCTCCCAAGGAAATAACCGCCACCAGGCCCTCCAGGCTGCGACGAATTTTTTCCCCTTCATCAAGCCGGCACACCTCTACCGGAATTTCGCTTTGGGCGGCCATGGTAGAAAATAGGCCAGGTCCCTCGCTTTCATCATGCTGGAGAATAAGAATTTTTTTTGACCTATCCACTAACCCCATTGATTCGACTCCCGTTTAGTCTTCCTTGCCTATTTCCAGACTTAGCCATTCCTCTCATTTAAGGTTCCCCCCTCGCACTCTCAGGAGCTCTTCAAATAAACCTTCTCCCCCCGGGCGCTTATTCTATCTGGTTTTGCCGGCAGAAATTATCAATCGCGGCTTCAAGCTTTTTTGCCCGGGCAATGGCTTTTGCTTCGGTGAGAGTTCTCATCAACCCCGGAAGTTTTTCTCGCACGGCTTTGATTTGAGCTTCGGCTTTTTCGGGGTCGGAAAGGATGACGAGGCCAGGTTCGGCCGCCTGCCTCATCGCTGTTATGTAATTATCAGAAGCTCGATGGAATTCTTTTTCCAGGGCTCTTAGCTGTTGCATCTGCGGAGAAAAAGTCTGTTTATAATAATCATAAGCATAATCAATGACAAAATAGGCAGCCAGGCCGAGGATGACTAACCAGGTTAGTTTTTTCATTCTGCCTTTATTCAGAGTCTAATTGGTCTTATCATAATCGATACTAAAAAGGATAGCAAGTTTAATCGGCTCAGACCAGCCTCTCGGCGGATTTTTCTTATCCTAAAAAAATAAGACGCACCAGAAGTGGACAAACAGAAATTTTATGTTAAAATAAACCAAATGTCAGGCCCCGCGAAGAAGTTTTTCGGCCGCGGGGAAAGATTTTTCTCATTATCCAGCAAGCCAACTTTCCCATCCATACCCTCCTCTCCTTTGGCCTCGTCCGAAGCAGCTTCGAGGCTTGAAGCTCCGGCCTCTACCCTTTCCGTCTCCCCTGTCTCCCCAAGCGAGAAATCTCAACCCGAAGCCATGCCCGAAAACAAGCTCCTCTCGACCACCACCTCTCCAGCCCCGGCTTATCTTGTGCTTGAAGACGGAACTATCTTTGAAGGCATATCTTGCGGCGCGCCGGGTGAGGCGCAGGGAGAAATTGTTTTCAACACCGCCATGACCGGTTACCAAGAAATTCTGACTGACCCGTCTTACCGCGGTCAGATCGTGGTAATGACTTACCCGCTTATCGGAAACACCGGCGTGAATTTTGAAGACGTCGAATCCCATCGGCCGTGGGTTGAGGGGTTTGTCGTCCGGGAAATGGCTCGGCTCCATTCTAACTGGCGGGCCAAAGAAAGCCTTCCTGATTACCTTCGGCGTCACCGAATTCCGGCCATCGAAGGAATAGATACCCGCCGGTTAATAAAAATTATCCGCGAGCGGGGCGCTCAGCGGGCCCTGCTGACGACATTCGTTTCGGATTCGCAAACGCTGCGACAAAGGGTCAGCCAGGTTCCTTCAATTGTCGGAGCTGATTTGGTCCGCTCAGTCACCTGTTCAAAGCCTTACGAGTTCGACGAAGGCCTGTATGTCTGGCCGGACGGTTATACGAAAAAAGAGGCCCCTTGTTTCCGGGTAGTAGTAGTTGATTATGGGGTCAAACGAAACATCCTCCGCTCGTTGGTCGCCGCTCGAGCCAGGGTCACTGTCGTCCCGGCAACCACTCAACCTGGAGACATTCTCTCCCTTAAGCCTGATGGTCTGCTTCTCTCCAACGGACCCGGCGACCCTGAACCGCTTGATTATGCCATCGACACTATCCGCCAACTGGTGGGCCGACTTCCGATTTTTGGCATCTGTCTCGGCCATCAGCTTTTAGCTCTGGCCCTTGGAGCGAAGACCTACAAACTTAAGTTCGGACACCATGGAGCCAACCACCCAGTAAAAAATTTGCAGACGACCGAAGTTGAGATAACTTCTCAGAATCACGGTTTTGCCGTCGACGAGGAGACCCTGCCGCCAACTGCCGTTCTCACCCACATTAACCTGAATGACGGCACAGTTGAGGGCATCGCTTATCCGGAACTGGCCGCTTTTTCGGTCCAGTATCATCCGGAAAGCTCGCCCGGCCCTCACGACGCCCATTATCTGTTCCACGAATTTATCCAGTTAATAAATAAGTCCAAGGGGAAGGCGAATGCCACGGCGGAATGATATTGATTCTATTTTAATTATTGGCTCCGGTCCTATAATCATCGGCCAGGCTTCTGAATTCGACTATTCCGGAACCCAGGCTCTCAAGGCACTGAAAGAAGAGGGATACCGTCTGATCCTCGTCAACTCTAACCCGGCGACAATCATGACCGACCCCGAATTTGCCGACCGCACCTACCTTGAACCGCTCACCTGTTCCTACCTGGAGAGGATTATCGAAAGAGAAAAACCCCAGGGGCTTCTGGCGACGTTGGGCGGCCAAAAAGCATTAAACCTGGCTATCGAGCTCGAGGAAAAGGGGATTTTGGACCGCAATCGAATAGAACTCCTCGGGGTTAAGGCTGATTCAATCCGCAAGGCTGAAGACAGGGAGCTTTTCCGCTCGGCCATGGAGAAAATCGGGCTCAGAGTGCCCGCCTCTGGCATTGCCCGTAACGTTAAAGAGGCGGCCGCGGTGGCTCGTCGGGTGGGTTTTCCGCTGGTCGTCCGGCCGTCGTTTACCCTGGGTGGGACTGGCGGCAGTATTATTTACAACTGGGATGATTTTCACCACTTTGTCCCCCTGGCCCTGGCGATAAGCCCTGTTTCTCAAGTTTTACTCGAACAATCCATCGCTGGCTGGAAAGAGTTCGAGCTCGAGGTAATGCGCGATAGCAAGGATAACGTCGTTATTGTCTGTCCGATTGAAAACGTCGACCCGATGGGCGTCCATACCGGTGATTCGATAACCGTGGCGCCAGCTCAGACATTGACGGACAAAGAATACCAACAGATGAGAGACGCCGCCATCGCTATCATGAGGGAAATCGGTGTGGCCTGCGGCGGGTCAAACATTCAGTTTGCCGTCAACCCGGAAAACGGCGAGATGATGGTCATCGAGATGAACCCGCGGGTCTCTCGCTCCTCGGCTTTAGCTTCGAAAGCTACGGGCTTCCCGATTGCTAAAATAGCTGCCAAGCTGGCTGTCGGTTATACCCTGGATGAATTGCTCAACGACATTACAAAAAAGACGCCGGCCTGCTTTGAACCGGCGATTGATTACGTGGTCGTAAAAATGCCGCGGTTTGCTTTTGAAAAATTCCCGGAAGAGCCAGGCTCGCTCACTACCCAGATGAAATCAGTCGGCGAAGCGATGGCCATAGGCCGGACTTTTAAAGAGGCGCTGCTCAAAGCGATTCGCTCCCTCGAGTTTAACCGCTGGGGCCTCGAAAGAATTTTCGCTTTTTTAAGCCAGGAAGATTTGGAGAAAAAACTCCGCCAGCCTCATGCCGAGCGTCTATGGGCAATAGCTGAAGGTTTCCGCCGCGGGATGAGTATCGAAAAGATAGCCTCCCTCACCCGAATCGACCCTTTTTTCCTCGAAAACATAAGTGAAATTGTGGCCTTAGAAGAAGCCATCGAACGGCACGGAATCAGCTCACTTACCCCTTCCCTCCTTTTACAGGCGAAAAGAGCTGGTTTTGCCGACCGTCGGCTGGGGGATATTCTGGGAATTAGAGAAGAAGCGGTGCGGGCCCTCCGCTGGAAAGACGGCCTCAGACCTGTATGGAAAGTGGTCGATACTTGCGCCGGTGAATTTGCTTCGAAAACACCTTATTTTTACTCAACCTATGAACAGGAAGATGAGTCGCCAGCCATCACAGAGGAAAAGGTAATAATTGTTGGCTCCGGACCAAATCGCATCGGCCAGGGGATTGAGTTTGACTACTGCTGCGTCCACGGAGTCCTGGCGCTGCGAGAGATGGGCTTAAAAGCCATCATGATTAACTCCAACCCGGAAACTGTTTCGACGGATTACGACATCTCTGACCGCCTGTATTTTGACCCGGTAACGACCGAAGACGTGCTGGAAATCGCCCTCAAAGAAAAGCCGCGGGGAGTAGTTGTCCAGTTCGGCGGTCAAACGCCGCTAAAAATAGCTCTCGGGTTGAGAGGCTATGGAGTAAATGTTCTTGGTACTTCGCCTGAAATGATTGACATCAGCGAGGACCGAGAAAAGTTTGACGCCTTCCTCCACAAATTGGGGTTAATAAGGCCAAGGAACGGCACAGCCCGTTCGGTCAACGAAGCGTTAAACGTTGCGGCCAGGATTGGCTACCCTGTTCTCATCCGGCCTTCGTACGTTCTGGGCGGCCGGGCGATGAAGGTTATTCACTCGGCCGAGGAGTTAGAAAAATATCTAAAATCGATTGCTGAATACATGGATGAGCATCCCCTTTTAATCGATGAATTCCTAGAGAATGCCGTCGAGGTGGATGTCGACCTCCTCTGCGACGGCGAAGAGGTTTTTATCGGCGGCATCCTGGAACATATCCAGGAAGCCGGGATTCATTCGGGTGATGCCACGATGGTCCTTCCCCCCTATTTTCTGGCTGACCGGGTCGTGGAAGAAATCAGACGCCAGGTTACCTTGATGGCCAGAGAATTGAGAGTCATCGGGTTGATGAACGTGCAAGTGGCGGTTAAAGGAAGCCGCATCTACATCCTGGAGGTGAATCCCCGGGCCTCGCGGACGGTTCCGTTTGTTTCTAAGGCAACCGGCATTCCTTTAGCCAAGGTCGCTACTCAGCTGATCATCGGGAAAAAACTGCGAGAGCTGAGACTCAAACCGGCCAACCATAATTTGATTGCGGTCAAAGAGGCTGTTTTTTCCTTCGACAAATTCCACGAGGTCGACCCGGTGCTCGGACCCGAGATGCGTTCGACCGGCGAATCCATCGGCATCGACCGCCATTTTGGCCTGGCTTTCCTCAAAGCTATGGAAGGCGCCGGTTTCCAGCTGCCGTTAAAGGGAAGAGCCTTCGTTTCTGTTCCCGACGAAGATAAACCGCGTCTCCTGCCTATCGTCGAGAAATTAGCCGGCCTGGGGTTCCGGTTTATGGCCACGGAGGGAACGGCTCAATATTTAAACCGGCATGGCTTTGCGGCCGAGGTTGTCGGCAAGATTTCGGCCTCCCGGCATAATATCCTTAATGACATCAGAAAAGGCCGCGTCCACTTGATTTTTAACACCCCTAACGGCCGACAAGAAATGGATGATAGCCGGATGATCCGGCATGTCGCTTTTAGCTACCGCCTCCCCTGTTTTACCACCATTCCTTCGGCCAGCGCCGCCTGCGCCGCCATCGAGCTCAGGAAAAAAAGACCTCCGGATGTCTATTGTCTCCAGGACATCCACCGTGATGATTTATGAGAAAGCGTGCTAATTTTGAGTTCGGGAGCTTTCTGACCTACTTTTAAACTCTTTCCTTGGAGCTAATCTAAAAAACTCTTGCCGGCGCTTTGGGGAGTTAAGCTTGGGATGATGCAGAAATTGTCTCTTTCCGAGAAAATGCTTAAAAAACACCCGAAGCTCTAGCAGAGGTTGCCACCTTGGTTTCTGGTTGAAAGACTCAACAAAACTTTCGTGGCCCAGCTCCTCAGAGAATAATCTAAATTGACTAAATGGCTGAAGTGAAACTCATCTTAATTATTTTCGTTTGACGACGCGGAACCCGATATACTCAGGCGACGGCTTCATACTTGCGCCTTTTTGGTCAGCCGGGCATTCGGCACTCCCGCCCAGAGTCTTAGGTTTTCCGTCTTTGCCGATTACCCACTCGGCGACGTTACCACCAAGGTCAAAGAGATAATCTTCCTCCTCAGAACCGCTTCCGGGAAAACTGCCTACCGTCTTGAGCAAACAATCAGGGTCGCCGAGTTCTTTTATCTTTTCCTGCAGCCTGCGGGCATCATCCGGATTAGCCTTGTAGCCGGCCCAAAAATCGAGGGTGTTCTCCTCGCCGGCAGACGCATAGAGCTTGGCGACTTCTTCTTCCTTTGGTAGCCCCCATTTTTCACCCGTAAGCTTGCTCAGCCATTCCACGTACGCCTGAGCCTTTTCAAAGGTCACGCCGTTGGCCGGGAAATTCTCCGTTCCCGCCGGAAACTTATAACCTGGGTCAAAAGCGGCCAGCTGAGCCCTGGTCACTTCAAACCGGCCAACTTCAATCTCTCCCCGTCTGACCACTTCCGGAATTAGCTGACCTCCGGCTGTTTTAACTCCGTAGGTTTTTCCGTCGCGGGCGGCTTTTTTCAGCCGCAAGGCCCAGCCGAGCGGCGAATCCTCCTTGAAAGCTTCGTTTTTTGCCTGCCAGGTTTTGAAGAAATACTGGTCAAACCAGGCCATTTCCTCCTCTACTTTGCGCAACTGATGGCTAAATTGACGCAAGCCATGAGGCTCACCGGGAAAGAGAATGAATTTCACCGGAACTCGGCCGAGATGATAAAGCGCCCGGTAATGCGACCACCCCTGGTCTGTAGGCACGTTTCGGTCCTCGGTCCCGAAAAAGATGATGGTCGGTGCCTGGACGCGGTCGAGCTTAAAAAACGGCGAAAGCCGGACATAAAGCAGCGGGTCTTCAAGCGGTGACTTGCCGAAATAAAAAGTATCAAACGAATGGCCAAAATCGACGTTCGCCCAGTCGCTGATGAATTCAACGTCTCCAGCCCCAGCCCCGATGACTTTATAACGTTTGGGGTTATGAACACAAAGACCGATCGAGAGAATCGAACCATTCGACCAGCCGAACGAGCCGATTTTTTCCGGGTCTACGAGCCCTCGGGCTACGAGAAAATTCACGCCTTTTTCGATGTCCTCGATGGGGTACTCGTAATACTTGCCGTTTTTTATCGATTCCACGAACTTCAACCCGTAGTTCGAACTCCCGTGATAATTAGGCTTAAAAACAAAAGCGCCTCGCTGACAGATAAGTTGCTGAGGATAGGCATAGCTCTCATCCCAGGCGTCCATGTCCGCGCCGGCGGGGCCGCCATGAGGGGCGGTAAAAAGAGGGTATTTCTTTCCCGGCTGATAATCCTTAGGATAATAAAGTATTCCCTCGATTTCTTCGTTCAGGGCACCTTTCCAGCGGACTATTTCCGTCTTGGCGATAAATTTCTGCTTAAAAGATGGGTTAAGGTTGGTTAACTGGGCAGGCTCGACGATGGCGTCCTCTTTCAAGGTACCTATATACCATTGGGGGGGCAAGCTGGCGGTGGTGTATTGATAAACGAGGCGGCGGCCGTCCTCACTCAGGGCCACGGCAAAAATGTTCTTCACGTGCTCACCTTTAATCTCGGTCTTTTTCCATTCGAGACCGCTTTTGATGTACCTGGCTAACCTAAGTCTTACACCGTCAGCCAGCAAAGCAATGAAACCGTCGGGCGTAACCTCGATATCCCTTTCGGCCAGGCCGTTCGGCCAATCCAGGTTAACCTGAATTAACCGGTCCGAAGCCAGCTCATAAAAATAAAGAACCGCAATCGAAGCCGTAAAAAAGCGGGGGTCGGTGGTGGAAGGAGCGACAAAATAAAACCCGGTTCCATCCTGGCTCCATTTGAACGATTGAGGAACCAATCTTTGGCCGGAAAAAAGTTCTTTCTTTTTCCCTGTCTCGAAATCATAGAGAAAAGTCTTCGGGAGAATCCGATGGTCCCATTCAAAACTTAAGTACTGTTGGTTCGTGCTCACGGCTTTCTTGCCGTCTGGAGCCGGCGCCCAGGCCTCAATAAAATCGTTGTTGTCAGTCAGCCGCGTGATTTTTTTATCCTTCACGGCTAATTTAAACAGCCTTACCGGAGGCTCATGGGCTACGTCATCGACCACGCGGGAGGTGTCTTTCTTTTTCTTCAGCTCCTGCTCATAAAGGGTCGGGTCTTCCTGGGCGCTAAAAATAATCGTATCGCTATCTATCCAATAATAGTTCTGGATACCCCGGCTGAGTTCAGTCACCGGGTAAGGCTCACCACCAAAGGGGTTAATCAGCCACAACTGGGTTCCGGCCGCCTCTGGCTTCGGCTTGGGCAAGGGCCGGGAGGAAAGAAAAGCAATCAGACTGCCGTCAGGCGCCCATTTCGGCCGGGAATGATTCTCGCTTGTCCGGGTCAGCTGAATCTCTTTCCTGGTCTCTAAATTAGTCAGGAACAAATTAGAAATCCGGCCATTCTTATCCTTGTCCATTTTGGCTTTAACCCAGACCGCCCACTTGCCGTCAGGTGAAATTTCCCAGCTGGAAGCCGACTCGGCGAGGATGATGTCTTCCGGCGTCCAGAGCTTCGGCGCAGCTGGGGGCTCAGCCGGAGTTTCTTTCTGGCTCAGAGAGGTTAATTTCCCTGGCCCTGAAAAGAGAAAAATAAGCAAGAAAACTATAATCAAGCGGCCTAACCAATTATTCGCGCTAATTCTTCCTTGGTTCATTAAAGCCTCCTTTCCGCCGTCTTTCAGGCCCTTATAAAATACAATTAAACCGACCGTCTGGTCAAAAGAAGCGTTAACTACGTATCAGCCTTAATTTTTCTTGTTCCTCCTTCGAATCGGGGAGGGAAAACGCTTTAATTCCCAGTTAGAGTTACCATGACGCTTGAACCACGCGTCTACCAGAAAATGATATAGAGAACCAGGGTGACAGCGATGACCAACGGGCCAAGCCAGCGGAGGGCTGGCGCTGGACGCAAATCGAAATTAGCCTGGACGGGAAGTTGGCGCGGCGCGGGGAGCGGTTTCAACCAGGTGATAACGGCCATAATCAGGACAAGAATAACAAAAGTTATGGCCATCCGGTTGAGAAAGGCGATATAACCAAACTTCCATTGGAGAAACCCGTAAATTGGCACGCACCCAATCAACGAGGTAATTCCAGCTACCGGCGGCGTCCGGCGGCTAAAAAGCCCGAAAACAAAGGCGGCCAGAATGCCAGGAGAAATATAACCCTGAAATTCTTGAATATAATTAAAAATACCTTTGAACTTCGGGTTCCCCAGGTGAGGTGCCAGAAGGCAAACGCAGAAAACAAAAATTACAGTGGCGATGCGGCCAATTTTAACCAACGACTCTCCGGAGGCAGCCTTATTCAGGTGGCGTTTGTAAAGGTCCATGGTCAGAAGCGTCGAGACTGAGTTCAAGAGCGACCCAAGAGTGCTAATCACCGCTCCGGCGATTGCGGCTAAGATGAAACCCCTGAGGCCAGAACCGACCAGGTTGCGGATGAGCAAAGGATAAGCCATGTCGGTGGTGGCACCTGGAGCGGTAAGCTTGTCGCGGAAAAGCTGGTAAGACATGATTCCCGGGAAAATGATGATAAAAGGAATGAGCAGCTTAAGAAATGCCGCGCAGATAATCCCGAGCTGTCCTTGCCGGAGGCTCCGGGCAGCAAGGGTTCGCTGGGTTATGAACTGATTCAGCCCCCAGTAATAAAAATTGGGAATCCAGAGTCCGATGACGAGCGCGGTCCACGGCACTACCGGGTGGTTGGCCGGAAGGATGACATGGAGTTTTTCCGGGTTAGCCGCCAAAAAAGCGTTGACGCCGCCCACGGCTTTAAACCCAAGAACCATGACTATCAAACCACCCAAGATTAAGGCTGCACCCTGAAAAAGGTCAGCCCAGGCAACAGCTTTCAGACCGCCCCAGGTAGTGTAGATAGCCGCAATCAGCCCGATTAGCCAGACCGAAAGCGTCAGGTCGAGGCCGAAAATCGTGTTGAGGGCAAGCGCTCCGGTATAGACAACCGCCGCGATGCTCACCGCGATGAGGACGATAACTTGATATAAGGCCATAATTGCCCGGGCGGCCGGCGAGTAGCGATATTCAAGGAATTCGGGAATGGTGTAAATCCCGCTGCGGAGAAATTTCGGCAGAAAAAAAGCCGCCACAAACACCAGGACGATCGCGGCCATCCACTCGTAGCTGGCCACGGCCATCCCGGCAAGTCCGGCGCCCTGGCCAGACATGCCGACAAAATGCTCGGTCGATATATTGGCGGCAATCAGCGAAAAACCGATGAGTGGCCAGACCAAACCTCGACCTGCCAGGAAGAATTCTTCGCCCGTCTTCTCTCGCCGGCTCTTGTACATGCTGACGCTAACAACGACGAGGAAAAACAGGATAAAGATTGTTAGGTCTGCCCAATGAAGCGCCATGGCCACCTCCTCAAGCGTTTAATAGCCAAGGCTTTGTGTCACCCTGAGGATATTACCCTCAATAAACCACAATTACAAGATTATAATCGGCCCCGTAAAGCACGGGAGGCAAAATTAATTCAAGTGCTTTTGAGACTTGGCTTAAGCTGAACTCTCAATTAAGACAATAATGGCAATAAGGGATAAGTTTTCTTAGAGTTTTAGTTCGCTCCACCGGGCTGAGGCCTGAAAAGGTAAGAAAAGGAAAAGATAAAAGCGGGAAGCTATCTCCAGCGAGCTTGCCGCCAAAAAATCAGGACAAACAATTTTGGGATATATTCTAAATTATCAGTTTGGATATGGAGTCTGGGCTTTAAGAAAGGCAGGGCTATTGACGAAGCTGGTTGATCAGCGCGGTGACCTTTTCTTTCTCGGCGGCGGAAATGTTTTTCTTCACCGCCAGGTATCTTTGTAAATAATTAAGGGCGGCTTTCTTGTCACCCAGCTCAAGATAAGTGATCCCCAGGTTATAAAGCGGAAAATCGTAATTCGGGTTTAACTCCACCGCTTTCTGCCAGCAAGCAATCGCCTCCTTCAACTTACCCACTTTTTTATAAGCGCCACCAAGGCCGTTATAAGCTGAAACGAGCTCGGGGTCGAGAGCGATGGCCTGCTTAAAATAATCAAATGCCTTATTGATGTCCTCACCTTTGTTGTCTCGGATAAAAAGGGATAAATAGAGCGAACCCAAGTTGTTAAAGACAAGAGGATAATCATGGTCGAGCGCCAGAGCTTTTTGGTAAGCCTCGAAAGCCTTCTTATAATTTCCCTTTCCCCAGTAGGCCATCCCCAGGTAGTTCCACATCTCCGGGTCATAATCCCAGAGGTTTATCCCCACTTCGAGCACCGAAATGGCTTCGTCATACAGCCCGGCTTCAGCGAGCAAGATGCCAAAGGTGCTGATAATAGAATAACTCTGGGGGTTGTTTTCCAGCCCCTGCCTCAGCACTTTAATAGCATCCACAACCCGGCCTTCCTGTTTATAAATCGTTGCCAGATAAGAATAGGCTAAATCAAAGTTTTTCCTCTCGGCCATAATCTCTTTGAGGGCGGCTATTGCCTCAGCCACCTTGCCCCGATGGTATCCGCCCATGGCCTTGGCAAACTTTTCCTGGAGGGGAAGGAGAGTTTTTAAATCATCTTCGGGGCCGAAGATTTTTTTCGGTGCCGCCGGCTGGGCTATATACCCGAGGCTGCGCAATTTTTCCATAGTTTCCGCGTCAACAACCTGGTTTCCTTCGGCCATCAGCGGATTGGTAAGGCTCTTTTCCAGAGCGGCCAGCTGCTCCCGGTATTTATCAAGCTTGATGCGGCTGACGAGGTTATTTTGTTCGTCGAAGTCGGACTTAAGGTCATAAAATTCGGGCAAGGGACAGTCAATAAACTTTTGTTCAGCCTCGTAATACCCCCGCAGCGGCGCCCAACCCCGGTTATAATAGGCATAGAGAGCTTCAAAATATACCCGCCTCCGGGGCAATTTTTTCCCCTTAAGCAAAGGAACAAGAGACACCCCTTGTAAATCAGGCGGCTTCTTGGCTCCGAGAAGTTCACAGAGTGTTGGAAAGAGGTCAATATGAAAAACAAAGTCATCAATTCTTTGGTTTTTTATTCCCGGTCCGGCAATTATTAGCGGAACCCAAAGAGTGCTGTTATAGGCAAAATAACCATGGGTAGACTCCCCGTGCTCCCCTAAGGCTTCGCCGTGGTCGCCGGTTAAAATAATCACCGTCTTGTCTGCGAGGCCGCTCTGGGTTAAATAGTCGAATAACCGGCCTAATTCTGAATCAACATAAGCCACTTCCCCTGAATAGAGGTCATCTTTAAACTTGGTTTTAAAAGGCTCGGGAGGGTTGTAGGGCTGATGCGGGTCCCAAAGATGGACAAAAGCAAACCACCGCTCGCGCGGCATCTTTAGCCAGTTTAAAGCAGCCTCGACCACCTTTTCGGCCGGCCGCTCGATGTAAAAAAACTGCTGCCTGGCTTTGGTCCCGTAATGGTCGTCATAGACATCAAACCCCTGGTTCAACCCGAAGCGGGAGTCGAGCGGGAAAGCACCAACAAACGCTCCGGTAGCATAGCCCATCGATTTTAAGTATTCAGCTAAGGTCAGAATTTTGTCCGGCAGCCGAAAACGAGCGTTATCGTGGACGCCATGAAATGGCGGGGTGACACCAGTAAGCATGTTGATATGCGATGGAAGAGTCAAGGGAGTGTGGGCAAAGGCACGGTTAAAGACAACTCCCCTTGAGGCCAGGCTGTCGATGTGTGGCGTCTGAAGATAACGCTGGCTGTAACAGCTAAGCCGGTCGGGCCTGAGAGTGTCAATGGAAATAAAAAGCACGTGCGGGAGCTTAGTCGGGTCGCTGGCGGCCGCTTTTAAAGAAACAAAAGAATAGATGCTCCCCGCACCAGCAAAAAAGCACGCGACCAGCCATAACCCGCGCGCTTTCTTCCCGCGAAAACTACAACTCCATCCCATGATCCAAACTGGCGCTCTTTTTACTCCTTGAATAACAAGCAAAGAGTTTCTTCGTGTTTTCCTTCACTTTTTCATGTTCCTTAATCAACTGTATGCTTTAATCAGCCTCCCCCGCCAAATGAAATTAATAAACAAAATATTGCTTGCTTCGATATTAGCCAACGGCCTAATTTTTCCGTAACCCTTGCACCGCAAACTGTAAATGAGCTAAAAACCTTCCTCCTCGCTCCTTTTATCTGCCTCAACCAGCCTCTCAGTCAACAATTGATATTATTTTTTCTTTATATATTCGATGAAGCCCTTAACCTGAGCTGCTCTTTCTGAATCCGGGTCAAACTTCAGATAGGTCTCAAACTCTTTTAAAGCCTCCTCATTTTTCCCGAGAGTCGTAAAGGCTAAACCCAGGCGATAGCGAGCATCCAGGAAATCCTCCTGAAGGGAAATAGCCTTCTGGTAATACTTAACAGATTCCTCATACATCGAATTCTCGTAAAAAGAATTGCCCATATTATACAGGACGATCGGGTCGTCGATTGCTTCAAACTTAATCTTCGCATACCATTCGAGGGCTTCTTGTTTTTTCCCCATGTTTAAGTAACAATTGCCGATGCCTAAAAGAGCATTTTTATTATCTGGCTGCTTCTCCAGAACTTTCTGGTAATACTCTATTGCCCGGTCATATTTTTCCATCTGAAAATAACAATGGCCGATGTTGAGGTTAATGATATAAGCCTCGGGCGCCTGCTCCAGAATGGCGGCAAAGACTTGAATGGCTTCCTCGTACTTCTTTTCATCGAACAGGTTATTGCCTTTTTCCAGGGCGGCTTTGATTTCTTCGGTGACGACGAGCCCTTCGACCTTCTTCAGTTTGACCTCGATGTCCGGGTTCTTCCCCCATTCGTTAACGTCGAAGCTGATTTTTTTAGGTTCGTAACCAACCTTTTCAAAATCGATGTTCCACTTTCCGCCTCTTATCCACATCGCCCGCCACTCGCCGTTTTTGTCGGTTTCGGTATTAAAACCGCTGGCTGCTTTGAGGCAATATAGCTTAACTTTGACTTTTTCCAGAGGCTTGCCCGCCTCGTCATAGACAAAACCCCTGATTTTGCCTTTTCCCTGGTAACCCTGGGCCATGAGAATTGGGGTTAGAAAAAGAATCGTCATCAGTCCCAGAATCTTTTTTTGGCTCATCTTCGCCTCCGCCAAATTGACCGGCTAATTGGCTATCCGAGCACTGCCTCGGCTGTTTTTTTATAAATCATCTTTATTATACTACATCAGGGCTTTAAAGGATACGGCCAAGAATGCCCTCAAGCAGCCAAAATAACCTCCGAATAGAAGAGCTTATTTCCTCGAGAAACCGGCCGCCTAATTCCGGGTAGGTCTAAGAAAAAGCCGGAAGAAAAAACAAAGCTCAGTTTCTTTAGAGATTAAACCTTTGTAGTAAATGGTAGAGACAAGAGCTTTCCGACACAATCATGAATTGTCACTGCAGCTCCTACCCCGCTTCTTGCCAATTATTCTCCTCCGTCTCGCTTTTCCGTCCCGGGCGCCCTGAAAAAAAGAGGCCCTCCCTTTTGGGGAGGGCCTCAAACCCTTTTCAGCTTGACTTTTCAGACGAACTTAGAACGAGAAACGGGCGCCAAACCGGAAGACGCAGGGATTCAAGATCCTAACATCTTGATTATAGTCGACAGCTGTCAGCAGGTTCTGCCTCTTGAGGGCAACATTATTGTTAGTCACGTTGAAAGCATCCGCCGAGAGGACGACTTTTCCCGTCTCACCCACATTGAAAGTCTTTTCCACTCTTAAGCTGAGCTCATAGAAAACAGGCAGTCGGTTATCGCCCTGCTTGCCCGCGTAGAGGCTGATTGTTCCGAAACCGGGAACGGAGAGCCTGGTATACGGAGGCATGGCATAACCTTCACGAATCTGGAAGGTACCGCTAAAAACGACTCCGAACGGGAACTGATACAGGCCGGAGAACTTAGCCATCCAGCGGGAATTGACAAAGATTCCGGTCAACCCAGAACCGCCGCTTTGAGGCGCCACCACACCGCCGTCGTAGAAGGGCATGTTATTGACATTGCCCCAATCATACTCGCCGTTGTAATAAAATCTCCAGTCAGCGTAGGTAAACGAGGCATACATCATCCAGCGGTTAGAGAATCGCTTGTTCAGGACGAGCTGGGCCGCATAGTAACGCTGATAGGCCTTATCAGTGTTGGTGCGGTAAGTAGCATAGGGATAAGGCCGGCGATAAATTGTCCGCGTTTCCCCTGTTATTGGGAAAGTATATTCGCGATAAACCGTGTAATCAGCCTGGGTATAAAGAGAACCGTCGGCCTTCAACGGGACATCCCAGACAAGATGATGCCGCTTCTTGGCAAAGAGCTCAAGCGACACCGCGAAGTCAGTCAAGACTTCTTTCTGGTAGGAAATAGTGAGCTCGTCTAAGATGGGTGTGTTGAAATCAGGGTCGAATTTGTTCGGGTTTTCCAGGCTTCCCGGCTCATAAGGGTTAATGCCGCCATACCACAGCCAGTTGTCGGGGTCATAAATGTTATTCGTCAGGTCCCAACCGAAGAGTTCGTTCTCGGTAATCTTGCCGTCATGATTCAGGTCATTCCAGTAAAGGTCAATCTCGGTCCAGCCAGCCGGGTTGTCGAAAGCAGCCAGGTCATAACCAGATTGGGAACCATACCGCGCCAAAGATAGCTTCAAGACGTCTTTTCCAGTACCGAAGATATCATAAGTGACGCTCAAGCGGGGAGAAATCATCTGCCAGGCTACACCGGGGTCGTACTCATCGATAGTAATCTCTCTCATGAAATGGGCCAGGTAAGGCGAGGCAGGCTGATGTTCATTCTTGACCACAGATTTTTCCCGGTCATACCGGACTCCCAGGTTAAAGGCAAACCGGCCAGCGGTGATCGTATCCTGGAAGAAGGCCGAAATCCTGGTGTTGAGCATATTGATGTAGTAATCGCGGAAGAGCCAGACTTCTTTAAAGGGGTCGGAGGCGTCGTATTCCACAACCCGGGCGTTGCCCTCATACAGGTCAAAAGTGGTCACGGTGGCTGTCAGGTAATCAACGCCGAACTTGATTTCATGGTCAGCGCCGAGGAGTTTTTCTTGGAAATAGTTGCCCGTGGCGACAACGTTGAGCTGGTTTCTGTCCGTACCATAATAGTCAATGTTTCCATAAACAAAGAAGGTCGGGTCGTAGGTCACCCACATCAATTTGCCGGAGCCGTATTGGGTGGGCTTTAGCTCAAAGCCTCCGTCAGTATAGATAGCCTTGGCCGTCAAAAGGAGGTTGCCGACAATCTGCTCATCTTCAAACTTGTAGATATAGCCCGGGCCGGTCTGGTTCCACATGGTCTCAGGGGCCTGGTATTCAACGCCCCAAGCGGTTCGATTCCACTTAAGCTTGTTGTCGTATTCTAAGAAGGCTTCAGCTCTATTGCCCTTGAAAAGCTGGAAGTTCAGCTTGCCATAACCGCTCAGCAGCCAGGTCTTGTCATTAACGCCCTTTTTCAGAGTTAAGGAATCGATGTCCTGGACGCCCCAGCTTCCGTAGAACCAGATTTTGTCCCTGATTATCGGGCCGCCAAAATTGACGCCATAAAGGTAAATCTTGTTGACTCCAGAACCAGTATAACCTCTGGCTTCCAGTTCGCTCGGAATATTCTTGAGCTGCCATTCTTTCTGGGCGGCGTCAAGATAAAATTCACCGGCATAATTGTTACCGCCACGCTTGCTGACGATGTTCAGCTGAATGCCGCCAGTAGGGTTGGTAACGTCGTTTACACCGTAGTTAATCACCAGCTCTTCGTAGCCAGCCAGGTTGACGTAAGACGGCGCTGCGCCTAAGGCAGATGTATCAGTAATATTGGCGCCGTCAATCATCCAGGTATTATCAGCGGAGGAGGAGCCATGGCCGTAATAAGCTGACTGTTGCCCCGCTTCGTTTCCGCCGACGTCTTCCCTGTCCACAAGAACCCCTGGTGCCAGTTGCATGATTACCCAGGGGTTACGAGCCGTGGGCAGGTCCATCAGCATCTCTTTGGAAACTCTGAGGCCAACCTGAGCTTTTTTCGTGTCAATCACCGGCGTTACAGCCGTAACCGTTATCTCTTCCTGAATAGGCGCGACTTCCATCGTGATATCCAGGCGATAATCCTTGCCAAATTCAACAACTATGTTTTCTCTGATCACTGTCTTAAACCCGGCAAGCTCGAATTTCAGCTTATAGTCCCGGGCGACAGGAAGACGCGGAAAACGGAAGAGGCCTGATTCAGAAGTCAGGACAGTCCTTTCAGGGTAATAAGCCGAAGAAATCGTAACACTTACCCCTGGAAGGGGGTTGCCATCCTGGTCGACTACAGTTCCGTAAAGAGAACCGTAATCCTGAGGATAGGCGAAAGCAGCCACCACTAAGAGTGAGGCTGCCAGCATCCAGATTTTTTTCATCTCCCTTCTCCTTTTTTTAATTTTGCCTTTCCTTCACCAATTTTGCCTTATTATTATGTCATTCGCTGACCTAAAGTTAATTCTCACCTCCTTTCTTTTCTTTCTTTTGATTTTTTTCTTAGGCATTGCTGGAAAAAAAATTCAATTAACATAATATTAACCATTATTTATTATATGCATATTTCGTGCCAATTTCCCCTAAAATCCGAATTTCCTTTATTTTCAACAAAATACCCAAATCAGCCCTCTCATCAACCCAGGCAAAAATTCAATCGTTTGAATTTTTAGCCGCGATAAATTCTATTTTTTGAATTTTTTGGCTCCATCCACCCCTTTATTAAAAAATTGTTAATATTAACAGAGACGCCTTAGGCCGCAGCAGCAATTATCCCTCCTAACCGCAAACCCGCCGAGCAATATAGGATATATTTTATAATAAAAGCAAATAAATTCATAAAAAAATACTTACTTTTTCTGGCTTAGTATACCGTAGCGCCTTACCCATCCTCCCTCGAGAATAACCTTCACTAAGCTGTAATTCAGTGACCGGAGTTCTCTCTCGAGCCGTTTCTTCGGAATACCGTGGAAGCTCAGCCGCGGCCACCCCTTTGTCCACCTTAATTCAGGGCTGTATCTCTCGGTCAAAACAAGCCATCCTTTAGGCCGTAAAACACGGTCGATTTCCCTTAAGGCTTGCTGCCAATCAGGCGTATGATGAAGCATGTTTAGCCCCAGGACAAGGTCGAACTCTTGTTCAATAAAAGGAAGGCTTAGGGCATTGGCTCTGAGAAGAGTAACCTGGCCATTTTTGAGCTTTGCCTCCTGTTTGGCCAGGCTTAAGGCTTCGGGGTCAAGGTCGACGGCCACGACTTCGACGCCAAATCGACGGGCCAAAAAGACCGACGCCGCTCCCCGGCCACAGCCAACTTCAAGCGCTTTCGAGGCAAATCCCGGAGAAAAGCCAGAGAGAAGACTTTCCACCCATTTTTGCGAGCGGGCGGCGTATTTGGCCTCCAGGTATGGCTTCATTCATTTTGCCTTTCAGTCAGCCAACCAACGTTAATTTTAGGTCAATTATATCAAATATTAGTTATCAATTCAGCCTAATTACAAATTTAGATAAAAAATATTCCATTTGGTTGCGACAATATTTATTGGCGGCGATGTTTTTCCTGGCCGACAGATATTTTAATTGCCAGTTAATTAACTAAACCCGACCTCGTTTCGCTACTCGAAATTCCTGAAAGCAAGGCTCAACAAAGCCTCTTCCCCGCTTATTTGCCCCCCCCGTTTAAACCCGTGCCAATAATAATTAGCCGAGGACACACTCGATTATAAACCATGGACAATACTCTAAAGCCGGAAAAAATACGTCCCTTGCCTAATTTCTTTACTCTATGTTCAGGTAACCCGGGAACTTTTGGCCGCGACTTTCCGTAAGTAGATAGAGAACAACACGAACTTAGAAAGCCCGGAGGCTTGAGTGATGAATCCATCGAGGTTCTCGGTGTTAACCAAGCAGGAAACCAAAAAAGGCGAAAGCAACCCCTGGCGTAACCATAAGATTCATGGCCAATTTTCTTTTCGCGTTGCTTTCTCTCTCATCCTGGGAAGCTTGGCGCTATTAACTTTTCCCTTTGGTTTTTTCCTTTATCCCAGCCCGCGGCCGGCCTCCCTTTCCGAAGAGACAACCAGGGTGGTGCGGGCGATAAGAATCGAGGAGCCAGTCGAGGTCGACGGCCGGCTAACGGAAAAAGTTTGGCGGACAGAACCAGCTCGCGGTTTCACTCAATCGGACCCCCAGGACGGTTCCCCGGCCACTGAAGAGACCGAGGTCTGGGTAGCTTATGATGCTAAGGCAATTTATTTTGCCGCTTTTTGTTATGATTCTAACCCTCAGGGTATCTCCTTTCTCCTTGGTCGCCGCGACAGCCGGGTTGATTCGGATTGGTTTATCGTCGCCATCGACCCTCATTTTGACCGGCAAACAGGTTATCTTTTTGGGGTCAACCCGGCTGGCGCCATCCAGGATGCGGCTCTTTCGAACGACGTTGACCAGGATTTCAGCTGGGATGGAGTCTGGGAAGCGAAGACGGCTCTGAGCGATAGGGGATGGAGCCTTGAAATCAAGGTTCCTTTCAATCAAATTCGTTTCCCCAAGAAAGATAAATACACCTGGGGCGTTAACTTCCGCCGAGTCATTAAACGCAAGAATGAAACTGTTAGCTTTTCCTGGGTTCCCAAATCAGAACCAGCCTTCGTCTCTCGTTTTGCTCTTCTCGAAGGCCTGGAAGGAATTTCCCCTGGGAGACATGTCGAAATTCTCCCTTATTCAGTCGGCCAAAGCCAGTTCCGGCCGGCCGAAGAAGGCAATCCTTTTGAAACTGGGGCCAGACACCGGGCTAACCTCGGCCTCGACGCCAAACTCGGTCTTAGCTCCAATTTCACTCTCGATATGTCTTTTAACCCTGATTTTGGCCAGGTGGAAGTCGACCCGGCAGTAATCAACCTTTCGGCCTATGAAACATATTATCAGGAAAAAAGGCCCTTTTTTATCGAGGGAGCCTCGATTTTTAACGGGTTTGGCCGGGGCGGAGTCCACATCGACGCCAACATCAATTGGCCAAGCCCTCGATTTTTTTACTCCCGGCGCATCGGTCGGCCACCTCAAGGCTCGCCCGAGCACGACGGTTATGCTGATATCCCCGACCGGTCAACCATCCTCGGCGCTTTCAAGCTCACGGGCAAAACCAGGGGCTGGAATATCGGGTTGATCAACGCCTTAACGGCTCGCGAACGAGCCGTAATCGATAACAACGGAGTGAGGTTTCACGATGAAGTCGAACCTTTTACCTACTACGGTGTGTTCCGCGTCCTTAAAGATATTTCCCAGGGGCAGCACGGGTTGGGCATGATGGCCACGGCTGTCGTCCGCGACCTCGGGGGGGAGAACCTTGAGTCGGTCCTTAATAAACGAGCCTTTAGTTTAGCCGTAGATGGCTGGAGCTTTCTCGACAGCAAACGGCGGTATGTCGTTGGGGGCTGGATAGGCGGGACGTTGGTCGAGGGAACCGCCGAGGATGTTTATCGTCTCCAGCGCTCGTCGCTTCATTACTTCCAGCGGCCAGATGCGACTCATGTGCGTTTAAACCCTCAGGCGACATCCCTCGCCGGATGGGGAGGTCGGTTTAACTTGGCTAAGCAAGCAGGAAATTTTCTTTTTGTTTCTTCCTTGGGAGTCCTCTCTCCTGGGTTTGACCCGAATGATGCCGGCTTCCAGGCCGGCGGGTCGGATTTAATCAACTTTCATTTTATCCCTGGTTACATGTGGACAAAGCCGACCAGGATTTTTCAGCAGTGTCTGGTGGGGGCGGGGTTTTTCGGAAATTATAATTTTGGTGGGACAAGAACCGGTGCGGGGTGGCTGGCTATCGCTGAAGGCGTCTTAAGGAACTTCTGGGAGTTTAACCTCCAGCTTGCTTTGTTTCCGGAGGTTATGAGCCAAACACTGACCCGGGGAGGCCCCCTGGCGTTAATTCCATCTGGCTACAATGTTTCATTGAACCTGGAATCTGACAGCCGCCGGGTTATCGTCTTTTCTCTCGAATCTTATTACTCTCGACTGCCGCGCGACGGCGAAGAATGGATGGCTGAAATCAGCTGGCGCTTCAAACCCCGGCCTAATTTTAGCGCTTCTTTTGGCCCGATTTTCAGTCGGGAGTTGACTAATATCCAATGGGTAACCCAAGTTCCTGACCCGCTGATGACGGCGACTTTCGGCCAGCGGTACGTTTTTGGCCATCTTGACCGCCAGCAGGTGGCCGCGGAAATCAGGTTCGACCTGACATTTACGCCCCGGCTAACTCTTCAGGCGTATCTTCAGCCGTTTGTGGCTGTCGGCAAATACTCCGATTTCCGGGAGCTTGCGAGGCCGAGAAGCTACGATTACCGCATTTACGGGCAAGACACCTCCACCATAGAGCTACGGAAAAATCGGTATTTCGTCGACCCGGATGGCGATGGACCAGCGGTAGCGTTCAGCTTCAGCAACCCTTTCTTCAATTTTAAGTCCTTGCGCTGCACAGTCGTCCTCCGCTGGGAATATCTTCCTGGTTCCCTTCTTTATCTCGTCTGGACACAAAACAGGTACGACACTTCCCACCCCGGTGATTTTCGTCTATCCCGGGACCTGAGCGAGCTCATCACGGCTCCAGGAGACAATATTTTTTTGTTAAAAATTTCCTACCGCTGGTCGCTTTAGAAAGCAGCTCCCCGTTTAACTTTGTTTCAGCCAGCCAATAAAAATAAGCCAAGAATTAAACCCTTGTCTTTCTTTTGCCCCCCCGCCGCTCTGAAAATTCTATTTTCAGCCGAATGAGGTTTGGTCCGCTTTCCTCTCGCTTTTTCCCTTTACCCAACACAATTTATTTCTTTTCTTTCTCTTTTTCAACCAGATACCCTTAAGAGACATTGAGATAGGTTGGTGACTTCGGCGAGCGTATCTGCTAAAATTGCGCCTTTTTAATTTAATTTTTTAGGCGGAGAGAAAAATGTTTCCTTCGGTCGCTATTGTCAGTCTAATGGGCCTGATTGCTCTTCTGGCTTCTTTCCTTAGCAAAGTTCTTGTTGTCGCCGGCCGTCATCCTCTGGAAGCTACCGCCGTGGCGGTTATTATCGGCGTTGTCCTTCGGTTTAGCGGGCTGCTTTCGGCCAGGGTTCTTCAACCAGTTAAGATTTATGAAAGAATTCTCATCTGGGGAATAATCCTAATCGGTGCTTCCCTCAATTTTAGAGAAATCGCCAGCCAGGGCATAAAGATCTTGCTGGTCATCGGCTTGACCATGCTCCTCAGCTTTTCGCTGATCATTGCTTTAAGTCGCCTGTTTCGTTTGCCAACCGACATCTCGCTCTTGCTTACAGTAGGAACGACTATTTGCGGCACAACGGCTATCGCGGTGACGGCGCCTTTGATTAAGGCCAGACAGGAAGCCATCAGCTATTCAGTAGCCACAATTACTCTCTGGGGGCTGGCAGCCATATTCGTCTACCCAGCTTTAGCTCATCAGCTTGGCCTTTCTGACCTCCATTTTGGGGTGTTCGCCGGGACGGCCATTCATGCTACTCCCCAGGTTGTCGCCGCCGGTTTTACCTTTTCCGAAGTAGCGGGCAAAACGGCGACGGCGGTCAAGCTCGTCCGCAACTGCTTTATCGCCCCGCTGGCCCTCCTTGTCGCTCTCTGGTGGACAGGCCGTCAAGCTGAGCAGAAAGCGGCGTCTTCTGACCTCAAACGGGTTCAATGGGCCAGAGCCTTCCCCTGGTTTTTGTTTGGCTACTTTCTCATGGCCGGGCTGAATAGTCTTGGCTTCCTGCCTTCTGAAGGTGTCAACTATCTAAATTCACTCGGAAGGATATTAATCCTGGTGAGCATGGCGGGCATCGGCCTGGCAGCTGACCTCAGAGGTATCTTCAGGGTGGGCTTAAAACCGCTTCTAATCGGATTCGTCGCCGCGCTGGTTGTCGCCAGTTTCAGCCTTACATTTATCTTTTTGATGCTTTAAGTTCCAATTTATTTTTCCCGGAGCTCCTAAGTTTTTTACAAATTTCCCGGCTAACCAAGTTTGGCAAGATGGCTTCTATAGGCATTCCATGGAATAGGGCCGCGAATGGCTGGTCGGGTCTAAATCGAACTCAGGAAAAAAGGGTAAATTTTACAGCTTGCAGAAACACCCTCCAGGTAAAACATTGGCCGAAAATTTAAGAAAATAAAAATCAAGTGTTTTCCTCTCAGCTTCCTTGTAGAAATTTAGAACTAAGTTAGGTTGCTTCTTAAATTTTGAACTATCGCTCGCGGCAAAGGCGGATGAGTTCTTCCACCTTCTCTTTTTCGGCAGAGGTTAGAGTCGAACCCCTTAATTCTAAGTATTTTTCAAAATAAGGGAGAGCCTGGGCCTTTTCCCCTAATTCGTACAGAGTCAGGCCGAGGTTAAAATGTGAGAAATCGTCGGCCGGGTCAGCCTGGATGGCTTTTTTCCAGGCCTCGACAGCCTTCTCTTTCTGGTCAGCAAGCTTGTAGCTCATTCCTAAACCCCGGAAAGCAAGGTTCAGCCGGGGGTCAAGAGAGGTAGCTTTTTCGAAATAAGAAATTGATTGTCCAAGGTCGGACTGGTTTTTGTTCCGGAAATAAATTGAAAGGTAAAGCGCCCCTAAATTGGAAAGGACAAGGGCATGGTTCGGGTCAATAGCCAGAGCCCTTTCATACGCCGCTTTAGCCCTTTCAAAATTCTCTTGGCGCCAATAGGCAATCCCGAGCTGGTCCCAGGCTTCGGCGTCATCTCCGTAAAGCTCAACCGCCCTTTCCAGGACCTTTATAGCTTCATCATACCTTCTCTCTCGCACCAAGAATAACCCATAGGCCGCGGCCAGGCTGTGGTCAAGCGGGTTGGCCTTGAAAGCCTCTGACAGAACACTCAGAGCCTCTCTGGTTTGACCGAGGGAATAATAGATATGGGCCAGATAAATATGGGCGGAACTAAAATTGGGTCGCTCGTCCAGGACCCGCTTCAAAAGGCCAATGGCTTCCTCTTTCTGTCCGAGGTCATGAAGAATGATAGCTCTTTCGAGATTCTGCTGGATGGGCAAGAAATTCTTTGGGTCATCTTCTGGGCTGAAGGTTTTCTTAGTTTGGGGCTGGGTAGATACAATGTAGCCAAGACTCTGTAATCTCCGAAGAGTGGCCTGGTCAACTGGCGGGGTCTTGGGAACCTCCGCCGCGCCGGGCATCCGGGCCATAATTTCCCTTAATTTTTGCTGGTAGGCGGCCGGGTTGATTTCAGAAACGAGGTTGTTTTTCTCGCTGAAATCTTTATTCAAGTCATAAAGCTCGGGCCTGGGCAAATCGATAAATTTTTTTCCCTCGATTATCAGCCCATGGATTGGTGCGCAACCCCGGTTAAGGTAAGGGTCGAGAGATTCAATATAAATCGGAACGGGCTTCCGCCTTTTTCCCTGAATAAGAGGCTGGAGCGAAATACCCTCAAGAAAGCCTGGCTTGGCCAAGCCCAGAAGGTCACAGATGGTCGGAAAAAGGTCGACGTGACTGACATAATCGGTTACCCGCCGGGGTTTTACTCCCGGCCCGGCAATTATCAAAGGCACCCAAAGAGTGCTGTTATAGACAAAATAGCTGTGGGTGAGCTCTCCGTGCTCTCCTAAGGACTCGCCATGGTCGGCGGTAAAAATGACCAGTGTTTTTTCGAGTTCGTTCCGGTCGCGGAGAAACGAGAAAAGCTCATTTAGTTCGTCATCGACGTAGGCCACTTCGGCCGAATAAGGGTCCTTCGGAAAACGAGAGAGGTAAGGTTCCGGCGGGAGATACGGAGCATGGGGGTCCCAGAGATGCAGCCAGCAAAACCAGGGCTTTTTTTGCTCGGCCAGCCATTGGCAGGCGGCCACGACCACTTTTTCAGCTTTTCTTTCGCTGAAGGTAAAGGGCAGCGCCGGCTGGGTGGGAAAGGCGTCGTTGTAATAGTCGAACCCCTGGTTAAGACCGAAGCGGGAATCAAGAGGAAAGGCGCCAACAAAGGCACCGGTCGAAAACCCATGAGACTTAAGGAATTCAGCCAGGGTGGTAAATTCCGGCTTGACCTTAAACCGAGCATTATCTCTGACCCCATGGGTAGGCGGGTTCAAGCCTAAAAGAATTGAGGCATGCGAGGGAAGAGTGATAGGGACGTGGGCAAAGGCTCGTTCAAAAACAACGCCTTGCTCAGCTAAGGAATCAACCGCCGGCGTTTTAAGGTACTGGTCGCTATAACAACTCAGCCGGTCTGGACGCAACGTGTCGATTGTGACCAGGAGCACGTTGGGGAAGCGCCGGTCAGCCGCTGGAAAAACGGCGGCTGCCAGGAAAAATAGAAGATGCAAACCTAATAAAAAGAAACCACAGGAAGAAATCAAGCGACCCGGCCTCGAAAGGGAAGGTTTAACCTTTCCTCCGACACTTTCTAAAACTCGGCCACCCATCGGGAAAAACCAATAATTAATTTTATTTTGTTTTCTCTCAAGACTCAATTTTAAGGCTCAATTCAAACCTGAAATTTAGCTTCAGGACAAAACAATTTTAGCATAAATTATTTCGGCTTACTCATGTTTATACTATCTCTGAATTTTATTGCCCGAAAGCGCCTGGCCAAAACGCCTCGATGGGATGCCAACAGGTTGATTTCGGAGTCAAGCTGCTCATGGTAGAGCTGATGGAGTGCTGGCTTCAGGGTAAGGATGGCAATGGAAGCAAACCGGCATTCAGGCCTATCTCTTTTTAAACATAGCTATCAGGAATAATTTATCTCGGTCTAGGCTAAAAACAAGACCCAGTTGTCAGAAGGAACCGGCGAGTGAGGCTAAAGCCATAATTATTTCCTCGGGACGACGTGGTTCAACCTTCGCCTGAGCAATTTCTCCGAGCTTTTCCCTGAGGTCGAGAAGCCTGCTGGCTCTTTCCCTGGCGGGAAATAAAATCAAGTCTCTTTTTATAAACTATCCAAGAATCAGCCGTGTTGCCCGGGAATAAACTTTATTCGTTAACAGATTCCTGGGCTTGAGAAAATATAACTCTGCGGGTAAACTCGCTCTTTGGTTGAAAAATTGCGGATGGAGAAAGGAGCTAAGGAAAAACGAGTTCTTCTTTCCCATCCCCCTTATCCTGTTCCATCCCTGGAGCAAGAAATAACATCAATTATGGGGAGGATGATAAGATGCGAAAGAAAAGGTTTGGCCTCAATGTTTTGTTTTTTCCTATGCCCATGGTTCGTTTCTTCATTATCGCCTTGCTTGGGCTCACTCTTTCGAGACCAGGTTGGACCACAGGTATCGAGCCACTTCTGCCGAAGGATGTGCTTAATTTATTAAACAATGAAATTTCGGGGGAACTGGCTCAAGATTATATAAGAGACATTGCTCGTTTCCATCGCCTCCAACCCAGCGAAGGATATACCCGGGCGGCCGAATGGGTGGCCGAAAAAGCAAAAAAATTGGGTTTCGCCGGCGTCCAGATAGAAAGATATCCGGCCGACGGAAAGACCTACTATTTCATGTACCCCACGAGCCCGGCGTGGGAGGTTGAAATGGCCGAACTCTGGATAGTTAAGCCCAAGGAAGAAAAGCTAACGAGCTATGCGGAAATTCCGGTTTCGGTAGCCATAAACAGCCGCAGTTGCGACGAAGTGGCTGAGCTGGTTTATGTCGGCACCGGAACCTCGCCCCAGGATTATGAAAAAATCGACGTTAAAAACAAAGTTGTCTTAGCTTCCGGCCCTATCGACATCGTCGCCTCCCTGGCCGTCGACCAGTACGGGGCGCTTGGCGTCGTCACAATCAACATGCGGTTTGCGGACGACGAACCGGATATTGTTAGCACGCTCCGCTTGAGGACAAAGACGCCCGCTTTCGGGTTCGGGTTATCACGGCGTCGCGGCGAAGCCTTAAAAGCCAGGCTGGAGCACGGGGAAAAAATTTTTGTCCGGGCCACAATAAAAGCCGAAATCAGACCATACTATTACGAAAATGTCATCGCGACGATTCCGGGGACAGATTTAAGGGATGAAGAAATTCTGCTCACGGCTCATCTGTGTCACTATAAGCCCGGAGCTAATGACAACGCCTCTGGTTCGGCATGTCTCCTGGAAATCGGCCGGGCCCTTCTCCGGCTGATGGCCGAAAAGAAAATCCCTGGGCTCAAGAGAACGGTTCGCTTTCTCTGGGTCCCTGAAATGAGCGGCTCGATTGCCTGGGTGGCAACCCATCCTGAAATTGTCAGCCGGGCCGTTGCCGGCATCAACCTGGATATGGTTGGTCAATACCTGAATCAAAATAACTCGTCTTTTTTCCTCCACCTTACGCCGCACTCCCGGCCACATTATATTAATGATCTTTTGATTAATTTGACCGAGTTTTTAGCTTCCAATAACATGCAAGCCTTTAGCGAGACCTCAGCCTTCCCGGTCTATTCGCTCACCGGTAGCCGCGATTCTTTTCGTTATCGCATCATGGGCTACTCGGGGGGCAGCGACCAGGTCATATTCAACGACGGCCTGGTCGCGGTTCCTTTTGCCTTTTTCCTGGTTTGGCCAGACCGGTATTACCACACGAGCGGCGACCAGCCCGAGCGCTGCGACCCGACCCAGCTCAAACGCTCTGCCCTGTTGGCCGCGGCCGCCACGGTTTTCCTGGCTGACGACTGCCCGCATAAAGCTCGCCGTTTAGCTGGGGAATTGGCTAATAACATCAACGCGCGCATGGCCCATGAAATGCAAAGAGCATTCAATCTTCTTAACTGGAGCGGGGAAAAGGAGTTAGGCGTAAATTATAAAGAGGGGATAAACTTAATTGAACAGGCGGAGCGAAGAGAGCGAGCCGCCCTTGAATCGCTAAAAAAATATTCGTCCCGGGATAAAGAGGTCGATGCTTACGTGGATTCTCTTATCACCAGGCTAAAAGCCGCCAAAACCAGCTGGTTGGAAGAGTTGGACCGTTTCTATCAGTTAACCTGCCAGGCCAGAGGAGTTAAGCCAGAAAAAATCAGTCTGACTGCCGAGGAAATGGCCGCCCGAAAGATTGTGCCTCGACGTAACCCCGCTTTAAAAGGCCCGGTTAACCTCGCCTTCCTTCGCAGCCGGGTCAAGGGTGAGCCCGAAGCTTTTAATCTGCCGGTTTTCCGGGAAGATAGCCGGATAACTTATGAAATTCTTAACTTCGTCGACGGCACGAATTCGCTTCTCGATATCCGCAACGCTCTCAGCGCTGAGTTCAAGCCGCTTCCCCTAAGCTGGGTTGAGGCTTATCTCCGGCTGCTTGCCCGGGCCGGGGTAGTTAATTTCTGAAGCATTCGTAGACCTGGAAATAAGGCATGTCCAATTTGTGTATGCGGAACCTCGTCTGAAAACACAAATAAAAAAAGGGAAAAAATAGGAAATATAGATCATGTCCCTGTTTTATAAAACAGGCTTGTCCTTTTTGTCTCCTGCCGGAAAAGAGACCGAAGAATAACAGCCAGAAGAACCGCGCCTTGAAATCCCCTCTCCTTAGTCCCCTACAGTTCAACCACCCGGCCTAAAGAAAGACGCTCGGCTTTCTGGAAAACCAATAAAGCGATGGTAATATCCTGAGCCGCCAGGCCAACTGCCTTAAACAGAGTAACTTCTTCTTCAGTTAGCCTCCCTGGCCGCAAGCCAGCGGCCACCTCGCCGATTTCGGCTACTATGACTTGATCGGTAATTCTTCCTTCCTTCATGGGGATTATGAGGTCGCCTGCCTCCTCCAGGGCGGCTTCTTTTTGGTCAACAAAAACCTTAGCCCTGGCCACAGTGGCCGACGGAATTTCGCGGACATACGGCTTATAAGAACCGATGGCGTTGATATGCGTCCCTGGTTTGACGGCCGAGTCTGGAAAAACAGGGACAGACGAGGTTGTTGCCGTAGCAATGATATCCGCGGTGGCGCAAGCTTTTTCAGGCGAAGCGGCCGGCCGAACCTCGATTCCGAGTCTGGAGCTCATCTCGTCAGCGAACCGGACACTTTTTTGATAATCCGAATCATAAACCCAAGCTCTCTGCAAAGGCCGCACAGTTTGCACCGCTTCCAGTTGATACCTCCCCTGAAACCCGGCGCCAAAAATTGCCGCTACCCTCGCCTCTTTACGGGCAAGAAGGTCGGTAGCCAATCCAGAAGCAGCGCCTGTCCTGAAGGCAGTTAGGGTGGAAGCTTCCAGTAGAGCCAGCGGCGCGCCGTTAAGAGCATCAAAAATAAGGAAAAGGGCAAAACTGTGAGGCAGGCCGAGCTGCGGATTTTTCGCATAAAGATTGATTATTTTGACGCCAATTTTTTCTTTTCCCGGAAGATAGACGGGCATGATGAGCGATGTCCCTTGATGAGCCTCGACATCAAGATGGGTGCGGGCTGGTACCATAATTTTTCCTTGCGAGACAAGGATAAAAGCTTCCCTGGCCGCCTCGACCGCCTCCCGCATCGAAACAGCCCTCCTGATATCGGCGGCGGAAATCAGGCGGATGGTTGTCTGGCTCATCGTTCTTTCTGGAAAAATATTTCTCCTCTTTTTCTCCGCTTCTGTCAACCGGTTTTTTTCCGATTTATGTTTTTCTTGGCCAAATTTTCTTCTCCCAGCCTTTAATGCAGGAGAACTGATAAGGGGGGAGGAGAAGGAGGAGGAGAAGGAGAAGAAGAAAAATTGAAGAGATGACTAAACCTCTTAAAATTTCTTAAGCAAAAAGATAATTAGCGAGACTCGACCAGGAACTGGATAATACTGCTTTTTCCTTCTGGGTCGGACTGCCTGACCCAAACAGCTTTTCCGTGCCACTTTGTGACCCGGTCACGAAGAGAAATCTTCGGTTCCACAATCTCCACGCGGCCGATGAATTTGCCTTCGGGGGTAAAAGCATCAAAAATAAAAGCTTGTTTTGTCTTAAACCTGCTGAGAATAAATGACGCGTCTGGTTTTTTTATGATACGCTGGTTAACTAAACTTTCGTTTATCACTCTGATAAACTTTAGTTTATTCCCCCAATAGACTGCGCTCCCATCGATTCTTTTTTTATTCTGATTCAAGCTGGCCGCGGTATCTTTCCCTGGCGGCTTCGATAATCGCCCGGGCGGCGGCCGCGTCCTCCCAACCTTCTACCGCCGTTTTTTTCTTCTCCAGCTCCTTATAAACATCAAAAAAATGCTCGATCTCTACCAGTAGATGCGCCGGGACTTGGCTCAATTGACGAATGTGATTCCATTGGGGGTCAAAAAGGGGAACTGCCAGGATCTTGTGGTCCACGCCCTTCTCATCACGCATCCGGAAAAGCCCGACGGGACGGGCCTGAATCAGGCAGCCGGGAAAGGTTGGCTCGCCCAGAAGAACGAGGGCGTCGAGAGCATCGCCGTCTTCAGCCAGCGTTTCAGGTATAAAACCATAATCGCTCGGATAATGCATCGAGGAAAAAAGCATCCGGTCAAGCTTAAACACCTTTCGTTTATGGTCAAACTCGTATTTATTCCGGCTTCCTTTGGGAATTTCGATCACCACCTCTATGGTCATCTCTTCCTGGGGAGAAAATTTATCCACCATCATCTCCTCCTTTATATTCCAGGTTAAATTCATCAGGCAGATTAATCAAGGAAATCCTGTTTCAATGCTCGCCCTAAAACAAGAATAAGGGCTAAAAAAGCGTCAAGAACTCTCGTCTAAAACCGAAGCTTCGAAGCTCTTATTTCCCTCCCGGAACTCCTCTTTCCCTCCTTTTTAAACGAAGGGCAGACGGGCAAAGAGCCAGGCCGCCAAGAGAAGTAACCTTGAGCTCGGGGGGCAACATTTTTCCCGCTTCATAAACAGCATCAATTGTCTCATCAAACGGGATAGGGTTGGCGTAGCCTCCGAGGATGAGGTCGGCACAAATGAAAGCAGAAGCGGCGGCCACAGCATTCCTCGTATGGCAGGGAATCTCGCAGATACCCTGAACCAGGTCACACACCGAACCCATGGTGTTCTGGAAGGAAATAGCGGCGGCGTCAAAAGCCTGCTTGGGCTCGCCGCCTGCCGCCTCGACGACAGCCGATGCTCCCACAGCTCCGGCGGCGCCAATTTCTACCTGGCAGCCGGCAACTTCTGCAGCGAAAGTCGCCCGCGCCCCGACAATTAAGCCAACAGCACCTGCCGCGGCCAGGGCTTCGATAGCTTTAGCTTCGCTTATTTTTCTATCTTCTAAAAGAGTGACCATTACTCCGGGCAAAGTGCCCGCCGAGCCGGCTGTTGGCGCGGCACAGACAACGCCCGTCGAGGCAGCCGCATGCTGAGCCGCCAAGGCTCGAGCCGCGGCTCGAGTCAACATTCCGCCGGCTAACTTGCCTTCTTTTTCGGCTTTATAGACCAGATAAGCCGTTGGCTCCAAGAGCTGAAGCTCGAGGTCATCCCTCATCCCGGAAGCTACTGCTTGCCTCATGACGGTTAAGCGGTAGGCCAGCTCCCTTCTTATCTCGGATTCTTCAAGGCCAAGGAGCTGGCTCTCATAAACTATAGCTAACTCCCCCAGAGTTAGTTTTTGTTTAGCGGCTAAAGAAATCGCTTCGGCGGCCGAGTGGAAAAGCGGCCGACCTGAAGCCACAGGCATTAATGGTTGAGCGGACCAGATATTTCTAACAGCAAGAGTTAATTTTATTTTCTTCAGCAATTCCTCGGGCAGGGGGCGGAAAAGGGAAACATGAAAAAGCACAGCTTCGTGATTTCGATTAGCTTCTTTGCTCTGATTAACTTCGATTTTCTCGAGGTTGCTTGCGCCTGAGTGCCAGAATTGGAGAAAAGCCTCGCTTTCCTCTTTCGGTAAAAGGAAAAAATAGTCAAACTTATCCCCCCTCACCTTAACCGGCCAGCGCTCCAGCTCGCATATTTCCACCATCCCTCCGCCCACTGACTTAGCCTTGAGGTTTATTTCTCTTCCGCCGGCACTTTTTAACCGAAGCTGGACGAAGTTGGGATGGTCGGCTGAAGGAAGAGTAGCTGTTTGAAACCTGATATCTAAACCAGATTCAGCCGCATAAGCGAGCGACGCAGGGAAACGCTCGTCGGTTATTTCCCAGCCGAGGAGACCGGCAGCAAACCCGCAATCGGCTTTTTGCTGCTGGTATACCTGAGCGTAGGAGCTGTTGGCAGCGAAAGTTATCTCGGCGGCCACCGGCTCTTCCCCCAGCAAGGACCTGGCCAATCGGCCGATAAAAAAGGAACCCGCCGTATGAGAGCTCGAAGGCCCTCTTATCACCGGACCGAGTATATTATTCAGAATGCTCAGATAACTCATTGGCTATGAAATTATCATTTTGCTTTCACTCAAAATAAGCCTGTTAGAGATTAGCTTTGGCTGGCAACCGACGATCCTCGAGTAAAACCAGTTTTAAACTCGCTAATTATAAACTGAGTGACTTTTCTCTTATTTTTTTCAAAATCAGTCTAACTTAACCCTATTAATAGCTAAGGGCGCTGGAATTATCACCCGGACATTCGGCCATTTTTGGTGAATAAGATTCTCGAGGTCTTTATTTTGTCGAGCTGACCCGTGGATGATGACAACCACCTTTGGCTCGAGCTCCGAAGCCAGACGAAAAGCTGCTTCGGGCGAGGCCGTTGGGGAGGGCTCGCCGGCAGGAAGAAAAGCCACGTCTGCTTTTAGCCCCTGAAGGGGCACGTATCCAGAATCACCGCCGTGGAATACGGATATGTTTCCAATGGTTAAGTGGTAAAGCAAGATCGGTCCCACGTGAGTCCCCTTGATACTTCTTACAGTTATGTTCTGGGCCTGGAAAGGCCTTTCAACGGAAGCGGCGAAAAGTTTTTCCTGCGGAATATCAGCTTTCAGGTCGGCTGCCACCGATGGTTCAGCCAGAATGGCTGAACCAGTGGCTTTAAACAAGCTGACGGTCGTCTTTTGATTAAAATGGTCATAATGACCGTGGGTGAAAAGGACAAGGTTAATCGTCCCCGCGGGTAACGATTTAAGCTCTTCGCTCCGGAGCTTATCAGCCGGGTCGATGATTATCGCCGCTTCGGCTGTCCTCAGGACGACGCCGGAATAACCGAGGTACTGAAAAGCTATTTCCCTCTCGCCCAGGACGTAAGCAAAAAGGTTTTTAATTTCCTCCGTCCTCATCACTCCTCCTTTTAAACCAGAGGTAAAGGTAAAAAACAGGAAAATAAGCCCGAGGAGGGAAAAAATTGAGCGTAAAGTCGACAGGCGCTTTCTCATTTGATTTCCCTTTTCTCAAGGATAATTTTTTTGGCCTCTGATGTCAATGGCGACGCCGTAAGACCTATCCGGATATACCCAGTTGCATCCAGGTCAAAGATGCGCTATGATATGAAGTAATTTCGGCGGAGAGTTTCCTGCCGGGCAAGAATAAAACTTAAGCCTGGTCCTGGACGCCTCGAAAATCAGTTTCTCCCAAAAGCCTTAAGGAGGAGCACAATGAGTGAAACTATACGCCAAATTGAGGCTAAAATAGCCGCGAAGGAACGCCTCGAAAAATTTCATCTTGACCTGGAAAATATCGGCCCTGGAGAAAAACGTCGTCTTTATGAATTGATGTATGCTCATGGCCCGGGAAACGGCAAAATCATGCTTCTACCCATCGACCAGGGTTTGGAACACGGACCGCGTGATTTCTTTGCCAACCCGCCGAGTGTCGATTTCGAATTTCAGCTTGAGCTGGCTCTGGAAGCCAATTTTTCAGGGATAGCCTGCCACATCGGCCTGGCTGAAAAGCATCTGAAGAAATACGCGGGCAAAGTTCCGCTGGTTCTTAAAATAAACGGCCGGACTTCGATCCCCCCCGACGATGAAGCTTTCTCACCGCTTGATGCCAGCGTCGAAGACGCGCTTCGGCTGGGGGCTGATGCCATCGGCTATACCCTTTATGTTGGCTCCCCCCGGGAAGCTGAGGACATAGCTCAGTTTACCCGCGTCCGCCAGGAAGCCAAGCGCTATGGCGTGCCCGTCATCATGTGGGCTTATCCCCGGGGAAAATATGCCGAGACGAGAGGCGGCGGCCGCGACTCCCTGGCGATGGTGGATTATGCGGCCCGAGTAGCCAACGAGCTCGGGGCTCACTTAGCTAAAATAAACCTACCCGTGCCTCCCAAAGGCGGCGCCTACGACAGCGGCAGCCCTTTCAAAGCTTATAGCGAGTTCAAAGATATCTCGGAAGTCGACGCCCTCCGCCTGGTCCTCCGTTCGGCTGGCCGGACTGGCGTCCTGGTTTCAGGCGGAAGCAAACTGAGCGATGAAGAGCTTCTGGCGAAAGTCCGGGTTTGCCTCGAGGCCGGCGTCGACGGCTTCATCTTCGGCCGGAACATCTGGCAACGCAAGTATGAAGACGCCTTAAAAATCAGCCGGGAGATTTTCGAGCTCATGCGAGCCTACTGACCTTGAGTCGGGGGCTTGATAATGGGGTTTTTTAGCCGCGGGCGCTAAATGAATTTAACCAAGAATACCTCCCCCTCAGAAGGAATCAGCTTTATCGGCTTAAGCTAAGTAAAAAATTAGTTAGGCCAAGTGGGAAACTTAACGGCAGGTATGGTTAAGAAGCTAATTAGCGAAGTGGCGAATCAACAAATAAAAAAAGAATAATGGGTCAAGGAAGAGAACTGAGAATTGGCCTGAATTAATAATTAATATAAAGGCATGAGCCCAAGGATGAACTCAAAGCTCGACCAAAACTCTAAATTTTTTATCATCAACATCACTCTCTCCGGAGGTGTCGAATGAGGATTGGAATCCTAACAGGAGGCGGGGATTGCCCCGGCTTGAACGCTGTAATCAGGGCGATTGTCCGCAAGGGTATTGTCTACTACGGCTATGATTGTTACGGGATCAAGAATGGCTGGCTCGGGTTAATCGAAGGAAAAATTATTCCCCTCGACCTAAACTCCATTTCCGGGATATTGCCTCGAGGGGGGACTATTCTTGGGACATCGCGGACTAACCCGTTCAAGAATGAAGGCGCGGTGGGCAAGATTTTTGCCAACTTAAACAAGTTTGAAATCGAGGCTCTTATTGCCATCGGCGGTGAAGACACCCTGGGAGTGGCTCAGAAACTTTACAACGAAGGAGTTAAGATTGTTGGTGTCCCCAAGACAATCGATAACGACCTTTCTTGTACCGATTACACTTTCGGGTTTGACACCGCGGTGTCGATTGTCTGTGAGGCTCTTGACCGCTTGCACACGACCGCCGAAGCTCACCACCGGGTGATGGTGGTTGAAGTTATGGGCCGACATGCTGGCTGGATTGCTGTCATGGGCGGGATGGCAGGTGGAGCTGACCTTATCCTTATCCCTGAAGTGCCGTTTGACCTCGACGAAGTCTGCCGGGAAATCCAGAAACGCCGGGAGCGGGGGAAAGATTTCAGTATCGTGGTCGTGGCTGAAGGCGCCCAGCCGAAAGAAAACGGCCTGGTAGTTCAATCGGAAGAAAGAGACGCTTTTGGCCATGTCCGCCTGGGAGGAATAGGCCACTATCTTGGACGCGAGATTGAAAAAAGAACCGGACTGGAAACCAGGGTTACAGTCCTCGGCCATACCCAGCGCGGCGGCTCGCCCACGGCCTTCGACCGCATCCTGGCGACCCGTTTTGGGATTGCGGCTATCGACCTTGTCCGGGAAGGCAAGTTCGGGATGATGGTCAGCCTTCAGGGAAACAAGGTTGTCCCCGTCCCGCTTGAAAAAGCTGTAGCCCAGCTAAAGACTGTCGACATGGAGCTTTATAACATCGCCAAGGTCTTCTTTGGCTAATTTTGAA
>JBBIRF010000029.1:0-18761 GCA_037441905.1 Candidatus Aminicenantota bacterium
TCTCCGGTAGCCTGCATAAGGCGCCAGCAGCCTTCACGTGATTCGTCTTGCGCCAGGGGATGCCCGTTTTGAAGCACTTCTAAATCGGGGCTTTCAAGAAGGTCCTCTGGCACCTCTACCCCAAGTACCCACTGCCTTTCTCTTTTCCAACAAACAATTTCAGGCTTCTGAGATCGCCTGATCTTTTTTTCTGGTTGCTTTCCAATACCACCCGTTGAATCACGTGGTCTACCTCCTCTTTTGGTAGGTTCTGGACGCGTGCTTGGTGGAGTCGGTTGCCCTACCTGCGCGGCTGTTGGCTGCACCTCCTGTGACGCCTCCGGTTGGGTTTGCTCTCCCGGTTTTGATTGCGTTTCCTCTGCCCCTTGAGGTTGTGATTTTTCTGCTATAGCTTCGCGCTGGTTTTCGCTTATTCCTGTGGGGCTCTTATCCGTCACCGCTATTGGCTCTGCTTTTTGGACGACTGTCGGGTGTGATTCCGCTGTTATTTGTAGTTTGTTTTGATTTACTTGCGTTAGTTTCGTTTCATTTGCTGAGATTAGTTCTTGTTTTGTTCGCCGCCCTCTCTTTTGGTTATAAACCGCAATTACGAAGATCCCAGCTGCAATCGCGAAGAAAATGGCTACCAACGTTACTATAAAGACATTCATTTAAACATCCACGAATGCTGTAATAAAAGAAAGTGAAATGACTTTCCTGATCCAGGCGAAGTTGGCGTTGCAGATCAAGGATAAGCTTAATTTCCACCGCTTGTCGTCGCGGAGGCGGTCGCCTCCCCATTCCTTCATGTTAAAAGGAGGGTTCGCCAGGATGAAATCAGCTTTCAGGTCGGGGAAGCGGTCGTTGTGGAAGGTGTCTCCCTGTTCTATTCGGCCGTCGATTCCTCTAATGGCCAGGTTCATCTTAGCTAAGCGCCAGGTGGTGTAGTTAAGCTCTTGACCATATATGCTAATTTGGGCTCGTGCTTTTTGACGCGAGTTATTACCGTTTCCTGTGGCATGAGCCTCGATAAACTCCACCGATTGAACAAACATGCCAGAGGAACCGCAGCAGGGGTCGTAAACGCGGCCCTGAAAAGGCTCGGTCATCTCGACCAGGAGCCTGACTACGCATCTTGGGGTGTAGAATTCGCCGCCTTTCTTGCCTTCGGCGCTGGCGAAACGGCCAAGAAAATATTCGTAAACGCGGCCGAGAACATCTTTGGAGCGAGCCGCCTCGTCACCAACCTTGATGTTGTTAACAAGGTCGATGAGCTGTCCCAGACGCGTTTTATCGAGGGAAGGCCGCGCATAATCTTTCGGCAGTACACCTTTGAGGGTGGGGTTTTCCCGTTCGATTTCTTCCATGGCTTCATCCAGGATTTGACCCACCTGAGGCTGACGGGCATTTTCCTGGATGCGCTGCCAGCGGGCCTTTTTGGGAACCCAGAAAACGTTAACCGCCCGGTACTCGTCGGGGTCTTCGGGGTCAGCCCCTTCGCTTACTTCTTGAAGAAGTTGTTTATAGCGTTCTTCAAAGGCATCGGAGATGTACTTGAGGAAAATAAGCCCAAGGACAACATGCTTGTATTCAGCCGCGTCCATAGAGCCTCGGAGGGCGTCTGCCATGCGCCAGAGTTCGGCTTCATAGCCAACGGTTGCACCGTTTGCGGGTTTTGACTGGTTGTTTCGGTTACTCCCTTTCCTTCTCATAGTTACCTCAAAGCCTGGATAATTTAGTCGAGAAAGCAAGCGAATTAATTACTTGAGAAAGCGTGTTAAATTTTCGTTTTAAAGAATGGCTTATTTCGATTTTATAAAAAAGAAATAACTTCGTAATTATCTCGTTTTTCCCCCGGCTCAGCACTTATGTTTTACCACCAAACGAGTCAAACCTATTCTAAAAATAGCGGTCTTACCTGTCAAGCAACCGTCCATATGGTCTTAGAAAGCTTATTCTAATAGATGAGACTTAGGATAAAACGTAGGATAACAATAGAAGAAGAACAAATTTAACAGCGCGACCGATTTTTAAGTCCGCCCTCGGTTACTAACCGAGGATACAGGAGGGGTAATTATTTAGATTACTTAATCACTTAATTACTTAGCTTCCAGCGGAAATAACCGGGCGCTCGGAAAGCTCCCTTCTTTCCTTGATATCCTTTCCTTGATATCACTTAAAGGCCTTATAGTCCTCAGCCTTTGCTCAAATCCTTGACAGACAAGGTTTATAGAGATAAGTTAATGTGAACGTTAACGCGACAATGGTTCCCCCTGCTTCATGCCGACTTGAGTAGTCACGAAAGTTTTTCAGGTTTGGAGGTTTGGGACCTGGCTGTTTTCTTCTGCTCGCTTCTAAGGAGGCTAAAACTGCCTCTAATCTAACAGCTATGTTCTTAGCTCGCTGCTTAGTCGCCACTTTGTTAGAATTTTTTATATTTTTTTCTTATATATCGTAAAATTGCGTACTCCAGTGAGCGCGGCCACCGAATCCGACCGAAAGCGGCGTCTGACAGAGCGGAGCGATGTTGGGAATGTTCTTTCTATCCTTAGTGGCCAGCTTCAGGAGCAATACCGGGTCGGATTCCCTCGGAATACGCAGCAAAATAGTTTAAGAGGGCAAAAATGAGGATCTCGAAGCTTCTTTTGGCCTTATTTCTTATTTTTAGCATAGTTGCTCCCTGTCTCTCACCTAAGCCTAATAAAGCTATCAAGCCGACTCATCCCACTCGGCTTCCTCAGCCTACTCTCACTGCTAAGCCCACCAGCCCTCTCTACCCTCTTCACCGTTCTACTTCTAATCACCTTCCTACCTATATTCACCTTCTTATCCCTGCTCAATCTTCTCTTCTTAATCAGAACCCCCTTAATCAGAACCCCCAGCCTCCTTATTTTGCTCAACCTGCCAATTCTCCTTTTCTTACTCACCCTATTCAGGCCACTCAGTCCAATCCTCCGACTAACCCTCCTCCTGTTCAACCTGATACCGCCACTTCACCATTCAAGGTTCAATTTGGCCGGGACGGCATCATAAGTCTGAAGTATGCCAACGACAAATATGACACGGAATACATCGCTCCGAATCAGACGCTGGGTCATGTGACCATACGCTATAAAATGGGTGAAAACGAATGGCGCCAATTTTCCACCCGCGACCCGGAAAACAAATACCGCCGCCTGCCGAACGACCCTTCTGACCCGTGGCCGCAACTGCTTGTTGTTTATAACGAATCCGGCTGGAACGACTATTACGCGGATATTGAGCTCACCCAGGGATTCCGTATGGAAGGCGACGCCCTTTACTGGACTATTCATCCCCGGAACCTGACCCACAAGCCCATCATTCTGGGCGACGTAATCCTTTCCCTCCCGTTTAATACTGAAAAACGCTGGGATAAAGAAATCACTTATACCCAGCGCGTCCACCAACATATGTTTGTTTCCGGGCACAACTCCTTTCTTTACTGGATGAAGCCAAACAGCGAAGGACCGTATCTGGTGATGATACCCGTGGCCGTCTGCCCTCTTTTTGAGCCCGCCCGCATGGAGCGAAACTTCACGCCGGCCCACCTCGAATACTTCGACCGTAGCGGGGTTTACATCCATTCGGGAAAGCTCGGGGAAGAACTTCGCTCGCGAGGCGGCAATTGGCGTCAACCCCAAACAACCCATACTCTCTCGCCCAAGTTTTCCCCCAACGATGAAATCACCTGGGTTTTCAAGTTTCGCTGGGCTCCAGACCACGACGGCATCCGCGAGATTCTGTATGAGGAGGGGCTTCTCGATATTCAGGTGGTTCCAGGAATGACTGTTCCCTTAGGTTTGGAGGCTCAGATTTCCATCCGCACCAGAAGCGCCATCAAATCTATTACTCCCGAGTTTCCGCAGCAGACTCAGCTCGAAGACTTGGGAGAAAAGGCAAAGGATACCCGGGTTTATCGGGTGAGGTTTTCCCGGCTGGGAGAAAATAAATTGACCGTGAATTTCGGCCGCAACCAGTCCATGGTCTTAGAATTTTTTGTCACCGAACCAATCGCCACGCTGATTAAAAAAAGAGCTGCTTTCCTGGTCAACCGGCAGCAGCACCGCGACCCTTCCAAATGGTACAACGGCCTTTTTTCTGAATGGGATATGCGCTCAAAGGTGCTCCGCAGCCCGGACGATACCGGCGGGTTGCTGGATTATATCGTCGCTTGCGACGACCCCGGCCTGTGCAAAGCGCCTTTCGTTGCCGGGAAAAATGTCGAATATCCTGTCCGCCAGGAGATTGAGGCCGTCGAGTACTATCTCAAGAATTTTGTCTGGGGCAAGCTCCAGATGACGGAAAAAGAAAAGTATCCTTACGCCGTTTACGGGATAGATAACTGGAAGAAAAACCGGGATTCCCGACCTCAAGACCGAGACGGCTGGATATACCATGTCTGGCGGGTTTTCGATTATCCCCACGTCATCCACCTTTACTGGAACATGTACCGCGTGGCGAAGTTTTATCCCGAGTTAGTCTCTTATCTCGACAAAGATGGCTACCTCGATCGGGCTTACGGTACAGCCATGGCTTTTTACACTGTCCCGGAGGCAGTTGCCGGCTGGTCGGCCAACGACGTCGGCAATTATGACGAACTCGTGATTGCCGACCTCATCGAAGAGCTTTACGCCGTCGGCTGGAAAGAAAAAGCTGATGCGTTACGGGCGAAGTGGGAGGCAAAGGTTTCTCATTTCATCAAAGACCGGCCTAACTTATTCCACTCAGAATACCCTTTCGACCCAACCGGGTTTGAATCGCATCATGCTTTCGCTCGTTATGCGGTCGAGAAAGCAAAAAGCGGCGATAAGTCGCTCCAAATAGACTTAGCCGAAGCCGAAGATTTCATGGAAGAAGAAATTGCCGGGAATATCGTGGCGCGGGGGTGGCTCGAAACATCCTACTGGCAGCTCGGGGTGGAGGGCTCGATGCGCTACATGTCGCAAATGGGAGGATGGGCTATCCTCGACTACGCGCTTTATTATGCTCGCGACCCGTTCAAGTATCTCCGCTTGGGCTATGCCTCCATTTTGAGTTCCTGGGCCTTGATGAACACCGGCCGGCCAGAAACAAACTATGGGTACTGGTATCCGGGAAAGGAAAACGACGGGGCGGCGGGCAGCGCTTTTATGGCCCAGGCGTACGGCCGAAGCTGGATTGGAGTGGAACAACCCAGAGGAGCCTGGCCCTACAGCGCTGAAATTGACTTAGGGTTTGGCGGCGCCCTCAGGGCAGCGGCAACGGTCGTGGCTGAAGACCCGCTCTTCGGGCTGATTGTCTACGGCGGGAAGATAAGCCGGGCAGGCACTAAATACGAAGTTATGCCACTCGACGGCCTTGGCCGGCGTTTCCATATAATCCGCGATAACCTGAGATTTCACCTCGTGCTTGACCACAACGGTTTTGCTGCCGAAAAGCCAATTAACTTCAACGATGAATTGAATGAACTAAGTTTTATCCTGGAGAACCGGGCGCCCGTTCCCGCCAACCATCATCAAACCCAGATGAAACTCATGGGACTGCCTGAAGGAAAATATGAAGTCTGGCTCGACGGCAAGCTTGCGGGGAAAATATCGGGAGGAAATCGTTGGGAAAAACTACTAATACCGATGGGCAAAAAAAGAGAAATCACCGTGCTGATTAAAAAATCAGCTTAAAAAAATATGAGAATGACGGAGACTCTACTCCACCAGCCTGATTTTGTTAACATCAATTTTGCTTGCGATAAAAAGGGCCAAGTCGCTTAATTGAAATTAGTTTAATTCCCTCTGAGTCAACGTAAACTTCATAAATTGATGGGGTCCTATAACCTGATTCCCATAATCATTAAATCATGCTTTTTATAATTAAAGCCACCCGGCTAAGGAAAATTAAAATTCACTATATCGATTCTGCTTTTTCTTACGGCCGAAAGTCCTTCTCGTCCAGGGGCTAATCAGATAAAAACTCTGGCTTCTTCAACTTCAATCACAGCGCTGGATTATCCTTTATATGTCTTTCATACTGTTCATTTTGCCTGGATAATAGGTTACAGCCCAAAAGGGGAAAATGTTTGCTTTCTTCCCTACCCTAAACTAAAATTTATTATATCTACATGATAAGAAAAGCAACTGTGCTAAAAGCCCGCCGAATGCCGATCCTGTTCGGTTTCTTCTTCGCAATTTTGCTGATCTGTCAGGGCGCCCCAGCCAGCGCGGCTTCAGGCCAATCCACCAAGAAAGAGCCTCTTAGCGAAGCCGCCAGACAATGGCTGGAGGAAGTTGTCCCGTACATCATCACCCCGGCAGAAAAAGAAATTTTCCTGAACTTGCCCACCGAAGTAGAACGCGGGAAATTTATCGAAAATTTCTGGAAAAAAAGAGACCCGAACCCCGCTACCCCTGAAAATGAATTCAAAATTGCTTACTATCGCCGAATCGCCTTTGCTAACAAATTCTTTGGCTTCTCCGGGATTCCGGGATGGAAGACCGACCGCGGCCGTATCTTTATTCTCCTCGGCCCGCCGAATGAAATTCAGAATGATTACTTAGCCAGTCGGGATTCTCTCGCCCAGCCCGGCGCCATCAAGGAAACCTGGACATACTGGGATTTGCCCAACCCTAACCTTCCCTATTCTCTCGAGTTTACCTTTGTCGACCGCTACGGAACTGGCAATTACGAGCTCGAAACCGGCCGGGGATACAGGGATGACGGCTCTTTTGCTCTCGACCTTGATTCGGTGCACCAGTATTTCAACCAGATGGAGATTCTGGCCGAAGCCATGCGCAACCCCTTCGAAAAAGCCGAGAAGCTTCGAGAGGTCATCACCACCCAGGTGAATTATGATTTAGTCCCGTTTAATTGCGACCTTTATTCCCGGAAGGCCACGGCGGATAAAAGCCAGACAATTATCTCTCTTACTATCCCTGTCAAGGCGCTCGAGGTCAGAGAGAGCCAGGGGAAAACCGAATATTCCTTAACCCTCATGCTTAGCCTGAGTAATGAGCTTGGTCAAAGCCTGCTCGAGAAAACCCAGGAAATTGATTTCTCCCGAAAAGCTGGCCAGCCGTCAGGTTTAAGTCTTTCCGAGTATTTTCTGCCTTTATCCTTGGTCACAGCGCCAGGAAAATACGGTTTTCATCTGCTTCTTCTTGATAATAACTCAGGAAAGATTGGAACCCTGCATAAGCAAATCGAGGTGCCTGATTTCGCCAGAAAAGGGCTGGCGCTGAGCGACATTATTTTGGCCTCCTCCGGCCCTGCGCCCGCAGAAAACCAGAAGCCCGCGCTGCTCCACCCAAAGCGCGATTTCCGAAGCGATGAAACGATGGAGCTTGAATTCGAAGTTTACAACGTTTCGCTCGACCCGGAAACGAAGAAAGGCCAGATATCGGTGAAGCTATTTTTCTATAAAGATAAAGAAATAATTACCAGCCCGCCGGCTCTAAAAAAGGAAGTCCTGGGAACCGCCGATTGCCGGGTGCAAACCTCGCTCGTCCCCCGGAATTTCCAGCCAGGAAACTATCTATTGCGGGTAGAGGTGATAGACGAAGTAGCCTCTATTACTTGTTCGGGTGAAAGGAGTTTCAGGATAATTCAATAGCGATTCAATAACGTGCCCCTGACGGCAAGACCAAAATAAACATTAACCAAGGTATCGTTAGATGTCTGAACTTAAATGAACTTAGAGAGCGGAGGTCAAGAGATGCTATGTCAAACCAAAGTAAGGCGACAGGCGTGGGTTTATTCTCTGACGACTCTTTTTATTCTGGCCTTTTTCGCCCCCGGAAATTTTATTTATGGGCAGGAATCAGTCATCAAAGGTCAAGTTCTGGATAAGCAAAACAAGCCGCTGGCGAACGTCCAGATTACCCTCACTGACATTTCTCGGGGGACAAAGTTTGCCCTCAAAACTAAAAAAGACGGGTCTTATTTTAAGGTAGGTGTTCCGCCCGGCATCTACAAGGTTAAACTCGAGCTCGAGGGTTATTTTCCTTTTGAATCCCAGGTGCGGGTTGAATTAGGGCAAGAGCACGATTTTAATTTTACTCTGGAAAAAGTGCCGCCGAAGATAGAAGACAACGCTGATTTCAAGGAAGGGATGAAGCATTTTGAGGCTGGAAATTTTGAAGCCGCGGCAGCGGCTTTTCAAAAGACACTCGACCAATTCCCCGAAAGTATCGAGGCAAACTACAACCTGGCGATCTCATACCTGCGCCTGGAAAAAACTACCGAAGCCATAAATATTTTAGAAAGGGCTATCAGCCTTAAGAGCGATGTACCCGAATTGTATTTAGCCCTGGCTGAAGCTTATTTCCGCCTGGGAGAAAACGACAAAGCCGAGACGATGTTCAAGAAAGCCCTTGAGCTTCAACCCGACAACTACCGGATTTATTATGACCTGGGAATAATCTACTATAAGAACGACCGGCTCGAAGAGGCCATCGCCTCGTTTGAAAAGGCCATAACCCTCAACCCCGAGTTTTCCTCGGCCTATTACCAGGAAGGTTTAGCCTTCATCAAACAGGGTAATTTCCCCAGGGCGGTCGAAGCCCTCGAAAAGTTCCTCCGGCTTGAACCCCAGGCGAAGGAAGCGGCCCAGGTCAAGCTGATTATCGAAGAGCTGAAGAAAAAATGACCCCTAAAATTTCCAGCCCAAAAGATTCCAGGTCGCGAGGACGATGAGCATCACAACTCCTGCGGCCAGGATCAAGACATAATGGAGCCGGCTGCAACCCGTCCAGTACTTTCGCGCAAAAGAGAGAACCGCAAAAATAAACGAGAAGAAAAGGAATGGAATCGCGAGGATCGGCAAAAGGAAAATGATTTTCAGGGAAGGCGTGACTCCATACATCAAGCTTCTCTCATTCGAAAGCAGACTCATGAGCCCAACTATGAAGAGGAGCAAAAATGAGGCGGCCAATCCCAGACACCAGCGGGCTGCGGGCTTCTTTTTCTCCTCTAATTTCTGGCGGCGGCAAACACGACGGAACAGAGCACTCAGCGGCCAGCGCAAGAACGAAAGCAGGACGACGGCGCAGACAATCAGGGAAAAAAGGACAAAATTTTTCTTCTCGTACCAGCGGGCCTTAATCCCGATCATAAACGGGTATTCATCGAAATAAAGATAACGAATCTGACCCTTTTCATCTTTGCCAAACAGGAGTTTGCCGGTGCCGTCAACTTCTTTAAAGAAATAAGGTTCGACCTCCACCCATTGACGGCTGCCCAGGCCGCCAGGCAAAGCCACAAAAAGACGATTATTCGGCAGAGCCGAAACTGAAACCTGGGAGGAAATGCTCATCGCTTTATAGAACTTCGTGGCCACCGCTCGACTAAAAAGATAACTTCCCGCTATCTGCTGAGCCCTTTGTTTAAATTCAGGCGAAGGCTCGGGGTCGGGGGGAAGTGGTCGGGGGAAATAGCGCTCGAGGAAAGATTTCAGGAGATTGCCCCGGAGGTCGCTCCGGGCACCGCCGGTGTTCATCGAGACAAAATAGCCCAGGTTATATTCGGGGAAAAGAACGAGCTGCGAGTGAAAATAGATGGTATCACCGCCGTGCTCGATCATCCGGAGGCCGTCCCAGGTTTTTTCCCAGAAGCCGTGAGCGTTGCCGTCGAGACGCGGGTCGACAGAGGAAAGGCGCGAGTGCATCAGCTTGGCCGTTTCTTCTTCAAGAATTCTGGTTTCGCCATAACGGCCGTTCTGGAGGTGGGCAATCATAAACCGGGCTATATCAACAGCGGTGGAGCTCATCGACCCTGCCGGGTAGAGACCATTAAACAATTCAAACTCTTTTTCTTCAAAGGCCCCCCGGCGAAAAACATAACCCGTGGACATAAAAGGAGCCAATGATTCGGGCAACGGCTCCCGGAAAGTGCTCATGGTCATGCCTAAGGGAGCAAAAATATGCTTTTCGACATAATCTTCAAATTTTTCCCCCGAGGCAAGCTCGACAAGGTAGCCAGCCAAAGCTGTTCCATAATTAGAATAAGCCGGGATTTTTCCTGGCGGGAAAATCCGGGCGGGCATGTTTCGGGCCAGGTAATCTTCGAGCGAAATTAAATCCTGCGGACGCCGGACCAGCATCGACCCGATGACTTCTTCGAACCCGGGAGTATGAGACATAAGGTTGGCCAGAGTAATCGGTTGAGGAAAGGTCGAAGGGAACTGGAACTTCTTCAGGTATTGGTTGATATCGGCGTTAAGGTCGAGTTTTCCCTGCTCAACCAGCTGCATCACCGCTGTCCAGGTGATCAGTTTAGAAACAGACCCAGGCCGGAAAAGCGTCTTATCAGGCTCAACCGGCCTTCTCTGCTTGACGTTGGCATAACCATATCCCTTGGCCAACAATATTTCGCCGTCCTTGACTAAAGAAAAAGTGACGCCGGCGATGTTGCCTGATTTGAGCTCAGCCGCTATTATTCCATCGATAAAAGCTTCAAGCGACGTCCGGTCAATCGTCAGGCCTCCGGTAGCCACTTCGGTTGGCACGGCTGGCCCGCCTGGCTTGGCCGGTTCTTGCCGCGCCCAGCTGAGACTGCTAATAAAAATTAAGAAAAGAGCCACCAGAACTAACCGCGACCATTTTGGTTTCATTTATGGCCTCCTGTTAAATTAAAACCCTAATTTGATTTCCAAGCTTTTTCACGCCGACACTTCGCTCGTCGATCGCTTTCGACATTATCGAAGACTCCATGACCTTAATCTCTCCTCTCCAGGCTCCTTATCAGTAATTCCATATGGCGTATTCTCTCCGGCTGGCGCGTTTCTTTTAACGTGCTCGGCCATCTCCCGGAGCAGCTCAGCCCAGGTCTTCAGGTGCCAATTATGCCCCTTCTTCGGCCGGCCAAAGGACCATTTAAGGTAATTCAAAATTGTTAAAAACTCTCCTTTTCCGGCGCTTTTCTCGATTTATGTTCTGTTTATGTTCTGCTAAAAGCGATTCTTCTTTCCTCTCTGCTACTATCAAAAATCAAACCTCGCTCCGAATTGAATCTGGCGAGGGCTGTCGGCAGCAATTGGGTCGCCAAAGCCAGGCTGGCCATAAAGGTTATATATAGTTGTGAAATTTACCCGGTTTGTAACGTTATATCCCTCGGCAAAAACCTGGAGACGGAAGCGGTTAAACCTGAATTCTTTCGAAAGCCTGATGTTAAGATAATAACTATCAAACCCCCTCCGAGAATTCCGATGCTCGTCGACGTAATCGTTAGAAAGGCTGTCCAGGTTTTTGTCATATGGATAAACAGCGTTCCACGGAGGCTTCGACCGGTAATAAAACAAACCACTCAGCTGAAAACCGAAAGGCAAGTTGAGGATTCCGGTAACTGCCAGGCGGTGCCGCGCGTCGTTATTGGTTGGCCCATATTGCCTTTCCCAGGCATCCTCGTCATAGCTCCATGGCGAGGTCTGCTCGGACTCGACATCCGCCTTAGACTGGGATAACGTATAGGCAACGTCTAGCCCCCAGCCGTGGGAAAACCTCTTGGTCAGTGTGAGATAAAGCGCTTTATAATCGCTGCGTCCGTTGTCCGTAAAAACCCACTGGTTTCCTTTTGTCGGGTCCTTCCTTTTGTTCTGGGTTCCAGGAATAACCGGGTTGAGGTTCTCTAACCGTGTAAACCGGGTCCCTTTGGTCCAGACCAAATCCACGCCCATAGAAAGGTCGGGCAAAAGCTGACGCTCCCCTCCTAAGGTCATCTGAAGCGAATAAGGCGGGACTAAACCAGCTTTGGTCGAGTATTTATCTAATGGAATTTGACCAGGAATTGAAGGAAAGAATGGGTTTGGCTTAAATGGGTCGGGATAGTTGGGGAAAATAATTGTTCTGATGTCCATGGCCGCCATAAGCCCGGCAATCAGCCCTATATTTAACTGAGGGTTCTGGGAAAATGTTCCTACTCCGCCTCTCAAAACTGTCCGGCCGTCGCCCACCGGGTCCCAGCTGAAACCAAAGCGCGGGTTTAGATGCCGCCAATCGCCGTGGTTTATGTCGATATCCTTACAAGAATAATAGTTCCAGCGCAGGCCCAAGTTTAACGTCAGGCGCCGATGCACCTTCCAGGAGTCTTGAGCAAAGACAGCTGCTTCAGTGTAAGGATAATCAAAATCCTTTACACCCTTATTGTAGATAAATATGAGAGGATAGGTGCTAAAGTCTGCAGGGTCAAAAGGCTTATCGGTCGTAAAAATAAACTGGCCTGGAATATATTGGTCAACAAACCCGCTCAGCGAAATCCGGGAATAATCTACACCGAACTTAACGGTGTGTTTACCGATAAAAAGGGAATAATTATCAACTAATTGAAACCTCTGTTCTTTATGTTTTTGGGGAATGTTAGGATATTTGCCAAAATATCCGGAGGGACGGTCAATAGTGAAATTATCAGGAATATCAGAGGCCAGATGAAGTAAATCGCTGGAGAAGAGAAACCTGAATTCATTCATCGAATTATCCGTAGGATAAAGAGTCCAGCTTGTCTGGAATTCGTGTAGGGTAACAAGATAATCATAGGCACGTTCCTTAGTATATAAGCCTCCTACCCCCTGGTTTAGCTGATCCTGTTTATTCAAGGTATAGCGGAAAGAAAACAGGTTTTTCTCATTTAGCTGATAATTGAACTTGGCCAAAAGCTGGTTGTAATCATTCGTCACGTCGACTGTTTCCTTTGGTACCAATGGCGAGGTGATGGTTTCGTACTCCGTGTGCCTCAGCCCTTCGTACGATAGGAAGAAATGAGCCTTATCCTTCTTTATCGGCCCGCCAAGAAAACCGCCAAAAAGATAATGAGAGTAAGGCGGCTTCTCATAGTCGGTTAATTCTGGCCCCTGGTAGGTAGCGTGCTTGACAAAATAGTTAACATCGTCAAAAGTCTCGTCCCGGTAGAAGAAGGAAAGCCGGCCGCGGAACTCGTTCGTTCCTGACCGGGTAATGGCTGTCCAGACCATGCCGCTCGTATTTCCGTACTCGGCCTGGAACTGGTTGGTCATAATCCTGAATTCCTCGATCGCGTCCGCCGGGATACTCGTTCGCTGGGTGTTCCGGCCAACCCACTCATTGGAAACACCGTCAACAATAATTTCTTCACTCCCGCCGGGCTGAGCATTGGAGCGCGACTCCTGGACTCCAGGTTTCATTATCGCCAGCGACCCGAAATTACGGTCGAGTAAAGGCAAGTCCTCGATCTTCGTCCGGTCGATTACCTTACTCACGTCAGATTTTGTCACCTCGACCATCGGCGTCTGGGCAACAACCACTACCTCCTCTTGAAGCGCTGCCGGATTCAGGGTGAAATCAATCGTCAGCCTCGCTCCGACGTTGAATACCAGGCCCTGCCGCTTCTGCGTTTGAAAACCAGAAAGGCTGACCTCAATTTCATACCTCCCCGGCTGAATCCCTGAGATGATGTAGCGGCCGTCAGCCCGAGAAGTGGCGCTGTAGACATAGCCGGTATCCATGTTTTTTAGGTTGATTACCGCGCCCGGAAGGCCGCTGCCCTGCTCGTCAACCACTACTCCTTCGAGGGTAACCAGGGTAGTCTGCGGCCAGGCCTTCCCATAAACAACAAGAAGCCCTAAAAAGAAAACCAACACCAAAGCGCTTAACCTACTCCTCTCTCCCTTGGTCATAAATTCCTCCTTTGGCGATTTAAGGATTTATCATAGGTCTGCTCATCCTGAGCAGCCAGAATTTTTGCCGCCTATCCAATTTTCTTTTTTCTTTAAACATCCTCTTCTCCCAAGAATCCCTTTCCCCAATGGGACAAAAGAATCTTTTCAACCTCGTCGACGTCTCTTCTTTCGATAGCTTGCATCAGCTTCAGGTGGTCCTGGTAGGAACTATCCAGGAAAGAAGGCTGGTCCTCGGCCGGCCGGTCATAAATCATGAAAAACAGCTGGTTGCCGTAGAAAGTATACTTTTCTGCCATCCTCATCAGAGATTGATAAAGGAATTCATTGCCGCACACCTGCCAGATTTTGTAATGAATTTTTAGGTTTTCGGCCACATAATCGCTGATTTTTTTCTGGCGATAGAGTTGGCCCAATCTTTCCGTCATCCTTCTGAGCTCGGCGATATCCTTATCAGCCAGGTTCTTGATAGCCTTCTTCGAAGCAAGGGCGTCTAACACCCTGACGACCTCGAAGAATTCTCGAATTTCTTCGCGCGTCGCTTTGGCCACAACAACATCCTTGCGGGCATTAATAATGATATATCGCTCGGCAAACAGCCTCTGAAAGGCTTCCCTGACTGGCGTGGTGCTAACCTGGAAAAGGTCGGCAAAATCCTTTTCCTGGAGGCGCTGGCCTGGTTTTAACTTTCCCTGAATAATTGCATTTTTCAGGTATGAATAAATAGTTTCGGTTATGGTTGCAGGAGGGGTCGGTACCTTTTCCCCGGTCAAAGCTTTATTCCATTATAAAATATATTCTGCAGCCTATTTATACAAATTTTTTTCCTTTGTCAATACCCTACGGGCTCTTTTGAAAAGAATTTGGTGCGAAACTTTATCGGGAATTAGCCCGAACTTTTTAAGAATGAACCAGCAGGAATAAGCGTCCCTTGGTCTGACGGATTTTTTTCGCTGGTCACGCGCCTTTTATCAACCCCCAATCCTCTTCCCTATTCCGATTGCACCCTTCTGTTATCATTCCGACTAATCCCTTCTTCAACCTTTAACATCGCCAATCTCAGCTAAAATTTGATAATCAATTCGGGTTTAGAAGCGAGATAAAAACCCTTTGGTTCTTGATAATAGCATGTACTGAGTCAGATACTCAACGTTGACAGGTGGCTACCTTGTCTAATAGCATAACCACAAACCATTTAAATAAGCGAGAAGGCCAATGAAAAATCACTTAAACTGGCATCAAAAAAAATCTTCTACCTCTACCTTTTTCCGGCCCTCGGCTTCAACCAGAATGGCTGGCGTGGCCAAGGCTTTTCTAATATTTCTTGTTTTTTCTGGCTTCTGGATTTGCCAACCTTCCTGCCAGCAGCCGCCAACAAAAGAAAATAATCAGGAATACGTTGGCTACAGGGAAGACGGCTCAGCTGTTGTCCCTGTAAACCAGGTTCTAACTCCATTCGGCACCCGGCTTGAACTTCCGAGAATGCGGCCGCAGGCCATCGCGATTTCTCCCGCGAGCCGTTTCGTTGCCGTCTCGGGTAAAACTAACGAGCTTGTAATTATCGACCCGGTAGACGTGAAAATTAGCCAGCGGGTTGTCTTTCCGGCTGAAACCCAGACCGAACCTCTTCCCGAGGTAAGCTCAGCCAACATTCTTGCGCCGGATAAAGAAGGCCAGATAAGTTATACCGGCCTCGTTTTCGCCCCGGACGGCAAGAAAATTTATCTCAGCAATGTTAACGGAAGCATTAAGGTATTTTCGGTTAATGACAACGGGGTGGTCTCTCCCTCCCATACCATCCCTCTACCCCCGGCCAACGCGCCCCGTCGCCAGGAAGAAATTCCAGCTGGCTTAGCCTTAAGTGAGGACGGCCAGACGCTTTATGTCTGCGGCAACCTGTCCAACCGGCTTCTGGAAATAGACACTTATTTCGGGACGGTCAAAAGAACATTCGACGTCGGCGTAGCCCCTTATGATGTCGTCCTAATAAAGGGTAAAGCTTACGTGAGCAACTGGGGCGGCGGCCGGCCTGAAGAAGGCGACCTTACCGGACCCGCCGGTAGAGGAACTCTGGTTAAGGTTGACCCGGAAAAGCATATAGCCTGCGAAGGGTCGGTTTCGGTTATCGATTTGAATTCAGGCCGGACGATAAAAGAAATCCTGGCCGGGCTTCATTCCTCCGCCTTGGCTCTTTCGCCCGACGAAAAATTTCTCGTTGTCGCCAATGCCGCCTCTGATAACCTCACAGTTATCAATACTGAAACTGATGAGGTCGTCGAGACTATCTGGGTTAAAAGAAGCCCGGCTGACCCGTTTGGAGCCTCGCCAAACGCCCTCTGTTTTTTGCCTGACGGCAAAAAACTCCTGGTGGCCAACGGCACTCAGAATGCCGTGGCCCTCGTCGATTTCAGCCCGAAGAAAAGAAAATCACAACTTCGAGGACTGATTCCTGTCGGCTGGTTTCCAGGCGCTCTCGCCTGGGACAACGCCCGACAAAAACTATGGGTGGCAAACATCAAGGGGTTGGCTGACCAACCCCGACAGGATGAAAAAACCGGTCTGGTCGGTTTTAACACTCATCAATACCAAGGGTCCGTCTCTGTGTTCAGCCTCCCGCCAAAAAAAGAGCTTAAAAAGTTAACCCGCCAGGTGTACGCCAACTTTCACCGGGAAAGAATCAAAGAAGCCCAGAAAAAACCCAGGCTGGCAGCCAAACCTGTCCCTGTCCCCGAAAGAATCGGCGAGCCAAGCCTGATTAAACATGTAGTTTATATCATCAAGGAAAACCGGACGTATGACCAGGTGCTGGGGGATGTGCCTGAAGGTAACGGCAACCCTTCGCTCTGCCTTTTTGGCGAAGAGGTGACTCCCAATCAGCACAAGCTGGTAAAGGAATTCGTCCTCCTTGATAATGTCTACTGCAGCGGCATCCTCAGCGCTGACGGCCATCAGTGGTCGATGAGCGCTTTCGGGACAGATTACCTGGAAAAGTCCTTTGCCGGCTGGCCCCGAAGCTATCCTGACGGCATGGCCGAGGATGAAGTTGACGCCTTAGCCTACGCCCCTTCGGGGTTCATCTGGGACAACTGCCTTAAACACGGTGTTTCCATCTGGAATTTTGGCGAGTTTGCCATGCCTGATTGCCGCTGGAAAGACCCGAATAGACCCGGTTCGCCTGGCTGGAAGGATTTCTGGGAGGAGTACCTTACGGGGAAAGGCGAAGTAATTATTGGAAGCAAGCCGGGTATCCCGACGATTGCCAAGTTTACGCCGACTGACTATGTCGGTTGGAACATGAATGTACCTGATGTCTGGCGAGCCAGATACATCAAGAATCAGGTGGCTAAATGGGAGGAAGAAGGCGCCATGCCGCAGCTCGTCATTATCTGTCTGCCTAACGACCATACAAGCGGCACCAAGCCCGGAATGCCCACCCCCCGAGCCGCCGTTGCCGATAACGACCTTGCCTTCGGTCAAATCGTCGAAGCCTTCAGCCACAGCAGCTTCTGGAAAGAAATGGTTATCATGGCTATCGAGGATGACCCCCAAAATGGTTTCGACCACATAAGCGGCTACCGGACAACAGCCTATCTTGCTGGTCCGTATGTAAAAAGAGGTGCTGTCATTCATACCCACTATAACACTACAAGCCTTCTTCGGACCATAGAACAAATTCTTGGGTTGCCGCCGATGAACCAGTTCGACGCGACGGCCACGCCGCTGTTCGACTGCTTCACCGAGCAACCAGATTTCCGGCCGTTTATGGCTGTGGCGAATCGAATCCCACTCGACGAACTTAACCCCGAGCCGAAGGAAATTGCCGACCGGTTGTTAAGAAAAAACGCCATCCTGTCTTCCCGGCTGAATTTCAACCGGATAGATGCCTGCCCCGAAAGCATCCTCAACCGGATTATCTGGCATTCAATAAAAGGCCCGCTCGCCGCTTACCCTGAATGGGCTGTCACCCTGGTCCAGGATGATGATTGAGCCAATTTGATTTATCAGCCTATTTCTGATAAAAATCAGGGCTTAGGTAGCGGGCGCCAAGAAGAACGGTGGAAATGAGGATGAAACTGGATAAACAATCCCTTTTTAATCTTATCGATAAATTCCGCGGGCTGAAAGTTGTTGTCTGGGGTGACTTCATCCTGGATGAATACCTTTACGGAACGACAAAACGGATTTCCCGGGAAGCGCCGGTCTTGATTATTTCCTATGAAAGGCAGGAATTCTTTCCAGGAGGCGCCGGTAATTCCCTGCTTAACCTGAAAGCTTTGGGAGCTCAACCTATACCGGTGGGCGTTGTGGGGTTGGATGAGGCTGGGGAAAATGTTGTTTCCTTCCTCAAGCAAAATAGAATCCCAACGTCGCACTTAATTAAGAGCAACCGTTTTCAAACGCCGATAAAGACGAGGATTCTGGCGGGCGAGGCCAACACCCGACACCAGCAAATCCTGCGGATCGACCGCGAAGCCCAGGTCCCTGATAACCAGAACTTGCTCCGCCAGTTGTTCAACCATCTCGAAAAAGCTTTGACTGACGCTCAAGCCCTCCTGATTTCTGATTACAACTATATGACTGTAAAAACAAGGCTTTTCGCTAGCATCCTCGAAAAATGCCGGCGGGCTCGGACTCCAGTCACCCTTGATTCCCGTTTCCGGTTGCTCTTTTTTCGAGGCATAACCGTGGCCACGCCGAACGAGCCCGAGGTAGAGGCCGCCCTTCATCTTGAAATTAACGATGACCACCGGGTGCTCACCCGGGCGGGACAGACTCTCTTGCGGCGACTGGCGGCGCAAGCCTTGCTGATCACCCGGGGCTCACGGGGAATGGCCCTGTTTGAAAAAAATCGGCCGCCGCTTTTCATCCCGGTTCACGGTTCTACCGACATCGTTGATGTAACGGGAGCAGGAGATACCGTAATAAGCGTTTTTACCCTGGCCCTGGCTGCTGGAGCCAGTTTTTCTCAAGCGGCTCATCTGGCCAATTATGCTGGCGGCATAGTAGTTATGAAAAAAGGCACGGCTACCGTTTCGCCTGAAGAGCTGAAGCATGCCATCGCCTCTTAAATCACCCAAAATAAAATCAATCCGGGCGCTCCAAAAAATTGTTGCCCGCGCCCGGCAAGCCGGCCCGACCGTTGTCCTGG
>JBBIRF010000029.1:18771-32726 GCA_037441905.1 Candidatus Aminicenantota bacterium
ACGGCTGCTTCGACCTGATTCACGTGGGCCACATCCGTTACTTACAGGCGGCCAAGAAAAAAGGCGACCTGCTCGTCGTCGCTCTGAACAGCGACCGGTCTGTTAAACAGCTTAAGGGGGCTTCTCGACCTTTTTTGCAAGAGCAAGAAAGGGCGTTTATCATTGCTTCCTTCTGGTTTGTCGATTATGTAACTATTTTTGATTCCCTGCGAGTCGACCACCTCCTCAGAGTCCTGCGGCCTGACTGGCATGTCAAGGGCGCTGACTACACTCGAGGGACGGTGCCGGAAAAAGATACCGCCAAGAAACTCGGAATAAAAACCGCCATCGTCGGCGGCCCAAAGGTCCGCTCCACTTCCACCCTCATTAAAAGTATTGCCAAAAAAATTGCTCGCCTGGCGTCGCGCCAGGATACCACCTACGAGCGCAATAAGCGAACGGTCCGAAAGAATGAATGATTTCCTCCTCATCCGTTTGAGCTCCCTCGGAGATATCATTCACGCTCTTCCTGCCCTGGCTTGCCTCCGGCGAAGTTTTCCCCGAGCAAAAATTGCCTGGGCCACTGAGCCTCCGGGCAAAGAAATCCTCGACCTTGTCCCGCTTTTGGATGAAATCATTGTCTGCCCTAAGAGCATCTTTAAGAACCGCCGGCTGCTCAAAAACAAGGCGGCAACAGTTCTGGATTTTCAGGGGTTGATTAAATCCGGGTTGCTGGCCTTTCTTTCCGCCGCTCCCCGGCGTCTTGGGTTCAGCCGTCCCAACCTGAAAGAGCCTCTCGCCCGTTTTTTTTACACCGAAACTCTTCCGCCGCTCGACGAATTCGCCGACCATGTCATCATCAAGAACCTGCGGCTGCTTGAGCTTCTGGGAATAAATTTCGACGAAGCCAAAGCTTCGATTGATTTTCCTCTCGAGCTCCCGGCTGCCCTTCTGGTTCAGGTGAAGCAAAAATTGGTAGCCGCCGGTCTGGCTCTCGAGCCAAGGCCGATTATTTTTAACGTTGGAGGTTCATGGCCTTCAAAACGGCTGCCCGCAGAGTTCTGGGTTCAGTTGATTAACCTAACCAAAGAGGGGCTTACGAACAGCCGAAACCTCTTCCTCCTGTGGGGCACAAGCGATGAACTCAGCCTGGCCACGGCCATCCAAAAAGAAACAGGCATAGGCTTGCTTCCGTTTCTTTCGATAAAAGAAGTCATCGGCCTTCTGAGTTTTGCCTCGCTCGTTGTAAGCGGCGATACTTTTGCCCTTCAGGCGGCCACGGCTCTTAACGTTCGTTCTCTTAGCTTATTCGGCCCGACAAGCCCCCGGCGGAACGGCCCTATCCGGCCGGAAGACGAAGTTATTTATGCCGGTGTCGAATGTAGCCCCTGCTATTACCGGACTTGCGCTTCGCCGCGCTGCTGGGAGGCCGTTTCGGCCGAAAATGCGGCCGCGACTCTTCTTCAGCTGGTGAAAAAACATGCCGTCGTCAATTAGCCACTTTTTCCTAAGACTCAGCCGTTATCGCGTGAGGGCTGGAGTTCCCGCAGCCATTCTTGTTCTTTTCTTAGCCAGACCTAACCAAACAGGACTTGGAATCGGGCTCGGAGTTTGTCTCCTCGGGCTGGTGCTCCGGGGATGGGCTGCCGGCCATCTGCACAAAGACTCCTGCTTGACCACCACTGGCCCTTACCGGTTTTCGCGCAACCCCCTCTACTTGGCTAACTTTATCCTTGGTGTCGGCCTTCTCATCGCCGCCAATTCGCTGGCTTGTTGGGCCGTCTTCCTCGTCTATTTTCTGCTTTTTTACCCGGCGACGATTCAGATGGAAAGAAAAAAGATGGCTTCCCTTTTTCCCGAACAGTATCAGGAATATGGCCGGCGAGTGCCTCTTTTCTTTCCCAATTTTCGCCATCCCGGAAAACCTGACACCCAGAAGTTCCAGCTGAGCCTCTATCTCAAAAACAAAGAATACCGGGCTTTGGCCGCCGTCCTGGGGTTCTGGCTTCTCCTGCTCGTTCGCTTCCTGTGGTTGAACACCTGAGAATCTCTTTGTTAAGATTTTCTTGATGCCCACTCCGGAGAGAATCGCCAGGGTAAAGCAGGTGCTTGACCGGCGTCAGTATGATTTACGTGTAGCCATAGACCGTGTCCTGATTGCTCATAACGCCAGCGCCGTCCTGCGGACTTGCGACGCCGCTGGGGTTCTCTACGTCGACCTTATCTCGCCTAATCCCCAGGCTATCGCCCTCAATAGAGCCATTTCAACTGGAGTCGAAAAATGGCTCGAGGTTAACTATCACGCCTCGTCCGAAGCCTGCCTGCGGCCTTTAAAAGAAAGCGGGTTTCAGGTGGTTGCCACCCATCTGGGTTCTAACTCCAAGGATTTTCGCGAAATTGATTATACCTTGCCGACGGTTATTGTTTTCGGCAGCGAGGCCGAAGGTGTTTCCCCGGAAGCTTTGGTCTGGGCTGACGAGAAAATCAGGATTCCGATGGTCGGGATGGTCCAGAGCCTCAACCTTTCAGTCTCGGCAGGAATTATCTTGTAAGAAGCCGTGAGGCAAAGAGAGGCGAAGGGGCTTTTATCCCGGCGGCGCTTGCCTCCTTCAGAATACGACCGATTATGGAAAAAATGGCTCCGGCTGGAAGACGCCTCTTCTGATGAGACTAAGAAGCCATAAAAATAGGCGGGAGAGCTCTTCGAGCTTCTCCCGCCCCAAGATGAACAGAAGCCGCTGTTTTCTTGCTTTTAAGCGGCGTTATTTTCCCTCATCCAAGAAGCCTCTTAACAGATAATTATTTTCTTTTTAACGGTTTCTTTTATTTTCTCCTGATATTCCTTCGCCTTCTCCTGGTATTCCTTCATCCGGGAATTATACTCTTCCCGCCAGCGCTCCATTTCTTCCGTAATCTTTCGCCAGTTCTCTCTTGCCCGCAGCTGTTGCTCTTCCTGGATTTTCTTTAGCCTTTCTTTAAGCTCTTGACTGCGTTTCTCCCAGTCCTGGAAAAAATCCGTCCAGCCTCGCCAGCTAAAAGCCAGGCCTCTTTCTTCCTCGTCGATTTCTACCTGAAGACTCAAAGGCTTTCGGTCACGAATTATCTCCAGGTCAACCTTATCTCCTTTTCTCTTTCTTTGAATTATCGAGCTCAGCCTGTCGACGGTTTCGACTCTCTCCCCATCTGCTTTAACAATAACATCGCCTACTTTAACTCCGGCTCGCTCGGCCGGCGAATCAGCTTCGACCCTGGTGACAAGCAACCCCCGGCCTTCTTTCAAGCCAAAATAATTAGCCAGCTCCGGGCTCATTTCTTCAGGATAAACCCCGATAAACCGCCGTCTCTCCCAGGTTCTCATTCTCTCCCCTGGAAGCGGCGCGAAGCCCCGGAAAAATTCGGGAAGTCTTATCTCGAGTTCCCGCCTGGCTTCCTCCTCGGGATAAGCGCCAAGCTTGACTTTAACCTCCTGGGTTTTTCCGCGGCGTTCGATCTTCAGGCTGACTTCCTCTCCGGGCCGGCGGCTTCTTATTTGCCGGGAGAAATACTCAGCATTCTGGACTTCCTGGCCGTTCAGGCTGAGGATAAGGTCGCCCTCTTTTAACCCTGCCTCAGCCGCCGGGCTTTTGTCGACAACGTCTGAAATCCGCAGCCTCCCTTCCTCCTCTTCCAGCGAGACGCCCAACCAGCCCCTTTCCGCCCTTCCCTTTTCTTTTATCTCGGAGGCAATCTTCTTGACCAGCCCCGCAGGAACAGCGATGGCGATCCCGGAGGCAGGGGTTTCCCCCCGGCCGATAACGTAGCCAGAGCCGACAACTTCTCTTTCCCTGAATTCAAAAACAACTGGTTGGCCCTCGGCGTAGGGACCGCGCAGGAGGCCAATCATCTCCCCGCGGCGGTTAACCACCGGGCTGCCGCTTGAACCGGGTAGAACCGAAATGTTCAGCCTGAGCCTGTCTTCGGCTACTGAACTCACTATCCCCTGGGTAATCGCCGGAGTGTCCTCGGGCGAGATGCTGACAACAGCCACCCAGGACCCAGGCACGACGTCTTTTTCCTCGCCAAAGGAAATCGGTTGAAGCCCCTTCTCCTTAACCTGAAGCAAGGCTAACCTGGTGACCGGGTCAAGACCAAGGTAGTTGGCTTCATAGGTCTGGCCTTCGTTGGTCCGGACAGTAATTTTTTCTCGCCGCGGGGAAATCAGGGCTGTAGTCATGATATATCCGTCCCGGTCTATAACCACGCCCGTTGCCACCCGCTTTAACCCGTCGGCAACCTCAACTTTAACTACTGAAGGCGAAACCTTTTTCAAGACATCGGCCGCCTCGTCGGCTGCCGGGCTGGCGACCAAGAGTTTCGAGGGCAGTAGACTCAGAAGAAAACCAATTCCTATTATCCCTATAGTTCCCATAATTTTACTATAATCTGTTGCTCCTCTCTTTTTGTTTATCATCTCTTTCACCTCCTCAATACCTGATTTCCTGGAGGAAACGGTCGTCGACCGGCTCGAGGATATAAATAACTTTCGACCGTTGAAGGCCAGAAAACTCCTCGTGGAAATCAACTGGCTCAGTCAAGGTTACAAACGACTCCCTCAGCTCGCCCGGGCGAGCCCCGGAAGAAAAAATTCCCGCGTCTCGCTGCCCGAAGAAAACGTCCAGCTTGGGAAAAACGAGGAAGCTTAAGGTGACGAGCAGGGCTAAAGAAGCCGCCACCGCGGCGACCCGCCAGGAAAGGCTTAATCCAGGAAAAATGAAGAATGATTTTCCCTTCTTTTTCCTGGCGGCAACAGCAGCCAGAACCCGCTTCTCAAAATCCGCGGGCGCTTCTACCTCGGGCAAATAATCCTTCAGATTCAGCTCGTCCATCTTTATTTCTCCCTTAAAGCACCTTCAAGCCGGCGCCTGAGGATATGCCTGGCCCGGCTTATCCGGGCTTTAATAGTTCCTACTGGCCGGCGGAGCATTCTGGCAATCTCTTCCTGGGAAAAACCCTCGATATCCTTCAAGAGAAGAGGAATTCGGTAATGGGCTGGAAGCTCTTCCAGGGCCAGCTGGAGGTTCCGCGTCAACCCGCTCGACGGTGGGTCATAACTCGCCGCTTCGCCGCCGACCTCCTGCGTTATTTCCTCCAGGGAAACAAGGTTCATTTTTTTCCTCTTTTTGGCTTCTGATTTAGCCAGGTTGGAAGCGATGGTAAATATCCAAGCTGAGACAGGAGCGATGGGGCGGTACTGGTGCGCCCGGAAATAAACCCGGATAAACGTTTCCTGAGCCAGGTCAACGGCTTTCTCATAATCTCCGGTCGAGTGAAAAAGAAAGTTGACCAGCCTGTCTTTATAGGCCGTCATCAGGGCAGCAAAAGCCATTTCGTCGCCTTCCTTAATCTTCCTTAGCAGCTCCTGTTCATCCATCTCTCATTCCTTATAACCCCGGCGGCCGCCTTTTGGTTTCATCCCCTTTTTCTATTCTAATTCGTCCGCTCATGCGGCTATTCTATTCTATCAGAAAGCCTTTTCTTCCTCAGTGATATCCTTGCCTGGAAGCCTTAATAACATCAGAAAGAGACAGCCAACCAGGACCTATTACCCTACCTAAATGGTTCTTAAGTACTTCACCTTTGTCGCCGAGAAGCCCTCGCCGCCTCAGGTCGCTTATCAAGAGTTTTTCGGGGCCGCCGATACCTCGGTTAACTATTTTTCCTGATTTTCCACCTACCCTAAAAGATAGCCCCGTCCATTTTTTGCTTCCCTTTAGCTTATCAGCGGGTTTTCGGGCCTCGGCCACCGGCCTAAACTGGTCCGGCTCGTCCGTAAAAATTGTGGTAAATAACTAAGGTGATGATGGTGGCGGGGAGAAAAGCCAAGAGGACTTTCTTGATGTAGACTTCGACTTTTCTATGGCCGTAACTCATCATCTTAATAAGCTTCATTTTAGCATGGGCCTCCTCGGTATAGGCATTAGTCCTTGACAGCCGACGTTGTTCTCTATTATATTGGGGCGTCAAAGGAAGTTGCCGTTCTTTGAAAAACAGACTCCGAGTCAGCTCGCCTAAAGCGAAGAATGCCATGGGGGCTGGCCGTTAGGGTTTGGTTGGAAACGACCCAAGCCTCCCGCTCAGGAAAGGAGTTCTAAGGAAGTCGGAACGAAAGGGCATGCTTTCCTGGTGGAAGGCATGCCCTTTTTGTTTAGGGCTCCGAACATGACCTCGAGATAAGCTCTGATGAAGAAAAATAGAGGTCGCCAAATCATCAAGGAAGAAATATTGCATCCTTAAAAGAAATTAAGCAGAAATGAAAGCAGCTGGAAGGGGAAAAATGAGGGCTAAGATTCTCCCCGGGAATAAGTTCTTTTGGCCGTGTTTTTCTATTTTTGTCGTTGCTTCTTTCGAAAGGGAAAAAGAGAAAAATAGTCGGATAGCGAAAATATGAAACTTAAGGCCCTTCTCATAAATAAACTCTTTTGGCCGCTTACCCTTTTGTTTTTACTCTTATTTTTACTGCTACCTCACTCGATTTCTTGCCGCCATCGCAGCGCCAGTTCGCCTCAAGAAATAATCTTGGCCACGACAACCAGCCTTTACGACAGCGGTCTTCTCGATGAACTCTTGCCTGTTTTTGAGAAAGAAACCGGGTTTAAAGTAAAACCCATTGCTGTCGGCAGCGGTGAGGCCCTGGCTATGGGAAAAAGAGGGGATGCCGACCTCCTCCTGGTTCATGCTCCCGAAATGGAGAACGAGTTTATGGCTGGCAACTTCGGGGTAAGGCGGGAAGAGCTCATGGCTTCTGATTTTGTCCTTGTCGGGCCAGCTGAAGACCCGGCCATGGTCAAAGGCCTTCCTTTTGCCGAAGCTTTAGCCAGAATAGCCGAGCTCAGACACCCGTTTGTCAGCCGCGGCGATAAGTCCGGGACTCATCTTCTCGAAACAAAACTTTGGGCAAAACTCGGGCTTCGCCCCGCTGGCGCGTGGTACTGGCAAACCGGCCAAGGAATGGCCGAGACGCTCAGAATCGCCTCGGAAAAGCAAGCTTATACGCTTGCCGATTACCCTACCTATCATCAGCTAAGTTCGGGTTTGCGGTTAAGCGTGCTTAGCAGGGACCCAAACTATCAGAACATTTATTCGGCCATCCTTCCCAGGAACGTAAAAAACCGGGGAAATGAGACGGGAGGGAAAAGGCTTCTTGAATTCTTGCTCAGCCAGGAGGCCCGGCAAATTATAACCAGTTTCGGCGTAAAACAGGGGGAAACAGAATCGCTTTTTCGCTTACTAAAATAAAATGATTCAACTGAGTGAAATCTGGCCGGTCATCTGGCTAACCCTGCTTATCTCAGGGCTGGCAACAATAATTTCTTTTGTCCTGGCGCTTCCGGCGGCCCTTTTCCTTTATTTCCAGGAATTTCCCGGCCGCAAGATTGTGCTCTCTCTTATTCATACAGGAATGGGCCTGCCTCCCGTAGTGGTTGGTCTGTTTGTCGCCCTCCTTCTTTGGCGGAGCGGCCCGCTCGGTTCCCTCGGGCTTATGTATACGCCGGCGGCAATGCTCATCGCTCAAATTATCATCGCCTGGCGTATAATTGCTGGCCTTACCTGGGCCGCCTTGCAGCAAGTAGACCCAACTCTCATTCTTCAAGCCAAGGCGCTGGGAGCCTCGAGACTTCAGCTCGCCCTGACTCTGTTTCGGGAGGCCAGGCTGGGACAAATCTCGGCCGTGATCGCTGCTTTCGGCGCCGTAGTCTCCGAAGTGGGCGCTGTCTTGATGGTTGGTGGGAATATTAAAGGATACACCAGGGTTTTAACCACGGCTATTCTTCAAGAAACCAGGTTGGGAAATTTCAGCCTGGCGATTATCCTTGCCTTAATTCTTCTCGGTTTAAGCTTTGCCGTTAACTGGCTCTTAACCTCCTGGCAACAAAAGGGAACAAAGTCATGGCGACTCCCGAGCTGGAAATAGGAGACCTCGTCCATTATTACGGACGAAAGAAAGTCCTCGAAATTGACCGGTTTGAAGTCTATCCGGGAGAATCAGTGGTTATCTTCGGGCCAAACGGTGCAGGGAAAAGCACACTCTTGCGGGTCGCTGCCCTGCTCGAAAAACCGACTTCTGGGCACGTCATCTACCACGGAGTCGATGCTTGGCCGGGAAATCCGCTTAGCTTGCGTCGGCAAGCCGTTCTTCTTCTGGAAAAGCCTGTATTTTTCCGCGGCCGGGTGAAGGATAATCTCCTTTATGGCCTTAAACTCAGAGGGGTAAGGCCCCAAGATGGCCGGCAAAGCCTCGAAGAAATCGTCGAACTCTTCCGGCTGGGCCCGTTACTTGACCGTTCGCCCGAAGAACTTTCCGCCGGTGAAAGGCAAAGGGTTAATTTAGCCCGGGCCATGGTCATAAAACCCAGGGTGCTTTTTCTTGACGAACCTTTTTCCAGCCTCGACGCCGCGTTCCGCGACGAGCTGATGGCCGAATTCCACCAAATCAGGCGGAAGACGGGTCAGACTACCGTCCTTGTAACTCACATCCGGGAAGAGGCTGCTTATTTAGCCGACCGGATGATTGTGCTTATCCAGGGAAAAGTGGTCCAAGCAGGAAAACCGGAAGAAATTTTTGCTTTTCCCGCCCATCCGGCTGTTGCCAGGCTGATAGGCCACGAAGCCCTGGTTGAAGGAACGGTTGTCGACCAACAAAACGGGTTACTGAAAATAGCCATCGCCGGTCAATTTCTCTATGCCTTAGGCCACCGCTTCCCCGGGGAGCGGGTAACCGTCATCTTCAGGCCAGAAGAAGTAATTTTGGCGACAGAAAAGCCGGCCACAAGCGTCCGGAACTGGTTCTACGCTACCGTAACTGAAATCAAACACCTGGATAAACTCTTTTTGGTCCATTTAGATTGCGGGTTCAAGCTCAAGGCTTATTTGACGAGGCCGGCGATAGAAGAATTGCAGGTGGCCAGCGGGAAAAAATTCTGGGCAGGGGTCAAGGCGTCCTCTCTTTTGGCCAACCCTTGTTACTCTCGTATGAAGGAGCCAGACCAAAATAATGGAGCTAAATAAGAGATTAAAAGCCACAAGGAGAAAACCGATGATTCCGTATGAAAAAGCCAAACAGTTGGTCATAGCCAGAGCGAAGCTATTAGGCACCGAGACAATCAATATTGAGGATGCTCTCGGAAAAGTGGCGGCCCGCATCGTCCGGGCTCCTCTTTCTTTGCCGCCTTTTACTAATTCAGCTATCGACGGGTACGCCGTAAAAAGCGAAGATTTCAGCGGAGCCGGGGAAGAAAAAAGCAAAGTTTCCGTGAGGCTGCGGCTTCTGGCTGAACAACGAGCCGGCGTTTTTTACGGCGGCACTATCCGCCGGGGGGAAGCTCTTAAAGTGATGACCGGGGCAGCCCTGCCCCGCGGCGCCGATGCGGTCGTGCCGAGGGAAGAAGTAGAAGAGAGCCAGGGTTATATTGAAGTAAAGAGACAGGTGAAAAAGGGCGAAAACGTCCGGCTCGCGGGGGAAGACCTTAAAAAAGGGCAGGTTATTATCGAACGGGGAACTGTCCTCCGGCCGCCTCATCTCGGAATGCTGGCCGCCTGCGGGTTTCGGCAGGTAACAGTTTACCGCTCTCCTCGAGTCGCCGTCCTGGTCACCGGAGATGAACTGGCCCAACCAGGCACGTCGCTCCGCCGAGGGATGATTTATGATTCCAATTCCACTTTGCTCCAGGTACTCGTCCGAACAACCGGCGCTCGCCTGGTGGCCGCAAAAAGAGTTAAGGACGACCTGAAGGCCGTGATAACGGCTTTTGAACGGGCCGCCGCGATAGCCGACATCATAATTACTTCAGGGGGAGTTTCTGTAGGCGATTACGACCTGGTCAAGGCTGCGGCTGCGGTGCTCAAAGCTCGCCTTGTCTTCTGGCAGGTGGCCCAGAAGCCTGCTAAACCCCTGGCTTTCTACACCCTAAGCCGGAGAAAAGAACCTGTTTATTTATTCGGGCTACCCGGAAACCCGGGCGCTGTGTTGATTTCATTCGAGGAATATGTCCGACCTTTTATCAAGAAAGTGATGGGTTGGAAGGATTATGAACCCAGGGCAGTCGAAGCCGTTCTGGCGCACGAAATAAAAAAGAAAAAAGGTCGGCTGAATTTCTGGCGGGTTAAGCTCCAGATGGAGGACGGCCAATGGTTGGCTACTTCCGCCGGAGCGCAAGAATCAGGCATTATCTCGACTTTCGCCGATATTCATGGGTTGGCTCTTATTCCGGCAGCTTGCGATTATTTGGCTGCCGGCACCAAGGTTAAGGTTCATCTTGTTGATTGGTGAAAAATGACGCTCGAGGGAAGACTCTTTTGATGAAGGACCACCTGAACCGGCAAATTAATTATATGCGGATTTCAGTTACCGACAGGTGTAACCTCGGCTGTTTCTACTGCCGTCCTCCTGGTGACACTTGCTTCCTTCCTCCAGCAGAAATCCTTTCCTATGATGAGCTATTAAGGTTGGTTCGTTTAGCCATCCCTTTAGGGATATCTCGGTTTCGTCTTACCGGCGGCGAGCCGTTGTTGCGTCCAGGTCTGGACGAATTCATCTCCCGGCTGATTCAACTTCCAGGGGTCGAGGACTTATCCCTGACCACTAATGGTCTGCTTCTCGAAGAAAACCTCGAAAAGTTATGGGCGGCTGGCCTCAGGCGAATTAACGTTTCTCTGGATACTCTTAACCGGGAAAAATATAAGGCTATCACCGGGAGCGACAGTTTAGATAAGGTTCTTGAGGCTATCCAGAGGGCGCTCGCGGTCGGGTTTAACCCGGTGAAAATCAACGTCGTCCTGTTAAAGAGAATCAACGAAGATGTAAGCGACTTTATCCAATTAGCCTTTGACTGGCCGCTTCATATCCGGTTTATCGAACTTATGTCCTTCGCGCCGGTTGATGGCTATTTTGTCTCCGCGGCCGCGGTCCTCAGCAGGTTAAAGCAGTCGGCAAACTGGAAGCTGGTCCAGCTGCCCGGCTCAGGCCCGGCTCGCTACTTCCAGCTCGAGGGAATGAAAGGGAGCCTCGGGTTCATCACTCCTTACAGCGACCACTTCTGCCATGGCTGCAACCGGCTGCGCGTCTCAGCGAGCGGCGAGCTAAGAACCTGCCTTTTTGCCAACCGGACTTATGACTTAAAGCAGCTTCTGCGGCAAGAGGCGGATGATGACAAGGTTAAGGCCTTTCTTTTAACCGCCCTGAGGGAAAAACCCTCGGACTGGCAGGAGGCGATGAGGGCAAACCCGCCTGGAGTCGCCTTGAAAGAAGGTTTGCGAAAAATTGGAGGCTGAAGATTATCAGGCGAAAAAGGGAATTCGTGGTGGCTACTGGGTTAAGTAAAGGAAAAATTATAGTGTCCCGGACGACGACCGACCTTAGGAAAGCGAGGGTTAAAAAGCATACATATTCAAGAATACCAGGATAAAAGAGGCCAGGGAGGCAAAAATGGTTGCTAAAATTAAGAAAACGCAAGCGAGCGGGGAAGAGCGCCGGGTGAGGAGAAGTCTCAGGGGAAAGAAAAAAAAGAGTTTTCCTGCAGAGAAGTCCGATGCTGATAGAATCTCCATGGTTAACGTGGCCCATAAGGGGGAAACTCTCCGGGTAGCTGAAGCCCGGGGAAAAATAACCATGGCCCTTGAAACCTTGGACCTTGTTCTCCAGGATAAGTTGCCCAAAGGCAACGTGTTAGTAACAGCCAAGTTAGCCGGGATTCAAGCGGCCAAGAAGACAGCCGAAATTGTGCCGCTTTGTCATCCGCTGCGAATAACGGCCGTGGAAATAGATATCGTTCCCGATAAAAACCAGGCGGCATTGCTTATCACCGCAAAAGTGAGCGCCCGGGACCGAACAGGCGTGGAAATGGAAGCTCTAACTGCCGTTGCCGTGGCTTGTCTTACCATTTATGATATGGCCAAGGCTTTCGACCAGCGAATGGTCATCGGACCTATTCATCTTCTGAGCAAGACAGGAGGAAAAAGTGGGCCTTTCCGCTGGTGAAAAGAAAATGACGGGTAAAGTCATCTCGATCAATATCAGCCGGAAAAAGGGAGCTAAGAAGTTTCCCCGGCCGGAAGGAGTTGTCTTGACCGATGCCGGGCTCGAGGGCGACGCCCATGCCGGCCAGGGGCACCGCCAGGTAAGCCTGTTAGCCCTCGAATCAATCGAGAGAATGAAACGTTCCGGGCTCCGAGTCGGGCCAGGAGATTTTGCCGAAAACATCACGACCTCCGGGATTGACTTGCCGGGCCTTCCCTTAGGCACGATTCTGGAGGTGGGGAGTGAGGTTATTCTCGAGGTGACTCAAATCGGAAAAGTCTGTCACACTCCTTGTGCCATTTTCCACCAGGTAGGCTATTGCGTGATGCCCGAGGAAGGAATATTTGCCCGCGTCCTGAAAGGCGGCCAGATAAAGAAAGGAGATATTATCCATGTGCGATTCCCAGAATAAACTTCTTTCTGGTCTAATCTTTGCCGTGATTATTGTTTCCGACCGTTCATTCTGGGGAGAGCGAGCCGACCGTACCGGCCCGGAGCTCAGGAAATATCTCGAAGAAAACGGAGGCGTGGTTTCCGAAATAACCATCGTGCCGGACGAAAAAGAGCGGATAAAAGAAAAACTCGTTTCTCTGTGTGAGCGCGAGGACTCGCCGGAGGTCATCCTCACGGCTGGCGGAACAGGACTGGGACCAAGAGACTTGACTCCGGAAGCTACCAAAGAAGTAATCGATAGAGAAGTTCCTGGTCTGGCGGAAGCAATGCGGCAGCATAGCTTCCGCCTAACGCCCGCGGCCATTCTCAGCCGGGCGGTGGCCGGGACACGAAAAAAGACGCTCATCGTGAACCTGCCAGGAAGCCCCAAGGCCGCCAGGGAAAACCTCGAGGTGGTCGCTGCTTCGCTTCCCCATGCTATCGAAATTTTAAGGTCGAAAATCGCCGATTGCGCCGAATCAGTAGTTAAGAAGAGCTGGGGGCAGCCCGAAGAAGGCGCGGAACTAAAAAGAGGCGGGTCAGAAAATGGTTAAAGAGAAAGTAAAGAAACCGCTTCGATTTTGTTCTTGATGAGGCCGAGTTAAAAGAAGCGAAGAAAGGCGGGAGAAATATTCAGCCGAGGCGTCGTTATTAATTGTTTTAAAAAAAAGGAGCGAAGGCGGCATTTTCCTTGATTGTTTTTAGCCAGGCTTTCAGCCTCACCCGGCAAAGGGTTCATTATTTAAAATTCATCGATATAGATAAAATTTTTTAGAGGTATTTTTCAGAAAAGACGAATATGAACGTGATTAAAAGGAGAATAAAATGAAAATAGTCGGAGTTGTTGGCCCGGGAGGAAGCGGGAAAACGAGTTTGATTGTGGCCTTAATCCAGGAGTTTAGCCGGCGTGGCTTAAGCTGCGGCGTCCTTAAAATGGCCGAACGCGAAATTGAGCTTGACCCCGAGGGCAAAGATTCTTGGCGGTTTCTCGACGCCGGAGCCAAGACGGCGGCCGTCGAGACCGAGAAAAAGTTTTTTTTGATTAAACAGGGGGCAACGGACCACTCCTGGCTCAGCCTGGCCCTCAGCTATTTTCCTGAGGTTGACCTGGTGTTTATCGAAGGAGGGAAAACGGAGCCTCGCCTCAAGAAAATTCTGGTGGCCACGGCGCCAGAAGATATTCGGGAAATTCAGCCGACAGAAAGCGTTGTTGCCGTTGTCTCGGAAAGAAACTTTTTTCCTTCGCTTCCCCACTTCTTGCCACAGAACCCGGCTGAGCTGGCGGATTTCTTATGGACCTCGCTTCCTGCCATCGAGCCAATAGTCCAGGTTAAAGTTGATGGTCGGGGCGTTTCGTTAAACCCCTTTGTTGAAAACATGTTTCAGGAAATCATCGCCGCCATGCTTCGCCCGCTCAAGGGAGTCTCCGCCTCCTTCCGTACCGTCTCCCTCCTCCTCAAAAAATAGGGACATAACCTATATTTCCTATTTT
>JBBIRF010000030.1:0-32260 GCA_037441905.1 Candidatus Aminicenantota bacterium
GCATCCCGGCTTTGATAAAAGCAACGTTTTCTCGCAGCATTCGCCTCCATTCAGGATGACTCGAGACGAGCTCGATGGCTTTGAGGGTGGATGCAGCCACAGGCGTCGGCGTCGGTGAGGCGCCGCTGTAAACGCCGACCGTCGACCGCACTCTATCGAGAAAATCTTTTGTTCCGGGGACAAAGCCGCCAAAACCGCCAAAAGCCTTGGAAAGAGTCCCGCCGAAGAAAAACCGGCTTCCTTTTAGCCCATAATAATCATAAGTTCCCCGGCCGTGAGGTCCGAGGACGCCGACAGCATGGGCGTCATCGAGGCAGATGAGGCCATCATAGGGCTCAACTATTCTGGCATATTCTTCAACCGGGGCTATCAACCCAAAAGTGGGGAAGACGCCGTCGGTTATGACCAGCGGTCTTTCTTTTGGCTTTAGTTCTGACCGAAGGCGGCGCCGTAAATCCTCAGGGTCTCGATGCTGGTAAATGGTTACCGGCTTTTGAGTGGAATAGACGGCGTCGCGGATGCTGAAGTGGGCTGTTTCGTCCATAAAGATGCGGTCGTACCTCTCGGCCAGGCCTTGAACCAGAACGAGGTTCGAAAGATACCCAGATGGAAGATAGACGGCGTCCTCGGTTCCAAAAAATGCGGCTATTTTCTTTTCGACTTCGAGCAGGACAGGATTATTTCCGAACCCTGTCCGGGAAGTAGCTATATGCAGGCCGTATTGGCGAAAGGCTATCGTCCCTGCCTTGATGATTTCAGGATGACCCTGGAGCCCAAAATACCCCGTCCCTCCAAAATAAACCAGGAGACGGCCGTTAATGATGACTTCTGCCCCCGGAGCTGTTTCCATTACCCAGATATTACCATACTGCTCGACCGGAATCGAGGGCATGGTAAAATCATCCCAGGCCAGCCGGCCTGACCCTTGGCCCGCGAGAAACATTCCGGCTGCTGATTGCTTTATAAATTCTCTGCGGGTAAGCATTTTGCCCTCCTCCTGCTTAAAATTTAACCTAAGTAAGCTGAAAAATTTAGGTTTCTAAATAAGTTATCAACTCAAGAGGAGAGCATAGCTCGTAGAGATTTTAAGGTTCAAGCTCAGGCGCGGCGGAGTTTCTTGAGAAAAGCCGGGTCAACGTCACAGCCTAAACCTGGTTGTTCGGGCAAGGTTATTTTGCCGCCGGTAAGCTTCATCCCGCCGATAATCGGGTCGACAGTGTGAGAGGTAAACCCGTCGAGGTCGGCAAAAACAATGTTATCGGCGGCTGCCATCACGTGCGCCGCGGCGGTCAAAGCTAACCTGGTTTCAATCATGCAACCTAACATGCATCTGATGTTAGCCGCTTCGGCGATGTGGGCAATCCGCAGGGAATTGGTAAGCCCTCCTGCTTTCATTACTTTGATATTAAAATAATCACAGGCTCCGGCCCGGATTAATTTAACCGCATCGGCGGGCAGGAAGAGCGATTCGTCGGCCATAATCGGAATCGGGCTTTCTCTCCTGACTACGGCCATTCCTTCGATATCCCCGGCAGCTACCGGTTGCTCGCAGAATTCGATGCGGTATTTTTCCAGGCGCCGCAAGGCTTCAATCGCCTGAGGAACAGTCCAACCCTGGTTAGCATCCACCCTGATCGCGGGGCCATCGCCAATAGCTTCGCGGATGGCTTTAATCCGGGCTTCGTCGAGCTCGGGCGCCTGGCCGACTTTCACTTTAATCGTTCGGAAACCACGGCTGACAAATTCTTTAGCCCGGTTGGCCATGATTTCTGGCTTATCCAGGTCGGTTGTGATATCGGTTTCCAGGTCGGTCCTGTCGCCACCATAAAGTCGAAACAGCGGCAAGCCGGCCACTTTGCCCATTAAATCATGAAAGGCAATATCGAAGGCGGCAACGATGCTCGGGTTGGTGTGGAGGAAAGGCTTGAATTCGCGCAAATGGCTCTGGATGGCTAAAGGGTCCTTGCCGAGAAGCATCTCCCGGAGATGGCGAGCGGCGGTGATGTTGGTTTCCTGGGTTTCGCCCGTTATCGGCAGGAAAGGCGAGGCTTCACCCAGGCCGACAAGCCCGGAATCGGTGATTATTCTGACCAGGACATTGCTGGCGGAATAAACCGTGCCTATGGAAATTTTAAAAGGCTCGACCAGAGGAATGTCGAAATAATAAATCTCAATCTCTTTTATTTTCATCCGGCTTGCCTCCTTTGTCGCCTTTTCGGCTCCGCCTCGCTGAGGGTTTTTCGGGCTCGACCCGCCCGGGGAGGCGAACAGAGTTCGGGGAGTTATTCCCACAGCCACAGCCCCCAGACCCAGGGTTTTTAAAAATTCTTGGCGGGAAAATTTCACTTTGACCTCCTTCTAATCAGGTTTTTAGGCCTCGGCCAAACTTTTTCGCTAATCAATTTCGCTAAGCAAACTTTTTTCTCAACATCTTAATCTTATTTATTTTAAGATTGCCCTGTTAAGCAAGAGCTTTCATTTCCTGGGACCAAATATCTTGGTCCCGATGCGGACGAGGTTGGCTCCCTCTTCCACCGCTACTTTGTAAGAATGGCTCATCCCCATTGAAAGATAGCGCATTTCACATCCTGGGAACTGGAGTTTTTTCAGGGCTTCGAACAACCGGCGGGTTTCCTGGAAATATGGCCTCGCTTCTTCCGGGTCTCCGGTAAGCGGGCCCATGGTCATCAACCCCTGGAGACGCAGATGCGGCAAACGGCAGACTTCACGGGCTAAATCGATTACTTTTTCTGGCCAGACGCCGAATTTCTGCGGCTCTCTTCCCGAGTTGACCTCGATTAAGACCGGCATGACTTTCTGGATGGCGGCTGCCCTCTTGTCGATTTCGTGCGCCAGCTCCAGGGAATCAAGCGTCTCGATCATATCGAAAATGGCCACGGCTTTTTTGACTTTGTTCATCTGGAGATGACCGATAAAATGCCAGCGGACGCGTTCGCCGATTAAAGCTTTGGCGGCCATGGCTTCCTGGACATAATTTTCCCCGATAATCTTTACCCCGGCCTCGACCGCTTTCATAATTTTTTCCGGCGGTTGCCCCTTAGCGGCAGCCTCAAGCTCGACGCCTTCGGGTAGTTCAGCCAGCAAAGCCCGGACATTATCGCCGATAGAATTCATCGGTTATCAAGTTATTTAAGTTTAGCCAAAAATTCAAGCTCGCTATTGGTTTTCCTGTTATGAGTTAAAAGCTATTCTGACTGGAGCAAGCTAAAAATTAGAATCTGGAAGAAACTCTCCCAAGGACATAGTCAGAAAAGGGAAGGAGCTACTGACCACTCTCGGGTTTTATCGATTTTAATAACAAAATTGATATTTCTCTTAAGCTTTCAAAATAGTTAATTAAAAAGAACTAGAAATTTTGTGGCCGGAATGAGGCGAAAAAAAATTGCAACCGGGAACGTCAATATTTTAAGGTAAAATGGCAAACGGTAAGATTCACCCATTTTTTTGCATGAAAGAGTGCATTTATAACTTTTCTACATTAAGGCCTTAACATATTTTGTGTAAGTTGGCTGCGGAGGGTTTATCCTCTCGAAAAGTTTCTTGCAAAGAGCACGAGCGTTTGGGAAAACGGCTGAAGGGTGATAAAATAACCTATTAATGAATTTTATTTTGTTGATGGAATGCGCGGCTGGCTTTCGAAGGTTAAAAAGAAGCGAAGGGATTGGTTTTTTAAGAAAAGAAAGCCGCGTTCGGGGAAACCTAAATTCGAGAATGAAAGGAAAACGCAATGACGGATGAGAAGAAGCCGGTAGAGGTTTTAGTTTTTGGGCCGGGAATAATGGGTTCGGGTGTAGCCCAGGTTTTTGCCCAGAATGGCATGATGGTCGGACTGGTTGGCCCGAGCGAAGCTTCACTCCAGCGAGGTTTTGACCGGGTCGAAAAAAGTCTCGAGGAGGGAATCACCAAAGGGGTTTTTTCTCGAGAAGAAGCGGCGAAAATCAGTCAGCGCCTTCAAGGGATTATTGCCAGCCGAGACCTCGGGGAAAAAGCCGCGGAATTCCTGGCGGTCAAATTGGTCATCGAGACCATCAGCGAAGACTTCGAAGCTAAGAAGGATCTGCTTCAAGAACTCGACCATGTCTTCCCGGCCTCTGTTGTCCTGGCGACGAATACTTCTTCCCTTGACGCCGAGGCGCTTGCCGCCGGGCTTCTTCATCCGGAAAGGCTAATCTGGACCCATTTTTTCTATCCGCCTCAAAAGAACAAGACGGTCGAGCTTGGGTTACTTTCAAGAACGTCGGACACAACCCGGCGAAAAACAATTGACATCTTAAGCCAGGTCCGACGTCAAGTCATTCCGCTTAAGAAATACCGCCGGGGCGGAGCCGCCAACGTTATTTTTATCGGGTTGATTCTGGAAGCCTTTAGGCTGGTCGAGGAAGGTTATGCTGTCTCCCTCGTTGATGAAGCCAGCCGGCTCGCCTTTAATACGTCATTTGGTCTGGTTACGCTGCTTTCTTCCCTCGGGCCAAAAACAGCTCTCTCGGCGGCTCTCTCTTTTTCCCAAACGAATCATCCTGCCGACCCGTTATTTTCTGCTTACGATAATTTTTTCTCTTTGCCCCGCAGGCTCCAGGCTTGGGTGATGGAGGAAGGGGAAAAATCAATCGAGGATTTTATTCAGAAAATAGAAGGAGCTGGCCGCGACTACTCCCTCGACCCTCTGGTCCTCGAACTCGGCCGGCAGCGGTTCCAGGCGGTGGCCTTCATGACAGCCGCCGAGGTTGTTGAGGCCGGGTTAGCCGAGCCGCCGGTTGTTGACCGCCTTTGCCAGGCAGCATTTGGCTGGCCAGAAGGACCTTTTGCCATGATGAACCGCCTTGGCCTGGGAACTTCACTGCAGATGGTTACGGAAAGAATGGAGCTTTCCCACCGTCTGGAGATTAATTTCCCCGTACCCAGAAATCTGATCGAGAGAGCTCAAAGAAACGAACCCTGGCCGCTCGCTTGAGGAGAGATGACTGAAAAACCAGAATTACATATCAGGGAAAAGATCGAAGAAATAGAGCAACAAACGCTTCATCCTCGGGCGTGTCTGAGTGCCGCGAGCCGGGGTCGGGTTCGTCCAGAACCGCCCCACCCCCTGCGGACTTGTTTCCAGCGAGACCGCGACAGGATTATTCATTCGAAATCTTTTCGCCGGCTGAAGCATAAAACCCAGGTTTTCTTGGCTCCGTTCGGCGACCATTACCGGACTCGCCTGACTCATACCCTGGAAGTCTCCCAGATTGCCCGGACGATTGCCCGCTCGCTGCGGCTCAACGAGGACTTAACCGAAGCTATCGCTCTCGGACATGATTTAGGGCACACGCCGTTTGGCCATGCCGGCGAAGAAACCCTGGCGAGCCTGCTGCCCGGCGGGTTTACCCATTATGAGCAAAGCCTCAGAGTGGTGGATAAGCTGGAGTATGAGGGAAAAGGACTCAACTTGACTTTTGAAGTCCGCGACGGAATCCTGAAGCATTCTAAAGGAAGAGGGGAGATTCTTTCGCGCCGCAAAGCCGACATGCCGTTAACCCTCGAGGGCCAGATAGTCCGGATTAGCGACGTCATCGCCTATGTCAATCACGATATCGATGATGCTCTCCGGGCGGGAGTGATTAAGGAGCGGGATATTCCAGCCGAGCTCGTCAAATTCCTCGGGCGCTGGCCAGCTACCAGGATTGACCGGATGGTTATGGATGTTGTCCGCGAGACTCTGGCCTGTAACCTCGAGCGGATTGCCGCGAGCCCGGAGATGATGGAGGCGATTCGCCAACTAAGAGACTTCCTTTATGAAAGGGTTTATACCAGTCCATATGCCCGGGCAGAAATTGAGAAAGCCAGGAAGATTCTGGTCGAGTTGTTTGCGATGATTTTAAAAAATCCCGAGCCTTATGTGAAACCGTATCCTGAAGGCGACCCGCTCGAACGCCGGGTGGCTGATTTCATCGCCGGGATGACCGACCACTATGCTTTAAGCCTTTATCGGGGGACTTTGCCTAAGGAACCTCCGGTGTTAACCTGAGCCGTGGCTGGCGCTCTAAGCCCTGCCAGACAATTCTAAAAACCCGAAGCCGCTTCTAAGTTATTATAGCGGCAAGCTATCCATCTTAGGTTTCTGGTAATGTTTATGAGCAATTGTCTCAAGAAGCAAGCAGACCTATTATCGTGGTCTTTTCCTGACAAGGCCAGACCACTTCCTGGTTAGCGAGTTTTTCAGCTATCTTCCGAAGAACTATTCTCTTCGGCCTTTTTTTCTTTTTCCCGCTCGGCCTCATTCTTCTTAACCTTTGAGCTAACCTTAAACTCGGCGGGCTCCACGTGAATTGTGGATTCGAGTTTAAGCTGTTCCCGCAGGTTCTTTTCGACCTGGGAGGCGATAGTATGAGCCTCATCCAGGTTCATGTCTCCCGGGAGCCTGACGTGGACCGTGACCTCCCGGTGCTCCCCGTATTCGTGGACATGAAGATGATGGACAGATTCTAAGCGGTCGTCGGCCTGGAGAATAGCCTCACGGACGCGGGCTTCGAACCCGGGAGCTGGCGATTCACCCAGCAGATAGCTGATGGAGCTGCGGAAAATGCTGGCCGTGGCCGCAAGAATCAACCCGCTAACACCGACTCCCAGAACGCCGTCCATCCACCAGAACCGGCTACCCAATAAAGCACCGACGACAATTAAAGCCGAGGCAATCGAATCGCTTCGATGGTGCCAGGCGTCGGCAACCAGGGACGGCGATTTTATTTTCTTTCCCAGCCATAGGGAGAAAATGGCCAGACCTTCCTTAACGACCGCGGAAATCGAGAAGACGATGATTGCCAGCGTAGAAAATGTTGCCGGCCGGTGGTTGAGCAGCCGGCTGATTGATTCCCTGAGGAAGCTAATGCCGACAATCGCCAGAAGAGTGGCGATGATGGTCGACCCGATGGCTTCGGCCCGGCCGTGGCCGAAATGATGCCGGTCGTCAGCCGGCCTGGCAGCTAACCAAAAGCCAAGGAGGACAACTACCGAGGTTAACGAATCCGAAAGGGTGTGCCAGGCATCAGCTACCATGGCCACTGAACCGACGCTCCGGCCGACAAGCAGTTTGGCTAAAAAGATGACAAGATTAACACCGATTGAAACCCATCCCTCTAGATATCCGGCAGCTTTACGGGAAGTAAAAAGGCTCATTATTCGCCTTTATTGGGGATGGCTCAAACAGCCCGACGTGTTTATTGGCCCTCCTCGGATTAATATCCGTCCTTTCGACTCAAAATTCCCTCTGAAAACGGCTTGAACTTAGTTTATCCTCAACTTAAGAAACCCGCAAACGGGTTTTCTCCGGGATAGAGCATGCCGGCTGGCTGGTTGAAACTAATCTCGTCGATTCCCAGGAGTCTCAAGGAAGAAAAAAGATGTTTCCCGGCATGTTTAAACCCCACGGCCGTATGATGGGGAAATTGCTTCTCAAGAAGGACATAACGATAAAACCTTCCCATCTCCTTCACGGCAAAAACGCCAACCCCGCCAAAAGTTTTAGGCTCTATGTCTAAAACCTCACCTTCGGCTACATATGCCTGAAGCCAGGTTTCAGGCGTAGCTTGAAGCCGAAACAGGGTGATGGGCCCAGGTTTTATCCTTCCCTCAAGGGTTCCTCGGGTAATATCAGGCTCCTTCCCCCCCTCGAGTAAACGATTCATAATCAGCTGGTAGCGCAGCTCGCCTCCTGCAAGGCAGCAGGCAGGGGTGTTTCCACAATGGAAACCCATGAAAAGGTCGGTGCTTTTATAGGCCCCTATTTTTTCGCCGGCGGCCTCAACCATGTCTTTCGGCACTGTGTTGTTGATATCGAGAAGAGTTACCGGGAGCTCGGTCGCGCACGCCGCCATGTATTCGCTCAGAGCACCATAGATATCAACCTCGCAGGCTACCGGGATTCCCTGGCTGGCCAGCCGAGAATTAACATAGCACGGAACGAACCCGAAATAATGCTCAAAAGCTGGCCAGCATTTATTAGCCAGAACAACATAATTGGAAACCCCGCCGGCTTGCTTGATAAAATTGCGGAGTCCGACCTCGTATTGAGCCAGCTTTTTCAGCAATCGAGGCTCGGGTTTCGACCCCTTTAATTCCTCCCTTATCTCCTCGACGACTTCTTTTACCGCCGGGTCGTCTTTGGCCTTGAGAAATTGGTCGTAGAGGTCAAGTTCTGAATTTTCCATGACTTCGATTCCGAGGTCGAAAAGAGGCTGCAGCGGGGCATGGCAGGTAAAAAAATCTTGCGGCCGAGGACCGAAGGATACAATTTTAAGGTTCCTCACTCCTAAGACAACGCGGGCGACAGGAATAAAGTCCTGAATCATCCCGGCTACCTCTTTGGCATCGCCTACTGGATATTCAGGAAGATACACCTTCACCCTTCTTAATCCGAGGTTGTAGCAGGCGCTCAATAATCCGCAATACGCATCTCCCCGGCCGTTAATCAGGTCTTCGCCTGATTCTTCAGCCGCGGCGACGAGCATTACCGGACCGCTAAAATTCTGGGCGAGGAGAGACTCCGGTCCCTCGGGGCCAAAATTCCCGAGGAAAATCACCAGAGCATTGGCCTTGATTTTTTGCAGCTCTTCCAGAGCCTTAGGGACATGATTTTCGTTTTCGACAACAGTTGAAATTTCATCCACCGGAAGTTTTTTTTGGCGGCACTCCTTAATAAGCTTAGAGCGCCGCCGCCGGGCAAGTTCAACCGGAAAGCAATCGCGGCTTGTGGCGACAAGCCCGACCCGAATCGAAGGAATATTATTCATTCTGGCCTCCCTTTTTTTGACCATAATAAGCATCCTTTCCATGACGTCGCCAGTAATGCTTGGCTAAAAGCTCCTCAGGCAGAGGGGGTTTTCCCGGTTCAAGCAGCAAAGTTCCCAAGGCCATCCTGGCAATCTCCTCCAGAACCAGGGCAATCTCAACGGCTTTGGACGGCGATTCTCCCCAGGTAAAAACGCCGTGACCAGGCAGCAGAATTCCCGGGGTGGCCATGATGTCCCTTCCGGCTAAGGTTTCGACGATTGCTTTTCCCGTGTTTTTCTCGTAATTTTCGGCAATTTCTTCGGCCGTAAGCCGTCGGGCCAAAGGAACGCTCCCGAAGAAATAATCCGCCTGGGTAGTTCCCAGGCAGGGGATTTCTTTTTCAGCCTGGGCAAACATCGTGGCGAAAGGGCTGTGGGAATGGCACACGCCGCGGATTTCAGGGAAGGCTCGATAAAGCTCCAGGTGGGTGGGCGTATCGGATGAAGGCTTAAGCTGGCTGTCGACTGCCCGGCCTTGAAGGTCAACCAGAACAATGTCTTCAGCCCGTAAGCTCTCGAAGGCTACGCCACTCGGCTTAATTGCTACCAGGCCGGAAGCAGGGTCATAGCCGCTGACGTTTCCCCAGGTAAGGATGCTCAGCCGCCATTCACTCAGCTTAAGATTAGCCCGCCAGACTTCTTCCCGGAGCTCCTTTAGTTTCACCTTTCCTTCCTTTGCTTTTCGGCCAGAGCAATCAGGTCTTTCATTACATGATAAAGTGAACCGCGCCAGGAAGAGGTGCCGAAAGCGTCATGAAGCTCTCGGTATAGCCGGTAAAGTTCTTTATAAATTATATGATTTTTGGCGTCTGGTTTAAAGGCGACCGGCTTATAACCGCAGATTTTCGCTTGAGCTTCTTCGAAATTCTTGAACCCGCCTCTTTCTGGGCCCGCGGCCACGGCGGCAGCAATAGCCGAGCCTAAAGCACAGGTCTGGCTCGAGCGGGCAATTTTCATCTCGCGGCCGAGGACGTCAGCGTAGATTTGGAGGAGCAGTTGATTCTTTTCCGCAATCCCGCCACAAGTAATTACTTCTTTTATCTTAACTCCGTACTCTTCAAAACGGTTAATAATCGTCAGGGCACCAAACGCCGTGGCTTCGATGAGCGCCCGGTAAATTTCTTCTGGTTTGGTCTGGAGAGTTTGCCCGATAAGCAGCCCGGAAAGCCGCTGGTCGACAAGAATCGTCCGGTTGCCGTTATTCCAGTCAAGTGCCAGCAGGCCAGATTGACCTGGCCGGAGTCTGGCGGCCGCCTCAGTCAGGGCCTCATGCGAGCCGAGTTTGGCCCCGCCTGGCTGAATATAGCTGACAAACCAGTTAAAGATATCGCCGACAGCTGACTGACCGGCCTCAAGCCCATAATAACCGGGAAGGACGGAGCCGTCGACAATGCCGCAGAGGCCGGGAATATCAGCCAGGGGATAATCGAGCGGCCAGACAGTAATGTCGCAGGTCGAAGTACCGATTATCTTAATCAATTTTCCCGGAGAGACTCCTGAACCAACAGCCCCGAGGTGAGCATCGAAAGCACCGACAGCCACCGGGCAGCCCGCAGGAAGGCCCAACTTCCTGGCCCATTCGGCCGAAAGTCCGCCCGCAGCCACGTCGGACGTATAGGTTACCTGGTAAAGCCGGTCCCTGAGAGCTCCGAGTTCTGGGGCGAGCTGAGACAGAAATTCCTTGGCTGGCAGCCCACCCCAGGCGTCGTTAAACATGGCTTTATGGCCAGCGGCGCAGCGGCTCCGTTTCAGGCGCTGGGGGTCAAGATTTCCAGTCAAGACGGCCGGGATGTAGTCACAACATTCTACCCAGCTCCAGACAGCCCGGAAAACCTTCGGGTCAACGCGCCAACAATGGAGAATCTTGCTGAAAAACCACTCGGAAGAATAACGACCACCAATCTTGGCTAAATATTCAGGATGGGTTTTAGCTGCCAGGTTGGTTATCTCTTCAGCTTCAGCCGTTGCCGTATGGTCTTTCCAGAGCCAGGCCTGGGCGTTGGGGTTATCCTTGAATTCTTCATAAAAGGCCAGAGGTGTCCCCTGTTTATCGACGGGAAGAGGAGTCGACCCCGTGGTGTCGACGCCGATTCCAACGACATCTTTGATGTCGAAATCGGCATCATTTTTTCTGGCTTCCTCGATTATCAGATGGATGACTTGTTCGAGGCTCTTCAGATAGTCGGCCGGGTTTTGACGAGCAAGGTTAGGGTCGGCTGGGTCGAGGATGATGCCATGTTCCCCCGTTTCATAATCGACTACCGCCGTCGCTATCTCTTCCCCGGAAAGAAGGTCTATGAGCAAACCGCGGACTGAATTAGTTCCGAAATCAAGCCCGATACTGTATTTTTTTCGACTCAAAGCTTCTCTCTCCTCCGACATTTTGAGTTTTGAGAGTATAGAAAAATATTTTTATCTGAAAAAAATTAGAAGAGCAAGAGGGGAAATATATTAAATATTTGAAATTATTTCTCCTTTTCGCTAATTTTAAACTTTCTGGAGCCAAAATGAACCCCGCCGTCGTTGAAGTTACTAACCTGAAGAAAGTCTTCGGAAAGACCAGGGCGGTAGACGATGTCAGTTTCTGTGTCTATCCGGGAGAAATTGTCGGGCTTCTCGGTCCTAACGGCGCGGGAAAAACCACGATTCTTCATATTTTACTCGGGCTGACTACACCCACCAGCGGCGATGTAAAAATATTCGGTTTAGACCTCGCCCGGCACCGGGAGAAAATTCTCGCCAGAGTAAATTTCTCTTCGACTTATGTTTCTCTACCTTATTCGCTGACGGTTCGGGAAAGCCTGCGCGTTTTTGCCTGGCTTTATGGAGTTAAAGACCGAGAAAAAAGGATTCGGGAAGTGCTCTCGCTTTTCGAGGTCGAGGAACTGGCTTCCCAAGCTGTCCGCACCCTCTCTTCCGGCCAGCTAACAAGAATCAACCTGGCCAAGGCGCTGGTCAACGACCCCCAAATTCTCTTCCTGGATGAACCCACAGCCAGCCTTGACCCAGATATAGCTGATAAAACTCGGGCTCTCCTGAAAAAAATAAAAAAAGAAAGAAACATATCTATTCTTTACACTTCCCATAACATGAGAGAAATGGAGGAGATATCCGACCGGATTATCTTTCTTTACCAGGGCCGAATCATAGCCTCTGGTCCGCCGGCAGAAGTAATCCAGGGGTTTCAGGGAGAAGACCTGGAGGAAGTTTTTCTTAAAATAGCGCGGCAAAAGGTGAAAACCTCATGAAGCTCAACAGAATCTGGGCGCTTTTTCTCCGCCATATCTATCTTTATCCCCGGAGCTTCAGCCGGATGATGGAATTGTTTTATTGGCCTTTTCTTGACTTAGTCGTCTGGGGGTTCATCAGCCTTTATCTGGCGCGGTACGGAAAACAGTTGCCTAATTTTGTCGCTTTTCTTTTAGGTGCCCTCATTCTCTGGGATATTTTGTTCCGTTCGCAGCAAGGGATCTCGGTTTCTTTCCTGGAAGATATCTGGGCCCGAAACCTTCTCAACCTTTTTGTCAGTCCGTTGAGGCCGGGAGAGTATATTTTTTCTCTTATGCTTTTTAGCTGCGTTAAAGTAGTGATGGCCGGAACCATCATGGCTTTCCTCGCCTGGGCCCTTTATTCCTTTAATTTCTTTGTCCTGGGCATTTCCCTCGTCGGCTTTATTCTTGGTCTTGTCGCCATGGGCTGGGTGGTTGGGCTTTTTACCCTCTCTCTGATTTTGCGCTTTGGTCAACAGGCAGAAATCTTAGCCTGGGGAGTAGCTTTCCTTTTTCAACCGGTTTCCGCCGTCTTTTACCCGGTTTCCGTCTTGCCGTCCTGGCTGCAAAAGATTGCTCATTTTGTGCCCGCTTCGTATGTGTTTGAAGGAATGAGGTCGGTAATCATGAACGGCCAGGTGCCAGTCGAGAATTTAGGCTTGTGCTTTCTTCTCGACGGGGTCTATCTTTTGCTGGCGTTGTTGTTTTTCCGGCGAGTTTTTCGGGTAGTCCGGGAAAAAGGGCTGCTGGCAAAGATTGGCGAATAAATCGAGCGAAAGGCGCGGAAGCTCTCTTAGAGAGAGGAGCGAACAGAGGCTTGAGGGTATGGACTGACGTGTTTAATTTGTTTCTTCTTTTTGTCTCGTGGAGAGCGGTAGTTTTGTTAAACGTGCCTTTTTAGCTCTTGAGAGCCTCGCTGCAACTGCAAAATCAAGACATTTGCGCCCGGACCTGGAGAAAACACGCTTAAAGCTGAGTAACCACGGAGACTTTCCCGCGACTTTTTGATTGAGCCCCAAGGAGTCAAAAGCTATAATTGAAAGCTTGGTTAACGAGTTATCGGGAGGAAAGAAGGATGAACAAGATTGAGGCCCTGAGGAAGATAGCCACCCGCCTTCGCCTTCATAGTTTAAAGATGACAACCCGGGCGGGAAGCGGCCATCCGACGACTTGTCTGTCGATGGCGGAGATAATGGCGTGCCTGTTTTTTCATGAAATGAGGTTTAACCCCAGAAACCCTCACGATTGGGCAAACGATGAGCTGGTCCTCTCCAAAGGGCATGCGGCCCCAATCCTCTGGGCGGCCTACGCCGAGGCTGGCTGTTTCCCGTTAAAAAAGCTCGAAACCCTGCGCCTCGTAACCTCGGAGCTCGAGGGTCATCCCACTCCCCGGATGCCCTGGGTGAAAGCGGCCACCGGGTCGTTGGGTCAGGGGATTTCGGTCGGGGTCGGAATGGCCTGGGCAATGAAATTAGGCAAGTCGCCTGGTCGGGTCTACGTGGTCATGGGAGACGGCGAATGCGCCGAAGGAGCGGTTTGGGAAGCGGCTAACGCGGCTTGTTTAGCGCAGCTCAGAAACCTGGTGGCGATAGTTGATGTCAATCGACTCGGTCAATCCCAGCCGACCATGCACGGCCACGACCTTGAAGCTTACGAGAGAAAATTCAGAGCTTTTGGCTGGGAAGTTTGGAAGGTCGACGGCCATGACGTCGAGGCACTCCTCACGGCCCTAAAAGAGGCCAGAAAAAGCCCCACTCCGGCGGTTATTTTGGCCAAGACCATCAAAGGGAGGGGCGTTTCCTTTCTCGAGGATAGAAATGGTTGGCATGGAAAACCCCTCAGCCAGGCTGAGCTCGACCAGGCCCTCAAAGAGCTCGGCCCGATGCCAGAAGTCGAGGCCAGGCGTTTCGTCCGGATGCGGCCACCGCTCAAGCCTCCCTCCTTCCGGAAGGTTTTTCGTTTCCCGCGGACAAATTATCAAGATAAAACCGCTACCAGGTTAGCTTACGGTCAAGCTCTCCTCTCCCTGGGCAAAGTCCATCAAGGCGTTGTGGCCCTTGACGGCGACGTAAAAAACTCAACTTATGCCGAAAAATTCTTTGCTGCCTTTCCTGAAAGGTCTTTCCAATCGTTCATCGCCGAGCAAAACATGGTCGGCATGGCGATCGGTTTAGCGGCGAAAAACTTTCTCCCGTTTGTGGCCACGTTTGCTGCCTTTCTCACCCGAGCGCATGACCAAATCAGGATGGCCGGCTATTCATTTTCTAATATCAAATTTTGCGGGTCGCATGTCGGCGTCAGCATTGGCGAAGACGGGCCGTCGCAGATGGGAATGGAAGACCTGGCTCTCTTCCGGCCGATTCCCGGCTGTGTGGTTCTTTATCCCTGCGACGGGCCGTCGACCGAGGCTTGCGTCGAGGAAATGGCCAAGTACAAAGGCATGGTCTATCTTAGGACCACAAGACCAGCCACCCCTGTAATTTATAGCCCGCAAGAAAAATTTCCGATAGGCGGGTCTAAGGTCCTGCGCCGCAGCGCGAGCGATGCCGCCACGGTGATTGCGGCGGGAATAACCGTTTTCGAAGCCCTGAAGGCCTATGAAGAACTGAAAAAAGAAGGCATTAATATCCGAGTAATCGACGCCTACTCGGTCAAACCTCTTGACGCGGAAAACCTGACCGCCCACGTTTCAGAGACCAGGGGGCAGGCAGTCGTTGTCGAAGACCACTTCCCCGAGGGCGGGCTGGGAGAGGCTGTCGCCATAGCCTTGGCCGGGAAGGCGAAATTAGTGCATCTGGCCGTAAAAGACATCCCTCGTTCGGGAAAGCCAGCCGAGCTCCTCGACCTTTACAGAATTAGCAGCCCTCATATCGTTGAAGCGGTAAAAAAATTAATCAAGGACGATGTTCATTATTGCCTTTAGAGGAGGTCCTTGAAGTTGGCCTGGCCCAGAAGAACTCGGCGTTTTCTTAATTTATAAGTTGAACTTGGGATAAGGGTGTTGAGGCGGAAGCGGTCAAGGCTATTCTTTTTCCGTTATTTAATCTACATTCTTGTTGTCTTAGTTTCTGGTTTATACACGGCTAAATCCCTCCGGGTTCCTCCGGCTGAACGCTCTTTAGACTCGAATGAGGCGGGCGTGGTGACCTATATTTATGACGGAGATACAGTCAGAATTAGGCTGCGGCAGGGAGAAAAAAAAGTCCGACTCTTGGGAGTTGATGCGCCGGAAATCGGCGAGGAGTCAGAAGAAGTCGACCTCTGGGCAAGAATCGCCCGCCGTTTTACTTATTTCCATCTTTTTAAAAAGAAGGTGATTCTCGGTTGGGATAAAGAAGGCCATGATTCCTACGGCCGGGTTCTGGCTTATCTCTGGCTCGACGGAAAAATATTATTCAACGAGCTGATTATCCGGGAGGGGCTGGCGAGCTATCTCGAGGGTTTTCCGCTTCGGCCCGAGATGGAGCGACGACTCCGTCGAGCCGAGGAAGAGGCCAGGAGGGAAAAGAAAGGGAGGTGGCAGGAAGGGTGGCCGCCGGCAGTCGAAGACTTTGAGGCCATCGACTACTTAGGTCAGTTGCGAACCGTCCAACTGGTTTGCGGCCGGATAAAAAGAGAAAGAAATTATACTTTGCTTCTTTCCGCCCGGAGCCATTTTCAGGCATTTATTCCTGCCGAGCGACGTTCTTTGTTCGGGGACTTAGAAAAAATAAAAAAAGGGGACAAGCTGCTTGTTTTCGGGTTGATTGAAGCTTATCGCGGCCGGCCCCAGGTGAGCCTCTTTTTCCCCGGGCAAATGCGGGTAAATTTTTAGCCTCCCGCGAATTCTTGGTTGACTCTTTTTCCGCCGCCGTCGATAATTAGTTCACTCGCCCTGAGATTCATGAGCAGGAGGTAAGAGGTGAGGGCCAAAAAGATACTTTTTTTAGGTTTAGCTTCGCTTTTTTTAATCAGTTCCTGGTTCTTCGCCTCTGGTCAGGCAGAGCGAACCAGCGGAACCTATCCTGAAGACGAGAAAGCCTGCACGAGTATTATGGCCGGCCGGCTGGCCACGGTTGACGGGTCGGTGATTACCGCCCATTCGTGCGACGGCAATTACCGCAACTGGTTAAACCTCGTCCCCCGGAAAAAAAATCCAGCCGGGAGCACGACGCCGATTTTTTCGGGTCTCATGCACACCGAAACTCCCTGGGATATGAGAAACGTATCGAAGCGGGGAGAAATTCCCGAAGTCGAGGAAACTTATGCTTTTCTCAACACTGCTTATCCATGTCTGAACGAATATCAACTGGCTATTGGCGAGACCACGATCGGCGGCCGGCGTCAGCTTTATAACCCCGAAGGTCTGTTCGTCATCGAAGAGCTCGAAAGAATCATGCTTCAGCGTTGTCGCACCGCCCGAGAAGCCATAAAATTGGCCGGCGAACTGGTTAAGACGTATGGCTACGGCGATAACGGCGAATGCCTGTCCATTGCCGACCCCAAAGAGGTCTGGCATTTCGAAATTTTCGGGGCGGGCCTTGGTCAAAAAGGGGCAGTCTGGGCCGCGGTCCGGATTCCCGACGACCATATCGGCGTCTCGGCTAATATTCCCCGGATTGGGGAACTTAACCTGAATGACCCGAACAATTTTCTGGCGTCGGAGAATGTTATCTCTCTGGCTGTCGAGAAGGGCTGGTATGACCCGAAAAGCGGTAAGCCTTTCCGTTTCTGGGAAGCTTACAGCGGCCGGAAGCCCTTCGGCATCCGAGAATATTTTATCTTTAAAACGCTCGCCCCATCCTTAAAAATAAGCCTGGAGGATGAAGCTCTGCCGTTTTCTATTAAGCCAGAGAAAAAGGTTTCTGTCCGGGATATTCTGAAGCTTTACCGCGAGACCTATGCCGGGACTGAATATGACATGACTAAAAACCTGATGGTTAAAGACCCTCGCTCGGGCGAGATGGTCAAAAGTCCGGTAGCCAACCCGTGGATGTCGCGCGATTTAATGCTTCTCCTGAACACCCTCAAACCCGGGGCGGTGGAATATCAAAGGCCAATAGCCATTGCCGCTTGCGCTTATGCTCATGTCATCCAGTGCCGGGGATGGCTGCCCGACCCGGTTGGCGGCGTTTGCTGGTTTGCTTTTGATAATCCTGGCCAGAGCGCCCGGATTCCAATTTTCGCCGGCGTGACAGAACTTCTGCCGAGCTTCGAGGTTTGCTCGCAGCATGAGTTTCGTCCGGATTCAGCCGCCTGGGCTTTCCGGCGAGCTAATCGCCTGGCGACCGTCAGGTGGGGCGAGGCTGGCCCGATGATTGAAGCCGCCATTAAAGAGTTCGAAGACCGGGCCTTCGAGGAGCTTCCTGATATTGAAAAAAAGGTGCAGCAGTATTACAAGACCTTGCCCTCCGCTGAAGCCGAACTGAAATCAAAAGCTTATCTGACCAAGTACACGAACGATTTTGCCCGGGCCGCTATTCAGAAATACTGGGAGCTGGGAAACAAGTTCTGGGCGATGTTTGCCCGCGGTTTTTGAGAAAAGTTATGCCAGGAAGGCAAATAGGCAAGGATGAAGTCAGGGGAGAAGAAGGATATAGCCGAGGCGAAAAATTTTCAGTCCTTAGACCTGGATAAAGAACTGGATAAAGAATAAGTCATTTCTTGAGCTCGTGGGTGGAGCCAGGTCGAGGGTTCGCGCCCGGTTGAAGCAGATAGCCGGAGAGGTAGAAGATGGAAGATAAAAAGTCAGCCACTAAGTTCGTCTTAGAGCGACTTAAAGAAATCGTTGGCACCAAGAACATTATTATTGACCAGGAAAAAATGTGTGATTATAGCCGCGATGAGTCGACTCAGGCTGAATACCGCCGTTTTCCCGATGTGGTTGTGACGCCAACTTCTCCGGAGCAAGTTGCCGCATTACTCCGCCTTGCTTCCGAGTTTAAGCTTCCAGTGACACCCCGGGGCGGCGGAACCGGTCTTTCGGGCGGTTGTATTCCCGTACGCGGGGGGATAGTGCTTTCGCTCGAGAAAATGAACCGGGTTCTTGAAGTAGACCGCGTCAATCAGATGGCTGTCGTCGAAGCCGGAGTTACCCTGAAGGATTTCGTTGCCGCGGCTGAAGAAGCGGGGCTCGCTTTTCCGCCTCATCCTGGTGACGAGAGTGCCCAGGTCGGCGGTTTAATCGCCACGAATGCCGGCGGCAGCCGGGCGGTGAAGTACGGGGTTATCCGCAACTATGTCCGGGGTCTGGAGGTGGTTCTGGCCTCGGGGGAAATCATCCATTTGGGCGGGAAAATCGTCAAGAGCAGCAGTGGCTACAACCTCCTTCATCTCTTTATCGGGTCTGAGGGAACGCTCGGGGTCATCACTAAAGCTATTATTCAGTTGCTTCCAGCCCCGCGCGTTACTCGGTCCCTGGTTGTCCCATATGATGACCTGAGTAAGGCCATCGAAACTGTGCCAGCGTTGATTCAACGAAGAGGGCTCCCGCTGGCGATTGAATTCGTCGAAAAGGACGTCATCGCTATTACGGAAGAATTCCTGCAGAAATCCTGGCCTTCGCGAAAGGGAAGTACCCACCTGCTCATCATTCTGGAGGCGTCTTCCGAGGCGGAGATGGACCGGATTTCCGAGGAGGTGGCCGAGATTTGCCTGGGGAGAGACGCGCTCGATATTTTTGTAGCTGATACTGAGGCCAAACAACAGCAAATCCTCGAAGTAAGAAGCAAGATTTACGAGGCCATAAAACCGGTAACTGTAGAAATTTTAGACATTGCTTTGCCCCGCTCAGAAATCGCCGCCCATGTCAAGCGAGTGAAAGAAGTGGAGGCCGAAATCGGGCTCTGGTTGCCGACTTTTGGCCATGCGGGCGACGGGAACGTCCATACCCACATTACCCGGGTAAAGCAACAAAACGAAGAGTTGGTGCCACTTGCGGAAAGCGAATGGCGACCGAAAGCTGAGACCGTAAAACGGCTGCTTTATGAAGATGGACTTCGCCGGGGTGGGGTGATTTCAGGCGAACACGGTATTGGAGTTATCAAAAAAGCGGAGTTTTTCCGCATGACGGAAAAGGCTCAGTTAGAACTGATGAAACAAATCAAGAAAATCTTTGACCCGAACGACATTCTCAATCCGGGAAAGGTCGTAGGTTAAAAAACCAATAAGGATGGAAAAAGGTCGGGATGAAGGTTCTTGTAATCGGCGGCACAAGGTTCCTTGGTTATCATCTTGTCCGGGAATTATTAAAAAGCGGGCATAAAGTAACGCTTTTCAACCGGGGCAAGACTCCGGATGATTTCGGTCAGGCGGTCGAAAGGGTTCGCGGCGACCGGACAAGGCGGGGTGAGCTCAGAAGACAATTTGAAAATCGAGAATTTGACGTCGTCATCGATATGATTGCTTATCGGCGGGAAGAAACCGAGGAAGCTGTCGAAACCTTTTCTGGCCGGGTGGGGCATTTTATCCACATCAGCACCGGGTCGGTTTATATCGTTACGCGAGATTATCCCTGTCCGCTGAGGGAGAGTGATTTTTCTCGGGAGGTGATTTCCCGGCCGGCAGGCCAGGATGACTGGTGGGTCTATGGAGTTAATAAGCGCGACTGTGAATTAGTTTTAAGAGAAGCTTTTGAAACCACCGGGTTTCCAGCGACCATTTTTCGCTTACCGATTGTCATTGGCGAGCGAGATTACACGCTAAGGGCTTATTCTTATTTTCTGCGGGTGGCTGACGGCGGTCCGGTTTTGCTCCCCGATGCCGGGATGAATGTCTTCACGCATGTCTATCAAGCCGATGTTATCCGGACAATTGCCAGGAACTTGCTTAACCGGAAGACTTTCGGCGAGGCCTATAACCTGGCGATGGAAGAAATAGTCAGTCTCCGCGGCTTTGTCCAGGAGACCGCGGCCGTCCTCGGAAAAAAGGTGGAGCTTGTCGATATCCCGGGTCGTTTTCTCGAGAGTCTGCCGCCGGGAACATCAATCTCGCCTTTTTCGAACCGGAGGCCTTTTGTCCTTGCCGTCAATAAAGCCAGGGAAGACCTCGAATTCAGGTCGACGCCTTTTCGTGACTGGCTCGCCCGGACAATCGATTGGTTTTTTACTGAATATAGAGGAGAGCCTCCGGCCAATTATCGCTGGCGGCCGCTGGAGGTTGAAATCGCCAGGAAGTTTAAAACCCGGATGGCCGAACTCAAGCAAGAATGCTTATCCCTGGAGGTGAAAAATGGCTGACCTGAGGACCAATTATTTAGGCCTTCAGTTGCGCAACCCGGTCGTTATCGCCAGTTGCGGGCTGACCTCTTCCTTAGAAAATCTTATCAAAGCCGAGGAGGCGGGAGCGGGGGCGGTTGTCCTGAAATCGTTGTTTGAAGAACAATTCCTGGTAGAAGGCGGAATTGACAGCCCCGAAAAAGTAATCTTTCCCGAAGCCAGAGACTATCTGGAAAGTCGGGCGCTCCTGGCTTACGCTCCATCCGAGGTCTTGCGCCTGATCGAGGCAGCCAAGAAGAGGGTCTCGCTCCCGATAATTGCCAGCCTCAACTGTCAGACGGCCGAGGTTTGGCCGGCGTTGGCCAGGCAGTTAGCGGCCGCCGGCGCCGACGCTCTTGAATTAAACATCTATCAGTTGCCGCTTGAGCCGGAGACTTCGAGTGAGGCAATCGAGAAGATGATGGAGGCAATTGTAGCCGCCTGCCGTAAGGCTGTTTCTTGTCCGATTGCCGTTAAACTGCCCTATCAGGTCACGGCTCTGCCCCATTTAGCCCGGCGGCTGAACCAAGCCGGTGCCTCAGGACTCGTGCTTTTTAACTGGTTTCTGGAAACCGAGGTCAACCTTCCCCGGCGCCAGGTGCGTTATTTTCGGGGGCAAGGCCAGTATTCGCAGGTGCTTCGCTGGGTGGGTCTTTTGGCTGGTCGGATAGATTGTGACCTGGCTGCCTCAGGCGGGGTGATGACCCCCGAGGCAGCTATCAAGCTTTTTCTCGTCGGCGCCAAAGCGGTTCAGGTCTGCCGGTTAGTGTATGAGAGGGGTTTTTCCGGGGTTCGTTGGCTTGTCGAAGGAATCGACCGCTGGCTTGACGGACAGGGTTACCGGCGGCTGGAAGAAATTTCAGGAGAATTATCCTGGAAACAGTTGAGTCTTTCCCAGCCTGACCCGAAGGCCGCAGCCGGCTACCTCCGTGTCCAGTACATGAAGGCTTACACCGGCGCTCCTTCAAGCAAGAAGGAAAATGGGCAAGAAGAATAAACTTCAAGACTTCGAGCAGGAGGCAGGAATGCGATATAAGAAAAAATTTGCTTTCCTGGTTTTTGCCTGGGTGTGGTTTCTTCTTGGCCTGGCTCCGCTTAAGGGCCAGGAATGGCACCCAATCCTCGAGACGATTTATCCTCTGGGCTCACCGTCGGGGTATGAAAATCTCCAGTTAGCCAAAATCAAGGCTTATCTGCCAGACCGTTGGAAAACAGACAACTTAGGAAGCCTCGTTATGGCCAGTCCGAACCAACCGGTGGAAGCCATTATGGCCGCGGCTGTCGATGAAATTGGGTATTTTGTAAGCGGGCTGACGGCCGATGGTTACTTAAGGTTAGACCGCACTCAGGCCGTCCCGTATCAGCTTTATGACAGCTTCTTGATGGGCCATGGTGTTGTCGTCTGGACAAGAAAAGGGCTGGTCACCGGAGTGGTCTGCCAGCCTGCTGTCCACATTCTTTCGCGGGAAAGAAGAGAAAAACTCGAGAGAGGAATCTCGCTTGACGACATCTATGTGGATATCGGCGCCCGAAGCGAGGCAGAAGTCAGAGCCCGCGGGGTCGAGATTCTGGACGCGGTCACCCGGGAGAGGGCCTTGACTTATCTGAACAGCAAGAGGGTGAGTGGCCACTGCCTGAGCGAAAAACTCTTCGCCTCGCTCCTCTCCTCTCTGGCTCGTTCGTTTAAGGAGCCAAGTTTTACTCGGGAGAAGGGGCTGGCTTTAGCCTGGGTAGCCCAGTCCCGCGTGAGCGCTCGCGGCGGCCGTGGGGGTCAATCCTTAGGGTTTCTCAGTTTGCAAAACCGCTGGCAGCCCAAAAAAGTGATTATTCTGGGAGGAAGACAGGCGGAAGAAGACGAGACCAAGCCTGGCCCTCGCTTAGAACAGTTAACAATTATGCTCATAGCCGAAGAGAAGACTACCGGCTTGGCTGCGACATTGCTCGAGTTAGCCAGCGCCAATAATATTCCCCTTCAGGTTATCGCCAGGGAAGACAGCCCGATGCTGAGGCCATTCCAGGCCGAGAAGGCGGAGGCTCTTATCCTCGGTTTACCTCTGCGCGACGCGGCTACGCCGGCGGAAACTGTATCTTTAAGAGATGTCGACTCGCTGGTGAGGCTGCTTCATCTATTCGTCGAATCCGGGAGGATAGAATGAGTCTGAATAGATTCTGTAAGTTTTCTTTTATTTTTGTCCGGCGAAAAAGCATAACCTCTTTTATCTTTATCATTTTAATCTTTGGTTTACTAACGGCTCTTTGGCCTTCATTTCTCTCCGGCCAGGAGAAATCAGCCTGGAATATTCTGAAAGAGCTGCTTTTGCTTCCCGGTGTTTCCACCCAGGAAAAAAGAGTGGGCGAGACGGTGGCGGCGCGGCTTGCGTCCGTGGCCAAGCCCCAAACAGATGATATGGGAAACGTTTGGATTACAGTAGGTGAGGGGAGGCCGTATCTTTTATTCGTCGCCCACATGGATGAACTCGGACTCTTTGTTCGGGAAATAGGCCAGGACGGCAAGCTCAGGCTGCGGGGAACAGGCGGATATCTTTTGGGAAACTATGAAGCAGAGCCGATTATAGTTTGGACCAAGAAAGGTCCTGTTCAAGGAATAATTAGAGCCCGTCAGGGGTATGCCCAGGTAGAGCTTCCCCGGCTGGAGCTTGAAAAAGTAGAAGGGGATGTCGGCGCCGAAAACCTGGAAGATGCCAGAGCCTTGGGAATCGAAGTAGGAGACCAGGTTACTTACCGCAAACGCATCCTTGACCTTACGCCTGAGATTCTGGCTTCCCGAGCGGTTGACGACCGGGCTGGATGTGCCGCCCAGTTGGCCGCGGCCCTAAAGGTTGACTGGCGCCGGATAAAGAACAAGAAAGTTACTCTTGCCTGGAGTGTTCAAGAGGAGATGGGTCTGCGCGGCGCGGCCCGGCTGGCGGAGACGATGAAACCAGACTATGTTTTTGCGGTGGACACTTTTGTCTCGACCGATTCGCCTCTCGAAAATCAGCGGTTCGGTTTAGCCCGGGTAGGAGGAGGGGCTGTCGTCAGAGCGATTGATTCTTCGACCATCGTGCCGCACCACGAGCTTGAGCGGGTCCTCGAGCTTGCCCGGCAGCGCCAGATACCCCTCCAGTTGGCCAACTCCCGGGGAGGAAATGACGGGTCGGTTTTTGTTCCCCGGGGAGCGGTGAATATTCCTCTTTCCTGGCCCGGGGCGTACGCTCATTCGTTTATCGAGAAAATCCACCGTCGGGATTTAGAAGCTCTAACGGACCTCATCGTAGCTATAATTGAGAGCTGGTAAAACGATTAAAGTCCAGGTTGGCTCGCTTATCTAAGGCAGGTTTTAATGCCCCCTAACGGCTGCGGGCGTTTGAGGCCCCTCAGGAGCCTTCAGTTTTTGGGCAATACTGGTCTGGACCATCTTCAGGGTTAAAGGGTCAACCCGGTCAAAGACATTAAAGATTTTTATTCCAGGCGGGGCTATCTTAATCACGGGTTCATAAGCAGCTGGGGTAACTAACAAAACATCAACCGAATTAACGATTTCTTTCATTCTTTCCTGTTCATCGATAATACAAGAAACGAGGGAGATATCCTCCCCGAGCTCGGCTCGGAGAAGGTCTTCGTAAAGGATCACGGTTTCGCGGTCTTTGCAGATGAAACCGAGCCGGGCTGTCTGACTCAAAGCACTCAATTTGCTCCAGGTTTCAGGCGACATCTGGGTAATAAGAACGTGAATGTCAACCGGGATGTCGGCGATAACTTTGCGCACCTCGTTCAGGTGAAAACCGGTTGTAATTACAGCCAAAAGGCATCGCTCAGGGTTAGAAATTCGGGCGATTTCTTCTTTAAGTTGACTCACTAAAACAGGCCGTACATTTATTTTTAACTGCTCCTCCAGGAATTTGGCCACTTCTTTCGCCTGTGGCAGGTTGCATTCAGTAAAAATAACAAACGGCTCGGGAGTTTCTTGCTTGAGTTCTTTTATGATGCGGTTAACCATGGCCCTGATTTCTTTCTCTCTTTTTCCTTGTTGCCACAGCTTGACCAGGAGGCTTTTTAAGACTCCTTCGGGGGAGGTTTCAAGGTCCATCGGGTATTTCGCCCTTTTCTCCGGCAACAGAGTTTCCCGGGGGAGGATGGCGAAAGTCCCTTTGCCGCGATTAACCGTAATTAGCCCTTCTTTCTCGAGTTCTTTATACGCCTTCCTGACCGTCTCGAAATTTATTCTTAGTTCTCTGGCTAAATTGACGACGCCCGGCAGTTGCTCATTATTCTGAATAATTCCAGTTGAAATATAGTACTTAATCAAGTCTCTCAGCTGAAGATAAAGCGGAATTTTGCTTTTTTTGTCTAAGTACCACCTGGTCATAGTCTGCCTCGACAATAAATTTATATAATTATACACATGAAAAAATATTTTGCAAGCCCTTATTTCTTAATCATGAAAGAATGCCATCCAGTTCGATTAATTCGATGCTGCCAAATACATTGATTTTCTTCGAAAATTAGCAATTCTTGCAATTTCCTGAAAGCGTCTTCAAAAAAGGCTTGACAAATTGAAATTTATTATTATATACAATTGTATATAAATAAAACTAAGGTAGAAGGCTTTGGCTTGGCTAAGGTCGGTAGACACCAAAGGCGGGAATTTTGCCATCAAAAAATAAATTAACAAGAAAGGGAGGTGAAGAAAGGCGCATTTCCGGAAAAAAGAGGAAAAAATTATTTTTAATTAAACAAAGAAGGAGGGTTGAACATGAAAAAATGGGTTATTGCTTGCCTGCTTATCTTTCCCTTAAGCTTTCTCTCGGCCCAGATAACGCCTGAAGGCAAAATTATCGGGCGAGTGGTTGACGACCAGGGTAACCCTCTTCCGGGCGTTACCGTCGAAGCTACTAGCCCCAAATTAGTCGGGAAAGCTTCTTCTGTTACTGATTCCACTGGCACCTACCGATTAATGGCTTTGCCTTCCGGTGTCTATGAAGTTACTTTTATTCTTCCCGGCTTCAAGAAACTCGTCCGAAAAGACATTCGGCTGGAGCTTTCCCAGACCCTGGTGTTAAACGTCACGATGGAAGTGGCGGCCGTGGAGGAAGAAGTAGTTGTTGTCGGCCAGAGACCCCTTATTGATGTCAAAAGCACAGTTAAAGGCCAGGTCATGACCAGGGAAACGATTATGACTCTGCCCCGCGGCAGGTCTTTCGATTCTCTGATTAACCTGGTTCCCGGAGTCCATTATGAGAGCAAGGTGGGAGGTTTTACCACTGACGGTGCCTCTGGGGCTGAAAATATCTGGCATGTGGACGGAACTGACGTCACCAGCATCCATGTAGGCGTCAGGGCACAGAACGTAGTTTTAGAGCTGGTGGACGAGGTCAAAGTTACCGCTTCTGGATATGCGGCCGAGTTTGGCGGCTCGATGGGCGGGGTGATTAATGTTATCACCAGGTCGGGTGGCAACACCTTCCATGGAGACCTGATCGCTTATTATGAGAACAATAAACTCTGGATGCAGGGGAAAGCCCGCGACTATTTAAGGCAGAGCCCTTACAACGTGGATGTTTACGAGTATGTCAACAACGATGACCTTTATTTTGACGGTGGGAAGAAGAGAGATTCTTATTATCGGGCGGAGATAGCTTTCAGCCTTGGCGGCTATTTCATCAAGGATAGATTATGGTTCTTTGCGGCTGTTGACCCCATTTATAACCAGACAAAGGCTCTCCGGGATTTCAATTCCCGCCAAGGTCCGTTCAGCGAGTTTATCACCAAAAATTATTATTACAACGGGTCTTTGAAATTAACGGCCGCTTTGATGAAAGGGCTGCGTCTTTCGGCCAGCATGGTGAATAATTTCTATAAATACCGCGGAGCCCTTCCTGGGATTGCCGGGACCTCGTCGGCTGATTATGAGTGGGCGAAAGAAGGTTATGATTATCCTAACTGGTCGACGGCTTTTATGGCCGATTACGCCAGAAGCAATAACCTGCTCATCAGCCTGCGGGCCGGCTGGCACCAGCAGAATATCACCAACCAGCAGATAAAACCACCGAACGCTTCGACCTATTATTTTTACACGTCTAATTACATCTACCAGAATGACCCCTTTTTCCAGCAACATCCTGACTTGCTCCATTATGCTTACTGGACGAGCTCGCCCATTTACCTGGAAACCCAGAAGCGTCTGTATGAAAAAATCAGCAGCAACCTCGATGTCACCTATTACATGAGCTGGCTGGGTGAACATGCCTGGAAAGCTGGAGTTCAGTTCATCAGTCTGCATGAAGATGTCCTGGATTATTCACCCCACCCCCGGGTTTATATCTATTGGGGCCGAACCAATTATAGCCTTGGCTTTCCGGTCGGGGTGGGCGCTCCGAAGGATAGTCCCTATTATGGGCCTTACGGTTATTATTATATCCGGAGCAGCTGGACAGCTCCCTACGGCGGCGTCTGGAACGCCCGGAGCAACAACTGGGCATTTTATCTCCAGGATTCCTGGACGATTAAAGACCGGTTAACGGTCAATATCGGAGTAAGAACTGAAAGTGAATACATTCCCTCGTTCACGGATGACCCGCATTATGCCCAGTATAAAAAGCCTGTCGATTTCAGCTTTGGCGAGAAAATAGCCCCTCGCGTTGGCCTGATTTATGACGTTTTCGGCGATTCCAGCTTGAAGATATTCGGCAGCTACGGCGTTTATTATGATGTCATGAAGCTCTATATTGCGGTGCTGAGTTTTGGCGGCTGGAAGCATAAGCGTGACTTTTACGCCCTGAAGGACCCTGATTTCACCAAAATCGCTTCCAGTGGCAAAATCGACGACCGCGCGAGCCAGGAAGCTAATAATACTTACGCGGGAACCCTTGATTACCTGCCGCCTTCCTTCGACCGGGTTGACCCTGATTTAAAGCCCGCCTGCCAAAGCGAGGTATCTTTGGGCGCGGAGAAAAAGCTTTCGGAAAACGTTGCTCTTTCATTGCGGTTAGTGCACAAGCATCTCATCCGGGCGATTGAGGATGTCGGGGCGCTCGAATGGGTTGAGGACCCTGTTACCGGGTCGAAGACGTTGCAGGAAATCTTTTATATTACTAACCCTGGTTTTGGCTATTCCCGGCCAGTGTCTCAAGGAGGCAAGTTTGCCGACGAATACTGGCCCTGTCCCAAGCCGAAAAGAGATTACTATGCCCTTAACCTGTCTTTGGAAAAAAAGCTGAGCGATAACTGGCAGGCGGGAATTAATTACACCTTGAGCCGGGTAGCTGGCAACTATTCTGGCCTCAGCAGTGCCGATGAAGATGGCCGAAATGCACCTAACGTCACCCTTTACTATGATGACTGGTTCATCGCTTATGATGTTTATGGCCGCGAATTGAGAGGACCTTTGCCCCACGACCGCACCCACTATATTAAAGCTTATGGTTCTTATGTTTTTCCGTTCGGACTCACGGTTGGCCTGACGGCTTATGGGCGAAGCGGCTTACCTCTTTCTTCGAAGTTGTACATGAATAACCGGTATATCTATCCTGAAAACAGGGGCGACCTCGGCCGGCTTCCCTTTACTTTCTGGGCCGACGTCTTTCTTGAATACACGTTCAAGTTTCAGGGTCGTTATGCAGCTTCAATAAACCTGCAAATAAATAACGTGACGAATACCAAGACGATTCAGAACAAGGTGACTGAATTGAACCGAACCTCTATCTCGGCGACGGACAAGCAGATTCTTGACGGAACGCTGGCTAATAACTACCGCACGTGGGTCCAGACCAAGGGGGATGCTCATCCAGCCTTTGGCCAGTGGTCGAGTCGCTTCGATTCGTGGTCAGCTCGGTTGGGGTTTAAGTTTTCTTTCTAAGTTGCCAGCTTGACGATGAATTTTTAGCGAGCAGGCTAACTCAGGCGCAAGAGAAGAGAAAAGAAGAGCCATAAAGAGTCTGTCCTTCCGAAAGCCAGGCAGAAGTGGGGAGAGAAGAAGGGACATCTGTTCAGGGGTAAGGCCTTGGGTGGAGGCGGCAGCTATACAAAAGCTTGGTCTGGTAGTTATTTCGGGAAAATAGATTCCCAGCGTTAGGACAGAGAGAAAAGAGAAGGCCTTTTCAAGCGGCCTGGTTAGGCCTAAATGAAAAGGCTGATATCGGCCTGCTGGGCCTGTTCGAGGAAATGGGCGACGCCGACGCAGGCCGTAACCTCGGGGATCAGGTCGTCGCGCGAAACTTCCATCACCTCGAGGCTCAGCTGACAGCCGTAGAGTTTGACGCCTAAGTCGATGGCCGTCTGTCTGAGTTCAGGAAGCGAGGGGACTCGCTGGGCTCGCATCATCTTATTGAACATCCACCGGCCAAGCCCAAGAAAAGAATAACGGCTGGGCGAAGCTTTCCGGATATCTCCCCGTTCAAACCAGCCCAGAAGGCGGCCGAAAAAACTGCGGCCGGTAGGTTTTCCTGATTTCAGGGCTCTCAAACCCCAGAAGGTAAAAAACATCGACACTTCCATCCCGGCGGCCGCGGCACCGGTGGCGATGACGAAGGCGCCAAAAAGGCGGTCGAGGTCGCCGCTCATAACGATCAGAGCCACTTTTTTTCTCTTGACCTCGTCCATTTTGAACCTCGAGTATATTTTAATATTTCTATCGGAAAAGTAAATTAATTTTAGGGTGCTTTTCAAAGCCAGGGGCTAATGACATCAACATTCAGACGCAAGAAAGCGGCCAAGCAGAGTGAATTTAATGGGCTAAAGCGCCAGAAGAGCCACTTTCAAAAAATGAAGCCTAAAACAACCGAAAATTTACAAAATGATTAGTGAACTAATAGCCGAGTTCCAACAATAATTTCTCGCCTTTTTTAGTTATCCTTCAATTGCTCAATTCCCCTCGGGATACAGGAGAGCGTTGAGCAAAAACTTGTATGTTCCGTGGGATTGAGCTCGATGCTGACTCCGGATGCCGATGAGAATCATTTTTCCTTTCTTGTAACTCAAGTCGACGACCGCCGCCTTCCGGGCAATCATATCCTCGCCCAGCAGCCAGCCGCTGAGCAAGACATTCTTTTCAGCATAGTTGGCGACCACTTTTCGTTGCCAGTCGGCGGGTGGAATCCTCGTTTCGAAAGCCAGGCTGTTGACAAACATGGCCGCGGTTTTGGTTTCAAACCCATAACCGATGGGCGATGTATTATCGACCTCGAGTTGAAGGAGCGAAGTTGGGCAGAAGAAACGGGTCCTTTCGACTCTCTCCAGGACGTTACGGACTGGGGCTTCAAGCTCCCGGATGGCTAATTCGCAAGCGCGGTTAAGCGTGATCAGGATGCCGCCTTGCTCGACAAACGACTTCAGAGCGTCGATTCCTTCCTTTTCAATTCCGCCTTCGTACTCGGGCGGGTAGACAGCCATCATGGTCTGAGGCCTTTCGGGCGAAGGTGCCGTTCGGCCGGACTTGATGATGTCAGCGCTTTCGTCGGCGAAAATCAAAACATCATAATCGGCTTTTAGGTTGACCTTTTTTTCTTTGGTCCCCTTAAAGGCATCGTTGTGGAGCGTCTTATACGGAATTCCGAGGTCATCCAGGACATACCGCGTCCAGCCTTCATCCATGTTCGCGCGCCAGGATTGATAAAGCCCGATTCGGGGGAATTTTATTTTCGCTTGTGGCAAGGAGCTAACTTCACTTAGACCGTAAACGGGCAGATGCCATTTTTCCACCAGCGGTTTTAAAACCTGGACTACCTGGGACGTGTTGGGAAAGATGAAGCTGCCAGCCGCCAGTGTCTTCCGGCCAAGGGTAATTGATTCCTTGCTTCTTGTTCCTTCGATCTTTTCTTTGAGCAAAGCGATGGCCACGGCGAAGGAAGCATTATTCCGGCTATCGAGAGCGAGATAAGGAGAGGCATCTGGCGCAGGCAGGCTGACAGAGGGGTAAGGCACAGCTTCTAACTTAACCAGCTCGGCCTCGAAAGGTTCGCTGATTTCATCGCACTTTACCCCCATCTGAAGCGGGAGCGTCCAGGCAGCGTTATCATAAGGAGGGACTGGAGGACCGCCCGGATACTGTCTTATGTCTGGATATTCCTGTTTTTCCAGGAGAGCCCAGGCGTAGCTCTTATAGGGCTGGCTCATCAAGACGACAAAAGAACCGGCCGGATAAAACTTCCCGCCGGCGATAAAATCCTGGGTTGCCTGGTGAATTTCCACCCCGCCAAGCCGCAAGATTTCGAGCATTCTCAGGGTCCTCGGGTAATCCGCCTGCTCGGCCGGGATGACAAAGGCGAAAGGTTCGTCTTTAGCCCACTTCTTTTCGATGGCATCCCGTGACATCTGGTAAAAATTAAAAAGAAAATCTTCTTTATGGAGGAAGCAGGTCTTGACGAGGCTCATGGAAAGAGTGAGCTCATAATCAACCAGGTCTCTTAACCGCCACCAGCCACCCGGCCAGGGGTCGATAAAATCCATTTTTCTCTCATAATAATCCTTAGGAATTTCTGTCGGCTCGATATAAACCGGTGTAGCCACTCTCACCGAGGCCATTTCCGAGAGAAGCCCGATGATGTTATGCAGCCACGAGGTGTCGTCGCAAGCGCCAATCCACCAGCCGGTGTAACTCCGGCCATGGACAACTCCCTTGAACCCGTTCTTTTGCAGGTCATAGGTCATGGATGTTCCGCAGACGTCGATTCCCCGCCAAACCAGGGGATGAACATTAGGCAAGGGCGGGTCCATATAGGGAGGAACAAACAGGCGGGCGCCCGTCGAGCCCATCTGATGCTCGTCGATATGAACCTGAGGCAGCCAGTCGTGATACTGGACGCGGCTTACGGCCCTGGTTTCGGGCAGGTTAAACATAAACCAGTCGCGATTATTATCATGACCGGCGTAATGATGATAAAGCCACGGCATTGGGCCTCCCTCGAACTTGGTCCCCACATATTTTTTATACCAGTCGACAACCATTTGAACTCCGTCCGGGTTAGAGGTGGGCACGAGGAGAAGAATAACCTCCTTTAACACTGTTTCCGCCGGAAACGGCGTCTTTCCGGTGACTAAGTTATAAGCTAATTCCATCGACATCTGGGAGGCGGCGATTTCGGTCGCATGAAGGCTTCCGGTAATCAGCAAAATCACTTTACCTTCCCTGGCTAAACGCCGGGCTTCATCTTCGGTCAGGCCACGGGCATCCCGCAAACGGCGGGCGATTTCTCGGTAGCGGTCAAGCTGGCCCATGTTTTCTTCGGCCGTGATAACAGCCATAATCATCGGCTTTTTGAGGGTTGTTTGCCCGATTTCCACCACTTTAAGCCTGGCTGATTCCTCGTCGAGCTTCTGAAAATACGCCATAATCTGGTTGTAATCAGCCAGTTTTCGGTCTTCACCCACCCGAAATCCGAGGAATTTTTCGGGTGGAGTCTGGCCGGAGGCGGCTAAAGCCAGGCCAAAAAGTACTAAAAGCGACCAAGCAAAGGGCGAATAAAATTTTTTCCGGACTAACATTTTTTACCTCCGTGTTCTCAAAGCGACATTGTGGCCATTTTCTAACACCTTGTCTCCCAGCTGTCAAGCCCACCCAGGCTGCTTATTTCCCTTCTTTTTTCTTTTTTTCTTCTTTTTCTTTCTTTTCTTCTTCTTCTCCTCCTCCTTCTCCTCCTCCTCGAAAGGGAACTTGCCTGATTTTTTCCCAATCGGAAATCTTCATGGGGACAAAATAAGATAACCTCAAAAGGAAGGCCCCCTGACTGGTTTTATCGAGAACTTTAGTTTGTCTCGATGATAGCAAAAATCTATCTTGGAGTTTTTATCTGATTACGGATATCAATTTAGGCCTATCAAAAGACAAACCTTCCATGGTGAAAAGCCGAAGGCGGAATAACTAGAATAAAACCAACTATTATTCTCAATAAGTAATTTTCACCAGTAGCTCCATTTTTTGTTTGTAAGGCTG
>JBBIRF010000031.1:0-31403 GCA_037441905.1 Candidatus Aminicenantota bacterium
TCCCCCAAGAGCATCGGCCCTGGGGGTGGCGCAACATTATATCATAATCTATATTCCCTATTTTTTTCTCCTTTTCCCCCCTTTTGTTCTCAGATTCGCTTCTGTTCTTAAACCTGCTCTTAAACCAGGGAGAATTTAGAGATGGTGCGAGTCCATTTCCTGGCGTCTTTTTATGTTCACGTTTAACAACCAGGGGAAGTTATAACAACCCCCGTCCCGCCTCCACCCGAAGAAAATCTCCGCTCTCACTTCTCCAAAGGAAAAAACGCTCAAAATAGATAAGCGGATAACCTGGTACTGATTTTATTTACGCACCCTGATTGGGTAAGGCGGCCTTTGAAGCTTCGGCGGCGGGTTTTTCTTCAGCATATCCATGACAACTTCGATCGCCTTTTCGAGCTGCGGGTCGCGGCCAGCGATGTAATCGGCCGGGGTAATTTCAACTTCGATATCAGGTGGCACACCTTCATTCTCGACCACCCAGCCGTCCTCAGTCCAGATTGCTAAGTTGGGAGCCGTCACCGACCCGCCGTCCATCAGTACAGGGAAACCGAGCGTACCGACCAGCCCGCCCCATGTCCTCTTGCCAATTAGGGGCCCCAACCCGAATTTTCGGAACATCCACGGCAGCAGGTCGCCTCCCGAGCCGGCCACTTCGTTAATCAGCATGACCTTTGGCCCCTGGATGGAAGCGCTGGGTGTTTTGAGGTCGGCGCCATGCCGCATATGCCACATGGCGATGAACGGCTTTCTCAGCCAGTCAATGTAATAATCCGCAACCTGACCTCCGGCATTAAACCTTTCGTCAACAATGATGGCGTCTTTGTAAGCTTGAGGGAAGAAATAGCGCCGAAAATAGATGTACCCCTGGGTCGAGGTGTTCGGCACGTAGACATAAGCTACGCGGCCGCCGGTCGCTTCTTCTACTTTTTTCAGGTTTCCCTCCACCCAGTCGCGGTTACGGAGGCTGCTTTCATCAGCAATCGGAACTACCTGGACTGTCCGTGCACCTTTCCCATCCGGGTTGGGACCCACCGTAATTTCAATAAGCTTATTGGCTGTATTCTCGAAAAAGCTGAAGAGGTTTGCCGGCGGCTTTACTTCCTTTCCTTCTACCGCCAGCAAGTATTCGCCCGGCTTAACATTAACCCCTGGTTCAGTTAACGGCGCCCGCAGTTCTGGATTCCAGTTCAACCCGCCATAAACTTTCTTGAACCGGTACCGGCCGTTGGCAATTTCGTAGTCGGCGCCGAGAAGGCCTCCCTGGACTCTTTTTGGTTCAAACGGGCTGTCGCCGCCACCAACCCGATGATGCCCCACCGCCAGTTCGCTGCACATCCACTGGATTACCCGGTTCAGATCGGAACGACAGGCCAGGTGGGGCAGGAAGATTTCGTATTTTTTCTTCATCGCCGGCCAGTCACAGCCGTGCATGTTGGTGGCATAGAAATAATCGCGGTTGATTCTCCAGGCTTCGTAAAAAATTTGGCGCCACTCGGCGGTCGGGTTTATTTTGACCTCGATGCTATCGACGTTGATTCTCCCCTGGCCTGGCTGAATCTTGGCTGCCAGGTTAGTTATGCCCCAGGTATCGCGAGCTGCGTAGAGAATCTTTTTCTTATCGGCGGAAATAAGGTAGTTGCTGATTCCCTCCATCACGACTTCATCTTTTCGCGTCTTGAGGTCAAAATGATGGAGCTTGGCCCCAGCCGGTCCAGCGCCCATCTGGGCCATAGCCGCCCCGAGAGGCAGAGACGGCAGCTCGAGGTAATAAAGATGGCCGGATTCGCCAACCTGGATATTCCGGTAGATCCCGGCCGGAATCGGCAGGGCGAGGATTCTCTGGTTGAGGCCGTCAAAATCGATTACCGTCTCTTCTTTTTTCGTCGCCTCAGGCTTAGCTCCCGGCTGCGGTTTCTCCTTGGCTGCGGGAACGGCGCTCTGTCCGCCGGCTTCTTCTTTGGGCTTTTCAGCCGGTTTTTCCTCTGGCTTTCCTTTTTCTTCGTCGCTCTCCTTCGCCAGAGGATTAGGCAGGTCTTTCCTCAGGACGACAAGATAAAGCGAATAGGTTGCCCTGAGGTCAGCATTCGACATGTCAAACCATTGTTTGACTGGGCCGGCGTCAGTCGAACAGAAGAAATAAAGATATTTCCCGCTCGGGTCAAAAACCGGTTCAGCCACCTCACTCAACCCGTCGGTGATTGGATATGACTTATCTTGCTCGAGGGAATAGACAAAGACCTTCTGGATGTAAGTTTGCGTATTCAGGGTGTAAACGACCCACCTTGAATCAGGCGACCAGGAGGAATAGACGCTCCGGATGCGGGAAGGACCGTAAATGTACTCAGAAGCAATTTTCTTCACCGCACCACTCTTAAGGTCAATCCAGTACAATGACCAGGAGTTATCAGCGAAGGAAATTTTCTGGCTGTCTGGCGACCAAACGGGCGCGTCGTAAAACCCGGCGCCGTTCAGCTTGTATTTTTTCACCTCTCCTTTTCCGTCCTGCGGCTTGACGTGCAGCTCATATTCTCCCGACTCATCCGAGAAATAGGCAATATAGCGGCCGTCGGGCGACCATGCCGGCGAGCGGTCGTGAACTCCCGGCGACAGGGTAAGGTTGCGATAATCACCCTTTTCTGCCGGAAAGGTGATGATTTCGCCCCGAAACTCGAAAACTGCTCTGGCGCCTGAAGGTGAGAGGTGAGCTTTCCGAATCCAGCGGGCTCCCCGGACGTAGCGTTCTCTGAGCTCCAGTAAGTCGGCCGCGACCCCAATCGTCAGCTTGGTGCTCTTCTCGGTTTGGGGGTCAAAAAGATAAAGATGTCCAGCTTGTTCGTAAATGATTTTGCCAGCTCCGCCCGTGGCTGCCAGAATCGGATAATCCTGGTAATTGGTAAGCTGGCGGATTTCTTTCTTTTTCAGGTCGTAAGAGAACAGGTTGAATTCGCCGTTACGGTCAGACCGGAAGTAAAGCTTATCACCCATCCAGATGGGGTCGACGTCGTTCGCCCGTCCCTCGGGCTGAGGAATCTTTTCGATGCTGTGGTCACTCCGTCTGTAAATGATGATCGTTGATGCCTGGCCGCCTCGGTAGTTTTTCCACTGGAGAAATGCGTCAGGAATAGGGTTATAGGCAATCCGGCTACCATCAGGGGAAAACCGAGCCCGATAAACATAAGGCAGAGGAATTTGTTCCGGGAAGCCGCCTTCAATCGGGACAGTAAAAAGATGGTACCAGGAGCGAGCAAAGGAAAAGCGAGGCGAGGTAAAAGCCACCGCCTTCCCGTCGGGAGTAAAATCCTGGACAAGGTCCGGGCTGGGATGCCAGGTAAGGCGCCTTGGAATCCCGCCTTCAGCCGGGATGAGGTAAACATCGGTGTTCCCTTCATACTGGGCGCTGAAGGCTATCCAGCGGCCATCCGGAGAAAAAACAGGGTTGCTTTCCACTCCGAGGTCTGAAGTCAGCTTTCGTGGGTTACGGCCGTCGAGCTCAGCGGTCCACAAGTCGCCGGCGTAGACAAAAGCAATCTTGGTGCTGCTCACGGCGGGCTGGGAAAGGAGCCATGTATCCTTGGTGTCGATGGCCGGAAGAGAAGTGACTGTAAAGAAAATCAAAACCGATAAGGCTAATAAAAGCCAGAACCTTGGTTTCATCGTCCCTCCTTTTTTCTTTTTGATTCTTGACCTGATAGTTTATTTATTAACCAGACTTTTCGTTTGCTTATCCTCTTCACCCGGCTTTAAGTCTTCTTGAGCCTATTATATTTTTTATCAAGCAAAAGGTTCAACCCAAATTAAAATTAGGAAATTGCCGAAAAACTAAAAAATAAAAACTAAGAATTCAAGAACCGATTATTTTTTCCTCGCAAACTTTCCTTTTTTTACTCGTTTTCTCCCAACCAAGAGCGCAGGATTTCCGCCTCGAGCTTTCCCGGCTGAGAAGCGGGTTTGACCCGGAACGGCCTTTCTCTTTTAGTCCCTATGGTAACTTCGACCTCCCTGATTTTATTCCTCCGGGAAATCAGCAACCGAACCTTCTCCCCCGGTTTATAAGCCGAAAGAAGCGATTCGAAATTGCGCGGCGAAAGCCGAACCCCGTTCAGGGCGATTAGCTCGTCGCGAGCGCTCAACCCCGCCTCTTGAGCCGGTGAGCCCCTTAAAACCGAAGCTATAACCAGGTTTCCCTCCACCGCCTGCGTGGTGATGCCGATGTCGACTCCGGGGAGTTCGTGCCAGGAGGTGTCGATTTCTAAGCCGGCATAAGCCAGGTACTTGGGATAATCGATTTCTTTGACGGTGGCCGCGTAATCATCGAAGATTTCGCTCAGGGATGTGGTTGCTACGGCCTCGCATTCCGCCCTGAACTCAGCGTCGGTCCACCCCCGTTTTTTTCCCTGGTAGTATTTCCGGTAGAGAAGCCGCATGATATCATCGAGCGAACGCCGGTTTTGCGTCTGATGCCGGATTTTCAGGTCTAAGAGCAACCCGAGGGCCGCCCCTTTATCATAATAAGAGATGGTCGTGTTGGCAGCCTCTTCGCTCCGAGAAAAAAATTTAATCCAGGTATCGAAGCTGCTTTCTTCCGCCGATTGAACCTTCGAGCCTGGAATATTTTCATATCGGGCAATAACCCCGCTCAGGCGGTTAAAGAATTCTTCAGCCGAAAGCAAACCGGCTCGCTTTAAAATTATATATTCATAATAGACCGTAATCCCTTCCGCTACCCAAAGCATCCGCGTGTAATTTTCGCGGTCATAATCAAAAGGGCCTAAGGCGACCGGACGAATCCGTTTGACGTTATAATGATGAAAATATTCATGGGCGATAAAAGCCAGCCAGTTCTTGTAACCCGCGGGTGTCTGCAGGCTGGAGGCGTTCATGTAGGCGGCCATCGAGTTTAAGTGTTCGAGTCCACCACCCCCTCCATCCATCAGAATAAAGGTATAATGTTTATAAGGAAGGTCGCCGATAAGAGCGACGCTTACCTCGACAATTTTTTTCAAATCGGCGACGAGTTTCTGACGATTAACTTGCCCTAAGTCCTCGGCCGCAACCACGTGGGGGACGCCGTTAACGTCAAAAGAAAGGACTTCAGGATTCCCTATATAAATAGGACAGTCATAAAGAATATCAAAATCAGAGGCCAAGTAGGTATTTGGCTCTCCCGGAACAGGGGCAAGGCCGGTAAAGATACGGGGAAGGGAGTCGGCCGCTAAAATCCTCAGTTTAACCGGGTACCGGAGGAAACCTTCAGGATGAACAAAAACGCTAGCCGGAACGATAAAAGCCCGGCTGTCATCGAGAAAACTCTCGGCCACCGAGACATTGAAGGCATAGACATCATAATTGACGGTAACCCGCTTCGCTTTGTTCGTTCTTACATGCCAGGTATTCTTGGCCGTCTTTTGCCATTCGAGGGGCTCTCCTTTATCGTTAAAAGCCTGGAAATTAATCACTTGCCGCGCGTAATCCATGATACGGTAATAGCCTGGTGTCCAATTTGGCAACTTGAGGTTGATATGCTCAGCGATAAGGCCTTCGATTTCTAAAGCCACCTGGAAGTAATGAGTGTGAGGTTTTTCCATGGAAAGAGTGAAGTTGAAAACGGGCTGGGGTTTGGTTGGGGCCGCTTCGGCGGAGAGAGTTAAAGGCAGGAAAACGGTTGAAACCAGAAGAAAAACGCCGATTAAAGAGAAAAATAAACGTCTGTTTCTCGCCATGTTTTTACCTCGCGCTCTTTTAGCTTTGACGCCAGAAGTATAACTTCCTTTTCTCTTAATGGCAATAAAGGCCCTAATGGGTTCGAGGTTCGGCAGAGAGATATCTTTTTATCGTTGATCAAAAGCTTTGATCAAAAGCTCTGTTTTTTGTCAGCGTATTCGGGAGGGAAGGGAAGCAGAGCAAAAACAGGAAAGAGGTTTAAAGGCGGCCTTGAGTTAATTCCCGCCTGAAGCGGCGGAGCCGAGGGTGTCGGCCCACCGTGTCACTTCTTTGACCATGTTATTTATCGTCGTCCGGGCTAAGTTGGAGGCCCTGTTGGCCAAGATAGAAAAGATAATGTCTCCGTGCCGCGTGCGCGTAACTCCGGAGAGAGCCCTGACGCCGTTAATGTAACCTGTCTTGGCGATTACGCGGCCGCGGAGGACTCTTTCCCGAAACACGTTCTCGAGTGTCCCGTCGATTCCGCCGACCGCCATGGTCTCCTGGAAAAATGGCCACTCGGGTTGGCTATGAACCCAGCGGAGGACGGTGGCCAGAACATGGCTGCTCAACCTGTTTTCCCGACATAACCCACTTCCGTCAGCCACCTGAAACTCATTTTCAGATAGCCCCAGTGAGGCAAGAAAAGCCCCGACTGCCCTGGCTCCTCCTTCCCAGTTTCCACCCTTATGGTCTGGGTTTTCCCAGGCGCCGAGCATTTTGAAAAGAGCTTCCGCGGCCAAACCAAGGCTGTCTTTATTAGCCCGCCGCAGGACTTCTCGAAGCGGTGTCCGGTATTCTGCCAGCAACGTAAAATCATCGCCCTCAGGAAAAGCCTCTTCTTTAACCTCTCCCTTCACTGTTATCCCTTTTTTATTCAAGTGCTCCTTAAGTAGCGTCCCAAAATAGAGGGCCGGATTAGAGACTACCACGGCATAAGGACCCGCCTGGGAATTAACTTTCCCAGAAACGCGGAGGACTCCAGGCTTTCCTGTCCTTTCGACCGCGAACCAGTTTTCGGGGGAGTTTACAACTGATACGGCGTTGAGCAAGCGGACATAACTTGTTCTCGGTTCCAAGAACAACACGGGCTTCCCCTGGCGGTTGGCCACCGCGATTTCAACGCAATTGTTGTTGTAGTTTAACCCGCTGACTTCGCACGCATATTTTTGGAGCAGCGCATTCTTGGGCCAAAGCGGATGCACTCTCTCTTGGTCAAAAACCGAGGTATCAATAACGATTGAGTTGATGACAGTCCAGGAGAGGTTTTGCAAGCGGTCACCGATATCTTCCAGAACCCAATAAGGCCTTCTCCGGAAACGCTTATCCGTTTCTTTATCGCCGAAGAGGGGGTCGCCCGAGCCGAGAATAACCAGGTTGTCTCCGGAAAGCCCTACCCGGGTGACGAATTCGAAATCAGGGCCAAAACGCTGGACCGCGGCGACGGTTGTTACGAGCTTCATGTTGGAGGCGGGGATGAGGCTCTGACGAGGTTGGTATTCGTAAATCACTTCTCCCGAATCAGCCCAAAAGACTGTGGCGGAAAATTCCGAGCGTCTGAGCCGCTGGTCCCGGAGTAAAGAAGAAAGGCGCTGTTTAACCTGGGCGAGGCTTGAAGCATATTCAGCGGGAGACAACAAACCAGCTAAGGAAGGCGGCGGAGACTCAGGAACTTTGGGTTCGGAGGGCACAAAAGCCCGCCAAGATAAAGGATTCAGACCTTCGCCATGATGGGTCTCAGCCGCAAGCCTTGATTCCCTGGCTTTATTCGCCGGAGCAAAAAATAGGAGGAGAAGCGAGATTGATAACCAGATGAGGATGGGAAAAAACCTAAGAGGCCAGATAAGTCCCAGCTTATATCCAGGTTTATGGCTTTGGCCTGGAGTTTTATTTATTTCCCCATCGTGGTGTCTCAATTTAATAATAATTTTTTTAGACCCTTGGCGCGCTGACTTCATTAAAGTAACCGCCTTCTGGTTTCAATTTTTTCTTGGTGCCCATACCTTTTTTCTTCCTTCTGGCCCATTTTAGCCACCAATTATTTGGTCAAAGAAAAAGGCGTTAATCGAAAAAAATTAGAAAAAACTAAACTGACGCGGCTAATTTACTTAAAAAACGGGCGGGTTTCAACCCTTTGGCTTATTTTTTTGGTCCGGAAATAGCCTGTTCATTTTTATCAGACTTTTTCCAACCGGCGGTTAAGGCGATTTTTCTTCTCCAGCGCCTGGCGCTTCTTAGGAGGGGAAAACGGTCAGTCAGGGCGGTTTTTCTTGGTGGATTGCCTTTTCATTTTTACCAGGAGCTCGACCGCCAGGTTAGCCTGCATGGCGGCAACAATAGTAATCCGGGGGGCCATGGGAGCGGTACATTCGTCGCATTCCGTCGCCTCGTCCCCACAAATATATACCTGGCCTAGTTTTCGCTGCCTGATCTTGTTGTTTCCCCCAAACCCGGCCAGCCCCGAGGCCAAGATGAGCGGTTTTCCCGGGAAGCGGGTTAACCACGCCTCGACGAGCATTTGTTTCTGGTCTGCCTGGTCGAAACCCTCGACGAGCAGGTCAACGCCGCCAAAAATTGTCGCCACATTCTCCGGGGTAATTTTCACCGGGTGCATTTCATAGGTGGAATAGGGATTGACCTTTTTTAGATTCTCTGCGAGCGCTTCCACCTTCAGCCGGCCAATCTGGTCGAGAAAATAGAACTGACGGTTGAGGTCGGATGGTTCGACGACGTCGAAGTCAGCCACGATAAGCTTGGCGACTCCCGCCCGGGCGAGAAGCATGGCGACGTTCGAGCCCAGCCCGCCGGCGCCGGCGATACCCACGGTGCTTCGGCTCAAGGCATCGAGGACTAACAAGTCCCGCTTCGCCCAATAATTTTTTTCAAAATCCTTGGTCATCTTCTGAATTTCACCCACATTATAGATTAATCGAACTTAGAATCAATTTACAATTTATTAGCCGGGGAATAATAAACCAACAAAGACCGCCGCTTAGCCTCTTCTGGTTGCCAAAAGAAAAAGGGGCAAAATGAGCTTTATTTTCCATAATATAATTTTTATAATTTTTATTTTCCGGCCGAATTTTTTTGTTGAATTAATCTGCTTGACGTCTGAGCCAGACAGCCATTTCCCCCGCCCCGCGATGATTCCACACGTGGTAAGGCACGGCCGTCAAGGTTTCGCCCTTAGCATTCTTTCCTTGAAGAACAACTACACCGCCGAGCAAGTCGGGTTTAAAAACCGGCTCGAAGACAAAATCGTCGGTCAGCAAGCGTTCGAGGACTCGGCCGAGGTTGTCGACGGCTTCGAAGCAATAAACCACCGGGCCTCTTTCCAAGGCCACTTTGCCTGCGTCGTCTTTAACTTTTTCATGGGCGACAACCCGGCGGACTTCCATCGGGAAATTGATTTCCAGGATATCTCCCTTTTTCCAGCGGCGGCTTAGTCGCAGATAACCCCGCTCGATAACGAGGTCGGCAAAAGCTATTTCCTGATTATTTAGCCGGACAGAGACCGTAGCTTCGGGTTTTTTTGCCCTTTCGTTTTCCGGCGGTAAGTATTGATAAAGGTCGCTCGGCACCGGCTTCCCAAGAGCCCATCCCGGAATCCTTACCCGAAGGGTAAACTCGGCCGGCATGTCAGGCAAAACCGCTATTCTCACTTTTCCCTCCCAGGGATAGCGGGTAGACTGGGAAAGCGAGACTTTTGTCCCGGCGAGAGGCAGGCTCGTCTGGCTCTGGATAAATAAATTAATATATAAATCATCCGCTCTTTTGGCGTAAATATACCCGGGAAGCGAGGGTAGGAAGCGGGCGATATTTCCCGGGCAGCAGGCCACTTCGAACCAGGGCTGCCGGCCGGCGGCTCCTTGGTTGAATGGAGTTTTACCGTTCCACTCCAGCGGGTTAGGGTAGAAAAATAGGTCGCCGCTTAACGAAACCCCGGAAATCAGACCGTTATAGAGAGTTCGTTCGAGAACATCGATTGGCCTGGAATCGCCCTCGAGCAAAAACATCCGGTAGTTCCAGAAGCCGTTGCCGATAGCGGCGCAGGTCTCGTTATAGGCAGTCGAGTTAGGTAGTTCGTAATCTTCGCCGAAGGCCTCCCCCTCCGCTCTGGCTCCGACCCCGCCTGTAAGATAAAGCTTTCGGGCGACGACGTTTCTCCAGATTCGGGCGATAGCGTTATGAAATTGCTTGTCGCCGGTCAGGGCGGCGACATCAGCCATGCCTGAGTACATATACGTAGCCCGGACTGCATGGCCGACTGCCTCTGTCTGTTCGACCACCGGCCGATGAGCTTGTAAATACCAGTCCTGGTTATAGATGGCAAAGGCCGAGTCAGGCGGAAAATGCTTGACCCAGGGGAGCCGCCCTCTTTCTTCCAGAAAATATTTAGCCAGGTCCAGGTAGTTTTCGTTTCCGGTTACCCGGTAAAGCTTGACCAGGCCAATCTCGATTTCCTGGTGGCCGGGATATCCCCGTCTTTTTCCCGGGCCAAAAACCTGGCGGATAAAATCAGCATTCTTGATGGCCACATCCAGCAAAGTTCTTTTTCCTGTAGCCAGATAATGGGCGACAGCCGCTTCATAAAGATGGCCGACGTTATAGAGCTCGTGGCTTGAGACCAGAAGCGACCAGCGCTCCGGCCCGGCCCCCGGGGGCGGATTTTTAGGGTCGACCGTCCTGGCCGCGTACAGATACCCGTCGGGCTCCTGAGCCGCGGCGATGACCTCGATAAGCTCGTCCAGTTTTTTCTCCAGCTCGGGGTCTGGATGAAGCATCAAAGAGTAGGCGGCTGCCTCCATGATTTTAAAAACATCAGAGTCGTTATAACGCTTGCCTTCGAAGGCTCCTTTTTTGCGGCCAGCGGCTTTTTCTAAGTTGGCCACTCGGCCCGTTTCTTCGCACTTGCGGAGGATATCAGGAATCGTCACCCGGCGGTTGGTTTCGAGCCGCCGCAACCAGAAAGCATCATCGATTTGAACCTGAGTAAAAGGCACTGGCTCAATGGGATAATCACCCTTACTCCGGTCGCTCGCCTCGAAGGCCAGCTCTTTCCAGGTTTCCATCGCGTCGTCGCTCGGAACCACGGGAATTACCAGGAAGGAATAATCATAGGGCCGGGATGGTATTTCATACTGGGGATGAGGCCTGGCGCCCCAGGAGTCATCGCCGCCCAGACCCGTCACCATGTCGCTGATGAGCAGGCAAGTTAGATCGCGAGGTTCGATTTCATAAGCGTGTTTAGCCCCGCGGGAATCAAGCGTCATCTCCTCCGGGGTATTGGGAAGAGCCGAGAAATCGAATAACGGCCGGCCAATGACCATCAGCCCAGAACCAGCCTGGTTTCTTATGGTCAGCCAGCGGTTATCGGTGCGATTTCCGTATTCCTGGGGAGCGACATAAGGGTTGACCATTTTCCGGACATCGTCCTCGAAGTGGCCGACAAAGGCGGAGCTGCGGCGGTCGACATAATTTTCGTGAGGCCCGCGGCCATACCATTCGAGCCGGTGAAGCGAGGCCGGGAGGATGAACTTCATCCCCATCCGTGGTATCTCGGGCAAATCTCTTAACGCATCAGGGGTAAAGGAGTTTTCGAAAAGCAGGGTTCCTTCCGGAGAAAAGGTTACTGAAACTTTTTGGGTAGCTGGAACATCCGGAAGAAGAAACGTTGATTCCACTTTAACCTGTCCATTAACCAACCGTTGGAATTCAAACCTTTGGAGCTGGCGGTGGGAACTCGCCTGGCGCCAGATAGCACACCGTTGCGGCATGCGGTTGCCAAAATCGTTATCGGTTGGCGCCCGCCAGAAGTAAGGAACGGGTGCCTCCTGGAAAAACTCTTCGCCTTTAACTTGGTAAGAATCGATAAGCCCGGTTGATTTATTAAAAATGACGACGGTTTCTTTCCCTTCAAGGATAAGTCTATCAGTTGCCTCCCTTACCCGAACTTCTTGGGCGCTGCTTCGGTTCCCCTCACCCCGAAGTGGTGTCGAAATAAAAGAGTTTGTGGCCCGACCTTCCCCCGGCGCTATGAGCGGCGAAAGCTTGGCTTCCTTTCTCTTAGAATTGGCTTCGGCGGGAAGCGAGGAGGTTGGCTCAGAAGGGGAAGCGGTGGCTGGGCGATTGGCGGAGAGATAAGCATTCTGGGGGAAAGCCGGCGCCAAGCTTTTTTCGTTAATTTCGGGTGTGTCAAACTCGAGCCTGGTGGCATTTACCCTGGCCACGTCCTGCTGAAAATCGCACAGAGACGTCCGAGCCTCGGAAGGGCTGCCTTTTCCTTGGGGCAGAGGGATTTGTTCCGTCGCTACCACATAGCCTTTTGGAATAAGAGGCAATGCTTCCCGTGCTCTTACCTCGAAGTTGAGGAAATATTCAGTCCGAGGGGCGGCGAGGTAGGGTTTCAGGTCGAGCTGGATAACTTTTTTCTCGTGGGGAGATATTATGGGGGCCTCGATTATCCCGGAAGTTATCGGCCGGGCGTTGCCGATGAGAGTCCAATGAAGGTTGAACTTGGAAAGCGGCAGAAAATCGTATTTATTCTCAATTTCAAATTGGCCGGCGGCAGCATCAACGGCTTTTAGGCTTACGTACTGATAAACCTTTTTAACCTCCGCCAGGGCTGGATGGGGTGTCCGGTCCGGGGCGACCAACCCGTTGCAGCAGAAATTGCGGTCAGAAGGCGTTCCGGGAGGCCCGTAATCGCCGCCGTAGGCCCAGAAAATTTCACCCTTATCGTTTTTCTTGGCGAAGCCCTGGTCGACCCAGTCCCAGATGAAACCTCCCTGGAGCTGGTCGTAGGTTTCAATCACCTCCCAGTAGTCAGATAAATTTCCTGTACTGTTGCCCATGGAGTGGGCGTATTCACAAAGGATGAGCGGCCGGGATTGCTTTTCCCGGGCATATTCGACGAGGCGGCTAATTCTGGCATACATGGGACAGTAAATATCGGTATTGGCCTCAAGGACAGCCCGCTCATACTGCACCGGCCGGGAGGGGTCACGCTTCTTAATCCAGTTATAGGTGAGTTCAAAGTTAACCCCGTTGCCGGCTTCATTGCCGAGCGACCAGATAATGACCGAAGGATGATTTTTATCGCGCTCGACCATTCGGCGCGTCCGGTCGAGGTGAGCCGGACCCCATTCCGGCTTTTTGGCCAGGCTGCGCTCCCCATAACCCATTCCATGGGATTCGATGTTGGCCTCGTCGACCACATAGAGGCCGTACTCATCGCAGAGTTCGTACCAGCGCGGGTCGTTCGGATAATGGGACGTACGGACAGCGTTGATATTGTTCTGTTTCATTAATTCGATATCGCGGCGCATGGATTCTTCCGAGACGACGTGGCCGGTGAAGGGGTCGTGTTCGTGCCGGTTAACTCCTTTTAATCTAATCGGCCGCCCGTTGAGGAGGAGCCGGCCATCCTTGATTTCAACCCGGCGAAAACCAACTTTTGAAACGGCCACCTGAGTCGTTTCTCCTTTGGCATCCTTAAGAACAAGAAGAAGAGTGTAGAGGTCCGGGGTTTCCGCCGTCCAGGGCCGGGGCTGGCCGACCCCGTGTTGGAAAACGACTTCGGCTTTTTCTTTTTTGTCCATCTCGACTGGTCGCGAGTCGAGAATTACCGAATCTCCCTTGTCGTCAAGGAGGCTCATTTCGAGGACGACTCTCTCGCCGCGGAAATCGGTATTCGTGTTCTTGAGCTCTACCGTTACCTGGAAATGCCCATCTTGGTACCGGTCGTCCAGCGTGGCCAGGACAAAAAAGTCGCGAATTCTTATTTTCGGAGCCGCGTAAAGATAAACATCCCGCTCGATCCCGCTCAGGCGCCAGAAATCCTGGCATTCAAGGTAAGAGCCGTCTGACCAGCGATAGACCTCGAGGGCGACCACGTTTTCGCCCGGCTTAAGATATGGGGTAATCCGCCATTCAGCCGGCGTTTTTGAGTCCTCGGAATAACCGACAAAGTGGCCGTTTATCCAGAGATAAAAAGCTGATTTTACCGCGCCAAAATGAATAAAAACTTCCATCCCTTTCCATTTTTCCGGGAGAACAAACGTGCGGCGGTAGCAGCCTACCGGATTGTTATCATGAGGAACATGGGGTGGGTCAGGCTTTTTGGGCGCAAACTCGTAGGCTGAATTGACATAAATGGGAATACCGAAGCCGTTGAGCTCCCAGTTGGCCGGCACCGGGAAGTCTACCCAACTACGGTCATCAAAACCGGGCCGCCAGAAATCTTTTTGTTTATCAGCCGGTTTAGGAACCCAGTAAAATTTCCAGAGCCCGTTGAGCGATTGATAAAAGGCCGAGCTTTTCCAGTTCATTTGGAGGGCCGAATCAACGTCTGGGAAGGGGACAAAATAAGCATATGGCTCTTCCTTCCCGATATTGAAAACAGCCGGGTCTTCCCATTCCGGTAATTTTTGTCCAGCCACAACCTGGGTGATGTTAGCCTGATTAGTCTTTTCTTTAAATTTTGCGGGAGTGCTTTGACCCGGCCGAAGCGACGATCGACTTGTTATTTCAACCATTCCCGAAGCATAAAAAGAGAATAACAGGAGGAGGCTAAAAGCAGGAAGAAAGAGTTTAGGGAATTTCTGGGAAAGAATTTTCTCTTGCCTTTGGCCCGCAGTTAACAACGGAAAATTAAGTTTTCTTGTTAATACGGAAAAGTTCAGGCTTATCGCATTGAAGGCCGAAAGAAAACTCATTTGCTTCCTCCGAGTGAATTTCTGTTTCTCGCCTTTTTTTCGCATTATAAATTTATTGGGATTTTAATCTCAAGTCTCAAGCGTCCGGAACGTATCGCCAGAAAATATTTCGCCAGAGTGTCGGGAAAATAATTCTGAATTTCATGGTTAAACCCGCGGGATAAAATTCTAGATTACCTCAAGAAAGATAGGGGAAGGAACTTTAATTATTTTTCATTTTTTCAGAGCTGTCATTAATGATTTTCGTTTATTTTCTTAAGAATATTATCCCCCTTTTTTCTAGGTTTTTCTAGTTATCTGCGGCGACCAGAATCGCCTTCAAAGTTTTTCTCTTCGGAAATCCCGGGTCCTTTTTATAATAGAAATAGAATAATAGAGATGATTAGTTCGGTCATTTTTCGCTTTGACTTTATTTTGACATTTTGACTTAGAGCTCTTTTGTGGGGCCAAAGCGCAGGTTTTTCCAGGGCAAAAAGGGGAGGGAGTAAATGTTTAGGGGGCAATCCTGGAAAGAACGAGGTCTACCTTAAAATTCGGCGGGCCATTGACTCTAACTTAGCTCTTGGCTATAGTGTATTAATTTATTCTCTGAGAATTGGAGACAATCGAAAATATCGTTGGGCGTTTAGATATTCCGGTCATCTTTTAGGAATCTTAGGAAGGAAAAAGCTATATGAGCATTTGCCAACCATCGACCATTCTGTTAGTTGAAAATAATCCAGAGGATGTAGCCCTTTTTGGCCGTGCCTGGCGTCACCTCGACCTTGATTTATCGCTGGAAATACTCGAAGACGGCGAGCAGGCCATGAATTATCTTTTGGGCCGAGGGAAGTACAAAGACCGCCGCCGCTTTCCCTTTCCCGCGCTCGTCCTAATTGCCCTCTCTTTGTCCGGGAAAGATGGTTTCGAATTACTCGAATGGCGGCGAAGCCAGATGAAATTCTGGCGCCTGCCTTTTATTGTCCTGACCGCGGCCAAAAACCTTAAGGATATAATTCATGCCTATAATTTGGGGGCGAACGGTTATCTGATAAAACCTATTAAAGCCGCAGCCTTAAAAGAAAAAATAAATGAACTTATTCTTCCAGTTGAGCAACCGATACGGTTGTTGCTTATGGATAGCAGAGAAAAGGAACGGCAGCTGATAGCCAGGGAGCTCCGGAGAGAATTTCCTAAGATTGTGATTCAAGAAATAACCACGGTTGAAGAGTTTAAGCTTGCTCTGGAATCAGATAATTTTGACCTAATGGTCACCGAGTTAAGTGGACCGGGATGGAGTGGGGTTAATAACCTGCGTTTAATCAAGGCTCATTTCCCTGATTGCCCGGTGATTATGTTGACCAGGTCAGCCACCGAGGAGGAACTAATAGAGGTCATGGCCGCGGGCCTCGACGACCTCGTCTTAAAGACTCCAGAGGCGGCGAGAGTTCGTTTGCCCCTTGCCATCCGCCGAGCGCTCGGCCGGTCCTGGCAGCAGCAAGCCCTCAGGGAAAGCGAGGAGCGCTATCGGTATATTTCCCAGACAATCTCGGATTATGCTTATGCTTTTCGTGTCGAAGAAGACGGAAGGCTTCAGGGTGAATGGATTACTGATTCTTTTGTCCGAGCCTTTGGCTTTACTCGGCGTGAAGTTGATGAGCGGGGAGGCTGGCAAAGCATGGTCTTTCCCGAGGACCTACCCGTGGCTTTAGAGCATGCTCGGAAAGTTGCCACTGGCCAGACGGACGTTTGCGAATTTAGGTTTGTGACTCGAGGCGGCGAAGTGCGCTGGTTGCGTGACTATGCTACGCCCGTCTGGGATGAAGCTAAGGCTCGGGTTACGAAAATTTATGGCGCTTCCCAAGATATAACCGAAAAGAAACGCACCGAAAGGCTGTTAGCTGCCTTAAACCAGGCCCAAACCGCTCTGGCCGGCTGCCGAGGAATAGACGAAATATTCGAAAGCATTAAATCTGTTTTCCAGGAGCTCGGCTTCTCTTGCATGCTTTTCCCTTATGATCAGAAAACGGGTCGGCTCTTTACGCGGTTCTTAAGTTTTGAGAGCAAGGCTTTACGAATGGTAGAGGAGCTTGTGGGCTTTAGGCATGAGGAATTTTCTATCAGGGTTGAACAAACCCGATGGTTTAGGGAGGCCATTTATAATCAAAAAACTATTCTTATTACCGATATCGAAAGTGAGACTCTTAGCTGGCTACCAGGGATACCAGAATGGCTGGCAAAACAAATAATTGAAAAACTGCATGTGCCCAAAGCTATCGTTACCCCTTTATTAATTGACGGCCGGGTGGAGGGGGTTATCTCAGTTCAGTCGAATGAATTGCGCGAGGCGGACATCCCCGCGGTCAAAGCCTTCGGTCTCAATATTGCAGCCGCCTGGGAGCGAATCAAATATATCGAACAGTTAGAATCGGAAATCAGGCGACGTCGGGAAGTTGAAGATTCGTTGCGTGAGAGCGAGGAACGCTATCGGACTCTGACTGAGGCCTCTCCGGATATGATAAGCGTGGTTAACCTCCAGTCGGAAATTGAGTATGTTAACGCTAATGCCGCCAGACAGTTTGGCCTCTCGGCTGAGGAAATGATAGGCAAGAAGCTCAACGAACTTTTCTCTCCGGAGGAGGCCGCTGCGATGCAAGAATTTTTACACCGGGTTGCGGCCAATAAAGAGCCGACTTGCCTTGACGGGCCAATCTCGCTGGGACAGAAGAAAATGTGGTTAAATACCTGGCTTGTTCCGATTAAAGACAAGAATAACCAAGTCTACTCTATCCTGACCATTTCCCGCGATATTACCGATAGGAAAAAAGCCGAGGATGAAATCAGGGAAAGTTATGCTAAATTAAGAGCAGCTTTTGGCGGCATCATCAAGGCCATCTCCTCCGTAGTCGAAGTTAAAGACCCCTATACTGCCGGACACCAGCGGCGCGTGGCTGATTTATCCAGAGCTATCGCCACCGAGATGGGCTTATCTAAGGATAAAATTGAAGGGATCCGCATGGCCGGTTCGATCCATGACATCGGCAAAATAAGCCTTCCCGCTGAAATTCTAAGCAAGCCAGGGCAGCTTAACAAAATGGAATGGGAATTGATCAAGACTCATCCCGAAGTTGGTTATGAAATCCTCAAGGATATAGAGTTTCCATGGCCCGTCGCCGCGATTGTGCGGCAGCACCATGAAAGGTTGGACGGCTCCGGTTATCCTCAAGGGCTAAAGGGCGACCAAATTATGATTGAAGCCAGAATCTTAGCGGTGGCCGATGTCGTCGAGGCCATGGCCTATCACCGACCTTACCGTCCCGCGCACGGCGTGAATAAGGCTCTGGCCGAAATTTCCCAGAAAAAAGGTTTTCTTTATGACCCCCTGGTAGTCGATACTTGTTTGAAGCTTTTTATGGAAAAAGGATATAAGTTTCCTGAATAGCCCCGGAAAAAAGAGCCAAGGAATTTAGGCCACGGTTGTCTTTAATTTAAAAAAGATTAAAAATAAAAAATGAGTGGTGGTTTGTTCAAATTGACCGTTGATTGATACAAAAGATTTATGAGCAAAAAGCGGACCAAGAAATACAAGAAATAACCAAGAAATACAAGAAATAAAATGAAAAAAAATATAAAAATATGTTCCCTGATTTTTATCTTGCTTACTGGCCATAACTACCTCTTTTCCCAGACCCTGAAGGGGGTTGTGGAAAAAAGGAGTTTTACTGGCCCTGTAACCGGGAGAAAAATTGAATTTTCGCTTTATCTGCCTGAGAACTATTATTCGACGGACGAAAGATATCCGGTGGTCTACCACCTCCATGGCTTGGGCGGAAGCCATGAAGGTAATCAGACCAAAATTGTGCCGGCGAGCTTCGAGAAAGCCAGGGAATTCGGGATCATCGGGCCGGTGATTATTGTTTTCCCCGACGGCTACCGGGATTCCTTCTGGGCGGATAGCTGGGACGGAAGCAAACCAGCTGAGACCAATATTATTCAGGAATTAATCCCCTATGTGGACGCTAATTTCCGCACGCTAAATTCAGCCAAGTTTAGAGCTGTTCAGGGTTTTTCGATGGGCGGTTTTGGAGCTGCCAAGTTCTTAACTAAGTTTCCCGAAATGTTTACCGCAGGAATTATCTATGACGGTGCCCTTCTCAGCTGGGCTGCCCTTCGCCTCTCCCAGCCTTTGATTGCGGCCGCAATTTTCCGGTCGAACGAGGTTTATTTCAACCAGTTTTCGCCCTGGTATCAGGCCGAAAAAAACCAAGCCAAGCTCCAAACGAGAACCAGGTTAAGGATGGTCGTTGGCGCTCTGGTCACCTTAAACCGAGATTTCCTCCGCCACTTGACCAACCTAAGCATTCCCGTAGATTATATTGAAGTCCCTTGCCTGCATGACCTTAACTGTCTCCTCAACGCCGAGGGTTTGGCGTCTGCCTCTTTCTTGGCGTTATCATTTAGCCGTTGGTTCGAGCGCGAAGAAAACAAGCGCCCGGGCAAATTCCAGACGATGAATAGGGACAACTATTAATTATTTCATGAGTTTTTTATCCTGTATGACGCAAGCGGGAAGGCAGATGGGGACACGGGCTAATTATTCATGTCTTATTTATATAAAAACAAGTTTGTTTGGAACTTGCTTTATCTCTTCTCCTATCATGGACAGGTGCTGAAGGTAAAGAATGAACGAAATCCGCCTGTTTTGAATGGTTTTTGCGATTATCTGAACCGGGGCTCTGCTCCGTGTTTTCCTTTTGTCGGCTCGCGAGGGAGCTTGGCCTTGTTTTTTTATTCTAATTTTTTAATTCTTGGGGCGGCAAGCCAGATTGCTATGAGAAGAATAAAAAGAAAGCCGGAGTTAATCATTACCGCCTGCCTTTCGCCCATTACAGAGGCTATCTGGCCGACCCAGAGCGAGCCTAAAGGCATAAACCCAAAAAAGGATAGAGAATAGATTCCCATGACCCGACCGCGCATGGAATTCGCCACCAGGCCCTGGACGAGAGAGTTGGAAAGGTTAGCCACGGCAATAATTACCATGCCGACAATAAAAAGGATTAAGAGGGATAAGCCAAGATGGGAAGAGAAGGAAAAAATAAACATCAGAAGAGGAAGAGAAAAAGCGGCGGCGGTCAGGAGCCTTCCCCGAAAGCGAAACCTCCCCAAGGAAGCAATGAAAAGCGCCGCCATGAGGGCACCCAGACCCCGAGCTGACTGGAGCCATCCGTTTGTCCGGGCGTCACCATGAAGAATCTTGACGGCCCAGGCCGGAAGCAGCGTCAGCGTGCCGGAGCCAAAAAGGCTCAGCAAGGCGATATTGGCAATGAGCCCCAGAATGAGAGGCTGGCGACGCAAGTAGCTTATTCCCTGCCGCAAGTCCTCATAAGCTGAGTTCTGGTTTTTCTGTTTCGGAAGTGGCTGGAGGTTCATCAGGAATAAAGCGACAATTACAGCTAAGTATGATACTCCGTTAATCAGAAAACACCAGGCTGGCCCGAAAAAGGTATAAACCAAACCGGAAAAAGCCGGGCCGAGGAAAAAAGCAGCGTTGACCATGGTCGAATTGAGGGCGATGGCGTTGGTCAGGTCTTCCCGGGGGACGAGCTCCGCCACCAGAGCCTGTCGGGCCGGCGCATCAAACGCCTGGGCAATACCTAACAGAAAAGCCAGGACGATGATGAACCAGGGCTTGACAAGATGAGCAAAAGTTAGGGCAGAGAGGACAAAGGCCAAAAACATCATGAAGGTCTGCGTGGCCAGAAGCAGGAAGCGCCGGCTTATTCTGTCGGCGATGACGCCGCCGTAAGTGGCGAAAAACCACATCGGCAACCCCGCCGCAAACCCGATATACCCCAGATAAGCGGAAGAATGGGTCAGCTCGTAGATGTAGAAGCTGAGGGCTGTTCCCTGCATCCAGGTGCCGAAGAGCGAAGTCATCTGGCCCCAGAACCACAGGCGGTAGTTGCGATAGCGGAGCGACGTAAAGGTGTTTTTCCAGCTAAAACCTCTGGCGACTTCTTTGGCCAGGTAAAAGAAGGAGCCGGAACCGGCCGCGGTTTCCGACCCTAAGGGAAGCGGTGGTTTATTTTCTCCTGGCTTTTTCATCTAAGTTCGAATTTTCCGGCTCCTGGGGATGAAATTACGTTAAGCGCCAGCAACCTAAGTTTTCCTTCCTCTTCCTCTTCCTCTTCCTCTTCCTTATCTTTATTTCTTCTTTCTTTCTTTCTTTCTTTCTTTCTTCCTTCCTTCCTTTTCTCCCTTCCCTGTTATTGCGACTTTCCCCTGATGGCTCCGCTGAATATGCCGTTGAGGACTTCATGAATCCTAAACGCCTTAATCCTGAAGAACGAGCGTCCTTCCTTCTTCCTCATTTCCAAGTCTCTTGACCACTGTTTGTCATCCTTGGTTTTTATCCTTAACTGTTTCCTTAAGTAAGCCTTTTTATTTTCTTTTAAAAATATAAGAAAATTACTCTACATCTATGGCGGCAAAACTTCAACTCCGCGGGTCCTTGTTTTTTGCCCAATTTTGCCTCGTCTCTCCATTGGATGTTTGTTTTGAATAAGCGGAAGAAAAAAATTAAATAAAGCAAAAATGGGCTTGATACCTTTTCAGACTCTCCAGGTTCTCAAGGTGGCTGGCTTCCTGAAAAATTGCCTTAAAACCGATGAGATAATAATTTTATATTTCTGGAGAAGACTTATCGATATGTTTTAATATTTTCAGAAATTCCTCGAGCTCGACGCCAGGGGACCTAAACGCTGCCGCCTCCCGTTTTCTTCCTAATTTTTCCAGGGCGAGACGAGCAAAATAGGCGTACGGACCTTCCGGGAATTTTTCAGTGTAGCTAATGATGGTGGCATATTTTTCCCGCGCTAAGTCTTTATTTCCAAGGCGCTCGTGGCAGACGGCTTCGAGGTAATCCTGAATTCTCTGGTCAGGTTCGTAGGGGCGGCCACTACCGAGATTTTCGGGGTATTCTCTTGACCGACTTATTTCCTCGAGAGCCTCAGCCCATTTCTTTTCCATCATATTAGCGAGGGCCAGATGGATATGGGTGCGGACAAAAAGGCTATGAACTTCGCTCGCCCCCTCGTAAGGCAGCACGTGCATTTTATCGAGCATCTCAGCCGCCCGCCGGTATTCTCCGCTGGCGAGCAGCGCCTTGACTGTGTCGGCCTGGATATACATGTTTTCGGGAAATTTCTTTAAGGCCTCAACGGAGTTATGAAGCGCTGCCGCTATCCGCCCGTGGGTTAGTTCAAAATTTATGAGATGATGCCAGGTTCGCCAGGCTTCGGGCGAAAGAGCCAGAGCTTTTTTCAAATCGGCATAAGCTCTTTCTTTCTCCTCCGGGTTCAAGTAAGCCCTGGCTATGAACACGGGATAAAAATCAGCTTCGTCCAGAGTCTCAAATACTTTCCTCGCTTCCTCCATTCTTCCTTTGTGCCAGTAAATCAGACCAAGATAATACCGGAATTTCCAGCAATCAGGCTTTTGCGCCGCCGCCCACCTAAGCACCGGGATTGATTCTTCGCGGAAAGGAAAGATTAAAAAGGGCGAAGCGGCGGCCGCTTTTTCCAGGAAGGCTTTGCTTTTTTCAGAATCCTCGGACTGACCCAGGTAGGCGAGCCAGACCAGAGCTTCGGGATGGTCCCCGGCCAGTTCCAGCAATTCCCTGGCTTTATCCGTTTCGGCAATTCTATGGTAGAAGAGGGCCAGCTCGATAAAAGTTTCTGCGGGGAACTCATTCCGAATCGCCGCTATGAAATTTTTCAGCCTGTTTTTGTTTTCTGGCGCCAGAAGATAGAGTTCATACCGGGCCATATGGTCGAGCGGGTCAAGAGCCAGAATCTTCTGGCAGACTCGAAAGGCTTCGGCTTTCTTTTCCTGTTTGCGGAGGGACACGGCCAGAAGCTCGTAAGGCAGGGGATTCTGCTGGTCATAATTTATGGCGCGGCGGGCATATTCTTCAGCCAGAGAGTAGTCTTTTTCTCTGAGGGCAATCTCGGCGAGCTGGCAATAGGCGGGAAGGGCATAGGCTGACGAGCGCGCTGCCCAGCCGAGAGCCTCCTTGGCATCGGCCAGGCGGTTTAGGCTTCGGGCGATAACGCCATAAATATAATTGGCTTCGGGGTCATACATGGAAATTTCCAGAGCTTTTCGGGCGTAAGCTAAAGCCTTCGCTTCTTCTCCCCGCCGACAGAAAAGTTCGGCTAAACGGCTCAGGCCGCGCCGGTGGCCCGGTTCCTTGGCGATAATTTGCTGGTATTTTTCCAGGGCGGCTTGATAATTTCTTTCATTTTCATCGGCTTCCGCGGCAAGATAAAGAGCTTCAACTGAATCATCCACGGGTCGATAGAACTTAAACGGCCGCTCGAGCTCGTTTGGTTCGGCTCCAGGCTGGTAAATATTTTTCTCTCCAAGTTGAATGAGAAGATTATCGGGGTGGGTGATATTTTCTAACCTGAAGATAATTTTTTCCGCCGGGTTCATTTTCAGCCTACGGCTGATTATTTCTTTGCCGCCTTCCGAAACCACGAGTGGCTGATTGATTTTCTGAAGAGAATAAAGCCCCAGTTCGTAGGCGTCCTGTTTTTTATTCAGGCTGAGAATTACCTTGTCCGTCGCTTTTTTCATTTCGCCGATACCGCTATAGGAAAACCAGAGTTGTTTCCAGCTGTCGGAAGCGGCCGGAGCGAAGGAGCCATGGTCTGATTGGTTTAATAACCTGCCCGCCTGAGGCTCAGTGTACTGGCCGTCTGAGTCAGTCAGCAGGTCTACCCAGATTTCTCCGGCCCGGCTAAGGTCCCAAATCCAGATTTTTTTCCCTGGCATATCAGAATATAACGCCCAGTGGCCAAAACCGGAGTCAGTCTTCTCGTAGTAGCCGCCGTAAAAATTGTCGTAGATGCCGACGACAAAGTAGCTCTTCGACCCTCCAAAAGCGTTATTCCGGTAGAAGGAGAGGTCTCGACCTTGCTTATCCACCGGCCAGGGCTCAAGGGGAACAGAGTAATCATGGCCAATCTGATATTTTCCCGGAAAAATATACTTCAAGTCAGCGCTCGCCGGAACAGCCGCGCACATCCAGGAATAATAAGATTGCTTGTACGGAGTCGGGTTAGTCCAGCGAGAGCTGGTTTCAAAATAGGCCTTGTGAGGATAAACAGTTACTGTTACCCGCCAACGGGTTCGGGAGGGCCAGTCGTAATTGCCTACGGTCGAAGAGACGCTACCGTCTGGTTTCTTTTCCACGTAATAATCAACCGGCGTCGCGGTATGGGGGCCGTGGCCGATGACCCCGAAGTTAAATTCGATTCCCCCTGAAGTCCAAGGACCGCGCAAGGCAATCTCCCTGAACTTGAGCACGTGATTGGTGTAGAGAAAATCATAGCCGGTTCTAAGGTCTTTGGCTCCCCAGATTTTTCCGCCGACTTCAGGCAGGAGCGAAACCTCCAGGTATCTATTTTTCAGCCGGATTACCGTCCATTCTTGAGGCTTTGATTCCGGGCTAAACCCGCTAAAAACGAAATAGGGATAGATGCGGGAGCCAGCTCCCCCCATCGACGAGCGAGCGAAAACCGGAACCGGGTCCGGGTCGGAGAAAGGGTAGGTGGTGATGATTTCTTTTTTTATCGTGACTGAGGCTTCTGGACGAGAGGAGCAGTTAAAAAAAGAAAATAAGGGCCCGAGCAGAATAATTATGCTTAAGCACGCTTTTTGCCGACTCATTCCGGGCCGTTTATTCATGTTTCCCCCTCCTTTTTTCTCTCGGCCTAAGTTTGTCCATGAGCTTAGGGAAGTCTTGAGATATATTTTCATGGAATCGGCCACGATTTCAATCTTCAGGTTTGCACTTAGTGGAAACTCGTCACTTTCTGCTTTTTATTTAGGCCTCTATTGAGTCATTCCCAAAAGAATAGGCGGCTGACCATTCGCCGAACTAAGGCGTGACCAGCTCTGAATATATCAAGGAGCCTAAACTTTATGAAGAGGGGAACTGCATAGATTCCTCTCGCCTAAATCGCTAATTCAGATGATGCTCCCTGCCCTAAGACCCTGCCAGAGCAAACATCTTCTTTTTTAGCCAAGACCTACTCAGGAAGAAGCAAGGGTTTTAGCCTGAAGGCCAGGACTTCCGCTCGAAAAATCGGCATTATTTGCGAGCAGCCAGCGTTCATCGACTGGTCAAGCTAACAAGCCAGTAAATTTTCTCGGCTTAAAAATCTATCTATCCTCTTATTCTGGGAATGACTATCGTTACAAACTTGAATGCTTCCTTCTGCTATTCCTCAGTGACCCGGAATTCTACGGTTTGATTAGGTCAAGATTCTTTCGTTAGCCCCTCCGTTGCTCTTTTCCTTTGGAGCGACCGGTGAGAGATTCGTTCTCTTCACCGAAAAATAACTTCCTCCGCTTTCTATTTCTTCTTTACTTTTTTTTTCTTTATATCTGCTAAACCTCGTTTTTACTTTACTTTTAGCGGGGTGAACGGCGCGAACAGAGTGAAACCGGCTTCCTGGACGAGCTTCTTGAAGTTCTCGACATCCTTCTCGAAGACCTGGTTGAACTCAACGAGGAAGGCCTCAAGGGCTTTCTTCGCTTTTTCATAACGGACCAGCGCTCGCTGGGTTACCGGCTCATAACCAGCCCGGGTGATGCCGCCAACCGCCGATGTCACCTGAGCCATGAGGCTTTCCCCGCGGCCACCGCCCTGTCTGGTTGGTGTCGGACTAAGAATTTCGCTCAGCTTCTTGAGCTTTTCTTCGAGAACCTTAGCGGCATCAAGCACTTCTTTCATCTTGGGTGACCGGTTGAACCGGGCAAAATCGCGTACGGTTTGAACAGCTCGCTGGGCGTCTTGAATCTGACGCTGAGCGCTCTGAACTGTCCTTGTCAGCTCTTGGGCCTGCTTGGCCATATCATAGTTTTTCTTAAGTACATCCAGGTCGACTTTATATCTCGGGTCGGGCTTGACCTCGAATTTCTGGCTGACTTCTTCTCCCTCATACCGAATTTTTACAGTGTAGGTCCCAGGAAGGACAGCTAATCCTCCGGCCCCGCGGCCAAACCCGAAAGCTGCGGGAGCCTGGCCTGTTTCTTCGCCAGGAGCTGATTCCATCATGTTCCAGTAAACGCGGTTGATTCCTTTGTTTTCCGTCCCGTTCATCCGGGCGACAACTCTCCCCGAGGAGTCTTCGATGGTAATCGAAACTCGAGTTGAGGTGCGGACTGGAGCTCTCTGGCCGAACGGGAATTGGCCGCCACCCATCATGCCGGCAAAACCCATCTGCTGGGCCCGCTGGAGCATTTGCTGTCGCGCTTGCTCTAATTGAGCCTGTTCTGCCTGGATTTCTTCGGGTTTTCTTTCAACCGGATTCAAGAAATAAGTGATGCAGGCGTTCAGGTTCTTGTTTTCTCCCGAGAATTCAGCATCTCCCATGGTCTGGTAAGAGCTCATCCGGCCGCTCTGCCACTGGATAGCCTCACGCAGGCTAAAGAGATGAAGCCTCTTCTTGGCGATTTCGTCGGTAAGATCGCGCAGCGGCGTGATGTCATCGATGATATAAATCGAGCGGCCATGGGTAGCAATCAGCAGGTCGTTCTCCCGCGGATGAACCGCCAGGTCAAAAACCGGCACCGTGGGCAACCCATGAGTCCATTTCATCCAGCTGGCGCCGCCGTTGAAGCTTACGTAGAGACCGAACTCGGTTCCCAGGAAGAGCAGGTTGGGGTTGACCGGGTCTTCCTCGATAGCCTTGCACCAGCCGTCGATTTCACTCGTCGCCAGGTTCTTCCACGTTTTGCCGAAATCGCGGGTAACGAAAAGATAAGGCGTGAAATTCGAGCGTTGATGGTCATCATAAACTACGTAGGCAGTAGCGGCGTCGTGGCGGGAAGCTTTGATATGGGGAATCGCGCCGCCGGCCGGCGCCAGGGCAGTTTTCCCGCTCGTAAAATTCTTCGATACTAACTCCCAGGTTTTGCCGCCGTCACGAGTAAGTTGGACATTGCCGTCATCAGTTCCCACCCATATTACCCCTTGCTGCTTGGGGGAGGGGGCGATTGCCAGAATCGTGCAATGGTTTTCGGCGCTGGTGACGTCGAGGGTCAGTCCGCCGCTTTCATTTTGTTTTTGTTTTTCCGGGTCGTTGGTCGTCAGGTCAGGGCTGATGATTTCCCAGCTTCGGCCCTTATCGCGGCTGCGGTGGAGGAACTGGCTGCCGTAATAAACTGTCTTGGGGTCAAACGGGTCGAGAGCCAAGGCTGCATTCCAGTTATACCGATGCCGGACGTCCGATTCAGTGGGCACGCAGGGCCGGCTGCTTCCAGTCCGGATATCGTAATAGTAGAGATTGCCTCCCTGGGACATGCCGTACCCGCATTTGGAATCTTCCGGGTCTGGCTGGACATCAAACCCGTCTCCGCCGCCGACCGTAATCCAGTGGTACATCATGACCCCGCGGTCAGTGAGCGAGTAAGCTGCTCCCCGCCAGGAGCCGTTATCCTGGAGGCCCCCGTAAACGTTATACGGAACTTCCATGTCATAAGCGATGTGATAGAATTGGCCAAGGGGTAAGTTTTCGCAATATCGCCAGTTGTCGCCGCGGTTGTAGCTGATGACAACGCCGCCGTCGTTACCAACAATCATCATCTCGCCCGCCGGATGAATCCACATGACATGGTGGTCGGAATGGGCTTGGCCGCCGCGAATAAGAGGCCGGACAGTTCGGCCGCCATCCTCACTCACCCGCAGGGTCGTTCCCATGAGATAAAGGATATTTTCATTAACCGGGTTGACATAAATCCGGCTGTAGTAGAAGGGGCGGTTATGGATGCCGCTCTCATCATTGACCACTGACCAGGTTGCCCCGCCGTCATTCGAACGCATCAGGCAGTTTTTCTCGGCCTCGACCAGGGCGTAGACGACCGAAGGTCGGCTGGGGGCGATGGCCATGGCGATTCGGCCCAGCTCTCCCTTGGGCAAGCCTTCCTTATCCGTGAGCTTTTTCCAGGTTTCGCCGCCGTCGGTGGTGACATAAAGCCCGCTTCCCGGGCCACCGCTCTTGAAGAACCACGGCCAGCGGCGGTGTTCCCACATAGCGACAAAAATTTTATTCGGGTTCGACGGGTCCATGGCCATGTCGGCCACGCCTGTCTTTTCGTTAACATAGAGAATTTTCCTCCAGGTGCGGCCGCCGTCAGTCGTCTTGTAAACGCCTCGTTCGGGACTGTCGCCCCAGGTGGCTCCCAAGGCGCCAACATAAACCGTGTTGGAGTCGTTTGGATGGACGAGGATGTCCGAGATTTTCTCGGTCTTTTCCAGCCCGACGCGCTGCCAGGTCTTACCCCCATCCCGCGTGACATAAATTCCGCGGCCAACGCTCACCGAGTTGCGGATGAACGACTCGCCAGCGCCTACCCAGACGATGCTGGGGTTGGATTGGTCGATGGCGATGGCGCCAATCGAATGGTCGGGCTGGTCGTCGAAAACTGGCCGCCAGCTTATGCCGCCGTCTTCTGATTTCCAGACGCCGCCCGAAGCTGCGCCGATGTAGATAATCTTCGGGTCAGACGCTACGGCATCCAGGGCGGAGATGCGGCCGCTCATGTTGGCGGGGCCGATAGAGCGAGCGCGCAGGGCAGCAAAAGCCTGCGGGTCCGGCTTGGCCAGGAAAGACGGAGCCGGGGCCGCGGCTTTCGCTGGCGCTTTCTGCGCCGGACTGGCGCCAAGCATAAGCAGCCCGACAATGAGCATAAACCCAAAAATAAATAGACTGGTTCGTTTAAACCCTCTCACTTCTTAACCTCCTTCCATAGAATTGGGATGACCGAAGGAAGCTTTGCTTTATCAATTGCATCCCTCATTATGACGCCCATATTATTAATTTTCTTCCGCTCAAAAGCAACTCTTATCTCTTGTCCATTATTAGTGGGTAAAAAGAGAATCGATAAAAAATTATTCTGGCCGCTCCCTCCCTTTCTTCGAGTTAAGCGTATTTCCCTTTTTACTAAACTTCACTTTTTGCCGACAGGAACCTAACCGCGGCTTATTGAAGAAAAAAGAAGACTTTTTAGCTGACTTTTTCTCCTCTATGCGCTGGAGTAAAATGGAGCAAGCCAAGGAGAGACAGGCAATGGAGAAAAAAGAAAACTTATTCTTGGGGTTCTTTTTCTTTTCGGTCTGATGCGAGCCTCGTTTTCCGAACCCGCGGAGGAGAGAGCAGAATTGCGCGTAAATGCGAGTTGCCTTATCCAGAGACTCGAAAAGCTCGCCACCTTCGGGCTGACGCCGGAAGGCGGCGTGAACCGGGTTGCTTTCAGCCCTCAATATATAGCCAGCCGCGAATATATTTTTTCTTTGATGAAAGAAGCGGGGCTAAAAATTCGGGTCGACGAAGCCGGCAATATTATCGGCCGGCATGAAGGTCGGGAACCTTCTTTGCCGCCTATCGCTTTCGGGTCACACTTAGACACAGTTCCAAACGGCGGGAAGTATGATGGAGCGCTGGGGGTTATCGGCGCTCTCGAGTAAGTCCAATTCTTGGCAGGAAAGATTAGTTCAACCAAGGAGGATGCGAGCATCAACAACCAGGGCGCCTTTCCCCTCGCTTAGAACCAGGAGCGGGTTAATATCAAGCTCGCTGATTTCGGGAAAATCAAGGGCTAACTGGGAAAGCCTTTTAAGGCACTCCTCCACTTTTTCGACATCCGACCTCGCTTCTCCCCGGTAGCCTTCAAGAATCCGATAGCCTCTGATTTCTCTGACCATCCGGGAAGCGGTTAACTCGCGCAGTGGCGCAATCCGGAAAGAAACATCGCGCATCGCCTCGACATAGACCCCGCCCAGGCCGAACATGATTACCGGGCCGAAAAGCGGGTCGCGCTTGAGCCCGAGGATTGTTTCCTTGCCGCCTTTAATCATTTTCTGGACCAGGACTCCCCAGATTTCAGCCTCGGGCAGTTGCTGCTTCAACCTGGTTAGCATCTCGCGATAAGCCCGGGAAGCATGCTCCGGGTCCTCGATATTTAAGACGACGCCGCCGACATCAACTTTGTGCAATATTTGCGGCGAAACGACTTTGAGGACAACCGGATAACCAATCCTTTCTGCCACCTGCAAACAATCTTCCTCGGTCCGAACCAGGGCAAAAGGGGCAAGGGGAAAACCGTAGGCTTCCAAGAGTCTGTAGGCCTCTGGTTCAGGGAGAAAACGACGGCCTTCCTCTCTGGCTTTTTTTAAAATCGAAGCCGCTTGTTTCTTATTGACGTCTTCGAATTTCTTGACGCCGGTAAGCGGTCGCCTTATCCACCAACCATATTCACACAGCCTGGCCAGCACCTTGGCGGCGATTTCTGGAAAAAGGTAATGGGGAATGCCAGCTTCTTCCAGGAGGAGCGCTGCTTTTTCTACATCTTCAGTTCCCATAAAGCAGACCGTGACTGGCTTCCGATAACGAGGAACGGTGTCGCGAATAGTAGTGGCAATGGCTTCCAGGTCAGTAAACACCGTCGGGGTACAGATAATTACGGCCGCGTCAACCCCATCATCCTCCAGGACGATTCTGATGGCCGACTCATACCGGTCTTCCCTGGCGTCGCCGATAAGGTCTACGGGGTTTTCTAATGCGGCTGTCGGCGGAAGGACTCGACCGAGTTTTTCCTTCGTCCTTTCTTCGAGACTCGCGAGACGAGCTCCCTGCCTGATAACCATGTCAGTAGCCACAATTCCCGGTCCACCGGCGTTGGTAATGATAGCCACTCGATTTCCCCGAGGCGGCGGTTGAGATGCAAAGGCCAGACCACAATCGAAGAGCTCTTCGAGATTCTCCACTCTGATCACCCCGGCCTGGGTGAAGAAGGCGTTGTAGATTTCGTCTGAACCGGCCAGGGCACCGGTATGAGAGGAGGCGGCTCTGGCGCCGGCTGATGTTCTCCCGGACTTAATCACCAGAATAGGCTTTTTTTCGCCGATTTCTCGGGCTAAGTCCATGAATTCGGGGGGGTTAACCAGGTCTTCAAGATAGAGCAGGATGACCCGGGTTTGCTCATCATCTCGCAGGGCCTCGAGAAGGACATTCTCGTTAACATCGGCCTTGTTTCCCACGGAAATGAATTTAGAAAGGCGAATGTCGCGTTGCCGCGCGTACTCCAGGGCGGCCACGCCAAAGGCGCCACTCTGGGAGACAAAAGCAATATGACCTGGTTTTGGAACAAATGGCCGGGCAAAAGTGGCGTTCAACGAGACCTCGGGGTCAGTGTTAATGACTCCGACACAATTCGGGCCGATAATAGAAATTTTATGTTTCCTGGCAACATCGATAATTTCCGCCTCGAGTTTGGCCCCCGCCTCGCCAACCTCTCTAAACCCGGCCGTTATTACGACCGCCCCTTTTACTCCTTTGAGGCCGCACTCCTCGATTACCTTGCGAACCGCGATGTTAGGGACGATGACGATCGCCAGGTCAACTTCGTCCGGGACTTCGATGATAGATGGATAAGTTCTAACCCCTAAAATACTTTTTACTTTTGGGTTGACCGGATAGACAATCCCTTGATAGCCACTGAAAAGAATATTAGCGAAGACCGCCCGGCCAACACTGTCCTTCCGGCTGGAAGCGCCGATAACCGCTACCGACCGCGGGGCCAAAACTGTCTTCAAATCAAGTGCGCTCATGGCTTTTTTAATTTTACCTGGAATTTATCAGTATTCAAAGCAAAACTTCTCGCCCGCTGATGGCTTCATTTTGTTATGTCTTCGGCGGCGCGAAATTTCGAGAAATCAAGGCCAGCCGGCTATTTAGCGGAGACAAGGACCAAGTCTTTAGCGCCTTGATAATGCGGGAAAATTTAGTTCATCTGGTTATTTATCGGTCGCAGGGGCGAGAAGCAAGACAGTTGCCATTTTGGAGTTTCTCTAAGTCCTCCCCTCGCGTGTGAAGGATGTTGCCACTGGATGGAGCTACGTGTCTGGACTCAGCTGAGCAATTGATTTGTCGT
>JBBIRF010000032.1:0-31072 GCA_037441905.1 Candidatus Aminicenantota bacterium
AAGCTTATAAGACCGGGTTTATTCCCAAACGCTATCCGGTCCTTAAAGGGGTGAGCTTTTCCGTCCAGGCCGGCGATCTTCGGTTACCTCGGACCAAACGGCGCTGGGAAGACCACTACTCTCAAGTGTATCCTTGGTCTCATCTTCCCCGACACCGGCGAGATCCGGGTTTTCGGCCAGTCGCATCTTTCGCTTGCGGCCAAGGAACGAATCGGTTACCTTCCCGAGAATCCTTATTTTTATGAATACTTGACCGCCCGCGAATTCTTGGAGTTCTATGCCCAGCTTTTTCCGGCGCACCGAGTTGGGCCCAAGGACAGGATTAATCAGCTTCTCCGGTTAGTCGGTCTCGAAAGAGCGGTTGACCTCCAGCTGAGGAAATTTTCCAAAGGAATGCTCCAGCGGATTGGGATTGCCCAGGCGCTGGTCAACAACCCCGAGCTGGTCTTTCTCGACGAACCGCTCGGCGGGCTTGACCCGATTGGCAGGAAAGAACTCCGGGACGTCATTGTCAGCTTAAGAGAGGAGGGGAAAACTGTTTTCCTTTGCTCCCACATCCTCCAGGATATCGAGATGATCTGCGACCGGGTGGCGGTCATTGTCGGCGGTCGCATCGTAGCTCAAGGCGCCCTGCCCGAGCTTATTTCAGAAAAAATCCTTTACACCGAAATTTCCGTCTCCGGGGTGCCGCCCCAAGAGCTTGAGGGGACGGGAGAATTTCTTTCTGTCCGGGGAGAACGGGCCTGGTTGAAGGTATTCGACGAGGCCAAAATAGAAAATATCCTCCGCCTGGTTTACGAAAATAAAGGCAAAATTCATTCCCTCGTCCCGCGGACCGAGACTCTGGAAGACATTTTTGTGGATATGGTTAAACAGGGATGAAAGTCAAAGCCATTGCCTGGAACACTTTTAAAGAAGCCATCCGGGACAGAATTTTGTACCTGCTGCTTTTTTTTGCGGCGGCGGCCATTATTTTTTCCCGGCTCCTGGCGATTCTGACTGTCGGCGACCGGGTAAAAATCATCAAAGATGTCGGTCTCGCTTCCCTCTCTCTGTTCGGCGCTTTAATGGCTATTTTGGTTGGAACCGGGCTGGTCTATAAAGAAATTGACAAAAAGACTATATTCACGATTATCTCCAAGCCAATTTATCGCTGGCAGTTCCTTCTAGGGAAGTTTCTGGGCTTGTCCTTCACCCTCCTAATCATGATTGGGTTGATGAGTCTCATCTTTTTAGCCGTGGTCTTTGCCCACACGCTGCGGGTTGAATTCCGCCTTTTTATTGCCATCGCCTTTATTTTTATCGAGCTCCTTTTAATCACCGCGGTGGCGATTCTTTTTTCTTGCTTTTCTACGCCCATCCTCAGCTCGGTCTTTTCTTTAGCTTTTTATCTGATCGGCCATACTTCATGGGGCTTGGAGGCTCTTATCCGCAAATTAAAACCCGGGATAGGTCGCATCCTCGCCCAGTTTCTCTATACCTTTCTTCCCGACCTGGAAAACTTTAATTTCCGGACAGAAATAGTTCACGGTCTGGCCATCCAGCCGAAATTCTATTTTTATTCCGCCCTTTACGGCATTTTCTACACACTTTTCATCCTGACTCTGGCGACATTCGTTTTTAAGAAAAGAGATTTTGTCTGAGCATGCGTCTCGAGCGTTTTGGCAAGCGCGACTTAAGCACCGTCTTTCTGTCTTTTTTCCTCATTCTCAGTGGGTTAGTTTTCATGGGACTTAAGGTTCGCTGCGACCAAATCAGCCGGGGCCGGGTTCCTGGTTCGGCCATTATTTACATCCCTTCAGGCAAATACCTCAAGTATGCCACTTTTGGCTACTCATCGGTCTTGGCTGACCTTATTTACCTCTGGGCGATCCAGTATTATTCAGACTATTCCATTGCCGACCGCTTCAACCACCTGGAACATATCTTTTCCATTATCGCTGAGCTCGACCCCCGGTATGTCGACCCGTATGAATTGGGCGCGCTGGTGGCCGTCTATGAAGCGGGGGACCTCGAGTTAGGGTTGAAAATTCTCGACTTAGGGCTGCAGAAGAACCCTGACCAGTGGTTTTTTCCGTTGCAGGCAGGCCACTTCGCCCAGCTGAGAAAAAATTATGAAGTTGCCCGGTTATATTATAAGAAGGCGATGGAAATCCCCGGCGCCCCGGACATCGTCAAACGGCTTTATGCCTTTACCGCTTTTAAGACGATGGACCTCGAGACTTCCTGGAAAATGTGGCTTGAAATCTATCAAACGGCCACCGACGAGCGAGTTAAGAAAATTGCCAACAACCATCTTTACCAGGTGAAAGCAGCTATCGACAAACAAATAATCGAAGGGGCTATAGCCCGGTTTAAGGAAAAATTCGGCCGGAACCCTTATGACCTCAACCAGCTTGTCCGGACCGGGTTCCTGCGCGAAATCCCCAAAGACCTCGACGGCCTGGATTATATTTATGACCCCACGGCGGGCGAGGTCAAGGCAGCTCAAGTCTGGTGGAAAAGATAATAATTTTTCTTTTCGGTCTCGCCTGGGGAAGCTTCCTCAACGTGGTAATTTACCGACTGCCGCGGGGAAAGAGCTTAATTTATCCGCCTTCCTCCTGTCCCCACTGTGGCCAAAGGATTCGCTGGTTCGACAATATCCCCATCATTTCTTTCCTCTGGCTCAAAGGTAAGTGCCGTTTTTGCCAGCGGCCGATTTCCTGGGTCTATCCTCTGGTCGAAGCCCTGACCGCAGGCTTGTTCTTACTTCTTAATTATTATTTCGGCCTCTCTTTTTCTTTCTTCGCCGCCGCGACCTTTACTACCGCTTTGATTATTCTCGGGTTTATCGACTTCTTCCACCAGCTTCTGCCGCACGAAATCACCCTTCCTCTCTTCATCCTCTCCGTTATTTATAGCTTGTTTCGGTCAGGGTTTGGCCTCAGGCAAGCTCTGCTGGGAGCCGCTGTCGGCGGCGGGTTTCTTTTCGTTGTTTACGCCGGCTATTTCTGGCTGCGGAAAAAAGAGGGGCTGGGAATCGGCGACATCATGATGATGTTAGCCGTCGGCGCCTTTCTCGGGTGGCGGGCGACCATCCTGACTCTTATCCTGGCCTCATTTGCCGGCGCCCTGGTAGGTATAACTTTGCTCCTGATGAGAAAAAGGAACCTGCAGTTTGCCCTTCCCTTCGGCTCGTTCTTAGCGCCAGCCGCTTTCGTCTCTTTTCTCTGGGGAAACGCCATCATTTCCTGGTATCTCGGGCTTTTTTCTCTACCGTCCTGAATTTTTCCCGCGTCCGAACTCATTACTCGGGATTGCCGCTGCGAGATTTTTCGGTCCAGACCTTGAGCAAATATTTCTTTTCTTGTTCAAACAGCAACGCCACCTCTTCAATCCATTTCTCCGCTTCGGCCGAGCTCATGGCTTCAGTTTCCTTGACAAAGGCGGCGGTCCGGCCGTAGTAGAGGGGCGTAACGAGCTCGATGATTTTGAAACGGTTCCGCTTCCAGGCATGAAAAGTGGAGGCTAATTCGTAAAGAATCCTGGCCCACAGCCGGGGCGGCAGCTCAAAATCAGCCGCCTCCAGACGAGCCGCTTTTTTAATGCCTGCGAAAACTTTGGCGGAAAAAATCCCTTTCCATAACGGGCCAAAGTGGGCATAGCCGGTCTTAAACCGGTCAATCTTTTCATTCAGGTCAACGCTTAGCGGCGCCGGCTCCTCAGGCTTTCCTTCGCCAAAACAAGGAACCTCTTCGCTTCCCCGCACCTTCCTCCAATAATCTTCGAATTGCTGCATTAACGAAAGACGCACCCACGGCACCTGACGAACCATCGGGCCAAGCGGGGCAACCGGGTCCGTAACATCGTTAATTTTCAAACCTAAATAAGCTTGACCGACCTTGAATCCCTGGGTTATGGCCTGGGTGGTCATCCAGATGTCGATGCCATACCGGGCCACGTCCGTTTCCCAGACGTCCTGCTCGATGTAAAACTTGGCCATCCGGCGGCTAAGGGCAAAATCCCCGCCGATTGGCTGCCTTATTCTTTTGCCGTAAAGGGCCCGGGTAATAAAATAAACAATATTGTTGGTGATGGTAGCGTCATACTTATGTCGCAAATAGACCGGGGCGATAAAATCAAAATTATGGTCTAAGATTGGACTGATTAGACTCTTCACCCATTCCGAAGTGATGCTCCGCAGGTCGGCGTCGACGACGACACAAGCTTTGACATCGAGTTTTTCGGCCGCCTCAAAAACCGAACGCAGCGCCGTCCCTTTTCCTCCCGGACCACGGTAAATGGAAACAATCTTTTCCTGCCAGGGTTTCACCTGGAATTCCTTGGCTACTTCCCTGGTATCATCTGTTGACCCGCCGTCGGCGATAAAAATTACATTTTTCAGGTTTCGATAATACTTATCGAGTCCATGCGTGACCATCTGGATAACATGGGCGATAGTTTTTTCGTTGTTATAGCAGGGAATCCCGACGATGATGTCAGCGGCGTTAATCTCTTCTAACCTTTTATGCGTATACTGACGGAGGGCGGTGAAATATGCCATATCGTTTTATTAACAAAACATTTCTCTGATTGCAAATTATTTCAATCTGGCTCATGCCGTTATCCTCGCCAATCGCCGCTAATAAACCGACGAGACTCGCCTTCCCCTGATTTCGCGATAAGTCCTTTCGCTGGCGATGCGGTTCCGTCACCTGCTTCCCAGAGCCTCCGGCAAGCGTAACAACGTTGGGGGGGGGTGCACGCTCAAATCTTTTGACAGAGAGAAAAATGATGGTTAAAATGGGGGTAACTAATCGAGAAACCCGTCAGGTTATTCTGGGCTTAAGACCCAGACATAAGCTCAGGGCGAAGAAAAAGCTAATGAAAAGGAAGTTTCTTTTAATTTTTTCTGACCTCGACGGAACTCTTCTCGACCATGAGACTTATTCCTTCGAACGAGCTCAAGACAGCTTGAAGGCCTTAGAAAATGCGGGTATTCCGCTGATTTTCTGTACAAGCAAGACTCGCCGGGAGACTGAGTACTGGCGGGAGAGAACAGGAAATCGTCACCCTTTTATCGTCGAAAACGGCGGAGCTATTTACTTCCCTTATGATTATTTTCCTTGCGAAGTCCCCGACGCTTTCCTGCGAAATGGCTATCAAGTTATTGAACTGGGGGAAAGGTACGACAGGTTGCGCCAATTTCTCCGCTATTCTCAAGAAAACATCGACCCAACTCTCCGCGGTTTTGGCGACATGAGTCTTGAGGAAATTATCGCTTTATCCGGGCTTTCGCGCGAGATGGCGGCTTACGCCCGGGAAAGAGAATACGACGAACCGTTTACCGGCGGTAACGAGGCCTCGCTCAGCCGGTTAAGGAAAGAGGCGGAAAAATCAGGGCTTAAAATTCTGGGGGGAAGCCGTTTCTATCATTTAACCGGAAAGAGCGATAAGGGATACGCCCTGCAACGGCTCAAGAAGTTATATGCTCAGCATTCAGGCGAGGTTAAAACCGCGGCTCTCGGAGATAGCCAGAATGACGAAGCCATGCTTGCTTCGGCCGACCTGGCGTATCTTGTTCAAAGGCCGGATGGAAGCTATGACAACCGGGTTAAGTTAGGTCAATTAACTTATGCGCCGGGAATCGGGCCGGCTGGCTGGAACCGGGCCATCCTAAACCTCTTGGCGTCAAGAAAGCTTTAATCTATTCAAAAAATAGATAAAACTCCCTGAATAGGGTTTTATTTTGAGGCGGTTAGCTGAGTATTCAACGGGATTTTATTCGGGGCAGTCCGAGGCAAAACCCCAAACGGCTGAAGCAAGTCGAAAGGAATGTCATTTTCTTGACCGACCTCGGCCCCGGGATTTAGACAAGGAAATTAGTTGTAAGCGCGATTATCCGGAGCCTAATTTTCCGTCGGTTCAGGAAAAGAAATTGGAAAACCCTTAAACCTGGAGGTAAAGATGGCTGACTTTCATCAGGGGCATCTGACTACTTTCCATCGGCTCCGGCCGTTTGACCGGGAAAGAATGGAAAGCGAGCTAAAAGAATATAACCGCCATCGACCGATAGCTCTTGTCCTGCCGGTAACACCGACGGAACTCGAGAGTCAGGCTCTTCAGAATATCCTCTTCCACCTGAAGGAAATTGATTACCTGAATGAAATTGTTATCGCCCTCGGCCGGACCCGGGAAGAAAAATATTTTGACCGGGCCAAGGAAATATTCTCTATCTTACCGCAAAGGCACGTGGTCATCTCGGCCTCGGGGCCAAGAATGGAAGATTTTCTTAGGAAGCTCGAGACCAAGGACCTCTCGGCCGGAGTTGACGGTAAAGGCCGTTCTGCCTGGATTTCTTACGGTTATATTCTCTATCGAGAGAGCAGCAAGGTGATCGCCCTCCATGATTGCGACATTGTCAACTATTCGGCCGAACTCCTGGCAAGACTCACCTACCCGATTGCCTCGACCACCATCGACTATGCTTTTTGCAAAGGTTACTATGCCCGCGTGACGGACCGGATGCACGGGAGGGTAACTCGCCTTTTTGTCACTCCGCTCATCAAAAGCCTCATAAGAATTTTCGGGCATCTGCCTTTCCTCGTCTACTTAGGCAGCTTTCGCTATATCCTCGCCGGAGAGTTTGCCATGCTGGCTGACCTGGCTCGCGTTAACCGCATCCCGAATGACTGGGGCCTGGAAGTTGAAACCCTGGCCGAGGTTTACCGGAACTACTCGCTGCGGCGCATCTGTCAAGCCGAGATATGCGAAACTTACGAGCACAAGCATCAACCGCTAAGCCCCGACGACCCGAAAACCGGGCTGATGAAAATGGCTATCGACATCGGCAAATCTATTTTCCGTAATTTGGCTGTCGAAGGAATAATCGTGAGCGAGAGCAGCCTGAGGACGCTGCTCATTAATTACCTCCGGACGGCCAAAGACGAAGTCAAACGATACCGGGACGAGGCTGCCTTTAACGGGCTCCAGTTTGATTACCATGAAGAAAGTTCCACCGTCGAAGCTTTTACCCGGGCTCTCCAGCTCGCTGGTGAGGATTTCATGGCCAACCCGCTTTATTCGCCGCTAATCCCCAACTGGAACCGGGTGGAATCAGCTTTTCCTGATTTTCTCCCCATGCTTTGCCGCCTGGTAGAAGAAGATAATAAGTAAGCCAAAAAGAAGCTTGAAGATTAAACCCGTGGCTTTCTCAGGAACCTATCAAGACCCGCCAAGCGGTTAACCAGGGCCATCTCCTTCCTGGACAGGCTTGATTGAATTTTATCCCCGGGTATGGTATTGGAAGGATTACCCGGAGGCAGGTTCAGGTGGTCAAAGTTACACAGCTTGACCTGACAAACAAGCTTATTCTGACGATTTTCGTCTTTTTTTTTGGCGCTTCCCTCTTCCTCAACCTACCTGTAATCCACAACCACTTTCTCTCGGCCGACCAGGCTGTCTATTTCGCTATGACCCAGAGCATCGCTCTCGACGGCGACCTCGAGTACACTCGAAAGGACCTCGCCCGTTATTATTATACTTTTGATGCTGGGCCCCAGGGGATTTTTTTAAAAAAAGCCAAGGACGGCCGGATTTTTTATGCTAAGTCTTTTGCCTATTCTTTATTCGCCGCCCCTTTTGTCCGCTACCTGGGAGCCAACGGCTTTCTTGTTTTCCACTCTTTTCTCCTTCTTCTCATTCTTCTCCTGGGAACTAAGTTTCTGCGTCTTTTCAACCCACCTCTGGTCTCGCTGGCCGCTGTTATTACCCTTCTTTTCGCCTCGGTCGCCGGAGTTTATTATTTCTGGATCTCTCCGGATTTCTTCAACCTCAGCCTGGTTTTTATCATCCTTTTCCTCTGGATGTATAAATTAGCCGCTCCCCTTTCTTCGAACCCAGGGCCACTTTCCCGATTAGAAAGATTTTTCCGCTCGCAGACGACAGACTATCTGGCCGCCCTTTTCCTTGGTTTCGCCACCTTTTCCAAGCCACCGAACGTCGTTCTTCTCGCCCCTTTGTTGCTACATAAGCTCTGGCGCCGCCGCTTCGGCCGAGCTGGCCTCATCGTCCTGGTTTTTATCTTTTCGGTCAGTCTGTTTTTCGGGGCCAACTACCTGTTGACCGCTGATTGGAATTATATGGGCGGCGAAAGAAAGACCTTTATCGGCACCTTCCCCTTAGAAAAGGATTCGATAACCTTCGACAGCCTCGGCCATCCGATGACTTCCGAGGGTTATTTCGAGAAATTTTTCCTCCCGCTGACTTTTGTCCCTCTGAATTTGTTTTATTATTTTTTCGGTCGCTTTACGGGAATCACCTGGTATTTCTTCCCCGCCGTCCTTGCTTTAGGGCTCTTTCTTCTGAGCCGTAAGCGGCGCGAACAATGGTTCTTATTCCTGGCCGCTTTCGCCGGCATCCTGGTCTACGTGGTCTTCATGCCGGATAATTATGGGGGTGGCGGCGGTTCCTTGGCTAACCGTTATTTCCTTAACATCTACCCGCTTTTCTTTTTCCTGGCTCCTTTCACCCGGCAAAAAAGAGACTTATTTCTTTCCTGGGTCGTGGCGGCCATCTTTATTTCACCCATCCTGGTTTCACCCTTCCGCTCTTCAGCTTCTCCCGCAACCCACGCTAAACGTTTTCCTTTTAAGGCCTTGCCAGTCGAGATGACCCTGGTCAATAATTTCCCGACGAACACCAACCCCCGGGCCTTTCGCGTCGACGCCGGCATAACCGAGCATCACGGGTTTCTTCATTTTCTTGACGATAATTTTCTGCCCAAACTCGAACCTACAGGGAGCTGGACCCGCGGCCCTTATCCCTGTGAAATCATCCTCAAGACCTACTATCCGCTGAAAGAAATCGTCGTCCATCTGTTGAATAACCCGCGGATGAATAATGAAATCAAGGTCACAGTCGAGGGAAAAACCCAGAAAGTCGTTTTGTCGCCCAAGCAAAGAGCTATTCTTCGTTTTCCTGTCGGCCGGGGTTTTCAGATTAAGGCCAGTCATCTTTACCGGTTAAAAATCAAAGCCTCCAAGGGCTCAATCCCCTATTTTGAAACCGAGACCAGCGACGAACGCCGTCTCCTCGGCGTGTTTTTTGAGCTCGAGCTCATCCCGGCAAACTGATGTGTGGTATTTGCGGCCTGGCTTTTCCTTCTCCTCTTCAAGTTCCGAACGAAAACGTCTTGAAGGCCATGACCGCAACTCTCTTCCACCGCGGCCCGGATGACGAAGGCTTATTCTTCCAGCCCGGGGTTGGGTTGGGCGTGAGAAGGCTAAGCATTATTGACGTCGAGGGTGGACATCAACCGCTAACCAACGAGACTGGCAAGGTCTGGGTGGCCCAGAATGGTGAAATCTATAATTTTCTGGACATCAGGGCCGAACTCGAAGCCTCGGGTCATTCCTTCCGGACGCGCTCTGACACCGAGGTTATCGCCCATAGCTACGAAGAATGGGGGCTTGCTTTTCTCGAGAAGCTCCGGGGGATGTTTGCCCTGGCTCTCTGGGACCAACCGAAGAAAAGATTAATCTTGGCCCGGGACCGGGTGGGTGTTAAGCCACTTTACTATTGTTTGCTTCCGGACGGAACGCTCGTTTTCGGGTCAGAAATAAAGGCCATCCTGGCTTATCCCGGTGTTCCCCGGGAGATCGACCTCGAGGCTTTAGACCTTTTTCTAACCCTCGAGTACATTCCAGCTCCTTTTTCAATTTTTAAAGCCATAAAGAAGCTTCCGGCAGCTCATTATTTAATCTACGAGGAGGGAGAATTAAGGCTCAAACCATACTGGAGCCTCAACCCAGAAGAGCTCCAAGCCAGAGGGAAAAACATCTCTCTGGCTGAGGCCATGGACCAGCTTTACGCGTTGCTCACGGAATCAGTCCGGCTGCGTCTAATCAGCGATGTCCCGCTCGGCGCTTTCCTTAGCGGCGGGATTGATTCTTCAACCATAGTCGCCCTGATGCGTCAGCTCGGCGCCGAGCCTCTCCGGACTTTCTCCATCGGGTTCAAAGAAGCCAGCTATAACGAGCTGGCCTACGCTCAGACCATTGCCTCCCGGTTTCAGACGGATCACGAAGAGTTCATCCTCGAACCCAAGGCCCTCGAACTCACCGAAAAGCTTCTATATCATTTAGATGAGCCGCTGGCGGATTTTTCGATTTTTCCCACGTATCTCGTTTCCCAGATGGCCCGGAGTCGAGTAACCGTCGCCCTTTCCGGCGACGGCGGCGACGAGCTCTTCGGCGGGTATGAAGCCTACCAGGCCCAGCAGCTCGGCCGGCGCCGGCTGATTAGCTGGCCGGGAAAGATAGGAGCGCCGCTACTTAATCTTTTCCCGCCGTCGGAAAAGAAAAAGGGACTGTGGAACAAGCTGCAGCGGTTCACCCTCGGTCTCACTTATCCGCCGGAGCTTCGCCACTGGCGCTGGATGGTTTTTCTCCGGGATGAGGATAAACAGGCTCTCTATGCCGCTAAAATGAAAGAGGCCGGGCAGGTGTTCGTCCCTCTCTGGGAGAGGGAGCCTTTGGCCTCGCTTTTCCGGACGATGAACGAGTTTGACCCGATAACCGCTGAACTCTACCTTGACCTGAAAACCTATCTTCCGGATGACATCATGGTCAAAGTCGACAGGATGAGCATGGCTGTCTCCCTGGAGGCCAGAGAGCCGCTCCTCGACCACCGGCTGGTAGAATTTGTCTTTTCTTTGCCCGGGGAATGGAAGCTTCACGGTCTTCGAAGCAAATGGGTCTTCAAAAAAACCATGGAACGAATCCTTCCCCGCGAGAACATTTACCGGCCGAAAGAAGGGTTCAGCATCCCGATAAAACTCTGGCTCCGGCAGGAGCTAAGACCCCTTCTGACCGATATGCTTTCGGAATCGCGACTTAAAAAAGACGGGTTGTTCTCACCTCGGGTCGTCGGCCGCTGGGTTGAAGACCACCTCGCCGGGAAGAAAAACTACAGCCACCAGCTCTGGGCTTTGCTCGTGTTTTCCATGTGGCAAGAAAAATATTTATTATCCCGATAAAATTTACAGAAGTTCTATTATATAAACCTTTTCTGTCTCTGGTTGCACTTTGAACTCTTCCGCCACCGGGCAACCAGGAACCCAGACAATTCTCCCGGCTGAAAGGAAGACCGGCCAGAAGGGCCGGAGAAAAGGCGGAATATGTCTTGCCCGCATGATTTCTTTTAATTTTCTTGGACCCGCCGCCCCGGCTGGATGATACTTATCCCCGGGCTCTCTCGGTCTTATTTCGAGCGGGAACCGGAGAAGGTCAGCTCGGAGGCAGGCAAACTTTTGGTCATTAAAAGAGGGGACTTCGGCTCCTCCCACCAGCCGGCCGTGGAAACGAAGCCCGAGAAACGGGAGTTCGACGACTCTCTCACCGTCCCAGGAAATCTGGTAATGGCGATGCTCGAGGAGAAGCGATTTTTCCAGGATATAAGGTCCCAGACGAACCAACTTAACGCGGCGGCGGAGGTGGATTTCCTTTCCAGGCTCCAGGCTTCGGATTGCCTCGACCTCGCCAAAATTCGCCTCTCGACCCGAAGAGCGGACCAGTCGGAGAAAGCGCCGGATGAGGCGGCGGGCGAGAGCGGGGTGAAGAAGTGAGAGGGCCTGGGTATCCAGGAGATATCCTCGGTCAAACGATTTTATCACCCGCGATGCGGTCTCGTCTTCGACGGCTGCCCAATAGGCTTCTTCTTCTCTTAGAATTTCAGCTGTCGTCGCTAACCGACGAACAAGTTGCGGCTCGAACTTCTTCTTAAGATAGGGAATCATTTCCAGCCTGATTCGGTTCCGCCGGTACCGGCGGTCAAGGTTGCTCTCGTCGAGCGCGAACGGGAGGTTCTGAGCCTGGAGATAGGCCTCAACCTGACGCCTTTCGATACCGAGCAGCGGCCGGATAATCTTGCCCTCGACTACCGGAAAAACACCGCTCAACCCTTGGGGGCCGGCCCCGCGGAGCAACCGCAGGAGAAAAGTTTCGGCCTGGTCATCCATCGTGTGCGCGGTGGCAATTTTGTTGGCCCCGAGTCGTTGACTCGTCTCTTCGAGGAAAGAATACCGGAGCTCGCGGCCAGCCTCCTCGAGGTTGAGCCGGCGCTGGCGAGCATAGCGGCGAACATCGACCCGTTTAATGACCAGGGGGAGGCCGAAACGACGGGCCATTTCTCGGACTAATGCCTCGTCCTTGAAGGCAGCGGCTCTCAGGCCGTGGTTTAAATGAGCCAGAGAGAGAGTAAAGGATACTTCCTGACGCAGCCGGTTTAACAGGGCGAGAAGGCAGGTTGAATCCGGACCTCCGGAGAAAGCAAGCAGAACATGGTCTCCGGGGTTGATGAGCCCTTTTTTTGAGATTTGGCGCTTAAAGGCCTGGTAGATTCGGTCAGCGCTTTTGGCCGAAACAGAAACAGCCGCTTTTTTTGGAGGCACTATCGGGAAAACTCAAATGGCGGTGGAGGGATTTGAACCCCCGACACTGCGGATATGAGCCGCATGCTCTGACCAACTGAGCTACACCGCCAGAAGTATTCTGATTGTAGCGAAAAAAGCGGCGCCAAGTCAATTAACCCCCCCCTGTTTTGGGCCAGAAAATGGTATTGAAATAAAGGGAGCAAATGGTAACTCAGGCAACGGCTTCGGAAATAAAAGGTTGTGGCAGGCCAATTGCCTGCTGCTTTGCTTATCATTTCATTTCGTCATTTCGTGTTTTTTCATTATAATATGTCATATGTCTCATCGAGTAAAAGCCGCCGCTTGTCTTACTTCCGTTATTAAAATTTTATCCCGGCGAGCCGTCACAAGGTTCATTGGCTGTAGTAATCAATCATCTGCTGAATGGCTTGCTGACAAACTTTACAGAATTCCATCTTCGGGCTTGAAATCATCAGACAGAACATCATCGGGCGGTAAAGCCCCTTAGATGCATAGCCAGCTCCTTCAAAAGCGCCGACTTTATTTTCCAGGTCTTTATAACGATCACGGACCTCCTGAATCCTCGCCTGGATAGTTTTGTCTTTATCCTGGTATTTTTTCTGAATTTTCTTTATTTCGGCTTCATTCCAATTTTTCTTTTTAGCCTCTTCCACAGCTTTGGTCATCTCTTCCAGGTTGGCTCTTCTTTCAGCCTGAAGCTTTTCTATTTCTTCTTTCCCGTATTCTGTGGGAATTTTTACCCCAGGAGAAACCAGGTCTTTCCACTTGAGGTTTTCCGGGTCAAGAAGAGCCGTGATGTTCGGCTCTAACGGCTCAACGCCTTGAGGATAAAATTCGTTGTAGGCGACCTCAGAAGTATAATATTCATCGGCCTGGCCGGCAAAGGAATGGCCGAACTCGTGTAAGAAAACTGCCTGGCTCCGCTGATTGTCGGTCGTGGTTATGCAGTAGTCGTTGTAGATTCCGCCCCCTCCGTACCTTTTGCTGTTGACCAGAATCACTATGGCATCGTAAGGAACCTGAGCCGCTATTTCTCTCAGGAGAAAACCCTCTTCCGTTAGAAGGTACCGGTCGAGGTCAAAAGCGTTAAAAGAAGCTTTCAAGACGGTGTTTTTATAAGACCTCTGCCGCGGCTCATCCATGCCGCTTTCGGCCGAAGGCCGAAAGACACCGTAGATATTAAGTTTATCCTGGTTGCTTTTGTAAGGTTCGGTTGCCAGCAGATAGCCGGCAAATCTTTTTACGTCGCTGACAAACTTATCCTTATCTTCAGCTGTATATCCTTCGGCTAAAAACACAAGGTCGACTCTTACTGCCGGGTCGCCGCTCTTCTTGACTTCAATAACATAATCACCGCTCTGAGGATTTTCTTTCAGGAGGTGGTAGTCTTCAGGGTCAATAGTTTCAACCGCTAAAGGATGAAGCAAGTTTTTTCGGTCTCTTGCCTCGATGACAAGGTTAATTTTTCTTTTTGGCCAGGGGATACGAACGGCCCGTTGAAAAACTTTGGTCACTCCAGCGAGGGCCGGGGAGGTTGTCTTGTACTCGCCAAACTGACAGTCAAAACCTTTGGCATAGACCAGCTTGTTGCTGGTTACTTCATAGACTTTGATGAAGTAATGGCCGTAGTTGAATGGATTGGTCAGGTTAGTTTTGCTCTCCGGCCAGAGATTTTCCTGGTAGATGCTTTGGATGACAACCCTTTCTTCCCTGGCATGGCCTACCATATACAGATTAATTCTCATAGCTTTGTCGAGGAAATAGTCCTCGAACTTTATGGCTTCCTGAGAACTGGCTTTTAGACTGAGTAAAACCACCAGAACGAGAAGGTCAAGCAGGAGAAAAGATAATTTTTTTCTGGCTTTTGCTTTCATTCGCTTCCTCCTGGGTTTTCTGTCTTAAGCATCATAAAAATATTTTCCCCTTTTAACAACCAGAATTTTTGGGTTCTGAGGAGCCGGAATTGCTTACCGGAAAAATGAAGCCATCAAGGCAATAATTTCCCGCAAACCGATGTAGGTAAAGAAAGTAAGACTCGCCGCCAGCCAGAGGTTGACTATCCGGGTATTCCGAAAGTCTCGCGGGACAATTGCTCGACGATTATTGAGGAGTAAAAGAGTTAGCGCCAGGAATGGCATGAAAAAAGCTCCCAGGACAGCATAAACCAGCTGAATCTTCTGGACGGTGAAGCGAAGGGAAAGAAGCGGCAGAAAAGCCAGGCCGATTAAGAAGAGCCGGTAACTAAGAGTCCGGGTTAAATCAATCTCTGGGGACGATGTTTTTATCTCACCGAAAGATTCGACCGCTGGTTCTTTTTCTCCCCCACCCTTCTGGCGGCGTCGGTTATTTTTTTTAGTTAGCCGGAGGAAATCAGCGAAGATATAAGGAACGCCCTGCCAGACGCCGACAAGGCTCGAAAAGACCGCACTCCAGAACCCGAGGAGAAAAAGCCATTTCCCCGCCGGCCCGAGAACCCGGCCGAGCTCAGCCGCTAACTGCAAGGCCACCTCGTCGCCTCGGCCGCGGACAGTTATTTTAGACCCGATGATAACCATGGCGATGCCAAAAAAGGCTGTAAGCCCATAACCAACACCCAGGTCCTCCCGGCACCGCTTTAAGCCGGCCAGGCCATGTCTTCCCTTCTCTTTTACCCAGTAGTTGTAACAAATTATGGTCACCGTCCCGCCGACTCCGCCCATGACGCCTATCAGCCAGCCAAGCCCTGACCGGGGAAATGACGGCACTAATAATCCTTTAATTACCTTGACCCAATCAGGTGATATTAAAAGCACACTCAAAAGAACGGTCGCGACCATGGCCGCCGTCAGGAAAGTCATTATCTTTTGAAAAAGCGGAAACCCACCCCTCAAGACAAAGGCTAACCCGACCCACGAATGAATTACTCCCCAGATAATCCGGGCTAACCCCGGGTTGCCAAAGGAAAAAAAGCCAACTCCAGCGACCCCGCAGGCGTTGATCAGGGCGCCGCCAACGTAGAACGACCAGAGGAGAAAATAGAAAAAAAATATCCAGGGGAAAAAGCGCGGCAGGTGATAAAACCAGCCTTCGAGGATAGTCTGGCTTGTGGCCATCTGAAAGCGAGCGAGACCCTCATTCAAGAAAAACTTAAGCAAAGCCCCAACCCAGGCCGCCCAGAGAATAACGAGGCCTACCGACGACCCAGCCAGAGAAGCTGTTATCAGGTCGCCAGCCCCGACTCCGGTGGCAGCGACAATAAACCCAAGAGTCACCCGAGAAAAGAAACCGGCCCTGTTTAGCTCCATAATCTTTTATTTTTCAGCTGGCCGCTCTTTGAGGCCAAGGTAATAAAAGCAACTATCCCTGACTGAAGAGAGGCGGTGCAGGGCTTCGGAAAGGCCGGACTGTCCGACTGTCCAGACCCCACCGCCCCGGATAATGACGGCCTTTTCCTTCTGCAAGGTAGATAAAAATTTCTCGGCCTCGACCGGGGGGGAGAGAACCGGGACTCGCGGCTGCCAGAACTTGCCTTCGACATCGACGGGTTCAAAAGAACTATCGCCGCCTCGTTCGGCGGGCAAAAGGTCCCAGGCCACTGCTTCCGCCTCGGCTACATGACCCCGGAGGACAGATACCGCATCAGTCCTTCTAAGAATCAACCAGTGCCAGCGATATTCTTCCGGGCCTTCCGGCTCTCGAACCCAGGGAAGCCGCCTCAGCGGCCCTCCGATATAAGCCGGAGTCGAAGCTCGTTCGGTATAAAAAACCTCTTTCCCCTCCCGAACAGATAAAGACCCGATAAAAAAAGGAGCTAAGGCGGAGGAAAAAACGCGGTTTCTTGTCTTCTGGATTTCTTTCTCAACCTTTGTCTTCGGGGGGAAAAAAACCATTTCATCCAGGGGCTCAAGGCTGGCCGGCGGGCAAAAAAAACACGAAGGCTTGTTAACCTTAAGTTCAGGAGGCCATTTAGCCATTTTAACCTTAGCTCTATAAAGAAGCCTGACCACCCGGCCGGAAAAGTTGGCTATCCCGGCGTAAAAGAAAGCTTCGAGCAAGCTGGCCCCGCGGGAAAAAAGACCGTGACCGACAACAGCGGCTACCTTGTTCGTCCGCAGACGCCGCGCGACTTCTCTGGCGAGCTCGGCTGAGCCATAAGCTCTCTCGACTTTTACCAGAGGTAATGACCCGCCGAGCAAAGCGTTTCCCGGTCCGTCGACAAGCCTAAAGCAAGAGGCCGCTCGGTTGAGCCTCAGGGACAACAAAACAGCCAGGGTTAATTGTTTTGCATGGGCGTGAAAAGAGGCTCTTGCGCCGGGCAACCCGAGGACCGCTTGATGAACAACCAGCTCGGAAGAGGCCTCGTCTAAGTTCTGGCTTCTTCGGTCGATAAAAACAATATCTCCAGGACCCAGGTCGCCTTTTTGCGTCCCGGTCTTGGTTATCGCCAGGAAAGGTTGGCCGGATTCGTCCGGAAAAACGACAGCCATATTTCCCGAATGGCTGTTTTGCAGCTGGCTCTCGAGGGAGGCTCGGCCGATAGCCTGAAAGAGCCGGATAACCTCTTCCCGCTTCATCACCTCGGCTTCCTTTGCCGAGAAGATATCAAAATGAGGCCCGGCTCGCAAGGATAGAATTCACCTTAGAAAGAGTTCGGGACTGATAATCCTTCGAGTCTGGTTAAGCTTTTTTAATAATCTTTATATGCTTCTTGAGGCTTGGTTGAGGGGTCAAAAAACACCCAAAAAAGTGGACTATTCCTTTCTTTGAGATAACCTGCTCTCGCGCTGGATCGATGGGAAATAAATATAGAGACGGGAGTGAAAATCGGCTCTGAGATAAGCTTCTCTGGCTTATCTGGCTGCAAATATAAAATATTAATAATAAATGAACAGACAAAATAAGATAGCCAGGGAAATTTTCAGCGAATAGTCTAATTAGATACGGAGGGAAATCTCTCGCAAGCGGCTGAGATGGCTGTTCTTAATTCTGATTCGACAGTCGGATTGGCTATCTCAAACGTTCTTATCTCTAAGCCCTTAAGGAGTTGATGGAAAGCGGGGACCAAGCCGCTTCTTATAACAATTAACCCCTTAAAACCCGCCCGTCGGAGCTGCTGACTCAAAGCAGGCCAGAGGCCCCGGCCGCCGAGCTCGAGCGGCCCGACTTCATCGACTATCAGGTAATCGCTCAGACGGTGGCTGAAAATTATCTTGACCGCTTTCTCGAGACCTTCAGGGATAAAATAAAATCGGGAAGCTTTTGCCTGATTATCAGGCTCCGTGGTCCGGATAAAAGGCGCCACCTCGCCGCTTTTCAAGTTGACCAGGTCATAGCCGAAAAATTCTCCATGGTGAAAGACCTTTTTGTTGATAAAACCATCAACCCTCTGGCGGGCAGGTCCAAGGCTATTCAGCACCCGCTCGAGGAGGCTTGTCTTGCCGGTATCAACGCCGCCAGTCAAAAGATGGACCATTATTATCTTTACCCATTATGCTTCTATCAATAAGCCATCTTCCTTAGAATCAACCAGTCGCCACCGCCAGCTCAGCGGACGACGACCTGGGCTTTACCGGCTTCAAATGTAATGGCTTTTCCGGTCGGGCTATTGCCTGTCGCCGAAACGACACTCACGGTTGTTTCTCCCTGGCCTACGGCCTCGAGAACAAGCACAGCCAGATTCCCTTCTCCCTTAAATCCCTGTCCGACCCGAGGGCTCGAAAGGGCGACTACCGCACCGCCTCCAGAAGGCTCGACGTTCTTCAGGAAGGGAACTTTCTCACCCATCTGGCCAACTAACCCGCCCGCGATAATATCCTTGATTTTGGCCACTGCCGGGTTGACGTTTAAGTTAACCGAGATGTTAGCCACCTCCTCCTGACAGCGGAGGTTCAAGGCCAAACGGAATTCACGTCCCTGGGGCAAGTCAACCGAAATCGGGCTGAGCTCGACGGCGTTTCTCGCCTGGGCCGCTTCCGTTCTGGCTGCAGCCAATTCTTCTTCCTCCTGGGCTCTAATCCTTTCCATGACCGAGGGAATCCCCGTCCCGGGCAAACCAGCCGCCGCGCTTGCGGCCGCGGAAACCATACCTTCAATGTCGACCCAGATTGGCTTTCTGTCTTCCTCTGTAACGGGCAGTGTCCTGATAATATAAGGAGTAATCGTCAGGACGACGTCAGTTTGCTCGAGAGTCGTGTCTTCGGCCGAAAAAAGCCGGCCAAGAAGAGGAATGTTCTTCAACCCGGCAATTCCCTTTAGACTTTTTCGCTCTTCATCTTTAAGCAACCCACCCAGCAGGTTAGTTTCGCCGTCTTTTAGCCGGAGGATGTTCTTGACTTCCCTCGTTGTGATGATGGGAATATTAGCAATCCCGGCGCCAGCAATCGAAGTTATTCTGAGCTCCAGGTCAAGAGTCACTTCTTTCTCAAAATGAATCTTTGGCTTGATTTTTATTTCCAACCCGACGTCCTGGTAAGTAAAAGAAGTAACCGGCTGCTGGCTGATGCCGCCCGCGGCAATCGGCGTGAAAGTAGTCTGAGGAATCGGAACCTTCTGACCGACGAGCGACTTGATTTCCTCGTCAGCCAGCCCGCGCAGCCTCGGCTGGGCGATGATCTTGGTGTCGGCGTCGGACTCGAGAAACTGGATAAAAGCCGTGGGCACGCTCAGCTGATAGTTTTCCATCTTGGTAAAATCCATGTCCTTGAGGTTAAACCAGCCATCGGCCGTGGCCCCTTCTGTCGAATACCTAAGCCCTAAAATATTCTGGTCGAAACTAAGACCAAGCTGACGGAGCTTAACCCGCGAGACCTCCATTATCTCCAGGTCAATAATGACCTCGGCTTTAGGTTTATCCCAGAGCTTGATCAATTTTTCAGCCAGCTCGATGTTCGCCGGCGTGTCTCTTATCGTAACCGAATTCAACGTTTTATCGACCACGATATAAGGGGCTCGCACCTGAGAACGAAGCATCATCTGCAACGGCGCCTGAACGTCTTGGGCATTTATGTTAGAAAGATAAAAGGTTCGGATGGCGTTGAGTTCGTACTGGAACCTTTTTTCGGGCCGGTCAGGAACGATGATGATGGAACTTTCGTCGATCACCCGGTAAAAATTCCGGCTTATAAGGCAGAGATTATTCACGGCTTCCTCGAAGGTTTTATTACTCAAATCGATGGACACTGGCCGGTCACTGAAGGCTTCGTCGAAAAGGATGTTGACCCCGGCAAATTTTCCCAGGGCTTGAAAAACAGCCCGCAACGGGGCGTCGGTAAATTTTAAACCGACTTTTTCAGCCGGGGCTTTGATTTTAACCGGGTATTCGACCTTGATTTCTTCTGGCTTCTTGGGTTGAACATTTTCCTGCGTCAGGCTTATGGCTTCCATCATTATCGCCCTGTTTTGAGGGTCGTAGGCTAAAGCCTGGTTATATGCTTTCTTGGCTTCTTCGATTTTGCCCGCTGCCGCCAGTTTTCTCGCTTCTTGCAAATAGTAGAGACTGGCCGCTACCTTAGCCCTTAAAAGGGCCACCCGGTAAACCGGTTCCCGCGGGTTTTCGAGGGCCGCTTTTTCGTAGTACCTGACAGCTTCCTCCCAGCGCTTGTTGATTTCCGCCTGCGTTCCCAGATGATAATTCCGGCTGAAAGTGGCACAACCTCCGGCCAGCAAAATAAGGATTAAGACCAGGCTAATTTTTTTCATTTTTTTTCTCCTTCAAGGGAGACACGCCGCTCTTCGCCAGCCGGGCCAGCCAGGATGACTTCTTCGGCCGTTATCCTGGCTACCTTGACCTGGGCTTCAAGAAACTCGCCCGCCTCCACCGCCAAGGCCAGCCCGTTGACGATGACCAGGGCAACAATTTTATCCTGCCCATGGACATAGCCTATGTAACGAATGGACAAATTATGACCCTGCCAGGAAGATATTTCTTCTTCTTTCTCTTTCTCTGAACCCGACAAACTACCTTGCTCGCCAAAAGACCCGGCTCTTTGGTTTGGGAGCAGGGCCGGCGCCGACTGATTAAACGCGACTGGAGAAAAAATATTCCTCTCCACTGGCGGCAAGCTCATATTCTTTTTCGGCAGCAAATCCATCCGCAAAAGCGAAGTCACCTTCCCTAAATTAGTGTTCTTCTCCGGCTTATTTTCAGTCGCTTGAGTCCAGAGAAAGGTCCGGGTTAGCAAGCATAAGAGCACCGTCGAAGCCAAAAGGAATAATCTTTTATTTAACATGATAAGCAGTAATTACTAATCTTACATCCAGGCGGTTACCCTGGTCGGTTACGTTTTGAAACTCCAGCCGCTCGAGGCACAAGAATTTAGGAAATGATTCAATTTCGGCCACCAGAGTCCGCAGGCCAAAATACGATGTGGCCAGTCGAAAATTAAAGCTTACTTTTCCGATTAAGTCTTTCTCTACTTCCTGATAACTATATTGAACAGGAGGCAGGGATAAACCCGCCCGGCTCATTACCTGACCCAGGTCAAGTCGCATCGCCTGGATTGCATCTTCACCCCGGTAATACCAATTGCTCTTGAGTTCATCCAGGTCGCGCCGCGTGGCTGACCATTGAAGCCAGTTTTGTTTACTTTTTTCGAGCGACGTTTGAGCTTGCTCGAGGGCTTTCCGCCGACGGGCCACCTCGCCCTGGAGGTTGCTGAGCCTGCCCTTCTCCCAGGAAAGGACAAAAGCCAGAAAAACGAGCGCCAGACATAAGACTAAAAAGGCCAGCTGAAGGGCCTTCCTTTCTTTCGGGTTAAGAAGTTCAATCAGTTCTTTCATAGGTCATTGTCACTTCCGAAATCAGACCAGCCGGACTCTGGTCTTCATTTTCGACCCTTATGCTGTTGAAACCAGCTTCCTTAAGCTGGGCCATTGCCTGCAACAGGAAAGAAAAGTCGGGCGAGGCTAACTTCATTCGGATTTGTAACCCCGGAGAATTCGCGGATGAAAAGCTGAGCGAAGTTAGATAGCAGCCGTCGGGCAAGGCTTTCTCCAGCCGAGAGAAAAAATCAGACCAGGGGAAACTCTTCATTTGGATTATTGAATTGGCCTGGTTGACTTCAGCCTCGAGTTCCCGCGAGAAGCTGGCCACCCGGGCGCTGTATTGCTTTTCTTCTCTTCGGGCGGCGTCCTCCATCCGGGCAAGACGAACCAGTTCTGCCCTCAACCGGGCTCCTTCCACCCGATAACGAACGAACCATTGAAGACTTAACGCCAGAAAAACTATCGTGAGGCAACCCAGGAAACTCAAAGCAATCAGAAAAAATCGTCGGTTCCGCAAGGGGTTAGAAGCCAGGTTAAGGCGAACCTTTATCCTCGAGCTATTCATCCTTGATGGCTCCTTATTTGCCCCAACAACGGAGCCAGGATTTCTCTCGCGGCTTCTTTGATGTCAGGAAAAGGGAGAGATTGATACCGGGATACCCTGAGGTTCAGCTGTTCGAGGGCTTTAATTAAGCCAGCAGGCGAAAAAGAACTCACTCCCCAGCGAATAAAAATTTCTTTAAATTGTCTCTTTTCTTTGTCCTCGAGGAAATGGAGAGTATTCTCTATTTCCGCCAAGCACAGCGACCCGAAATTTTCCTCCGTCTCCCTCTCCAGCCGAAAAGCTTTCAGCCGATAAAAAAGAGGACAGTTTTCGGCGACGGCAGTCAGGGCGAGATAATCGCTTTCAACGTTGACCGCCAGGAAGTTCGCCTCAGGAACTAAAGAAAGAAGATGGAGCGTCGGCAGGCTCACAACTCTCACCCGCCAGTTCGCCTTGCCCAGGAGGTTTTCGTACTCCTCGACCACACTTTCCCTGGTCCCTGCCACCAGGACTCTCAGGGAAGCATTATAACGGAACGCCTGGTAATCAAACCGCCAATCATCCGACAAAAGAGGATAGAGTTTTTTTACCCGCCAGCGGAGCAAGGCCAGCCGCTCCTGCGGCGAAGGAGGAAGGGTTTCGGCCGGAAAAACAAACAGCCGAAAACAGGGTTCAGGAAGCAAAAGCGAAACTTCGCCTCCCTGGCCGCCGAGCTGGCGCATTCCCTGATTGATAATTGCCAGCAATTCTTCAGGTTGACGCAGGTTATTTTTTTCGGCCGAAGGCTCGACCAACCCTGGTTTTAGCGGCTGGATAAAATAGCTTTGAGCCTTGGCCTCGCGCCCCCTTACTCTTAAACCACACACTCTTTCTGCGCTTAAGTGGAGGAGGAAATCGGGCAGAAGAGGTTCGGTGAAATAAGACCCGATTTTTCTTAAAAGGGTTTTCATCCCCTCATTCCACAAAAGTCACTTTGTTAAGCTCGCGCAAGCTGGTTATACCGTTTAGAACTTTCTGCATCCCGGCTTCCCGGAGAAAAACCATCCCCTCTTCCTTCGCCCTTTTTTTAACTTCTGATAAAGGTTTACGCGTGAGAATCATTTCCCGGATGGTGTCGGAAAGCTCGAGAAGTTCGGCAATCGCTGTCCGGCCCTTATAACCAGTAAAATTGCATTCGCCGCACCCCCTGGCCTCATAAAAAACGTGCTCCCTGTAAACGGATGGGTTGAGCCCTGATTCAGCGAGCACCTCATCGGGATAATAAACGGATACCTTACAATAAGGGCAAAGGACTCTGACGAGCCTCTGCGCCAGGATACAATTGAGGGCGGAGATGAAGCTATAAGGGTCAACTTGCATGTGCAGGAACCGGCCGATAACGTCAAACACGTTATTAGCATGAACCGTGGTAAAAACCAGATGACCGGTGAGGGCTGACTGGATAGCAATCTGAGCTGTCTCGGGGTCGCGAATTTCGCCCACCATAATCTTATCGGGGTCGTGGCGCAAAATAGAGCGCAGGCCCCGGGCAAAAGTAAGCCCTTTTTTCTCGTTAACTGGAATCTGGGTTATCCCGTCAATCTGGTATTCGACCGGGTCTTCGATCGTGATTATTTTATCTTCAGGCGACTTGATTTCGGTCAAAGCCGCATAAAGGGTTGTCGTTTTGCCGCTCCCCGTAGGCCCGGTCACCAGAACCATGCCGTAAGGCTGGGTTATATAACGCCGGAAGCGCCGCAAGACTTCGTCCGAGAACCCGAGGAGGTCGAGCCGGAGCTCTTTAATCGCCTCGGTAATCATTTCTTTGTCGAGGATACGAATAACGGCGTCCTCGCCGTAGATGCTCGGCATGATGGAAACCCGGAAATCAATCGTCTTATCTTTGATTTTCAGCCGAAAACGGCCGTCCTGCGGGACCCGGCGCTCGGAGATGTCAAGGTCGCTCATAACTTTTATCCGGGAGATAATGGCTGACTGAAACTTCTTGTCGATTGGCTCCATGGCTTCGGACAAAACACCGTCAATCCTGAACTTCACCTTGACGCCGTCTTCCCTTGATTCCACATGGATATCGCTCGCCCTCTTCTGGACAGCCGTAAAAATAACCGTGTTGACCAGCTTGATGATTGAGCCGTCCTGGTCGGCTAATTTTTCCAGGGAAATAACTTCTTCCTCTTCGCCTGTTTCTTTTTCCACCACCTGAACAATAAAGCCTTCGGTAGCATCCCGGAGCACCTGAAGGGCGGTCTCGCTCTTGCGCAAAGCTTCCTGGATAGCCTGCAAAGGAGCCGCATAAACCTTTATCTTCCTTCCTAGGAAAGATTCAATCGCGTCGATGGCCGCCAAATCAGACGGGTCGGCCACGGCGATTTCCGCCAGGTCTTCGTTAATCCTTAACGGGACAAAATTCCAGCGGTGGAGAAATTCGACGGGGAAAGACTGGATTAGCTCGCGGCTTAAGGAATAAGAACTGAGGTCAATGACCGGAACGTGATAACGCTCAGCCAGTTGCCTTAGTTCTTCTACAGCTAATCGGTCTTTTTTGGAACTTTCTTCTCTTTTCATCTGGTTATCTCGTTATCCGAATTATATTAAATATTGGTAAATAAACGGAAAGAAGCATCAGGGCTACAAGGATACCCATAAAAATAATAATCACAGGCTCGATAAGACTGACGAAGGTATCGATTCTTCCTCTGACTCTTTCGTCGTAAACGTCGGCGGTTTCCCGGAGGAGTCCGGGAAGGTTGGCTGAGGTTTCGCCGATGCGAATCATATCGACGGCCAGGCCGGGAAAGAAACCGGTCTGATTGAGCGAATCGGAAAGGCTCTGGCCGTTACGAATGTCCTCCGGGACGCGAGCCAGCGAAAAAGCCAGAAACTTGTTCGGGACAGCCTGGATAGCAATCGGCAAAGAAGGCACCAGCGGGATGCCTGCTTCGAGCAGCAACCCGAGAGTCCGCGAAAAAAGGGATACAGCCTGCTCCTTCCAGAGGACGTGGCCATAAGGAATCCGTAGTTTCCAGCGGTCGACCCTGCGGGCGCCAGATTCACTTTTCCTTAACTGAGAAAGAATAATTCCAGCCAAAACGACACCGATTAGAACGAAAGGCATAAGATGCCGGAGGACTCCGGCGACGCCGACGATAAGCCGGGTGATAAACGGCAGTTCAGCCTCAAAATCGGCGTAAAAACTGGCAAAACGAGGCAGGATGAAACTGATTAAGATTATCATCAGTCCCAGGGAAAAAAAGAGAAGCAGGCTGGGATAAATCAGGGCGGAACGAACTCTCTGCCGAGTTTGAGAAATCACCCGGGCATACTGGATATAGCGGTCAAGGGTTCCAGGCAAGTTGCCGCTCTGTTCTCCGGCCAACAGGGAGGCGGTGTAGACCTTAGAAAAGAGGTTTTCAAACCCGGAAAAAGCCTCGGAAAGCGATTTCCCTCCCCTCACTTCCGCCTCGACTCGAGAAAGAATTTCCTGAAGAAATTGGTTCTTAACCCGGCTGCGGATTATCTCCAGACTCTTGAGCACTGGATACCCGGCCCTCACCAGAGCCACCAGCTCCTGATTGACCATGATGAAATCTTTATCTTTAAACTTCCGGGAAGACAAAGACCTGAAAAGAACGCTCCGTTTCCAATCTTTCTTGATTTCCAGAACGCAAAGGCCTTCAGCTTCAAAATAACGCCGGCACTCTTCTTCTGAACCAGCCATTATAGACTCGTTTAACAAACGACCGTCTTCCGTCGCCAGCCGGCAAAAAAAATAGGGCATCCTACCTGCGCCTTGACTCTATTCTCCCAAAAACGGAGTCCTGATCACTGAAAATATAAGATTATAATATTTTATCCCCTTTCCCTTGTCAAATACTCCCCGGCCCGCGCGATTCAAGCTGCCTGAAACTCGGGTCGTTCTTGACAGCCGAGCCGAGAAAAGATTAATTTAGGGCAGAATAACCTAAAGGAGAGGCAGGTCGATGCGTAACTTTATGGTGTGGCTGATTACTGTATCGTTTTTTCTGAGCCTGGCGAGCTGCCGTCGGGTGAGCGAAGAAGAACAACTCCTGGCGGCGGCTTCCTCCATCCAGGCTGAAACTCTCGCCCGGAATACCCAGATTCTTTCTTCCGACGAATTCGAAGGCCGCGCCCCGGCCTCCGAGGGAGAAAAAAAGACGCTCGCATTCCTCCAGGCAGAATTTCAAAAACTGGGCCTTAAGCCGGGAAACGGCCAATCCTTTCTGCAGGAAGTGCCGATGGTAGTTATAACCGCTGAACCCGAAGCTAAACTGGTCGTCCGCGGCGGTCATAAAGAACTTACGTTTGCTTATAAAAATGAGTTTGTGGCCCAGACTCGCCGTGTCGTCCCGGCGGTGGCGCTCGAAGATTCACCGCTGGTGTTTGCCGGCTATGGGATCATCGCCCCGGAATTTAATTGGAATGATTATGAGGGTATTGATGTCCGCGGCAAGACAGTCCTGGTTCTGGTTAACGACCCTGGTTTTGCCACTCAGGACCCCGAGTTATTTTCAGGCAAGGCGATGACTTACTACGGTCGCTGGACTTATAAATATGAAGAAGCCGCCCGCCAGGGAGCCGCCGGCGTGCTGATTATTCATGAAACCGAACCAGCGGCCTACCCGTGGAGTGTTGTCGAGAACGGCTGGACAGGGCCTCAGTTCAACCTGATTGCCGAGGATAACAACATGTCTCGTTGCGCTGTCGAAGGATGGGTGAAGAAGGAAGTAGCCCAGAAAATCTTGGCTGAAGCCGGTTATGACCTCGAAAAATTAAAGCAAGCCGCCGTCACCCGGGGTTTCCGGCCAATTCCTTTGCCTTTGAAAGCTAACCTCGCGCTGAAAAACAAAGTGGAAAAAGTCACATCGCATAACGTAATTGCTTTATGGCCGGGCAAGAAAAGAGCTGATGAATACATAATTTTTATGGCCCACTGGGACCATTTCGGCCGGAAAAGCGAGCTCGAGGGCGACCAGATATTTAACGGGGCGCTGGATAACGCAACTGGCACGGCCGGGCTCATCGAGTTAGCCCGCGCTTTTACTTCGCTCAAGCATCGGCCGTGGCGTTCGGTTGTTTTCCTGGCCGTTACGGGAGAAGAACAGGGACTCCTCGGGTCGGAGTACTACGCCTCTCACCCTGTTTATCCGCCGGAGAAAACAGTTGCCGTAATCAACATGGACGCGTTGAACATTTACGGGCCGATGAAAGATATCACCGTCATCGGTTATGGTCTTTCTGAACTGGATACTTATCTGGAAGCGGCGGCTAAAGAGCAGGGCCGGATAGTTAATCCCGACCCGACACCAGAGAAGGGCTCTTACTTTCGCTCGGACCACTTTCCTTTCGCCAAGAGGGGCATCCCGGCCATCTATCCGAGTGGCGGCGTCGACCATGTCGTCCACGGCCGGGAATGGACTCTCGCCCAGAAGGAAAAATACACGGCCGAAAAATACCACCAGCCTTCTGATGAGTTTGACCCGAGCTGGGACCTTTCCGGGGCGGTTGATGACCTCAGGCTGGTTTTCAAGATGGCCTACCGGCTGGCCATGGATTCGGTTTTTCCCAACTGGAAAGAGGGGACTCCTTACCGGGCAACCCGGGATGCTTCCCGGGCGCGCGCTGCCAATTAAACTATGATGCCAGACGGGTTCGCGGGAAAAGAAGCATATTCTCGGCGAGATCCAGAAACGAAAGCTAAATCATAATCGAGCCAAAGAAATTTCTCGAGAAGCCCGGCGAGCCGGAAACACTTTCCCTCACAAGCTTCCCGAGCAAAATAAATCAGTCTCGGGTTTGACAAAGACAAGGTGGAAAGGATATTTTTTATTATGGTCAGGGCAATGAAAAGCAGGTGGAGCCGGTATATCAAGGTAGTTTCTATCGCTTTCTTTTTCCTGTTCATGATCACCCCCAGGCGAGCCCTTTCGCCCCAGGATTATCCTCCTAAGAAACCGATAGCCGATTATCTCAGCTCCTTTCTGTCGCGGAGCACCAAGCCTTTAGGGTTGAAGGAGGACCAGAAGCTCCGCCAACTTCTTTTCCAATCGCCCGCGAAATGGGTGGTAAGGGCGACGCAGAGACACATCTTTAATTGACACCTCTGTTTGGCCGCAGAAGACTGGCCTTTTAAAAAATGGGTCCAGGGACGCGATGATTAGAGTCCGCAGCGGTTTCGTCGTCATCCCTTTCCTCTTATTTCTGGCTCTTGGGGTGGTCAATCTCTACCGGAATGCCACCTGGAAAGGGCCCTATGATGGCGTTATCTGGAAGCTGAAGGCTGGCAATTTAAGAGCGGTCAAAGTCGAGCCAAACAGCCCGGCTGACCTGGCAGGAATAAAGAAAGGGGATATTCTTTATTCGATTAACCGCAACCCTGTCTCCACCCCGGTGGACATAGCCCAAAATATCTGGGGAGCAGCCCACTCCAACCAGAAACTCTTTTACCAGGTTGTAAGGGAAGGAGAAGTTAACCCGTTAGTTCTGTCGTTTTTCCCCTCCCGGCGGGGCGTTAACCCTGTGTATTATCTCGAGACGATTCTCGGGATAACCACCCTGGTCGTGGCGGCGCTTATCCTTCTTAATGTTCCCTCGACTCTCACCTGGCCCTATATTTACTTTGCCCTTCTTTCGCTTTCATTCTTCGGGTTCATGACCTTCGCGGCGACCGGCGAGCTCGATTTTCTGGATTATCTTTTTTATTGGTTAGATAAAATAGCCTTCCTGTTTTTCCCGCCGCTTTTCTGGCATTTTTCCCTGCTTTTTCCGGCCCGGCACCCCCTGGTCAAAAAGAGGCCGGAACTACCTCTCCTCTTTTACTCGCCGGCTTTGCTGCTGCTCGTCGGCCGGGTGTGGCTTCACTTACCTTTAAGTGAATCCTTAGGAACAGCGTGGCTTTTCAGAGCCAGCTCGACCCTGGATAGACTGGAAATTATTCAGTTCATCTTTTTTGCCGGGATAGTCCCGTTTTCCCTTCTCAGGCATTCCCGCCAGGTAGATAATATCTTGCTCCGGCGACAACTACGCTGGATGGCCAACGGAATTAACCTGGCGTTGTGGCCGTTTATCCTGTCGTATTTCATTCCTTTCCTCCTCGGACGAGTTCCTTCCACCTTCGGCGAGTTAACGGTGGCTCTTTTTGTCCTCATCCCGATGACCTTCATCTATGCTTTGGTCCGGACGCGGACGATGGATTTCGAGGTTATGGTTAAGAAAGGGACAACCCTTCTCCTATCTTATTTTATTATCGCCGGTTTTTATTTCCTCGTCGGCTCCCGAGTCCGGGTTTTTGCCGACAACCGGTTACCGGCACTTATCCTCGGTATTCTGGCGATCATCTTGGGAGCGACCCTCTTTTCTCCCTTAAAAAGGCTCTTTCAGGCCCTGCTTGACCGTGTTTTCTATAAAAGAAGCTATAAATACCGGCGGACGCTGTTAAGCATCAGCCGGGAACTCGGCCGGGAAAGAAACCTCGGCCGTCTGGCCAGCTCTTTGCTTGACCTTATCACTAAGGCCTTTTCGCTCGAAAGGATCGCTCTTTTCATCCCAGAGGGACCTGAAAGTTTATCCTATTCTGCCGTCGGGTGGAGCGGCGCCAACAACCCTCTGGATAAGCCGCTCGAGCTTGATTCCTCCTTTTTAAGGGCCCTTAAAGAGAGAGAATACCTCAGCCTGGTGCGGGTTCCGGAAATCAAGGACAGGGGACCATCCTGGCAGCAAATGGCCGATTCCGGGTTTTATCATTTCCTACCGCTAAAGGTCGAAGCGAACCTCGTTGGCTTCCTGGCCATGGGGAAAAAAACTGACGGCGCCTTCTTGAGCGGCGAAGACTGGGAGCTGCTGACGACGATTTCTCCTTCGGTGGCTTTGGCCATCGAGAATGCATATCTTTACCACCAGGCCCACCGCCGGGCTGAAGAATTAGAGCGGCTGAAAGACTACAGCGAAAACATCATCGAAAGCCTGACGGTCGGGGTAGCCGTTCTCGACGAAAAAGGAAAAATAATCGGCTGGAACCGGGTGTTAGAAAACATCTTTAAAAAACAAAAAAGCGAGGTTCTCGGCCGGGGTTTCGAGGAAGTTTTGGGGACGAGAAATTTTCAGGCACTTTTCCCCGCCGATACTCAGGAAGGGTATCACTTGTTGAGCGAAATTATCTTAACTCTTCCTGGAGGAGAAGAAAGAATATTTGATGTCGCTCGGACTCCCCTCCTGGATAACAAACTGGTTTCTTACGGTACAATTATTGTGTTTGAGGACATTACTGACAAAATCCGCCTCCAGCAGCAGCTGGTCACTTCGGAAAAACTCGCTTCGATCGGTTTACTCTCGGCCGGCGTGGCTCATGAGATCAACACGCCGTTAACCGGTATCTCAAGCTACGTCCAGCTCCTGCAAAAAAAGCTGACCGACGCCCATTATGTTCAGATTCTCGAAAAAATCGAAGCCCAGACAGAAAGAGTCGCCCGGATAGTCAAGAACCTGCTGAATTTTGCCCGCCATCCGGCCGATGTTTCTTTTCGCCAGGTCAACCTCAAGGAAAGCCTGCTCGAGATCATCTCGCTGATTGATTACAAGTTAAAAACGCTGAACATCAAGCTCGAGTTGAACCTTCAGGACATTAAACCTATTTGGGGGCAGGGAGAACGTCTCCAGCAGGTCTTCATCAACATCATCCTCAACGCCCTTGACGCCATGCCCAAAGGCGGGAAATTGAAGGTCGACCTCTGGCAAAAAGATAAGGAAGCGGTCGTCGCCATCGCTGATACGGGAGTGGGGATAAAAAAGGAACATCTGCCGCGCATCTTTGACCCATTTTTTACCACCAAAGGGGTCGGCAAGGGAACCGGCCTGGGTCTCTCGATAAGTTATGCTATAATAAAAGACCATGACGGTCGGGTGGAAGTCGAAAGCGAGGTGGGCCGGGGAACCACCTTTTTCATTTACCTTCCTTTCAGACCAAGGCGGAAAGAAGCCGCCACGCCGGGTCAATTGGGAGAACCAGCTTAAGCATGCCCGAAAAACAGGTCATCCATATCGTTGATGACGAGCCAGTAATCCAGGATGTGCTGGCTCAACTGCTGACGGCTGAAGGCTACGAGGTGGAGGTCTCTTCTTCCGGAGAGGAAGCTCTGGCCAAGCAGGCTACCCAGAGCTATGACCTGACGCTGCTTGACCTTTTAATGCCAGGGCTTGACGGCATCGAGGTGCTCAAAGGTATCCGCAAGGTCGACCCCCAGGCTTTGATCATCATTATCACAGCCTACGCCTCGGTCGAAAGCGCAATCGCTGCCATGAAAATGGGTGCGTTCGATTATATCCAGAATCCATTC
>JBBIRF010000033.1:0-30926 GCA_037441905.1 Candidatus Aminicenantota bacterium
GTAGGGATACACTTGGCCAGATTCTCAACAAGTTTATCGTGAGATTTGTCTATTCTATCTTTTATTTGATTCCAGTCCCATTAGGGCCAAGGCAGATCTTTATTGACTCTTACCTTTTTAAATTCTTCTATAAGCTTTTTTAGAGCTGAAAAATGAGCATTTATCTTGTTGCACATTTCAAGTCCTCTTTGAGAATGATGCGCAGCCGAAACAAAAGACTTGCTAGAGATTAAAGAGTCGCTTTTAGACACAAAGAAGTTTTCTATAGAGAATAGTACCTCATTAACGGTTTCTTAAAATAACTCTATATATCGCATAATAACTAGTTGTCTTATATACCAATTAGGACTGATAATTTTATTTTCCACTCTTTTTTCAAATTTTAACTTTTTTTGAATATATTCCATCTTCGACAATAAGGGAGGGACAATACCATTTTTATAAATATTTTTATTATTTAACCAATCGATAGTGTCTATCTTCTTAAAAATATCCTGTATGTTCAAACTCCTTATCAATCTATAAAACCCTAAAGCTAGCGACATAATCGTTAATCCATATACATCAAATAATGCTAATTCTATATCTTTGGGACCATCCTTTAAGTTTATAAAAGGATGTGTATTGTAATATTCCTCAATAGGTTTACTTAATTGATTAATAATTTCCAGCCCCTTTTTAAACTCTAAATTTGCCCCTAATTTCTCAAGATATACATTAAGGCTATCTAATGCTTCATAGACAACTTCTAAGTTTTCTTTTTGCAATGCCCTTTCGAAAGTTGGAGATAATATCTCGATAATATAATCTTCTAGCCAATAAGGATTAGGTACCATTTCTGGTTGTATTGAAGTTTTGGTTTGTAAGGCTATAGTCAAGGCAGAAGAATCATAGAAAAACCAACTTTTATATCGTGGTATAAGAGCATACCATCGGCTATCAGATGGGATAAATGACCGTTGTGATGCATAGCTCATAAGAAAATAGATGCTTTTTTGTAAGATGGAAGAAAGAGGCTGTTTCTGTAGTTGAGGTTCTTCAGTGCATAGTTTTATGAGAGTGCTTAGTGTTGAGATATTTTTTGCTGCCAGTTTTTGGTAATGAGATTGAAAATTAGGGTCTGCCAATCTAAAACCTCTTGCAGTAGAGAGTCTTATGATATTATTAAGCTCATAGAAAATAGTATCACCCAATCTTGTAGGGTCGAAAAAGAAGAAAGCCCTTAATCCTAGTACAACGAGGCAAAAAATTCCAAAACACCCTAATATGACAACAAATAGAGAAGTAAAGATTCCGGGATATCCACCAAATGCTCTGTATCCGAGAAGAATTGTAGCTACCGATGTAAGTATAGCAAGGATTTTAATATATAGATTTCCAACCTCTTCTTTCAACATTAGTTCTCTTAAATTGCTTGGTACTCAGGCAAAAATTGAACTTACAACAACACTAATAGCAGTAAAATAAAGTCCAAGAAAAATACCCGATATAGAAGCAACTATTGAAAGCAGAGTTTCAAGAGAATTTACAGAGATAATCAATCTATTGTGTAAGATTGCAAGGTAATTTAAAAAATCATTAATAAAAATTGGTTTAGAAATGGAGATAAAAGTTAATACTGTAATTTCTATTATTTCCAATATTATAACTATAAAGAAAGCAGTAAGGAAAGAAGGCGCGATTATATTAATTAACTCTTTAGTAATAAGAAATCCTTATTTGGTGCGTCTTACTTTCTCTCTTTTTTGAAAAGAGATTTTATTGAGATAGAATATAATACCATTAACATAATATCTTAATTTCCAAAACCATCTATTTCGTTGATATTTAAATAATGAAAACATTATTTCTTTTTTCTTAGAGTTTTAACCCATCTATCAATTTCTTCTCTTTTAAATCGCCATTGCCTACCAACCTTGTAAGCAGGAATCTTACCACCCTGAGCCATTTTATAAATAGAAGATTCGCTCATCTGCAAATATTCAGCAATCTGTTCAAGCGTTAACCATTTATCCATATTCAACTCACCATGCTTATTATTATTAACCATTGTTAATATATGATAATAAATATTAATACAAGGGTCAAAGGTTTTTCTTTATAGCTCGATACCGACCCAGATTCATGAAATGATGGTCCAATGATTCTGCTGGCCTAAAAGATCGCTTTGATTTGGACCCAAGGTAATGAACCCATTTAAGTCCCTCTATCCGGAAACTTAGCTTTCTCAGCTAAGCAATATTAACATTTTAAAATTTTGTCCGTTTAATTCTATTTAAGGCTCGTCGCGGCTTATAAAGACGATCACACGGATGACTGGATGACGAACACGCTTAATATCTCCGCGGAAAAACTCAGGCCGCTGTTAACCTAAGATTTGATTCAGGTGGCTTACTAGAAATTAAGGATTGGAATGTTTATGATGGCTAAATTGCCGATGAAATTTGACCAGAATGTTTTGCCTTGATTTATTCGGTTGCTCTAAGTAAAACTATTTTGGCGCCAAAAGAGATTAGATGGAATAAAATCTTATCGTGCTTTGAAGTAAAAGCCCTGAAGTAAGCGCATTAAAACAAGGACGTTGGGGTGAGAACAGAAGAGCAAAGGCCTTTAAATAAGAGAATTAGGGAAAGCTCGTTGGAGTATGGTTCCTCAAGTCATTAGAGTTAATAAAAAGATGAATGAAAAAGTCTTTGCCTTTGGAATAGCCGGTGGAAAAAAGGTTGAAATTTATATCTCTTCCATCTCCGGAGAGGTTAAAAGATGAATAATAAAAAATCTTTTGTTTTCTGTTGGCTTCCTAAGGGTTCATCATTCAGGTTTTTATTTTTGTTATTGTTCAGCGGGTTTCTGTGTATCTCGGTACTTGCCTTGAAGTCACCCATTACTTATTGCGATACCTCCGCCCGCTATTCTGCCCGCAATTATATAACATCTTACGTCAGCCATCACTCCAGTTCGTATGTTAGCTCTAGCGAGAGCCATCACACCAACCATTATATCAGTCCCTGTGCGGGCAATAACGCCAGCTCTTATGACAGCTCTTATGCCAATTCCTCAGTTAGCCCTTACCTCCGTCATTTTGCCACCAATTTTTCCAGCCATTATCCTTTCGCTCGATCCTCCCAGATTACTTCCCTCGGTCAACCAGCCCAGCTTGATATTCGTCTCGCCGGCGACCATAGCCTTCGCCTAACCCTCAAGCCTCTTTCTCTGACCGCGGAGTTCCCGTTTTCACCAGCTTTAGCCGAACGCCCTTATCCGCGGCCTGAGATTAGCCTCACGAAGGTCAGCGAAAAAATTAAGAAACAGGTAGGCTCTTTTTCGGTGGAGATTCTTCCTGAGCCGCTGCGAGTTATTATTTCTAATGATAAAGGCCGCATCATCCAGGACCTGGTTTTCACCAGCGAGGGACATTTGATTTTTAAGGTTGGCGGCCCGGTCCTCGGCATGGGAGAGGGCGGCCCTCAGCCCGGAGAAAACTGGCGGGAGCATCAGATTGAGTTTGACCGCCGCGGCCGCTTCCACGAAATGCGGCCGAGGTGGCAGTCGAATTGTTATGGCTCCCGCAACCCGGTTCCTTTGCTTATCGGGACTGAGGGCTGGGCGCTTTTTGTCGCCACCCCCTGGGTGCAGGTTGATTTAACAGGGGAAGAAACAGGAAAGTTCATTCCGTGGAAGCCGCCCGAGCCTCCGGCGGAAGACCCCAACGCGACGCCGGAGGAAATCCGCAGAGAGCGAAATAGATATGTTGCTCAGACCCAGGGGAGACCCCCGGTTGAAAACATTATTCCCGGTGTTTATGACCTTTTTGTCCTCGATGCCCATGAGCCAGCTAACTTAATGAAAGACCTTTCGCTGATAACCGGTCAGGCCGCACTTCCTCCTCGCTGGGCCCTTGGTTACATGCAATCGCACCGGACTCTGGAAGATGAAAACCAGATGATTGACATGGTTAAGACTTTCCGCCAGAAGAAAATCCCGGTTGACGCGGTAATTTACTTAGGGACCGGCTTTTGCCCTCGAGGCTGGAATACCCCCCAGCCTTCCTTCGAGTTTAACCCTGAAGTTTTTAAGAGTGACCCGAAAAAGGTCATCGAAAAGCTCCATGAGTTAAACGTCAAGGTTATCCTGCATATCGTTCCTTGGGGAAGAGACAAGCTCCCGACGCTCCAGGGGAACATTCCTCCGGCGCCGGGTGAAAAGCTGGACAACTCGCATATTTTTAATTACTGGCAGCAACATGTCCCGCTCGTAGAAGCCGGCGTAGATGCATGGTGGCCTGACGAAGGGGATTGGTTTAATCTTTTTGAGCGGATGAAGCGCCATCAGCTGTATTATCAAGGGCCCCTTTATTCGAAGCCTAACGTAAGGCCCTGGAGCTTGCATCGAAACGGTTATCTCGGGATAGCCCGCTGGGGTGGCTGGGTCTGGTCAGGAGATACGATTTCAGCCTGGAAGACTCTCGAAGGGCAAATCGCAGTTGGCGTAAATCATTCCCTGAGTCTTTCACCCTTCTGGGGCTCAGATATCGGAGGATTCTATCCCAATGAGGAATTGACTGGTGAGCTCTACGTGCGCTGGTTTCAGTTTGGCGCCTTCTGTCCTTCTTTCCGGTCTCATGGCCGCACCTGGTGGACCAGGTTACCCTGGGGTTGGGGGCTGAAGGAAATGGGGCCGCTTGAAAACCAGACCAACCCGTTGCCTTCAGAGCTCAATAATCCTCGGGTTGAGCCAATCTGCCGTAAGTTTGCTGAGCTCCGTTACCAGCTGATGCCGTATACTTACACCCTGGCCTGGGAAGCTCGAGAGACAGGAATGCCGTTGATAAGAGCCATGTGGTTACACTACCCTCACGATGAAAAAGCTCGGTCCTTAGGGAATCAATATCTGTGGGGCCGAGATTTACTTATCGCTCCGGTTTTTGAGAAGGGAGCTAAGGCCAGGGAAGTTTATCTTCCTGATGGCCTGTGGTATGACTTCTGGGAAAATAAGTTAACTTCGGGGGGGAGAACGGTAGCGCGCGAAGTTGACCTTTCGATAATCCCGATTTATGTCCGGGCGGGGGCCATCATTCCTTTTGACCCCGTGCGCCAGTTCACCGGGGAGAAAGTGGATAAGCCAACAATCATCAAGGTCTATCAAGGCGCGGATGGCCAGTTTATCCTTTATGAGGACGACGGTATAAGCCTTGATTACTTGAAGGGCAAAGCAACCTGGACAAAATTCACCTGGGATAACAAAGGGAAAAGGTTAACTATTGAACCAGACTCTTCTCCGAAGGTGCTGGGTGCGACTACTCAACCTTATGACCGCGAGTTTGTGGTCGAGCTCGTTCCTGACGGCATTTCTAAAAAGGTTCGTTATCAAGGCAAAAAAGTTGTCGTTTCTTTTCGTGACTGATTAGAGGACTTTTTTCGCAAGAATAAAGAGTCTTCGCCTTCAGCCGCCATTTATAGGAAAAATAAGTCCGACGTTATGCTGGGTCTTTATTTTCCGTTGCGGCGTAGGCCGGCTCCTAACCTCAGCTGCTTTACGGCAATTTCCACCAGGCGGCGCAACTCTTTAATTGGTTCGGGGTGGTCATCTACCTGAAGGCGAAGCACCACATCGTTATTCAACCATACGCCGCCGTTTTTCTTGACAATAAGCATGGCGGCAGATTGCATGCCGCGTTTATCCCCGCCGGCTGCCTGTCCTGCTTCCAGGGCTGCCAGGAGCCGCAGCGACAGATGCCCGGATGTTTTTTCAAAGGCATTGACCATCGCCTCGACCACTTTTTCCCCGGCCAAGATATTTCCCTGGGCTGTGCAATATTTTCCTCCCTTGTGGCCGGCCCACGGCGGTGCCTTTTCCCCGGTAAAGGCGGCATATTCACCCCTGGCACTCATCACGGCAAACTGTCTTCCTTGTTTTGGCCAGCGCTCCGGCCAGGGGTCTGGGTCTGATTCCCAGATTTGTTTAACGATTTCCGCCGGCGTTAAGCCTTTTTTTAACAGCTCCAGAGCCTTCGGCCCGTAGCTCACATCGACATAGGCCTGAGTCGCCACAGCGCCGACATCAGCCTCTGCCCAGAGAACGCCGTTCCCAACGCAGAAGACACGGGATTGAACGGCTCCGCCAACCTCGCCTGTTTCTGGGTCATAGCCGAGGATGGAAAACGTGGCTACTTCATTTGAATAATCAAGCCGTGAGCTCTTTTCCTGACTGGTAAAAGCATCTATCGCCCTGTTGTTCTCGGGTGGAAAGATAATGGCTGGAAAGAAGAGAAAAGCTGCGATGCCGGCGGCAATCAAAATCGCAACGGTTCCTGATTTTAGATCAAGCCTCATGCTGTCCCCCGAAAAATTTTAGTTGGCATCTTTATAAATATATAATATATCAGGGTAGACATCCAAGAGAAGGAGGTTAAGCCTGCCCTTGACCTAAGGGAGGTGAGAATAAGGGGTAAAAATTTTAAAAAAACTCAAGGATTTTTTAATGAGGACAATTTTCCAAGCAAAATAAAGGAGGGGAAAAATGAAAAAGCCAATGTTTTGGGGCAGCCTCTTTTTGCTTTTTTCCATCTTAGCTCTTTCCTGGTTCTCCCTGCAGGCCCAGGAAAAATTGGTAACTTTTATGGGCTCGGTAACCGATAATGAAAATAACGTCCTTCCTGGCGCTTCGGTAACGTTAAAAAACACTGAGACCGGGTATTCATATTCTACCACCACGCGGCCCGACGGAAGGTTTATGCTTTCGGGAATCGAGCCTGGAAAATACGATTGCGAGGTAAGACTTGACGGGTTTACCACCCAAATCCGCAAGGGCATGACTTTCAACATCGGTGCCAGGATAGAACTAAATTTTCAATTGACGCCTTCGCCCATCCAGCAAGAAGTAACAGTTGTCGCCGAGGCGCCTCTAATCGAGGTAACCAAGTCAGACATAAGCTCAATTGTTGGGCGGAAAGAAATTGATGACTTGCCTGTAATTACCAGAAGTTTTGCTAATCTGGCCATGTTGAAACCCGGGACAGCTGGCAGCGGCAGCGACATCCGGGCTGGAGCTCAGCCCGGGGGCAGCAGTGAGGTCATCGTCGACGGCGTCAGCAATGAATTTTCCTGGTATAACACCATGAGGTCAGACCTGCCTGCCGATGCCATCCAGGAGTTCAGAATTCTGGTCAATCAGTTCAGCGCTGAATACGGGAACGCCACCGCTGCTGTCCTCCATGCGATTACGCGCTCAGGAACCAACGAATTCCGCGGTCGGGCCTATTTCTTCTGGAGGGATGAGGCTTTTGACGCCAAGAATTATTTCGCCACCGAGAAACAAGAGTTTAGTCAGTATCGGTTTGGAGGTTTTCTGGGCGGCCCAATTGTCAAGGATAAATTGCACTTTTTCCTTTGCTATGAAGGCTCGAGATACAAAACATATAGCGTCATAACCTCTCCTCTGGTGCCGCAGGAATCCATTCCTGTCAGAACAGTTAACGACCAGTTCCTTTTGAAATTCAACTACCAGCTGAACGAAAAGAATATGTTTACAGTCCGCTACACCCGGGATTGGCCACGAACCTTTAACGCCGGAGTCGGCGGGTTCAACACCAAAGACCGGGCTTATGACAGTATTTCCTGGGATGATGTGTTTCAGGGGACCTGGACTTTTTACCCGACTGCGAATTCGTTAAATGAGTTCCGGATTCAGTATTCAAAACGCTGGTATGAAACCAGAGGCAACGAGCTTTCGGCCGACCCCAACAGCTACCAGATTAACCGGCCTTCAGGCAATTTTGGCAAGTACTGGGGAAACCCCATGTGGTGGCCCGAGGTGCGTTTTCAGCTGAATGACGGCTTCACCCTTTTTCTGGGAAAGCACAACTTAAAAGTCGGGGTTGATTTCAATTACGTCGACAGCAAAGTCACAAGCTATTGGGGATGGCCCGGGATTTTCTACTTCGATACTGATTTGCCTTTTGACCCTAATAACCCCGCAACTTATCCGTATATGTTTGATTATAATGCGGCGGCGCCGAGCGAAGAGCACAGCAACATGACCAGCTATGCTTTCTACGTCCAGGATACCTGGAAAATTTTACCACGGGTTACTTTAAATTTTGGTATTCGCTACACAAATTATCAGTTCGCCCAAAACCCGAATCAAGAAAAATTCGTCGTCTCTAATAAGCTAAATTGGGACCCGCGCGTGGGGATTAGCTGGGACCCGTTCGGCGACGGGAAATCGGTCCTCAGAGCCAGCGTCGGCAAGTATACCAATAGCCCGATGGGTAACGTCCTTTATGCTTCGGTAGTCAACAGAGTCGAGTATGACGAACGGATTATCTACTATCCTGGATACCCTGACCCGTTTAAACCGAATCCGTTTGTCCCCGCCGAAGAAGCTAAGATCCCCAAAGAATTATATACCTATGATTACGGAATGCCATGTCCCATGTCGATATCCTATTCATTGGGCGCGGAAAGAGAGTTGTTTAAAGATTTCTCCTTGGCGGCTGATTATGTGATTTCAAAGGGAAGACATTTATACTGGTTTGTGAACAAGAATCCCGTTATCCCTGGCACGGGGTCGAAGCGACCCAATCCTGAAATCGGCAACTGGTTTAACGTCGAAGCCGGTGGTCGGGCTGATTACCGGGGCCTTTACCTGGTGCTGAAAAAAAGATACTCCCATGGATATGGTTTTGAAATCGCTTATACTTTCTCCAACTCAAAAGCAGACGTAGAATCGGGCGACTGGAATACTCCCTCGAATAACGAGAAACGTTATTTAGATTATGGACCGACTAACCAGGATGCCCGGCACCGCTTGAGCATTACCGGAATCGTCGACCTGCCATTCGGGTTGCAATTGAGCACCATTTTCTATTACCGGTCGCCGCTTCCTTATTCCATAGTTTATGGCTACGATTATAACAAAGATGGAATTAACCGGGATTATTATCCTGAAGGCTCCCACCGGAATAACGCGCGCGGACCCCATTATTATTCCCTGGATATGAGAATTTCTTATTTCCTCAGGCTCAAGAATCAATATAGCGCTCAGGTATTCGTGGAGATGTTCAACGTGACCAACCGGGTGAATTTTGCCAACCCGGTAGGCAACAGGAGAAGTGTCAATTTTGGCAAGTCGGTCTCAGCTGGCGACCCGCGGCTTATCCAGTTAGGATTCCGGTTGAATTTTTAGTTAGGTTTACGGTTGCCGACTAAAGCCTTTTTTCTTGGGTGGAAAGAAAAAGGCTCTTATGGAGGATAGGATTTTCTATCGAGCTGTGGCGTGGGGCTAAATTCGGTCGAAGTATCCAAATAATAATGCCGGAGAAGTCTCATTAGAAGGAGAGAAGGTTAGGGGGATAGATAAAAAAGGGCAGACAGGGTTGGTAGGAAAGATATAAAATTAATAGGTAAACAGCCCAGTAAGAACTTAATTAAGCGTAGATTTTTGAATATTAATTAAGCGCAATTTGTCGGCAAAAAATGCCGAAAAAAAACTTGTGGATAACCCCGCTAAACGGAGGGAAGGCGATGAAAGTCAAAAGAAATCCCTCGGGCCGAATAGTGATCGTTGTCTTAGTTTTACTCGGCCTCTTAGTTATTCCCGTTGCGATGTTTTCGGCCAAAAGGCCGTGGCAGCTTGAAGATAGTTTCCGGACGAAGAGAATAAGCGAGCTCGAAATTTCGCCCAGCGGTCAGGAACTTATTTTTATCACTTCCGAAACCAACCTTTCCTTGGGCCGAAGCCTGAATACTCTTTGGGTATATGACCTGGAAAAAGGCCAGAGCCGAACCTTACTCGAGGTGGAAGGGGGAATTGACAGCCTGCGCTGGTCTCCAGACGGCGCCAGAATTGCCTTTCTGGCCTCAGAAAAAGGGGAGCTCGGGCTGTGGGTAATGGGAAAAGACGGTCGTGACAGGAAGAAACTTGTTAGCCTCGAAAGGTCCAATTCCTATATCGGGATGAAAGGCAACGAGCTCTGCTGGTCGCCTGACGGGAAAAAGCTTGCTTATACGGCCGCCGGTCCCTGTTATTACGACCATCATCCCCCGACGCCGCTCAACCCGCCAACGGGAAACAAGGTCATGGTTGTTGACCGGCTGGGTTATAAAGCATTTTATTATTATTCAGACATGCGGCGGACTTATGTTTACCTCATCCCGGCGGCTGGCGGAAATCCCCAACAGATTTCTTTTGGCGACTTCGATTACCATTCGATTTCTTATTCCCCGGACGGAAAGTGGGTTGCCTGCGTTTCTAACCAAACGGGAAAGGACGAGTTCAACCACAATAATGACCTCTGCTTACTCTCGACTGAAGGGAAAAAACTCCAGATAATAACCAAGACCGTTGGTCCGGAGTATATGCCAGTATGGTCGCCGGACGGCAAGGAAATTGCCTATCTGGGAAGGGTTAGAGATAAACGAAGTAAAGAGAGCGATGCGGAATTTCCCAAAGTTTATGTCATCCCGGCTAAGGGAGGAACTCCGGTTAACCTGACCGAACCGCTCGACCAGTGGAGTCAGGCTATTCGCTGGTCTAATGATAGTCGGCAAGTTTATTTCACCGCTCAGAACGCCGGCCGCGTTTGCCTCTATGTGGCTCCAAGGCAGGGCGGCAAAGTTGTTCCTTTGGTCGAAGATTATGGCCAGGTTGGTAGCTACGCTGTCCGGCCAAACGGCGAGGTTTATTATGTTTTTCAGGATGCAACTCATCCGCCGGAAATTTACCGGCTGTCAGCCGACGGACAAAAAAAAGACAGGTTGACTTCTTTCAATCAGGCGTTTGTCGATGAAGTCGAAATCGTCGAGCCGGAAAGGTTTCAGGCGAAAAGCTTCGACGGACTGGAGATAGAGGGCTGGATAATGAAGCCGGTTAATTTCCGGAAAGGGAAGAAGTACCCGCTGATTCTCAGCATCCACGGCGGGCCGCATGCTCAATACGGCTATAATATTTCGGCTTTTTTCCAGTATCTGGCGGCTAACGGCTACGCGGTCATGTTTACCAATCCAAGAGGAAGCTCGGGTTATGGCCAGAAGTTTTCTGACGGTTGCGTTGGCGACCTTGGAGGCGGAGACTATAAGGACATCATGGCTTGCGTTGATTATGTGTTGCAAAACTACGATTTTGTTGACCCGAAGAGGCTTGGTGTCACTGGTGGAAGCTACGGCGGATACATGACCAACTGGGTCATAACCCACACTGATTGTTTTAAGGCGGCGGTAAGTGTCGCCAGCATCAGCAACTTGATTAGCGACTGGGCCGATGCCAACCCTGACTGGTTTGAGAGCGACGGCGGGTTCATGCCGATGGATAACTACGAGAAGGCCTGGGATATGTCTCCGCTAAAATACATAAAAAATTGCAAAACGCCTACTTTATTTATCCACGGTGCCTGGGACTTTTGTGTCAACTTAGGCGAGGCCGAGCAAATGTTCGTTGCCCTGAAAAAACTGGGTGTGCCGACAGTTCTGGCTATCTACCCCAACGAAGGCCACGGCCTCAGGCAGCCAGAGCATGTCATGGATTATTACCAGCGAGCCTTAGCCTGGTTTGACCGTTATCTCAAGTAACCGCCTGCAGGCATAAAGTAAAGAGTTTCTTATTTTCCTGCGGCGCGAGCTTCCGAGACAATCCTCTTGACGTCTTCCATCAGGGTAGGAGTGTGGTAGACGATTCCGTCCTTGATCGTCCATTTAATCCCGCCGCGGGTGACGAGCTTGCCGTCTTTGATGTCGAGCACGCCGGTGGGGTAAAGATACTTAAAGTTTTCGAGCGGGTTTTCGTCGATAAGCACGAGGTCGGCCAGGAACCCCTGTCGCACTCGGCCGAGCTTATCTTCCATCCCTAAAATACGGGCATTATTCCCGGTAGCACACTGGATGACGTCAATCGGATGGAACCCCGCTTCCTGGAATAACTCGAGTTCCCTTATTAAAGTAAAGCCGTAAAGGGTGTAGATAAACCCGGCGTCATCACCCACGCCGACTAAACCTCCCTTGGCGGCGAAATCGCGCACGGCCTTCATCCAGATTCTGAAGTTTTCCTTCCAACAGATTTCATCTTCTGTCGACCAGTTCCAGGTGAAAGCGCCATGCCGGGCGGGGCTGGGCTTAAAGTACTCTTCTAAGGCTGGATGGAGGTACTCTTTAAACCAGGGCAAGTTTCGGTAAAGCGTTATGTCGCGGCAGGCCTCGTAGGTGGCGAACGTCGGGACCCAGGCCACGCCTTTTTCGATGAGCAGGTTGAGGATAGCGTCAAGTTTGACCGAGTCAGCCTCGCGCCACAGCCGTCCGGCCCAGCGAAAACGGTCGTTTTCGTTGGAGTAATTGTAGGAAGGAGGGAAGTTTTGGGAGCCTTTGAGGGCAGCATCTGGTATCCCGTACCAGTGCTCGACCGTAGTGATACCGAAAGCAGCCAGGTCGCGGGCGTCGGTCTCCTCGACTCCCATGTGGCTTGCCACTCTGAGGCCGAGCTTCTTCGCTTCCTCCGCCACCGCCTGCATGATATCCCGGTCCATGCCGAAAATTTTGACTCCGTCCCCGCCTTGTTCTTTGATGGCGCGAACAGCCTTCCGAGCCTCTTCTGGGTTGCGGCCGCCCGCGACCATATAGACAAAAATTCGCGGCGCGGCAATCGTTCCTTCCTGACTCTTGCGGCGCTCGGCGACAGCCTTCTTTGGGTCGCTGCCTACATCGCGGACGGTTGTAATCCCGCAGGATAACCAGATTTTATGTTCATACTCGAAGGGCTGGGGAATCCCGGCTCGTTCGTCGTGGAGATGAACGTGGTTGTTAATTAACCCGGGAAGAAGATACATGCCTGTTCCGTCAAGGACATGTTTTTCGTCTTTGTAGGCGTCCGGACGCCGGTCGGCGGGTCTGACGGCAGCAATGACGTTGCCCTCGATGATGATGTCTTGAGGGCCTCGCGGCGGAGTCCCGTTTCCGTCAATGACGATGACGTTGCGGATGACGAGGCGGTCATAACGCATCCCGTGTTCAACTCCGCGGCTCTCGGCTAAAAGCACCGTGGCGCCGAGAAGCAAGGCCATGATGGCAAGGGTTGTCAGGTTTGCGCTTACCTTTTTCATGGAGCCTCCTTTCTATTGAAAACATAGGCAAGCAAGAATTAAGCCTCGGGAAAAGAATATATATTTTAAGGCGCGAGGACTTTTCTCCTGCATTAATTTTTATGGTCGGTATGCCGCTACTTCTTGTCGTCATAAAAATAGTCATAAACATAACCTGAAACTAACCTTTTTTCCAGTCGAGGCAGTTTCCGGTCCAGGAATGAGTTGGCCGCCCAGCTTTATTAAACGCTCTATTTCGCCGGGAGGTTTGGGGCCCTTGATAGTTGTCCCCGAATTTTTATTTCCTGAATTTTAAAATCGGAGGAGAAGGGTGGGGAGGGGATGTTCGAGCCACAAGGAACCGTTATGCGATTTAAGATTCCGCGCGAGTAACTCCCGGAGGATGGTCATCCGACGGCCGTCGGCTTCGTCTACTCCGAAATAACTTTGAAAATGAACGAGAGCTTCGGCGGGAGAGATAAATGATTCTCGGTAAGTGAAGAGTGCTGATTCAGTTTCTATTTTCGGAATGGGTATTTCTAGAGTTGTGTCATTTTTTTCGTTCGAATTATTAATCTTATCTATCTTCTGAAGTCTTGCCTGAGAGCCTGCTTGCTCGAAAGGCGGAGCTTCTTTTAGCGATGCGCGAAAAATCTCACCTTGCTTCTCTGGCGTCCGATAAACAAAGGCCCAACTATTAGAGATTTGGTAATCTGACGTCCGGTTTTCACCTCTCGTTTTCTTGTTTTCTTTTGCTTGCTCTTCCTGTAACTCCAGCAACACTTCAAGCAGCAAGTCAGCCCCTGGTTTTTGCACATAAGGGAAGCCGTAAAGCCGGGGATAGAGCTCGCTCAATTCCTCTGTCCAGTGGTTGGGCACCTGGGGCCATAGTAAGAAGACAGAACCGTCAGCGGCGCACACCTGTCGCATCTTGAGCAGGCAATCTCTGATTCCGACCATCAGCAGAGAAAGGGAAGCGACGACCGTATGATACGGCCCGTTTTCATTAAGCAAGTTAATTGGGTTATGGTCTTCCCAGCGGCCAGGCAAAAAACATATTTCCGCGAGGTTTTTCTGCTCAGCCAGTTGGCGGACAAATTCAAGCATGGCCGGGGATGGCTCAATTCCGGTGACTTTTGCTCCGGCTTCGGCCAGCGGAATCGCCAGGACGCCCGGTCCGCACCCGATATCAACTATTCTTTTTCCTGCTACCGGCTGAAACCGTGAGATAAGAAATTCAATCCGTTCCTGTTGGTGGTGTTGAACTTGTTCCCAGTAACGCCGGGCGGCGCGAGCTGACTCCCAGGGCGAAAGAGGCCGGCGGCCGGTTCTCATCTGACACTCAATCCAGGAGGCCATATGCCTATCCCAGCGCTCAGCAGCTGTTTCCTTTATGTCCGGTCCAGGAATACCCCGTCGAATCCTTTCAGTTGCTCGCATTTTTCTTTCTTCCGATTCAGTAAATTGCATTTTCTTTTTTCTAAGGCCTTTTAAGCGTCCGAATAGGAGGTCAGTTGGTAATAAAAGATTAAGCTTATGTTCTATTGGACCTGAAAGTTAATCGTCCGACCCTCAAATCGTAATACCAAAATAAAAAGCGTAACACTCTAAGGCTATCAGAATAGCCGCTCTTCGTCAACTTTTAAACATGGCTCGATAAAGTATTGAACAATTTTTCCCGGATGCAACCCTGGACGGAATTCTTATTTTATTGTTCCCACCTTGTCAAAAATGGGAAATATAGATCATGTCCCGATTTTTTTATGGCGTCTCTCTTGAAATAATTAAGAATTAAGAATAATTAAGAACGCTGGAGGAATTAAATAATGAATGATAGAGGCCGACAGACAAATAATAAGAGCAAGGTCGGTAGAAAATATAAAATGGTGTATATGGCAGGAAATGGTTGTTTCATTTTAAAAAGAGAAAATTGTATTTTTTTTCCCAATATTAGGGGCGGGCAAAGCTATCTCTTTTTTATAAATTGAGGTGAAAAATGATTTTTATGGTCTTGGCTTATGATTATCTTCCGCCCGCAGGCCCAGAACGTCGTCAGGCCTGCCGCTCTGAACATCTCCAGCTTGGGGAGAACCTTTACCGCGAGAGGAGATGCCTTTATGCCGCCGGTATCCTGAACGAAGCCGGCGACCTGATAGGCTCGCTCATCATCTGCGAGTTTGAATCGCGCCAGCAACTGGAGCAGGAGTGGTTAAGTCGGGAGCCATATGTCCTGAATAACGTTTGGGAAAAAATAGAGATTAGACTGATTCGCCCCGCTCCATTCTTAAACAGTCGACCCGCTAACTAAAAAGGGGCCGCCTCACCTTTTCTGAATTTTTTATCAGCCTGATTGCATTAAGAAAAACCTGGAGACATTCAGAGAGGTTATCTGACAATCTAAGAAGCCGAGTAATTAAAATAAAAAACTTTTTAGCGAGGAATGATAGACCAGCGAAGGGCATAGAATGTTCTTTTATTTTCTTGATAACATTATGATTATCCTTTTCTATAACAAGCTGACCAACGTTGGACCTCGCAGAAAATTGTCGAAAATCTCCAGCTCTTATCTGCAAAAAAATCTGAAAGGCTTAAGAAATAGGAAATATAGATTGTGGCTCTTTTTTTACCGTTTCTTAGCGGGAGAGGAGAACGATCCCCGCCACTCCAATAGCGATACCAAAATAGGCTATCGGCCTTATTTTTTCTTTAAAGTAAAAAAGCGAGAGGAAGACAGCAGCGATTATCGGGCCTGCTTGATTGATTGGAAAAACGACCGGCGCGGGAAGTTCTGAGAGAGCTTTCATCAGGAAAAAATTGCCGGCAACGCTTCCGACAGCAGCCAGGGCACCTAAAGCGAATGTCCGAGGCGGCAACCTTCTTCCTCTTAGTGTTAGATATATAATAAAAACAAGACTTCCAGACAGAAAAGCCAAAAAAAGATAAAACCAGATATTGATGGCCTGGAGACGGACAGCGGCTGCCTGAGAGACCTGGGGTATGCCGGTAAGGAAGAAGCAGGCTGCCAGGAAAACTATCCATTTGAAGTAAAGGCCGGTCTTTTGGGTTTCGAGGTTAAAACCGGCTAAAGAAATTAAGACGAGGCCAAAAATAATGGCAATAATTCCCAAAGCTACTGCAGAGGTTAAAGGGCTTCGCCAGACAATGATAGAAAAAACGACGGGGTTAAGAAAAGTTAGGGTATAGATCGAGATGGTAAGAGCATAATTGCCGATGCCCAGCGCTTGGAGAAAGAAAAAATAGGCAACCGCGCCGCCGCATCCTCCGGCCACGGCGAGACATATTACCGAGCTCGAAGCGTGAAGAGGTTCGCGGCCAAAAAGAACAAAAAAGAGGCAATATAAAGAAGCAAAAACAAAAAGAGAAGCAGTCAAGTGGATAGAAGAAAAGCCTTTTATAGTTCCCAGTTTCATGAGAAAATTCAGCGCTACAAACCCGCCAACCGCCAGCGCTAAATAAACCCACCCCATAACTTCCTCCTGCACGCTCCTTTGACAATTGGTTTTCCGACTTGTTAACTTTCCTTCTTCGTTTGCCTTGTTTACTGTTTTCGCCTTTTAACTTGTTATTTTATCATCAACAGGCATCATTAGTCAGAGACGGGCAAGGAGCCCGGCGGCTGCCTCAAGGATGACTGATTCCACTTCGGGAGAAAAATTAAACGTGCCGTAAAACTTGGGGGCGCAATAACAGGCATAATCGCCCGGGGATTTATAAGCCTCCGTCGTGGGGAAATAGCCGACGTCGCCATTGGCATAGCCAACAGGAACCAAGGTCGGCCACTTCTCCATGAGTTTTAGCCCGAGGGCACAGAATGGCTCGCCAGGGAAGGCAATGAGCTTCATTTGGCCGATTTTTATGGCTTGAACAGGAACATTATCCAGCCATGGATTTTTAAGGGCATCATCATAGATTTTTTCGATTTTCTTTCTCCAGATTTTCACCACGCGAGAAGCGTTCGGAAATTGTCTGTTAGCTTCCAGGGCAGCTTCTGTCTCTTTATCCAGGTCTTCTCGGGAGAAGACAGAAAGCGGCAGCTTTATTCTTTCTTCGGCGGCCGCGAGTTCGACGTTCGGGGTGAAATTCGCATACCGTAGCGATTTTAGAGCGCGGCTGGCAATTATTGCTCCGCAAAGTTCATAGTCTCCCTTGAGGTTACCCATGCGTCGATTTAAATAGCTCACGGGGTCAATATCGCCGCAAAACCCCTGAAGGACGAGTGCTCGGTGTCCTCTCGTTTCCAGGGCTTTGACCGCAGCTCCAGGCCAATCGGCGGCGATTTCTTTAGTTGGGCCCAGGGTTACCGGGTGGCAGGCATAGTTTAGGAGGAAGATTGATGTTCTGCCCAGCTTGAAAATTCCTACTCTGAGCCAAGGGTCGATTTCCTGAAAATTGCTCAGGCGGCGGTTATAACCGATGGGTTCGATAGCCTCTTGATGAAACGCGAAGGTGGCCGGTCTTAATGACCTAACGGCCGTCACTGTTGCTTCGAGGATGAGTTGAGGTAATGATTGGACATAGGCCTTGTTTACCCGGCCGAGTCCCGGAAGAGGCTGGACAGCCGGCCCGGAATGAGTATGCGTGCACGCCACCAAAATGTTCTCAGCCGGAAGACGGTGCTCGTCAGAGATAATTTTCCTGATTTGGTCGGCAAACTCGACGCTTAAACATAAAAGGTCAAGGCTGATAAGGCAAAGGCTGGTTTTTTCGTTCCTCAGGTAAAGGACGCTGGCCTTGAGGTTGTCGCGGATAACCGTCGCCCGGCGGTCAAGGTAAAAACCAAACCCGGCTAAATCTGTCCCCAGGGGAGGAGTAATCTTTGTTTCGCCAAAACCAACTCGAAGCTGGTTCATTTTCTCCCCATTAGGTTTTTTTCCCCTAACAAATCTTAATATTTATTTTTAATTTTATACCAAATAACGTTCTATTTTTCTACTTTCCATTTTCTTGAATTCTTTCTATCAGCCAAGGTATACTTTCCTTGAAAAGAATAAATGGAAGTTTAAAAATCCAGGTCTAAAAAGGGGTTCCCATGAATAGGCCGAAGGAAAGAACGCGTAATACTTTTGGGGACTCGGTGGACCTACGGGAGGTCTCGAGAAGGGAATTTTTGGCTCTCAGCGGCCTGGGCTCGGTTTCGCTCCTTGTGGGTTTAAGCTTTTTCCCGGGATGCTTCCTCCGGAGGTCTAAACTCAAGAACTGGGCCTGGCTTGCAGAAAAGAAAGAGGATACCCTGAGCGACTGGGAACGGATTTTCAGCACGATGAGAACCCATGGCGTAGAAGGAGGACTTGTTCTGGCAAAGCCTGAGAAGGTTAACGAGCTTGTTCCTCTTGCGGGAAAAACGGGGGTGGAGCTTCATCACTGGATCATTGCGCTCGAATGCCAGGATGAAAAGGTAAAGATGAGCCATCCTGAGTGGTTCATGGTCAACCGTGAGGGAATCTCCTGCCTGGAGAAACCGCCTTATGTTCCTTATTACACCTGGCTCTGTCCTTCACGAGAAGAAGTGCGCCAATACCTGGAAGAGAGAGTGGCAAGTCTTTGTGATATAAAAGGCTTAGCTGGAGTCCACCTTGATTACATTCGTTATCCCGATGTTATCCTTCCCGTGGGAATTCAGCCGAAGTATAACTTAGTCCAGGACAGGGAGTTTCCTGAGTTTGATTATTGCTACTGCCAGGTTTGCCGAAAGCTTTTCCACGAGAAGACGGGCCGCGACCCTCTCGAGCTGGAGGACCCATCCCGGGATGACACCTGGGTCAGATTTCGTTATGATAGCGTCACTAAGTTGGTAAATCGGCTGGTTGAGGTGGCTCATAAGAAGAAGAAAAAGTTGACGGCCGCCGTTTTTCCTTCGCCTTTGATTGCCCGGACGCTGGTGCGACAGGATTGGCCGAGCTGGAATCTCGACGCCTTTTTCCCCATGATGTATCACGAGTATTATCTGGAGGATGTAAGCTGGATAGGACGGGTCACGCGAGAAGGAGTGGGGGCGCTGGCGGGAAGAGCAAAACTTTACAGCGGCCTTTTTGTCGAATGGCTTCCGGGAGAGAAGATGGCGGCGGCGGTCCGCGTGGCTGTCGAGAACGGAGCCAGCGGCGTCACTTTGTTTACCGGGACAAGTATGACTGAAGACCAGTGGGAAACACTCAAGAAAACGGTCAAAAAGCTTTAATTAGGAAGAAAGGGAAGAAGAGAGAAGAAGAAAAAGATGCCATTAGGCTCCATATAAACAAGGTCAGTGTAGAGCAAGGAAGAAGGAGAAAAAAGGGAAACAGACTTTAGTTTCCTCTATTATCTTCGATTGCAACCTTTAATGATTAAAAGATATAAGATAAGAACCGTATAAATAAAAAAAGTTTCTTGTTTCAAGGAGTCAGCGAAAACACAATTCCTAGCCTATGGCTGCCTTGAGATCAACGAGAAATAATTAGCTCATTCGCGTAGCCTTTTTCCGCTTATTAGGCTTTTCATTTTTACAGTCTAATTATTGTCCTGCTATATCTCCTGTCTAATGATGCTTATATTATTAGTGTTTATTTTTTGAAAAATAATTGTTACTATCTGCCCAATAGCTCCGCTAATTCTCTTTCTATGTTGCGAGGTTCGTATCTTAAGTTTCTTGCCTTTTCCAGCCCAACTTTTTGATCGAATTCTTCAAAGCTTATATCTAGAATTTTATTAAAAATATCTCGTGCCTCGCGAGCTTCAGATTCACTTCCCATTCCCGTCCTTCCCCAGCAAAATAACCAGCATACACCCTGGAAATTGGTTTTCCTTTAGTACATGGTTAGATATGATAATCAGGTGACCTTTGGGCGACGATAGAGTGGAGTCAGCCTGATTTTTCTACCCTTCCAATAAACATAACCTAAGAGATGAGTATAAACCAAGGATCTAAGAAAGACGAAAATGAAAAAGGCCAGATTGAAAGGATAAAAAAGAGCGGAAAATATCCCGAAGTTTCCCAGTTGGCGCAGGAAATAATAAATCTGGGCAGTATAAATAGGATAAAGAATGATACCTGACTGCCAGAGAAAACTGTCGCCTGTAGTTATTCCTTTAAGGAAATTTACGGGACCACTCATGGCTCCCGTAACCCAACCGAATGAAACCAAAAAGAGGAAAAGGCCGGTCTTGACGGCCCCAGTCGCAAAGTTCTTGGTCCAGCCTTCAATGAGCTGGACAAGACCTCCAGGATACATCCTGAAAGAAATAACCCCTTTTCCGGCAAAACAGTGCACTTGATAGCCCTTTCGTTGGGCCAGTTTGCCCAGAGCCATATCTTCGATTATTTCAGCCTTGACAGCTTCGTGCCCGCCAAGGGAGAAATAGTCAGATTTACGGCAGATAAAACATGGGCCAAAGGCTCCCCGGGGTTGGTTCAACCTTCGAAGGCAGGAGGAAATATTCATATTTAAGAAAAGAATAAGGTTAAAAAAGGCTGAAAGCTTTTCGTAAGGTTGTTTCATCCGGTGAAACGGCTGGATCGAAACGAAGCCACCCTTTTTTTTCGAAAAGGTTCAAAACGGTTTCTAGGCCATCTCTCTCGATAACAGTATCAGCATCGAGAAAAATCAGCAGGTCTCCAGAAGCAGCTTTAGCTCCTTGAAAACAGGCATGAGCTTTTCCAGTCCAGCCTGGAGGTAAATTGGGCAGGTTTATCAGGGAGGCTCCTTTCTCTAAGCTTATGCTTGCGGTTCTATCTTCAGAACCGTCGTTTACGACAATGATTTCAGAGGGAGCCAAAGTTTGACAGTTCAGGGAATCAAGCAGGCTCCCGAGGTTTTTTTCTTCATTCCTTGCTGGAATAATTATAGAAACTGACATCTCTCGAGTAGGGCTCAACTCTGTCGTCGAGCGTTTCTCTCTGGTGACGTTCCGAGCTAAAGGTATTTTCCAGAGAAGCAGGAAGAGCAGCAGCCAGAAAAAAACAAGAAGAAAGATAGGAAAGATGTAAGAGTTCATCCTTTCCATTTTAGAATAAAAGTTTGTATGTTTGAATCTTGATCCCGGGTAAGTCTTCTGAATAAAAGCGTAATCTGGCCACCCAGCCATCGCTCAGACTCAACTATTCATTTCTTCTCGGCTATTAAGGAAATATAATATTATCCTTATAGCTTCAAGATAGCTTCAAGCCTCATATTAAAGAAGAAAACCCTCGCGTCAGGGGAACAGAATTTTTGACATCGGTCGTGATTTTATTGGTTGAACTGGTGGTGATTAAGGTGAAGGCACTAATTTCTGCAACAAAGATAATATCCAGTTAATTTTATATAGTTTATATTTGTAATAGACTTTCTGGAATAATTTTGATAAAATGCGCCGCAAAGGGAGGAACCTTATGAAGCGTGGAAGTTTGACAGTATTAGGCGTCTCAATTCTGCTGATGATTTCCGGTCTGGTGAGTAGCCTTGAAGCATTGGAGTCGCCCACTATCGGTCTCAAACTAGGCTATACAAGGAGCCAGCTGCGGGCTGAAGAAACCGGAGAGGATGTCCAGGTGAAGAAGATGGCCACCAACGGCGTGACAATCGGCTTAGTCGGCAATATTAGATTGACCAATTGGCTTTACTTTCAGCCGGAATTTCTGTACTTCCAAAAGGGAGGGAAATATGATGTCCAGGTGCCCCTGCCCGTATTTATTCCTGGCTTTCAGGTAAACGTAGTTGATAACAAACTGCTTGAATACCTGGAAATTCCCCTTCTGCTAAAAGTAGCCTTGCCGTTGGGGCCGACCGTGAAACCGACATTTCTAACGGGTTTGTCTGCCGGCCTGAAACTGAGGGGGCAATTGGAAAACAGGGTTAACATCAGCATAGCAGGGTTGAATATTTCCCATTTTCGAACTGAAAACGTGACCAGCCAGCTCAATACTATTGAAATTAGATTCGTGTTCGGAGGCGGCCTGGATTTCGAGATTGGCCCTGGCCGGCTCGCCGTTGACCAGCGCTTTTCTTTTGGTCTGAATAAAAATAAATATGAAACCATAGTTCCGGCCTCTTATTTTCAGGAAATAGGAATTCCTGTGCCCGCTGATATAGTTTATCGCTTGAACATGAATAATTATGTTTTCTGCGTTGGCCTGACCTACTTTTTTTGATTAACAAATAAGGTTTAATATCATTTATCTAGAGCTACCAAGGGCGAAATGAAGGCTTCTTTTAAGTGGAGGATGGCCGGTCAGAGGATTAAATGAGGCCAGCAGGGTCGACCGCAAGGTTATGAAAAAAAATAAGAAATATAGAATGTGTACCGATTTTTTTAAAGCGCCCGGTGTTATTCCTTGTAATTGCCTCGGCGCAATGAGCCGAACGCCGACAGCAGAGGTCGTTCGGCCTCCAAGAAGAAAATGTCTGTTATGCGCGTGATGTGGCCTTGTTGACTGGCAAATTAAAAGAAAGCTTGGCCTCGTGCCTGGCGTGGAAGATGTGGCCAGGACGCAGCCTGAAAGTATTCAATAAAAATTCATAAAGGAGGGATGAATCTGAAAAGACGAAACTTTATTTTTCTTATGGGAGCTCTGGGAAGTCTGTTCAGGGCACCGGGAAAATTTTTGGGAATAGGAAAAGAAGGAGGTAAGAAGATGGCATATCAGGCCAAAGATTATTCCGCTTTACTGGGCATGCCAGGTTTTAGCGAAACTCTGCTTAAGAACCATTTCACGCTTTATCAGGGGTATGTTAATAACACCAATAAGCTGCTGGAGACATTGGCTCAGATGGTAAACGAAGGAAAAACAGCTGGGCCGGACTTTGCGGAACAGAAGAGACGCCTCGGCTGGGAATGGAACGGGATGAGGCTCCATGAATACTACTTTGAGAATCTCGGCGGAAAAGAAGCCCTATCATCCGGCAGCAAGCTTTACCGCAAGATAAGCGAAAGCTTCGGCAGCTTCGAGTTATGGGACAAAGAGTTCAGGGCCATAGGCGGCATGAGAGGCATCGGCTGGGTAGGCCTTTATCAGGACTTGCATACGGGGCGGTTGATTAATTTCTGGATTAACGAACATGACGTCGGCCACCCCGCTGGCTGCGAATTACTCCTCATTATGGATGTTTTCGAGCACGCCTTCATCACTGATTATGGATTGAGGAAGGCGGATTACATTGATGCTTTTTTCAAGAATCTGAACTGGAAGGCAGTCGAGAACCGACTGAAGTAAATTTATTATTCTTCAGAAGAGAATCAGGCCTAAGTATAGATATCGCATCATGCCAGGTTTCAAGTAGGTGTGCTTTTGTTCGGCTGAAACTTTTTGTGGTTCATCCGCAAGAAGGTTGTTAAGTAATCGAGGGGCATGAGGGCGATAGGGAACAAGGCGAGGGAAACTCTTATTTGCTTTTTTCATCCACAATGTTCTAAATTTACTATTCCAGGACGCGAAGGTTGAAGAGCAAAATGGCGGCCGAAAAGCTCGGCCGGCGGCGAGAGCAAAAAACATAAAAACAAAAATGTTAAAAATAAAAAGCGGGAGTAAAAAGTGAAAAAGAAAGGGTACAAAGTAAGGCCACTCAGGTTTATTTGGAATCCCCAAATTGGCGAGATAATCGAGATGCCTGGCAGCAAAGCCAAAATTGTCAGGATTATCCCTTACGAGCAAGTTCTGGCTGAAATGAAAAGTAGCGGCGTTGATGAGACGGAAATAAAAGAATTCAATAAACAGGTCAGGCTTTGCGTGGGAAGCCTTAAAAAATATTTTGAGGTTGAGGTGGAGGATGAGACTGGCCAGCGGCGGCGCCTTGACTGGGGTGAGTATAGCGAGCTGAAATTTGAGGAAAAGGAAAAGGAGTGGTTAAAAGAAATGGGGATAAGAGTAAGAAGAAGGAGAAGATGATGATGAAAAAGATGATGAAGATGATGATGATTTCAAAATAAATTGCCTTATTGAAGATTCAACAAGCGTCGTAATGATAGCCCTCTTGGAATGAATGTTAAAAATCTCTAAGCTTTTATAAATTTAGCCGGCAAGAAAAAAAATAAGCTTGGCTTTCTCTTTCTCTTTCTCTTTCTCTTTCTCTTGTTTCCTATATTTCAGAGCCCCACTCTTAGCCGAATGGTTTATGAGAAGACCAAAAATGCAGGCTGACAATTTGGTCTTTAACCGTTGATAAAAATTTTGAATTAGCTTTTTGACCTCTGTATTATAGAATAACAAAAAAGCAACAGCCTTCGCCGAAAGCCGAAGGCGGAAGGAGGCTTCGGTGGGAAAGAAGCAGAACAAAGTTTTATTTTTTGGCCTTTTTTGCCTTTTTCTCGGGCTAATCTTTTCTCTTGGTCCTGTTTTTCCCCCACGGTTTCTTGAGGCCACCGAAACAGCGAAAGGGGAATCAGGTATCGCGGCCGAGGCTTATCAGGCTCTGCGCTGGCGGTGCATCGGTCCTTATCGAGGTGGCCGGGTGACGGCGGTTACCGGTGTCGCCCAGAAGCCCCTCGTTTTCTACATGGGGGCTACGGGCGGCGGTGTCTGGAAAACCGAAGACGCTGGCTTAACCTGGGTTAATATTTCCGACGGCTTTTTCAAGACCGGGTCGGTCGGTGCAATTGCGGTAGCTGAGAGCGACCCTAACATCATTTATGTTGGCATGGGAGAGGCTCCGATAAGAGGAAATGTTTCGCACGGCGACGGCGTCTATAAATCAACTGACGGCGGCAAAACCTGGGTTCATCTGGGGCTTGAGGACACTTCTCAGATATCCCGGGTGAGAGTTCACCCTAATAACCCGGACTTAGTTTATGTGGCCGCTTTGGGCCACGTCTACGGTCCGAATGAACAAAGAGGTGTCTTTCGTTCACGCGACGGAGGAAAAACATGGGAGAAAATTCTCTATCGCAGCAACCGAGCTGGGGCCATTGACCTCATTCTTGACCCGACAAACCCCCGGATAATCTACGCGGCCCTCTGGGAGGCTTATCGAACTCCTTATAGCCTGGTTAGCGGCGGCCCGGGAAGCGGCCTCTTTAAATCAACCGACGGAGGCGATACCTGGGAAGAGTTAACCCGAAAACCGGGCATGCCCACGGGAATAATCGGCAAAATCGGGGTAACGGTCTCGCCAGCTAAACCAGAGCGAGTGTGGGCGATAATTGAAGCCGAGGAGGGCGGCGTTTTTCGGTCGGATGACGGCGGCATGACCTGGCAACGTGTTAATTCTGACCGTCGCCTCCGGCAGCGAGCCTGGTATTACAGCCGAATTTACGCCCATCCCCATGACCCCGACACCGTCTATGTTCTTAATACAGCGTTCTATAAATCAATCGACGGCGGTTCAACCTATTCTGTTATCCGAACGCCTCATGGAGACAATCATGACCTCTGGATTAACCCTATCACGCCGGAAATTATGATTAACGGAAATGATGGCGGGGCATGTGTAAGTCTTAACGGCGGCCTATCCTGGTCTTCGCTGGATAACCAACCGACAGCCCAGTTTTATCATGTTACCTGTGATAACCATTTTCCCTACCGGGTTCTTGGGGCCCAGCAAGATAACACGACTGTTCGCATTGCCAGTCGCACCGGTAGGGCAGGAATTTATCCGACTGATTGGGAACCAGTGGGAGGCGGAGAAAGCGGTCATGTGGTCGCCCGGCCTGACAACCCGGAAATCGTTTATGCCGGAAGCTATGGGGGGCTCATCACAAGATGGGATGGAAAAACTAAAACCGCCCGCGTCATCCATCCCTGGCCGGATAATCCCATGGGCTGGCCTGCAAGCGACCTGAAATACCGGTTTCAATGGACCGCGCCGATTTTAGTCTCCCGGTTTGACCCCAATGTGCTTTATCATGCCGCCCAGGTCCTTTTTAAGTCGACCAATGAAGGGCAGAGCTGGCAAATTATCAGTCCGGACCTGACGACCAACGACAAAAGCAAGCAAGGACCCTCAGGTGGTCCGATTACCAAAGATAATACTTCTGTCGAGTATTACTGCACGATTTTCGCTCTGGCTGAATCTTACCACGACCCGAATATTCTCTGGGCGGGAACGGACGACGGCCTTGTCCACATTACCCGGGATGGAGGTAAAACCTGGCAGAATATCACCCCAAAAGAACTTCCTCCGTGGAGCTTGATATCGATGATTGAGGTTTCAACATTTAACGCGGAGACAGCCTATCTGGCCGCAGACCGCCACGAGCTTGACGATTTCCGACCGTATATTTATAAAACCGATGATTTCGGGAAAACCTGGAGAAAAATCACAAACGGTCTTCCCTCAAACACTTTTGTTCGGGTGGTGCGTGAAGACCCAAAAAGGCGCGGGCTGCTTTACGCCGGAACGGAGACAGGGGTTTTTGTCTCGTTTGATGACGGCGCCAACTGGCAATCCCTCCAGCTTAACCTTCCGGTAGTGCCTATGCACGACCTTTTCATCAAAGATGACGACCTGGTGGCAGCGACACACGGCCGTTCCTTCTGGATTCTCGATGACCTGACGCCTTTGCATCAACTAACTCCAGAGATAACTAAGAGTGCCTACCACCTGTTCAAGCCGAGAGATTCCTACCGGCTGGCCAGGGGAGGGGGCTATGGAAGCGGTGAAGCGGGAGAAAACCCGGCTTGGGGAACGATGATTTTTTATTACCTGAAGGAAAAACCTGAAAAGCCAATATTTCTCGATTTTCTGGATGAGAGCGGCAATCTAATTTGTTCGTTCACGAGTCAACCTCGTGCCTCGGAAGAGAAGGACGGAAAAGAGATGAGACTACTTCGAACTTCGCCCCTCGTGCCGGCTGAAAAAGGGTTGAATCGCTTCGTCTGGGACATGCGCGTCCTGCCAGCTCAGGCTGTGCCGGGCGCGGTAATCTGGGCCGGGACTCTGGCCGGGCCGGTTGTTCCTCCAGGAATTTACCAGGTTAGACTAAGGGTAGGGGAGGAAGTGATGACTCAGAAGTGGGAATGGAAAATCGACCCCCGCGTCGATTCCAGCCAGAAGGTCCTTCAAGAGCAATTTGACTTGCTGCTGCAAATAAGGGATAAACTGAATGAAGTTAACCTGGCAATTCTCAAGCTGCGTTCAGTTCGCCAGCAGCTCGAAGATCTTATTTCGAGACTCCAGACAAAACCAGGAGAAAGCCAGGAACTTCAGGCCGAGGTAAAAGATCATATTGCTGAGGCTAAAAAGATAATAAGCGAGCTTCGGGAAGTCGAAGAAGCCTTAATTCAGCCGAGGTCTCAAGCGCCCCAGGACCCTCTAAACTATCCCATCAAGCTTGATAACCGGTTGGCCGCCCTGGCTTCAGTGGTCGCCAGCGTTGATGCCAGGCCGACTGACCAGTCTTATGAGCTCTTTAAAGAGCTGAAGGCCGAGGCGGACAAGGAGCTCGCCCGATTCGGAAGAATTCTCAAAGACCAAGTGGCTGCCTTTAACCAGAAAATAAGAGAATCAGGCCTCGGCCCGATAATTTACTAATAAGCCTGATTTTTGTGTTAATAAACCGGTGGGCCGTTTCTCAGGCTAAAAGGAGGCTTCCTTCAAGCATTTTTTCAAAGACGGAAAGTTCTTCCGGGCGGGCTACAATCACATCCAGGGCTATCTTCAAGCGGTCAGAAAAAAAATAAAAATAAGGCTTTATTCTTTCGAGCGGATTGCTTTCTGTGGTGTCCGATATAATAAATAGGTCCACATCACTCAGACCCGTTTCTTCATTTCGGGCCAGAGAGCCAATGAGTCTGATTTCAACTATTTCCGGGAATAATTTCCGGGCTTCTTCGGCTGTTTGTTTTAATTTTTCCAGCAGAAGCTTCTTATTCAGCCAGATAGCTTTCGCAGAACCTGATGAGGCTGTCTGCCGCATCTATGGCCTCCCTGGCCTGTTTTTCCGAAAAATAATCGGCTGGCTTGCCGGCGGCAAAGCCATTGGGATATCTTGGAGGTATGTAGAAAAGGTCGAGTAATTTGGCTTTGTCTTTGATTTCGTCGGGGATAGTCAATTTTTCGGAGAGCAGGTTAATCATTTCGTTAAGGGAGTGCCCCCACAGTGCTATCCCCATTTTCATTCCCAGAGCTTTTAAAACTTTCTCTGAAGCCTGCTGGGAAGTAAAACAGGCCCATTCATAAAAGCCACTTCTTAAGTCAAGTCTGGCCTTTTCCATATCCCTTTTGCCCTGGTCGTACCAATCTTTCCATCTATTCATGTGTTTTTCCCTGACAAACCCTATGCCCCTGGTCAAGACAAAAGATAAGGCACTTTAGGACTTTAGGTCCACCATATTGATTCTATTTAATATAATTTTTTATATCAACAGAAAAAGTATTGTCTCATCGAAAATCGTGCGGTCCTGTTGATGAATTGACTCTTTTCCCGGAGCCATAAGTTTCTTTTTCCTGCTCTTATGTTCCCGGAAGAAGTCAGCTACATTTTTACTGGATTGTATATTTAATTTCATTATTTGCTTACATCCTGATTCCTCGCTGGCTGGAGACAGAGATTCTGGCTAGAACCAGTCGCTTTCTCATTTTTTACACCATCTTTATTATGATTGCGGCCGCCCTCTGCCTCTACCATAAGTTCGTGTTCTATCCGAAGCAAGCGTTGATATACGAAGATAAGCCCGAACCTTCTGCGGTAGAACTCTTCCACGCTACCTGATTTCTGTTTTTTTGGCGGTTATGGTTCTCCGTACTGTTTTATGGCCAGTTCCAGAAGTCCTGCTTTTTCCAGCCGGTCCACCGGGACGCGGAAAATTACCTGAACCACTCCCGGATGGCGACCGATCTTGATAGTTCCGCTGATAGTCGCCCGATTCCTAACCTCGGGAACACTCATCCCAAACAATCTAGCGGCTCTTTCCAGTGCGTTGTTGGTGGCTTTATTCAAGTCGGCTCCTGTACCTATTACTGAAACCGGCAGTGATTTTTCGATTTCTTTTAAGCCGTAGTGTGTGGCTAACCTCTGAGCTTTTTCCTTTTCTTCAGGGGATAGCGGACGTGCCAGGTAGGGAAGGTCATCCAGCCGCGGCAGAAGTACCGGGCCTTCTAAATTTATTTTTTTGAGCACGTTCACTTTCAGGGTAACTGTTCCAGATACATCACAGGTATGGCCGGCAATTTCACCGTCACCCTGTAGCGCATGCATATCACCAGCATAAACTCCGCCGCCTTTTACTTTAACCGGACAGACCAGGATAGCGCCTTCCCTGACATCGCTTATGTCCATATGTCCGTCACTTCTGTTTATTAACTGGTCTTCTTTGATTCCGTATTCGTGAGGTGCATTTATAAGGAATACTCCAAAGTCACCGGCATTGTGCGAATCAGGCATATGTATGGCCGGGGTAGTTCCTAGCTGGCCAACAAATGGTCTGAGCCTGGTAGCTATGCCTACCAGGTCATGGGGAGCAAAAATCAGGATGGGGTTCTGAATGGAATTATCAGGAAGTGCGGCATATTTTTTAGCCTCATGAGCTATTTTTTCAGCTGCTTCCTTAGGTAAGGTAATGCCCACTCCGGCTTCATGGTCAAAAGCAATCGTGTATCCATTGGTAAAGGCAAAAGGAGAGGCTTCGGCCCCACAATTAGCACACCGGACAGATTCAGGCCCAATGCCTTTTATTACTGTTTTTGGGTAGAGGGTTCCGCATTGCGGACATTTTCCCGCAACGTAGGGGTCGCCCAGAAATCTGCCCTCAATAATCCGGTCGTTGCCGGAAGCGGTGGCCAGAGAAGTGACCGTGATATCTTCAATATGGATGGCAATGGCATCCCCAGGTTCAGCGCCTTCGACGGCCACCGGAATTGTTACTTCATGGCCGCCGCGGATTTCAGGAGTTATCATTGGTCCCCAGCAGCCGGGTGCGGTATTGGCTACAATATGGCCACCGTCTTTAACTGGACCCAGCATGGGTTTTGATGGGTCAAGGATGCCGTTGGTGAATTGGTCGACAAAAACGGTCTGCGATGCCTCTTTTCCTTTCGCAGAAAGGTTCTTAATCTTGTCAGCCATAATTTCCCTCCTCTCCTCTTAGTTATTCTTTTAGTGTAAACGCTTCTTAGATTCCGGTCAAATTGGCGAATTGTCTCATTTAAAATCTATATGAAATCGACTCGTTGCCTGACCAGAAAATCTAGAGGAAATTATTTTGCCGTCCGGATGGCTCAGCCCTTAATATAATTATTGGGGCTCTTTCGGGGAAAAACTAGGGCGACATAGCACCTTGCCGCGTTAGATACATCGTAGCTGGGTTTTTTATACCGATTCTTTCATAAACACTCTTATAAATAACCAGCAGTCGCTCACTAAGAAATACCCAACAGAGACCAAAATTCTTATAATTAATAAATTAATAAACGAGATTATGGTTAAAGCTAGCTTAGAGACTGTTAACAATGATATGGAATTTATTAGGAAAGCTGAAGAAGTTGGCTTAGCATGTGGATATGGACCTATGTAATTTTGTTGGCTGACTTGGCAAATTCAGCTCAAAAGAAAATTGACGAGGAAGGAAAAATACTTAAGTTTGCTTTCAAAAATACGATTAAGTAAAGAGGTATTAACATGAATTATTTAGCGCTATTGGAAGGGTGGTGTAGAAAATTGTTCGCAATTTGATCTAGGGAGTGAGCCATCGTAAACTCTCCTTTTTAAGGAAAAAGCTCATGAAAGGAGGTTGTTCTTTACGATGGCTCAAAGAGATTATAAGGCAATTTTTCGGAGATTGCTAACAGGATCTTTAACCGAAGAGGACCCAATAAAGGCGATGCTGGAGTGGTTTTTGGCGGAGCTGATGAGGGTGGAGGCAGAGGCAAAGGTTGGGGCGGCAAAGGGGAAGCATTCGCGGGAGAGGAAGACTCATTTCTTAGGCTATCGGGTACGAAAGCTGGCTCCTCGGTTA
>JBBIRF010000034.1:0-29186 GCA_037441905.1 Candidatus Aminicenantota bacterium
GTCTACTTTTGTTTTTCACCTACCGTCTACTTTTGATTCTGACGTAACAGCTCCCGCCGGATACCTTTGACTCGCCTATTTATTTTAACTTTGCATGGTATACCTCTTTAAAAACCTTTTCATATTTAAAGGTTCAGGAAGAACGAGGGCTTTCAGTCCGCCTTTAATTTCCAGGAAATTTTTGGAGCCGGGATATCCAATGCCCCTCGGCGGCTTAGCAGCGGAAATGAATTAACGATTCAAGTAAAGTTCGTTTCTTTCCGCAAAAAATAATTTTTTGTATAGATAAAGCCAAGTATGTCCAATGCGGGGTTAATGAATATTGTGAAAAAAATTTCCTAAACCCAACCCTGAAGCATGGGAAAAAATCATGTTGAGTAATCATGCTTTCCCGCGTTTTAGCAAAAAAACCAAAAGATAATAAGCACTTAATTCTCTGGCTAATTGTTGGCGCGAGCATCCTGGCAACAATTTTCCCCCTAGTCATCATTAGAAGGTATAAATTTCGGTTCAAAGAGAGATCAAATTGAGTTGAGAATAGTGGAGGACGGGCGGGAAACCCGCAGATAAGCCAGAAGGCAGCGGGAGCTGACCAGACCTGCGGCCTTCCCTTCCGGTAGCTTGACAACGGGAAAGGGTTAATGATTTAATTATAATTTAGAAGCTATGAATAAACTGCGGTTCCTAAGGAGGCTGGCTCCTTTCCTCTGAAATGGAGAAAGTTTCTCACCCGTACATCCGGAAATCTCGCTTTTCAGGCATCCTCGACCGAAACCTGCGAAAGTTAGAAGGCCGGCTGGGTGTCTCTCTTTCAATCCGGGGAGACGAGCTTATTCTTAACGGCGACCCGAAAAAAGTGGCTTTTGCCAAGTTTTATTTTGAAAAAATGGGCGAACTCGAAGAAAAAGGGCTCTCTTTAAGAGAGGAAGATTTTCATATCGCCCTCGACCTGCTCGAAGGAGGTAATCAAGAACCTTTGGAGAACTATTTCCCCTCAGAATCACTCTCGCTTTCGCGGAAATCAGTTACCCCGAAAAGTTTCAATCAACAGGCGTATATTCAGGCGATAAAAAATTATGACCTGGTTTTCGGGATCGGTCCGGCGGGCACGGGTAAAACCTACTTAGCCATGGCGATGGCTCTTACCTATCTTCAGGAAAAACAGGTTCAGCGGATTGTCCTTACCCGGCCGGCGGTCGAGGCTGGCGAACGCCTCGGCTTTCTTCCCGGCGATATGTACCAAAAAATAAACCCCTATCTGCGGCCTCTTTACGACGCCCTGTTTGACCTCGTCCAGGCTGACCAGGCCAACCGGCTGATCGAAAGGGGGGTTATCGAAATCGCGCCGCTGGCCTACATGAGAGGCCGCACTCTGAACAGCGCTTTCATTATTCTGGATGAAGCCCAGAATACGACCAAAGAACAAATGAAAATGCTCCTGACTCGTTCGGGCTTCGACTCCAAGGTGGTGGTGACGGCAGATATTACCCAGATCGACCTGCCTCATCCGGAAAAATCAGGCGTTCTCCAGGCGATGAAAATTCTCCGCTCGATAAAAGAAATCGCCTTTATTCACTTCAACGAAAAGGATGTCGTCCGCCATCCGCTGGTGCAAAAAATCATCCTCGCCTATCAAAAAGCCGAAGAAAAAAATAACCAAGATTAATCAATGAGCTTTTTTTCCGTTAGGCGGCTTAAACTTTTTAAAAAAACACTGCCGCTTCGGCCCACTCAGCCCAAACCCCAGTCGCTGTTCAAGGCTTCGCCAGAAGCTCGCTCCTTCAAGTGGAAACTGTTACTCAACCCTTTCGTTTTCCTTTTCTTGTTCGTCTTTATTATCGCTTACGTCCTTTCTTACACGCCAACCAAAAGCCTGCCAGTGCTGAAACCCGGGGATATTGCCCCGAGTGACATCGTCTCGCCGGTTGATTTAACTATCGAAGACACCGAGACCACGGAAAAGCGGCGGCTGGAGGCCGAAAACGCGGTATTACCTGTTTATTCTCTTGACCTTAATGCTTACCTCAATACCGAAGATAAGTTAAGAATGTTTTTTGCCCTCGGCCGCGATTGGACAAAAACCCCGCCGCAGACCGCCCTGAAACCGGCCGAATTTGCCGCGATTCTCGCGCAAAAAACCGGGATTGAAGTCGAACCTCAGGACCTGGAGCTCTGGCGCCGGACGGGGTTTACGGCCGAAATTGAGGAGGCTCTAAGTCAGGCCCTTAACCTCGTCTTTAACCGGGGCATCCTGCGCTCGAAGGCTCTTTTCTTGAGGGGCGAGACCGAGCGGGGTTTTAATATCAGCGAACCAACCGGGCCAGAAAGGACGGTTCGCGTTCAAGACGTCCTTGACCTTAAAGAGGCAAGGCAACTTCTGGCGTCCGAGATAAAAAAGACTAACATCCCTGGTCGAACCCAGCAGCTACTGACCGAGCTCGGGGGGTCGCTGCTTTCGCCCAACTTAAACTTCAACCGGGTGGAAACAGAAAGAAGGAAGGAAGAAGCCAGGGCGAGGGTGGAAACTGTTTTCTACCGTCTCAAAAAGGGCAAAGTTATCATCCGGAAAGGAGACGAAGCTTCGGCGGAAACAATTAAACTAATCTCGCTCATCAACCAAAACCTCGAACTACGCTCCGGGTGGGGGAAAAACTTTCTGGCGACTTTTTTGTTGTTTACCCTCCTCCTCTTAACCGTATGGTTCTATCATAAGAGCCTTTTTGCCTATGATGTGGCTCTGAACCGTTTTCTCTTGATGGGAAGCTTGCTCCTCCTCAGCCTGGTTCTGGGGAAAATATCCATCTCGCTGGCGGGTATTTTCAGCCAGCATGCTCGCTGGGCCTTTTTGGCGGAGGTGAGTTCTTATTATTATGCTATACCTCTCCAGGCGGGAACTTTAATCATAACCTTCTTGACGATTAACCATCTGGCTTTAATCCTGGCCATCATTAACAGCTTATTGGCGGGCTTTCTTACCCAGGGGGATTTCTATTTTATGGTGTATGTTTTTATCGGCAGCCTGGCGGCAATTTACGGGATTAAGTATTACGGCCGGCGCAACCGCGGCTCAACCCTGAAAGCCGGAATTTTATTCGTCGGACCGATTAATATAATTTTAGCTCTGATTACCCTTCTTACCCGCCAAACCCCGCCCCTGCCGCTTGAACCCCTGGGGCTTGTTCTGATGGCTGAAATTGGCGGCGTGCTCAGCGGGGTTGTGGGTTTCCTGCTTCTGCCCGGTTTTGAAACCATCTTTGGGATATTGACCCAGGCCAAGTTGCTGGAATTGACCAACTCTGACCTGCCCATTTTCCGGCAGATGGCCCTCGAAGCTCCAGGGTCCTACCATCATTCGCTGATCGTGGCCACCTTGGCCGAAAAAGCCGCGGCGGCCATCAAGGCAGACCCGCTGCTCGTCAGGGCAGGAGCCCTTTACCACGATATCGGTAAAGTCAAGCGGCCTGAATACTTTATCGAAAACACCGCCCGAAACCCCGATGCTCACAAAGAACTAAGTCCTCAGCTAAGCGCCCTGGTCATTATCAATCATGTCAAAGACAGCGTTGAGTTAGCCCGCAAGCTCCGGCTACCGGAAAAAATCAGAGAGCTTATTGCTCAGCATCACGGCAATTCGCTCGTTCGCTATTTTTATGAGAAGGCTAAGGAGAGCTATGACCAGGAGATGAATCGGGTGGGTGAAGAGACTTACCGTTATCCTGGCCCGCCGCCGTTGAGTAAAGAAGCGGCGCTCATTTTGCTGGCTGATTCAGTCGAGGCCGCTTCCCGGAGCCTTTCTTCACCCAACCAGGATAACCTCAAGCGGATGATTAACGATATTTTCGAGAGTTATATCCAGGACGGCCAGCTGGATGAATGCGACCTGTCCTTCAAGGACCTGAGAAAAATAGCCGCCTCTTTCCTGGAGACCCTGGATAGTATCTATCATCCTCGGGTCAAGTATCCGTCCTTCGATTTCGAAGGAAAGAAAAGAAAAAAGAAAGAGCCAAAATCGGGCCCAAACCATGGTCGAAATAATCAACCAGCAAAAAAAACATAACCTCCGGATAGGCCATTTTCGGCGGCTTGTCGGGAGGCTCGTCTCTTTTTACCGCCTCCCGGACGCTGCCTTGAGCCTTGTCTTCTGCGGCAACCAGACAATCCGGCGTCTCAACCGTCGTTTCCGGAAAAAGGACCGGCCGACGGATGTCTTGAGTTTTCCCATCCGAGAGAAGGGTTGCGACGGCCGGTATTATTTAGGGGATATCATTATTTCAGTCCCTAAGGCTTTCTCCCAGTGCGGCCGGGTTGAGGCTAAACTCGAAAAAGAACTTGATTGGCTGACCATTCACGGTTTTCTCCATCTTCTCGGATACGACCACGGCCAGGGAATCGAAGCAGAGGAAGCCCGCGTTAAGTCATTCCTCGGGCTAAAATAATCCCATGTCTTCCTCAGTCTTAAAAATCGGGCTGCTGGTCGTGCTTTTCCTGCCGACTTTTTTGCTATCTCTTTTTTACATCGCCCTCAGCGCTTCTTCGAAAATTTCTTTAAGTCGGCTCCTCGACGACCAGAAAAAAGAGGTGCGGGGAAAAATTCTTGACAGGCTGGAAGAATTGCGGGCGGCGGCCGAGGTATGGCGGATGATTTTTCTCGTCAGCTTGCTCTTAAGCCTCTTCCTTGTCTTTCCCCGTCTTCGCCTCTGGACAATCTGGGCCTTGCTCTTTTCCCTGGCCCTGGTTGTCTTCGGGTTTGAACTCTTGCCCCGGCTGGTTTACAGCCTCAATCGGAAGGCTGTTTTTATCAGCCTGGTGCCTTTTGTCGGGTTGCTTTCCTTTCTGGGTCGGCCGGCGGTTTATTTTCTCCGGAAAGAAGCCGAAACCATGGCCTCGACCAGAGAAGCGACCGAAGAAGAAATCGAAACCTTCATCGACGAAGCCCACGAGGAGGGGATCATTGAAAAAGAAGAGGGGCCCCTTCTAAGGGGGGTAGTCGAATTCGGCGACACTTTAGTCCGCGAGGTGATGACGCCACGGGTCGACATGGTCTGCATTCGCAAAGATGCCTCGCTGGCCGAGCTAAAACAGCTCATCCTCAAGGAAAAATACTCCCGCATCCCTGTGTATCGCGACCGCATCGATAATATCGAGGGGTTGGCCATAGTCAAGGACTTGCTCGCTTTCAGCGACGAAGCCGCCGGCCAAACGTCAGTCGAGAAAATAATGAGGCCGGTTTATTTTGTTCCTGAAACGATGAAGGTGACTGAATTGCTCAAGGAGTTCAAGAAAAGAAAGCAGAAATTGGCGGTGGTCGTCGATGAACACGGCGGGGTAGCCGGCCTGGTAACGATGGAAGACTTAGTCGAGGAGATAGTGGGCGAGATTCAGGACGAGTATGATACCGAGGAAGAGCGGATAACTTTGCTCGCCACGGGGGAATACTCGGTTTCCGGAGAAACAGAAGTGGAGGAGGTCGAGAAGCTCTTCGACGTTGACTTGATGCCGGAAGACTACATCACAGTCAGCGGCCTCGTCAATCATCACCTGGGCCGGTTGCCGCAAAAAGGAGAGGTTTTTTCTCTCCACGGGCTTCGGTTTGAAATTCTCGAAGCCGATAAAAAGAAAGTCATCCGGGTGAAAATAAAGAAAGAAGGTCAGGCCCAGAGCGGCGGAGCCTCCCCGTCATGAAAAGAGGCAAGGTTGCTCTCATCGGCCGGCCGAACGTCGGGAAATCGACGTTGCTTAATTCACTTCTTGGGGAAAAGCTGGCGATTATTTCTGATAAACCCCAGACGACGCGCACAACCATTCTCGGCCGCAAAGAGGTGGGGGAAGCCGAAATAATCTTCATCGATAATCCTGGGATTCATCGGCCGCTGCATAAACTTAACAAAAGGATGATGAACTTTGTCCTTTCCTCTCTCGAGACAGCCGACCTTCTCTGTCTGCTCATCGACGCCACCCAACCCTACGGTCAGGGAGACAGCTTCGTTATTAATATGTTACCCAGGCTCAACCGGCCCATCTTTTTGTTTATTAACAAAGTCGATATTATCCGGAAGGACAGGATTCTGCCGCTAATAGATAAATACAAAGACCTTTTGCCGTTTAAAGAAATTATCCCGATTTCAGCCCTGAGAAAGATTAACCTCGACCGGCTGGAGCAAAAAATTATCGAATACCTTCCTGAGGCCGAACCCGAAAGCGCGATTGAGGAAAAGCCGCGCTTGCTGTTGCGGTTTCATGTCTCCGAACTTATCAGGGAAAAACTGCTCAAACGGGTCGAAGACGAACTCCCTTTTGTGACCGCCGTTTATGTTGACCGGGTCCAGGACAAACTGACAGGAAAGAGGCTGGAAGATGTTGACCTTGGCGAGCTCAAGCAGGCAAAACTGGAAGGCGCACCTTCTGTCGAGAAGCAAAGAGACGGAAAAAGGGCCGATGAAAAAAAGGGGAAAGGAAAAGAACTGCAGACAGGGAAAGAAGCAGACGGCAAAAAAAGAGAGGTAGTGGAAAAAGAAAGCCAAAAATCCAGGCTGAAAACCGCGGGTTACGGCGTAGAGAAGAAGAAACCAAAAAGAAGGTCGTTCGCCGGTGTCGTCCTGATAGACGCGACTATTTTCGTCGAAAGGGAAAACCAGGTGGGGATTGTAGTCGGCCATCGAGCTCAAAGGCTGAAAGAAATCGGCATCGAGGCCCGCCGCGAGCTGGAAGGCTTGCTCAACGCCAGGGTTTTTCTCAACCTTTCAGTTAAAGTTAAGCCCCACTGGAGGGACAAGCCAGACGTCCTTGACCTCATCGAAGCCCAGAAAGGCGAGTAATTGCCGGGCATGGCTGGTGCGGCCAAAAAGCTAAACTCTAATTCCGAGAGAGGCAAAGAAGTCTTTTTTAATCAACGGCTTGCCTGAAATCTCGGCCCCAGCATTCCTGTTTTCTAATATTTACGGCCGGAATTGAACTCTTTATATGACTACAAGAAAGCCAGCGACTACTGGGCTTGCTCTGTCTGCCATAATTTACAGAAAAGAGCTTGCTTTATGCTGGAAAAGCGTCCTATTGAGGGCGCCTTCCGTTTAAAAGGAAAAATGTCAGGAGAAATGCTTTGCTAACCCACCCCCTATTCTTGACAGTCGCGGCGGTAAATGGGAAAATTAAAATCTCTGGCGGTGAGTGTAGCTCAATGGTTAGAGCATCGGACTGTGGATCCGAAGGTTGGGGGTTCAAGTCCCCTCACTCACCCCACTCCGTTTATGCTCTTGCCAGGACATCCTGAGCCCCAAAACTATCCACCCGGGGAAAATAAAATATTCGTGTTTGGTATTTCCTGTAGCTGTAAACAAGCCGTCAAGGGAATAATTTTTGTTTTAGTCTCAGACCAGTCGCGATAGTTTCCCTCGAAAGACTTATTATTTTAGGGCCTTCTGGATAAAGGCACCGGCCCTGGCTTCATTTTTTATAACCGACAGGGTGGTTTAAGAGCGGGAATTGGGTGTCTTTGAGCTTCAGAAGCTCTCTGATTTTCTGCCGGTCCATAGAAGCTCACGGCCTTCATAAAAACATAAAGGTAAACCCAATAATCCATTCAACCCCTTAAAATGTTTCGCTTACCTTCTACTACCAAAAACTTGTCAAAATGTTTTTTTTTTTAACCTATTATAGGGGAGGAGAAATAAAATATAAAGGGGGTAGAAAATGGCTAAAAAAATCGTTCAAGCGTTTCTCATGATTCTCATTACCATGGGAATCATGATGACCATTTCCAATTTTATGATAAAGCCCGCCTATGCATCAGCTATATGGGGGACTGAGGAAGTGGTAACATCACTTTTTTGGCAGTTAGTATATTACCTTCAGGGTAGGTGGTTGTATGACAATGTATATTGCATTCACGAGCCAAGCACCTGCACGATAGTAAACTAAAAACAAAATAATCTCTTCCCCTTCCGGTCTAAAAAATGAGAAATATTATTGTGATAAGTATGTTTTTCCTTGTAACCAATGTTTCCCTTTCCTGGGAAATAAAGCTAGTGAAACAAATTTCTTTCAATGAGAATGTGTCAGCCATCCTGGTAACCGGCTCCTTTGCCGTGCTTGAAGACGGCACCTTGATCTTTGCAGACATTAAAGATCAGAATAACCAACTTAAATTGTTCAATGAAGACGGTAAGCTATTAAAGGCCTGGGCAAAATTTGGTCCTGGGCCGGAAGAATTTGGTGGTCTGGCCTCACTTGATTATCAAAGTCCCTATTTAGCTGTCCTGGATGCTGGCAAACAATGCGTTCATGTATTTGAAAAGCTCCAGAATTACGAGTTCAAAAAAATAGGCCAGGTTCCGGCCTGGGAGGCAAGTAATCTTATAAATATCTATGATCGATATATTTTAATCGGTGGTTATATCGTCTCGCCGCGCGGACAAAAATATGCGCTTTTTATGAGAGATTTTAACGGCAAGGAAACAAAATACATTTTACCTCTTGAGAACCGGTTCGGAACGAGCTCAGCAAGTGATTATAAAAAAATTTTTGAAAAAGTTTCTGGTTTCCAGCAAAATGACTGGTTTTGCCGCTGGGGAAATACGGTTTTTTACGTGAGCGGGGTAAGACTCAAAATAGTCAAGGTAGACCTCAGGACAAAAAAGATTGATTTTTTTGGACATGCACCGAACAATTTTCGCCCGCTTGAAATGGATAAGCAAACAAAATATAACTTGATGCAGCCCGGCATGGGCAAAAAAGTGGGTGAAGATTTGCTAACAAAATTCTCTTTTGTTGGTGGTATCTTCGCTGATAAAGATATAGTGGGCGTCATTTATGCTAACCGGGAGAAAAAGATCGGCGGCGAACTTTATTTTGTACCTTATCTTCAGATTTACGACCATTTTGGAAAGCTTTGCCATGAACAGAAGCTCGCTGAAGTGTTTTCTGAAGAAACGTTTTTCCCCTTGTATTATAAAAAAGAGTCACGCCTGCTCTATTTACTTTCTATAACAAGTAGCCCCGCGGCTATTATATATAAGATTTATAAATTTTCTATTAACCCATGAAAAAGCTAATAATTATATTTGTAGCCGTATTTATTATTTATCTAATCAGTATCATTTATCGAGATAGGGAGAGGCCGATAACCACTGATTTTCCACTTGAACGTCTGGGCGAAAGCCGGACAGCGGAGTAAAGTTGTACTTAATCTTATATTTTTCTATGAAGAATTGCCAGCCCTGTCTGAAGGTGGTTGATTTTCTTAATTAGCCTCCTGAAGGAGTTAAAGTAATAGGTATCGTTCCAGATGAAGAAATAGAGCTAACAAACGAAATAAGGCAAGCCACCGGGACAAAATTTCCGCTTTATAGCCTAAAGCAGTGGATAAGGTATGATCCTATTTACGCGCCCACCTTGTACGGAGTTGGCCGCGACGCTAATATTTATTTTATGATACCGTGTGTTGGCCTGGAAGAAATTTATTTATCTGGATACTTGGCTGAATTTATGCGCAAGGCCAATTATTTACTTAGCGCTGCCAGGCCAAAATAGATTAACAGGCAAAAGGACAGAAATAGAGGTCTAATTGTTTTTTATTTAGGCAATTAAAGAAAATGAGTATCGACTTTATTTCAAGAAGGAAATATTTTATATAATCATTGTGGCAAAAATTCTATATCGGTACCTCTATTTGGTCATTAAAATGATTCAAAAAAACAAGAGTGCCTATTTTATGTCGAGATGTATAATTAAATTAAGAGATTAATAAACCCAAGGTGGAGCATGTTAGAGGTATGCGGTCTCACCAAAAGGTACGGCATTTTGAGGGCGGTGGATACAGTCAGTTTTTCCATAAACAAAGGAGAAGCAGTAGGCTATCTTGGCCCAAACGGCGCTGGAAAGTCCACTACTCTTAAGATGCTGGCCGGTCTTTTAGAGCCAACCGAAGGCACTATTTTGTACTGCGGCCGGGACGTCTGGAAAAACCTCGTCTGGTACAAACAAAGAATCGGCTACGTGCCAGAGGAACCGGCCATCTACTCTCATCTGAGCGCCTATGATTATCTGATGATGGTGGGCAGATTACGAGGTATTAAAGAATCGGTGCTTCGGGAAAAAATAAAGGGCTTTATGGAAATACTTGGCTTAGCCAGTGATATGTATCTGGAGATTTCCTCATTTTCCAAAGGAATGGTCCAGAAAGTTCTGATTTCGGCTGCTTTGCTCCACGACCCGGAAATTCTTCTTCTGGATGAGCCGCTCTCCAGTTTGGATATTGCCTCAGGCCTGATGCTCAGAGAACTCATTCGTCAGCTATCTGATGAAGGGAAAATAATCATCTACTCCTCCCACATCCTGGAAATAGTCGAGAAAATTGCTGACCGGGTGATCATTCTTCATCAAGGCCGGGTTCAGGTTGATGATTCCGTCAAAAATCTTCGCCAGCTGATGAAAGCTCCCTCGCTTGAAGATATTTTCAACCAACTAATTGTGCAAGAAGACCCGAAAGAATCCGCCTCAGAATTAATATCATTAATGAAGAAAAGCTCTTAGCCAGGGCTGAGAGGGATGATCATTATAAGGGAAAAAGCCCAAACTGAAATACCCAGACTGGTAATTCTTACTCGCCATTTCTTCCAGCGCCTCTTTCTCAACGAAATAGTCTTTTATGAAGAGCAGATGATAGGTAAGGTTATAAGCATTATTGCCATCCTATCTATTTTTCCAGCCTATATAGCTGATGTCCTTCTTTTTAAATATCTCCTTATCGAGGAAAGCGGAACTGTCTGGGTAGAAACTTCTCTGTTTATCAGTCTGATTATGCTCTTAACCGGGCTTATTACTCTATTTGAATGGGATGTTATTTTCCTTGACCGCAAAGATTATCTTAATTTGATACCCCTCCCTATTAAGCCCGCCACTCTTTTTGCCGCCAAATTTATTAGCCTGGTGATATTTATCGGCATGTTTGTTATCGGGGTCAATTCTCTTTCGGCTTTTGTTTTTGTAATCTATCTCGGGCAATCCAGGGGATATGGGCTTCTTACTGGATTTATCTTCTTTTTTATCCATATGCTGGTGATGCTGGCCGCTGGAAGTTTTATTTTTTTCGCTCAGGCTTTAGTCTTTGCTCTCTTCAATATTCTTTTAAAAGCTAAATTATGGCAGCGGATTTCAGACCTGTTCAGGCTTGGCCTTCTTGTCGGGCATCTCTATATTCTTTACGCTTTCCTAATAGATACGAACTTGCTCAAGATATCCTACGAAAATATTCAGGGACTCAAGGAATCACCAACTGCTTTTATGATGAATTTCCCGCCCCTCTGGTTTACCGGGCTATATCAAGTCTTGCTGGGGAGTCGCGAGGATTTCTTTAAAACCTTAGCCTCAAAGGCACTATTCGCTCTGGCCATCTCAATCGGTGTTTTTTTCCTGATCATGCTTTTTTCTTACCGCCAGTATCTAAATAAATCCTCAGCCGAAGCCGCCAGGTCCTTTCGGCCATCGCTTGGGAAAAGGCTCTTTGAGGTTGCGCTTAATTTAACTTTTCTAAGAAATCATGTAGAAAGAGCTGTTTTCTGGTTTTATGGCCGGGCGATGAGCCGGAGGGGCGTTCATCGCACCAGACTTATCTTATACCTGGGGATTGGGTCCGGTGTTACGCTGATACTTTTTGCTTCTGTTGGAAAATTATTCTGGAAATTTCAATCCGGCCATATGCTCTCGCTGCCCCTGGTTTTAACTTTCTTCCTTTTGGTTGGTCTAAAGGACGCCATCAATATCCCTTTAAACTATGAAGCTAACTGGGTATTTGAGATAACAGAAGGCGGCAACAGATGGCCCTATTTTTCCGGTCTGAGGAAAAGTATCTTTATCTTTATTCTGCTGCCGCTTTATGGATTGATATTTGCCCTATATTGCTGGGTCTGGGACTGGCAAACAGCAGCTATCCATTGCCTGTATGACCTCGCCTTGGCTGTTCTTTTGATGGAGGGATTATTCTTTCAGCACAAGAAGTTTCCTTTTGCCTGCTCCTATCTTCCCGGAAAAAGCAGGCTGCATATCTTCTGGCTGGTCTATTTGCTCCTATTTCTGGCTTACATCTACATCCCGCGCTGGATAGAGCCGTATTTTCTGGCCGAAGGGTCACGATTTATCAGTTTTTGCACTTTTTTTATCTTAGTTGAAACAGGACTTTGGCTCTATCATAAATACTATTTTTACCCCAGAAATACTTTGATTTATGAAGACCAACCCGAGCCTTCTTTGTTAGAACTTTTCCACCCCGTATGAACTTTTAAGGAGCTTATCTTGGAGAAGGAAAAAAGAAGAGACAATAGAAAACACCAAATTTTGAGCCAAAAACGGCACTTTATTAACATCTTCAATGCACGTCACATAGCTGGGCAGAGCAATAAAATAGGAAATTGCCGGCAATTACAAAAAGTCATCTCAAGCCGGTGCTTGACGCCGAGATTAAATTATGCCTCTAGCCCTCAGGGCAGGCTATTTCCGCTCCTACCCGGGTTACCAATCTCCGGCTGAATAAATGCTCAACCTGACGTCCGTGCCCAGGTTTTATTTTTTATAACCGACAGGGTGGTTTAAGAGCGGGAATTGGGTGTCTTTGAGCTTCAGAAGCTCTCTGATTTTCTGCCGGTCCATAGAAGCTCGTGGCCTTGTTCCCAGGCCAGTAGCTGCACAGAACAAAGAAATATTCTGGGAAACAATACCCGTGTCGATAGCCGCCCATTCAAGCCTCTGTTCCTGACTTCCAGACCGAAACCGGGATATGTCCGAAACAAGGAGCAAAATTACTGGCGCGGCTATAGGCTGTGGCTTCGGTTGAGGTGGAACCGCAGGTTTAGCTTCCGCCTTCAGCTCGGGCTTGGCGGGGGGAGCAGCTGGCGCTTTGGCTGGCGGCCGGCCGGCAAAAACCTCTGTCCGGAAGTCACCGGCAATAACCGGAATTAGCTCCTGAGCTTTGGCATCGTAGAGATAAACCCCATCCTTCATAAAAACATAAATATCGACATCCTGAGCATTCTGAGCCGAGGAGGCCGTCCGCTTGCCTGAATCTGGCCGGTTAATTCCGTTAGCCGCCCAGAGGAGGTCGGATAGGTCTTCGAGGCTTAGCTCCTTGTCTGACCATTCAGTCACCGAAGCTTTGACCGCAAGCGCTTCCATCAAAGGAAGTCCTCGTTTCTTATTGGGGGGATTCAGCTTGATTGGTTTTAGCTCCTGGCCGAAGCAAAATAACCCCAAAAATAAAATCAATGGAAAACCCAATAAATGCTTTGGCTTGACACCAATAAATTTCATCTCCTCGCCTCCTTTAATAACTCATTTCTATTATTACTCTTTGTATTATTTTTATCATAATGAATCAAGGTTATCTAATTACAAGGCTTTGCCCTGGCACAACCGGGCGCGACTCTGTTGGAGTCAAAGTTGAAGTCAAAAGGCGCTTGAAGCGGGTTGCTTGCCAGAAATAAACCTATGGAAATAAAAGCTGAGCATTTTGGCAGCTTTTTGGTTTAATCAACCTGGAAAGCTTTTCTCAGGGCTTGCAGGTTCTCGGGAGAGCCGGAGAAAAACTCCTCGGGAAAACGAAAGTTTGACCAGAGAAGGCTTAACAGGCTTGTTCCTTCCCTGGAATATAATCCCCATCCGGCGAGGTATTGAAGCCGCAAATTCCGGTCGCGGTTAATTTGAGCTCGCTCGAGCCATCCCGAGAGGTCCGCCGCCCGGCCGGCAAAAGTGCCCATTAGCTCTAAGGAAGACCTGAAACCCGCCTCCTTCAAAGATTGTTTTACAAGTTCATAACCTTTCCCTTCGTACTTGCGCTGGATAAAATCAAGGTCAATCCTTGCGTCCCTCTCCTGGCCCAGAAGGACAAAATCATAATCCCAGCCTAAAAGGTCGTTACTCCAGATTGAGCCCGAGGGAAAAGCGCGGAAAAAAGTAGCCAGCATGCTTTTAACCGTCGCCTCGTCGCTTTCATAAAGCGGCACCCATTGGGAGAAAAGCCCTCCAGGGGCGAGATGTTCTTTGACCAGGCGGAAATATTCTTCGGTGTAAAGAGTGGCCGAGCCTTTAAGCCAGGGATGAACCGGGTCGGAGCTGATGACATCAAACTTTTCCCGGGAAGTGAGCAAGAAATGTCTGGCATCTTCAATAACAAACTGGACCCTCGGGTCGCTTTTCAAGTTGTAATTCTCTCTGGCAAAATAATTAACGACATTTTGTATGACCGCGGGTTCAATTTCACAGATGACGACTCTTTCGACCTCAGGATAAAGCAAAAACGCTCCGGCAGTAATTCCGGCGCCGCAGCCGACAATCAGCACCTTTCGCGGCCCCGCGTGGATAAGGCCTGGAAGATGAGCCAACATCCTTTCCATCCTTAAATCAGGGGGCGCGTTAGAAGCTTCGGCCCGGCCGCTGGTGTGAAAAATTACTGTCCCGTCCCATTCGGTCACAGCGATGGAGGAGCTAATTCCCTCAGCGGTGAATAAAGCTCGCCCCCTCTCCTTCTTCTCCACTGCTTTCCGGCCATAAGCAATTAGCTGCCAGGGTGTCGGGGGAATTACCTGGGAAAAAAGCCAGCCGGTCAAGAAAAAGATTATCGCCAAAATGGCCACGTTCGCTTTTTGAACCAACTTCGACCTGAGAGGTTGATGATGGTCAGATTTCAAGCAAAACCACCGCCCCACGTCGCGGATTACTTTTAACCATCTGTCTTCAGCGAGTTGAAAAACCCATTTTCTCCAATAAGGAAGCAACGCCAGAAACCCGGTGGCCAGATGCAAAACGACGAAAAGCCGCTGGGCGCCGGCCGAACCCCATCGAGGCAGGGCCACGAGGCTAAAGAAAAGCGAGCCAGCGATGGCCCCGGCCGTGTTAGCGGCGTACGTCCTGCCGACCAAACGGCCCGAGTCTTTATGGGCTGGAGACACCGAGGCCAAAGCCAGAGGAAAACTTGCCCCCCAGAAAAAGGCCGCTGGAAACACGGCTATCAGGCAACAGAGGACGTCAAGGAGAAACACGCGGAGTGGCCCTACGGGGTCTGCCGCCGCTAACGCCGGGACAATCTTGGTCGCGGCCAGGGCGGCCCAAAAAATAGCTGGAGCGAGGAAAACCTGGGCTAAACCGAGAGCAACCCTGGGGGGAATAAACTGACTCTTAACCAGGGTGGAGCTTATCAGGCTGCCAAGCGCCAACCCGGCGAGCAATATGCCCAGAAGGATTGAAAAGGTATAGACCGTTCCCCCAAGAGAAAGGGAAAGGAGCCGCGTCCAGACTACCTCCGCTCCAAGGGCGGCCATGCCTGAAAGCCCGATGATTATCAAAACCTCGTAGCCTCGGCCGGGGAGTGAATCGTTTAATTTGTTTCCTTCTGGTATCAAGAAATTTATCTCGCTTTCTTTTCCTTTCGCGGAACGAGGTCCGAAGATTTGCGATCCTTCTAGGCCCTGACTGGTTTGGCTCTCTTTCCTTCCTGCCAAGCCATTATCCGCTTGAAGGAACGGCTGGCTGATTTCTCCCTTCTTTGCGGCAAACGTCGCCTTAGCATAGCCTTTCGCTTTCGATTCATTTTCAATTTCAGGTGAATCCTGAGACTCAAGACCAGAAACCAAGGCACTAACAGGTCTTTGCTCGGGAAGTGAACTCGCCCTATACCGCGGGTTAAAAGATAAGCCAAAGCTCAGCAGAGCCAAGCTAAAATTTATCGCTGCTGCCGTGAAGGAGGCTACAGTCATGTCATAAAAACGCAAAAGGAAAAACCCTGCCCCAATCGTTCCTAAAACTGCTCCCCCGGTATTAATTCCGTAGAGCCAGCCAACTCTGGCTAAACCTTCTGGAGTCGCGGGAACCAGGCGGGAAACAATCGGCAAAGTCCCTCCCATTAGAACAGTGGGGACAAGAAGGACAACAGCGCAAACCAGGCCCCGCAGGAACAACAAAGGCAGCCCATAACCAAGGCCGGCGATATAAAATTTCATCACTAAGGGAAGAAGAAACAGGACCAGAAGCCCGAACACGCCGATGCCCGCTTCCAAAATAGCATAAAGGCGAAGCGGCGGAAGGCGACGGGGAAGCCAGGACGGCAGGCTCAGGCTGCCCAAGAACAGGCCGCCCATGTAGGTGCTTAACAGAACCGCCAGCGAAAACGCGCTTGCGCCGACCACGAACTCCAGAAGCTCGAACCAGATAATCTCGTAAATTAGGGCCGCCAAACCGCTGGCTCCGAAAAAAAGAAAAAGCCAGCCGAGAGGCAAGCGCGGCGAAGGCCCGGAAACTTCGACACCTTCATCCTGGGGATTAACCATTTTTCACCTCATCCCGGGCGAGCCAAGCAATCAGGTTTAATCCAGGCTGATATAATAATCCTTCTCTCACTCCGCAAGCAACAACAAGGCGGGCGAAAGGGAAAAATTCTAAAACAAGTTTTGGGTTTAAAGAGTGAGGAAAACCGCTTGGTTGACGTTTATATTGCAATCGGCTGCAACCAGAGCAAATGTCACTTGGGTCGCCGGTTTTCTCTGCGTTTTTGTCGGGACTCGGTCCAAACTGAGCTTCCTTGTTGTTTTTAATACCCACCAACGAAATCAAAGATGTTAAAACCAAGCTTTTGATAATTAAGCTTAGAAGCATAAGTATTTGGGCCAATATTGAACTCCTCGATTTTAGTTGGCTCAACATGGCCCATTGATTCCTACCGAGAGATAGTTTAGATTGGGGAAAATAGGAAGAATGATCGGACGGAGGCTAACCCTATATGTTAAAAATCACTGGATTACTCGGTGCTGTGGTTCTAATCTTAGCGGCCTTAAGCTTTAACTCAACCGGGAGGTCAATCATGGAAACCAAGACGACGCTTAAAATCGGGATGGTGGGCATTTATGTCGACGACCCGGAAAAGGCCTTCAAGTTTTACACGGAAAAAGTTGGATTCGTTAAGGTACTTTTCATGCCTGAGGCCAAATTAGCCATCGTCGCTTCTCCGTTGGAGCCTCAGGGGACAGCCCTTCTTCTTGAGCCCAACGAAAACCCAACCGCCAGCCGGTATCAAAAAGAGCTTTATAAGGCCGGTATCCCCGTGATAGTGTTTACGACTGAAAATTTATTGGCCGAGTATGAAAGATTAAAAAAACTCGGGCTCAAGTTTAAGCAAGAACCAACAACCTCAGAATGGGGTATCCAGGCCGTTTTTGACGACACCTGCGGCAACTGGGTTCAGCTCCATCAACCCCTTAAGTAATCTCGTTTAAGCCCGCGGGGGAACGGAACTAAGCAGAATTCGACCAATAGCTGGTGTTATTTATCCCATAGCTTGAATTTATAAAAAACACGATAAAAATTTTAAACCGCGTGGGCCTTATTATCTTGTAGCTATCGGCTTAAAAAATATAATAAGAAAATCGAGAAAAAATTCCTCTGGCGGCCCGGATTTTTGCCATCGTCGATGTCTATGACGCCTTGACCAGCGAAAGACCATACCGGCCTGCCTGGTCAAAGGAAAAAGCTCTGGCCTATATTCAGGAGCAGGCCGGCAAGCAGTTCGACCCAAATATCGTGCCTATCTTTCTGAAGGTTATTTCCACTTACTCCTGAAAGGAGCCAGAAGTCAGCGGCTGCGCTTCTCGCCGGTCTGTTCTATTTCTCGTTGCAATTCCACCAGGTCAACCGTCTGGGAGAAATCCCCTAACAGGTGCTTGGCAAAGTAATCTGCCCTTATCCAGAACCAGTAATCGTTCATGTCGCCATAACCGTGGCGCTGGCCCGGGAAAATAAAGAAATCAAACCGCTTTCCCGCCTTAATCAGGGCGGCGGCCAGGCGTAGTGTGTTGGCCGGATGGACGTTGTTATCGATATCCCCCGTGGCCAGGAGTAAATGCCCCTTGAGGTTCTTGGCTATCTCCGAGTTTTTCTCGATGCTGTATTCAAACTTGACATTGCCATCCTTGTCGACCACCTCTTTTACGCCATGATGCTTCTCGCTCCACCAGCGGTTGTAAATATTATTTTCGTGGTTGCCGGATGAGGACACCCCTACCTTGAAGAAATCAGGATAGACCAGCAACGCGGCCGCCGTCATGAACCCGCCGCCAGAATGACCATAGATCCCGACCCGGTTGATGTCAATAAACGGGTGGCGAGCTGCAAGCTGCTCAATGGCGTATTTCTTGTCGGCGAGCCCATAATCGCGCAAATTACTATAGCCATAATTGTGGTACCACTTGGAGCGCATCGGGCTCCCCCCGCGGTTACCCACTTCGATGACGATGAAGCCCATCTGGGCCAGAGCTACGTTTTGATTCCGCGGGGAGAAAGCCTTGGAAACGCTTTCCGTCTGGGGCCCAGGATAAACATAGGCAATAATCGGGTATTTCTTATCCGGACTAAAATCAAACGGCTTATACATCACGCCGTAAAGGTCGGTGATGCCGTCAGCCGCCTTAACGGTAAAGGTCTCGGGGAACTTAAACCCGGCGGCAACGAGCGCCGAAACGTCGGTGGTTTCGAGCTCGAGGAGGCGATTCCCCAGCGAATCTATCAGTTCTGACTTCGGAGGCGTATCCACTCGTGAATAATTGGAAATGAAGAATTTCTGCGAATCGCTTGCTTCTATGGAATGGTTAGTGTTTCCGGCGGTGAGCAGCTTGAACCCAGTGCCGTCCAGGTTGACGCGATAAAGATGGGTGTAATACGGGTCCTCGCCCTTCTCCCGGCCGCAGGCCATGAAATACAGAACCCTGGCTTTCTCGTCTATCCCGACGACCTCCCGGCAATTAAACTCTCCCGAGGTAATCTGGTTCTTGAGTTTGCCTTCGCCGTCGTAAAGATAATAATGCCCCCACCCGTCACGCTCCGACCACCAGACCATTTCCCGACCGCCGCCGACCAGGCGCAATGGCTGATATTCAACGTAGGTATTGAGCCTCTCCTCGATAAGCACCTTCACTTCGCCCGTGGCCGTGTCAGCGACGCAAACTTCATAACCATGAAGGTCGCGGGTTTGGCGGCCAAAATAAAGTTTGTCCGAGGTGTCAGCCAGCCATTGAGGTGGAGGCGGCTCCTCCTGGTCTTGTTCTCTTGCCCTCCGCGGCGCCGTAAAGATGTTATAGGTCGGGTCTTTGAACTTTTCTGCCTTAACCTTAACCCTTTGTTTAGAAGCGATATCAAAAACCAGAATCTCAGGCTGAGGCTGGTTCTCTTCTCCCGGCATGCCGTACTTATACGTCTCGAGGGTTGGCCGAGGGTTGGCCAAGCTGTTGATAACCCAGAGGTTGCCCACTTTCCGCTCGTCCTGCCGGATGCAGGCAAATTTCTTCGAATCCTTCGACCAGATAATACTAATCGCTGGAACGCGATAATCCTTCCGGTCTTTTTCGTCTTTCTGCAGCTCTTTTTTCTCCTCCTCGGTCAGGCGGCGGGCAAAGCTGTAGTATTCTTCGCCGTCAGTGGTCAGCTGAATTTCCTCGATCGTCTTATCGTCAGCCTTTTTCAGAGCCTTGGCGTAGTTGGCGGCATCCATCATAAACAGGTTATGGTTGCGGGCGAATACCACCCACTTCTTATCAGGAGAAACGGAAGCCCAGCGAGGCCGCCGCGGTTCCGGCTTATAATCCTTAAGCAAAGTTAGTTTTCCGGTGGCCAATTCGTATTCAAACCGCAATGTCCTGGTTTTGGCCTCTGGTTCCCTGGGTTTCTCTTCCTCCTTTTCTTTCTTCATCTCGGTGTCCTGTTCCTTTTCCTTCTCCTTTTCTTTGTCCAGAAAACGCTTTTCCAGCTCTTTCACCGACATCACCTGGCCCTCGACGTTGACGTCGTTGTCCCGAGGTACTTCAATATCAAACTGAAAGGCGGTGTCATTCTTAACAAACCTGATTGTCCTTATCGGCAGGTGCTGGGCATCATAAGGAGTAAGAAGAATCTTGGTGAGCATGGCGGCCATCCGGGCGTTGTCGAACAGGGGCTTTTTTGCTTTGGCCACAGGGTCAACCAGATACCAATTCTTCCCGGCGGGCGTTTCATAGCTATACCAGAAACGGTCGCCGCTCTGCAGCCAGTGAGGCTGGACAGCCAGGTCGAAAACCAGCTTGGCCACCTTGGCCGGCACCCAGCGTGAGCCCAGCTCGTAATTAGCCTTTTCCGCCTTTGCCTCCCCTGAGGCAAGGGAAAGAATAAGACCTACGCTCAGAATGAAGGCAGCGATGTTAAAAAAAGGCCTGGATCTTAACCCTGAACGATAAAAGTTTTTCATCAGACCTCCTCCTAATTCAAGTTAATCTGTATAAAATAAGCATAAAAAACCCGGGAGAACACAAAAGATTTTTATCCACCCCAACCCTCCAGCCATCCCAGAAATAGGCGAACTTCTTAATAACCATCTTAACAGGGATTTTTTTAACTGGCCTCCTCCGTTGACTGAGGCTTTTTCCGCCAACGCGGGATATAGCTTATGAGCCGGGCCGCAAATTTCAAGGAAAGAACTCCTCGGACCTGCCAGCCACGAAAATTTCAAGTGGCCATCATATTCCAGAAAAGGAGCCGATTTCAAGCCAAGAAATTGCGAAGAAAGAACCTCGGCTAAAAGCTTAAGGACACGTCTTTTGGATTTTAACCCACCGCCGCGATTGGCCCCGGCCTGATGCCTGGAGTAGACCTTCCTTTTTCAGGTCTGTCAGCACCTGTCCCAACACCCTCTTTCCCGCATCCGGAAACAGGCGGTTCAACTCTTCCCAGCCAAACTCCTCTGGCATCTCTTTTGTTATTTTCTCTCTTATTTCGTAATATTTCCCACCCTTGAAATCGAGCGGCAACTCCCATCGGCTCACAGCTTTATTGACGGCATCCGGAAGAGCATCTTCCTCATGGGCCAGAATGGCGGTAAAAAAACGAAAAGTCCATTCGCGGGCCAACTTGCGATTGCCGGCGTAAACGATTATCAATTCCGGATGGAAAGCTTGAGCCTCAGCTAACGCTTTGGCCGCAAACGCCGGCGAATAAAACCTTAATTTCTTGGGATTAAGAAAGTCAGCATAGTTAGCCTCGACCACCAGGGCTGAATATCGATAGGCTTCGAGCTCGCCCAGCATCTGGTGAAGAAGCGGCATCCGTCCAAAATCTCCCAGGAGGTTCTCAAACGTTTTGCGCTCGACTACCGCCTTAATGCTGTTGTCCTTCAAAAGAGCATAATCTCCTGCCGGCAGACTCTTTCGTTCGACCCGACAACCGGGAAAACTCCAGGGATAACGCTCGCTCTTATCAACAAGGATATGAAGCTCTGGCGACCCCCGGGCAGTCAACTTGACTTTTATTTTTCTCTGGATTAGCTGGCTCCTGGTTCTCCAGAAAATCTGCTCGTATTCACCCTCTTTCTGTTTATAACCTTTCTTCAAAAAAAGAAATTCGCATCTCTTATTCAGGGGTCGGTCCAGAACGACAGCCAGCCTTTTGCCGTATCTCTTGAGGGAAATTACCGGGACGCGCTCGATTTCCTCGCCCGTAAACTGGTATTTCTCGGGGTCCTCACGGAGGCAAAATATATGCCCCTTGGTTCCTGGCCACCGCTCCTGGACTCTCAGCGACAAAAGGGTTTCCTCTCCTTTCATAATCCTGAGTCTAAAAGGAAATTTCGGGTGACCGGTGGCCTCGAGAACCCAAAAGGTTGTTTCCATTCTTCTTGTTAACAAGTTTATCTCGAAAATATGGACTCGTGTCAAATATAACCGACAGCCACTCCTTTTTTCGAAAAAGCAACAGGATATTTTCCCCCGGCTCCAACTTATAACCTAATTTGACAAGACTGTCCTTTAGTCCCCCCAGTATCAATACGCCCCCTGGCATCTTAAACCTGAGGAAAGAAGCAGTTTTTTCTTGAGGGCCGCACCGGAACTTGAATCATGAAGCGAATGCTGACCCCCGCGTCTTGGTTTAAACCAGCAAGCCAGCCGGTCCTGGTCTTTTTTTCGGCTTATCAAGTCCCAACGGAGAAAGCCTTTTTGGGCCGCAGGCAAATTTAAAATAAAAATTTTCGGCCGATGGCCCAAAACAAGTGAGATAAAAAGAAGGTGGCGTCGTTTCTGACAAAGGAGGGAGGAAATGAATACGCTTACGCCCGAAGAATTTGTCCTGATGGCTATAAAAAAGCTCCGCACCGGCCAGTTCAAGGGAATTCATTCTGTTTTCAGCGGGTTTAACGAAGCCTTTAAAACTTATTTCGAAGGCGCCGACCCGGTCCAGGCGACAAGCCGTCTGGCTCAGGAGGGTAAGATTGTCGTCCGGCCGGTAAGGGGTGGAGTCATCCTTTACTTGCCCGAGGATGCCCCCCGGCTTACCCGCGGGGAGCAGGCGCTCGAAAAAATGGGGTTGCTCAGTCCGCAGGCTTCAGCGCGGAAAACAAAGGAGAAATAACCCAATCCGGATTTTAGCCTATTACTGGGACGCCCGTAATATAAGGGGGAAGGCCTTCAGGATATCTGCGGATAAATTTAGCCATGTTTGTTTTATAAAGCTCGGTATTTTCCTTCTCTTCGAGCCATTTTTCGACCCCGTGAATAATGTCCTGACAAAACCTCCGGATATCAATATTGAGGGCTCCCTCGATTACATCACAATGCGGGACGCTGTCGATAGCGGTTGGCTCGACGAATAATATCCGGGAAAACCGGCCTGAAGGATGAAAGGCGGTTCCCTGATGTAAGAGTGAACAGCGAAGATAATAACAATCTTCGCCGGTGAGAAGACCCTGGTAGTAAGGGGCGACATATTTATCGAACCACTTAACATAACCCTCCTGGCTCGCCTGGCCGTCTTCAGAATCAACGGCGCCGCAGATATCGGGAACGACCAGGCCGGCGAACAAGGATAAATAATATAAATTAGAAAAAAGGCCTTTTTTTATCTGGAATAATAGGTCGCGCATCGCCTCCCCCTCCGAGGAATTTCCGGTTTTATCTTAACATCGATAAGAAAATAAAAAAAGCCAAAAAAACCAGAATCTCAAGCGGCCTTGCTGGCTAAATCAAACAAGCTTTTCTATGTGGCGGCGCACGTCGGCGGCAAACCGGTCGATGAAACCCTGGACATAAGCTTGGATGTCGATATGGTCATCCCTGACCAGAGGGGTGAGGTCCATGGCATAAATCATCGAAGTGGATACATCGACGTCATGGGTCGCGTAGTAGGTAGCGTGGGCCCGGCGCCGCCCAAAAGTGGCCAGGTCATAGCCCTTGCCTCCAGCCACCTGGGAGTCGTATACACTTACGAGAGCCATAGCCAGGTTTTGATGCGCCGAGACGTCGAACCCCACTTTATCTCTGGCTACAAGCCAGTCGAGGTCCCGCCAGACCTCACAACCGTAAAGCTTCTCGGGCCGGCTGTCGGCGGGAAGTTGCCGCACCGCCTGAATCGTCCTCAGGGCTACAGCCACGTGGGTATCGTGAGCGTCGGCCGGGTTATGAGTATAAACTAAGCGCGGTTTTAAAGCTAAAAGAAGATCCCTGAGGTCGTCTATGACTGCGGTTACGGCGGGATTTTTCACCTCAGAGCTGGCATAATTGAGAAAGGCCACGCCGCTGTACTCGCCGACAATAGCCGCCTTTTTCTGCTCCTGCCGCCTGACCACCTTCATTTCTTCGTTGGAGTAATTTTTATAAAAGCTATCGCGCGGACTCCCGGCTCCGTCGGTGACGACGATACCAAAGAACCATTCAGCCGGATTCTTAAAACAGCGGAGAATGCCGTCGTAAGCCATGATTTCCAGGTCGTCAGGATGAGCCCCGACCCCCACGTGAGTTGTCCGCCAAAAAGCTTCTTCCTCCGGCCGGCCGTCAGGAATAAAGATTTCGGCTCCAGAATGACGTAACTTCATCGCTTTACCTCCCCGCTAATATCAGGCCACGTCTTTCTTTGGTCTTATATTCGTATATTCTTATATTTTTATTTCTTATTTTCTTATTTTATTCCGGCCTTGACTCGCTTTCGCCTGCGAGCCGCCCTTTTTCCGAACGATAAGCGGCAGGCTGGCTGCGGCCATAGCCTGACCGAGGCGCCGGCTTCGTTCATCGGGTAAATGAAGACTGATTCTTTCGGCCAGGTCAGGAAATTCAACCTTCAGCACCTCTTGCGCTTTATTCAAAATTAGCGAACCGCCTTCCCCGGATGTTACCCTGCCAAGAATTAAAACATAGTCCAAATCATAAAAATCAGCATAATGGGCTAGAGCATAGCCTAAATAAACGCCGACCGTCTCGAAGATTTGTCTCGCTCGGTCATCCCCTCTGGACATCCACTCCTGAACTTGTTTTAACTTTTCGGCCGCCGGGAGCGATTCATCAATCGTCAGACCGGCCTTTTTGGCTAACCGGAAAACGGCCTGCTGGGAAAAATACTGGACGCCGCATCCTCTATCGCCCGACCATTCATCTAAAGGAGCTGCCGGCCGATAATCCACAGGAGCAAAAGCCAGCTCGTTAAGCCAATCAGTAATATGGCCTGCGGCATCCACATAGCCGCCTGCCTGGCTCGACCCCATCGAAATGGCTAAAAGGCGCCGAACTTTTAAACTCAAGGCGCCGGCGAGGGCAGCCACCTCGCCGTCGTTGGCCACCTCGAACGGAACACGCCATTCTTCCTGCAATCGATGAAAGAGCGGCCTTATTTCTCGGGCGAAAACCGACTCCTTGACCCCCCGAAAAAGCGAAGCTACCCGAGGCTCGTTGTTAACATAAATCCCGGCAGCACTCCCGCCAATCGCCTCGACCCGTGGGAGATGAGCGGCGGCCAGGTTGAGCGCTGCCCGCAAGTGATAATAATGATAGCGAGGCGACGACTCAACCGCCGGGTTCCACGCAAACTCGGCCGTAAAAACCGTTTTCCCGCGGCAGACAGCCGCCACTTTCCAGTCGCTCGCGCCGAGGTCGAAGCCAACCCGGTAGCCGTCGAAATGACCGCCCAGCGGCTTGGTTCTCTCCGCCCCTTCGGGCACGGTCTTCGAGTTAACAACTTTGACTTCGAACGGTTCAGCATAAGCCCTCGACATCAGCCCAGAATCAAACGACCTCTCGCCATGGCGGGAATAGATTTTGGCGATACTCTTCAGGGGCTCTTCCGGGCCGCTCAAGAACAAACGCCTGGCCCCGCGCATCCAGAGCAAGTTTTTGACTGTCCTTTCGACAAAAAAAAGATTCGCCTCGCGCGCGGCGGCTGATGAACTCGGAGAAAGGAGTTCCCCGTCGTACCGGGAAACGCTCCCCTTCCCTCTTTCGAGGGCGACTATAACGCGGCAAGAAGCTCCCGCCTCTTTGACGGCTGCTTTAAAAGCGCGCGTCCAGAGGCTGGCCGGCAGAAAACCTGGGTCAAGCGGCGGGATAACGACAGGAGAAACTTCGAGTCCGGCCCTTCTTAATTTGCGGCGCTCCATTTTATTTTTATTATAGGCAAAACCGGCCTATTTTTCTAAGTTTTTGGGCTTCCCTGGATAGAAATCCTAGCCCGGGAATTTCTTGGATTCAGACGGCTCAGAATAAAACCTCTACCGAGAGGCCGCTTCCGGTTAGCGCTTCGACAAGCTTCTCTTTTTGTTCAATAAAAAAGGAATCGGCGGCATATTTTTCCAACCCGTACCGGCGGTAAAAGCCGAGGACTGCTGGGAGGTAATTCATCCGGTCGATAAAAACCCGGTCAACCTTGTCCTCGATCAAAGAAGCAAGACGCCTTGCGTTTCCCGGAAGAAGCGGGCCGAGAAAAGCAAAGGTCTTGAGCGAAGCCCCTTTGAGTTTTCTCAAAGCCTCGATTCTCTCGCCGACGGCTGAGGCTCCGGGCTCGAAAAGCCGGGCTATCCTATCGTCATCCGTGGTGATGGTAAAGCCCACTTCTATTTCCTCGAATTGTCGGAACAAGTCGATGTCGCGCACAACCAGGGCGCTCTTAGTCTGAATATTTACCGGGAAATCGGCGGCCAGGAGCTCCTGGAGCAGCCGCCGAGTCAACTCATAGCGCCTCTCTAAAGGCTGGTAAGGGTCGCAGACAGAAGAAACCCAGACAACGCCTTTTTTGGCCCGCCGGAGCTGGCGCCGGAGGACCTCGACAGAATTTTTCTTGACGTCAACAAAAGAGCCCCAGGGTTCGCTATGCCCGGTATAGCGAGGAATGAAGAGACGGGCATAGCAATAGCGACAGCCGACCTGGCAACCGGTATAAGGATTAACACAATAATCGAATATCTTTGATTTATTCAGAATGCTTCTGGCTTCCACTTCCCGGCCAATCATTTTCTTTACAAACTTTTTATCGTTTCATTATTTAGTTTCATCATGTTAATAGACGAATTTATTCAGCCAAATCTAAATGCAATGGCTAAATTTTTCGGCTTAAATACCTTCTTCCTGACCATAACCTACTTCCATCATAATCAATTTAAGCCAACTTTACCAACTTAACGATGAGAACTGTCGTCGGAGAAACCATCAGGCGGAGGTAATCTTTTTTCGAAGCCAAACTAACTAAGGCTAAATTGATTGAAAGAATTTACAGCTGATACATAGAACATCAAGGTATAAGCTCTCTCTCGGGCTTAATGGATTGACGTTTCCCTTCACAGGAAAGCTGATAACTTAGAGCCAAGCCCGAGTCTCCTTTCTTTAGCTCGCTTGAAAACGAATTCCTTTCTTGGCTTTATCCATGATTTCGGCCGTGCCGATTTCCTCCGATGAGGCGGCCTGCCTGGCCACGAAGAACTAAAAAATTAATCCTTTCGAGGAAATTAAGTTTTTTTCGTGTAGACAATCCTCCTTGAGAATCACGTTGAGAATAAAACTTATGAGGAGGACACTCGGAAGGGTAAGTCCCAGCCTGAGGCCGGCAAGATCAGCCCCGAGGAATTTAATCTCAAAAAGAATCATCGGAATCTTTATCGACGCCCAGACGCAGAGAAAAATCGTTGTGTTGAATAAACTGGCTCCCTTTTTCAAAAGGGAAACGCCGAGCGGAAAAGCCACATAAAGCGGACCCATGGCCGCGGTGCCGACAAAAATAGCCATCAAAATACCTCGGAGACCCGAGGAGCTTCCCATTATTTTCTCGACTGTCGTCAGGGGCACCCACACCTGGAAAAGCCCCATAAAGAACTCGTCTCTACGCCGGAGCGGGAAGTGCGGAAGGAAAGGCAAGTGTCTTTACTTCGAATGAGAACCCTGGTATAAAAATAAACGCCGCTTCGAAATCAAGGAAACAACAAGCATGAAAATTAGCCGGGTCAACTTGAAGACATATCCCCGCATCCTGCTCCTTGCCTTATTGGCCACCTGCCTCATAACCCCCTTTTCTTCTTCCCAGCCCATGGTTCTTCAGACGAAGGTATTTCTTTCCCAGAGCGCTGTCCATCCGGGAGAAAAAATCGGCCTGGCCTTAAAGCTCGAAATAGCTCCCGGCTGGCATATCAACGCGCCCGAGCAATTCGACGAATTTCTCATCCCCTGCGCTCTCGAAATCTCCGAAGCCCCTGATTATCGAGTCGTCGAATACTACTACCCTCCTCCCGAAAGAGGGAAATTCTCTTTCTCGGAAGCTGAGCTTACCTATTTTGTCGGTGAAGTTTATCTTGGTGTCCTTCTCGAGGTGCCGGCCACGGTTCGGCCGGGCAAGGTCAAAATCAAAGGTTCTTTTACTTTCCAGGCCTGCGACGACCGTTCGTGCATCGCGCCCGAAACGTTGCCGTTAGAAGCAGAAATCGAGGTTGTCCCGCCTTCTCAGCCTGTCAGCCGTCTTCATCCAGAAATTTTTTCCCAAATTAAGTTTAAAACAGCCGAAAAAGCCGGCTGAAAGGACTTATGGCCGAGGGAGAAAAAGAACGTTTACTCCTTTGGCGTTCTCTGCCTTCGGTGGATTCGCTTCTCACCAGCGAGAAAGGCCGTAACCTGGTAGCCAAATATGGCCAGGAGGTCGTGGTTTCTACCTTTCGTCTTATCATCCAGAGACTGAGGGACCAGATAAAAGACAACCCTGCATCCCTCTCCCCTGAAGCCCTTTCGGCGGAAAAAATTCTGGCCGAAGCCGAAAGGGAGCTCGAAGCTCGGTCTCAGCCATCGCTTCGTCGGGTTATCAACGCCTCTGGCGTCATTATCCACACCGGCCTCGGCCGGGCTCTCCTCGCCCCAGAAATACTCGGCCGGCTGAATGAGGTCCTTTTGGGCCCCTGCAACCTGGCCATAGACCTCGAATCCGGCCGCCGCGGCGACCGGGATTCCCACGTGATTGACTTGCTTACCCGATTAACTGGGGCCGAAGCTGCCACCATAGTCAACAATAACGCCGCCGCCACCCTCCTCATCCTTAACACTCTCGGCCAGGGCCGGGAGGTGATTGTCTCCCGGGGCCAGCTTGTCGAGATCGGCGGCTCTTTCCGTCTGCCCGAAGTAATGGCGATGAGCGGCGCCATTCTCCGGGAGGTGGGGACGACCAATAAAACTCATCTCCATGATTATGAAAGAGCCATTAACCCCTCGACCGCGGCCATCCTCAGGGTTCATCATAGCAATTATAAAATAGTAGGGTTTGTTTCCGAGCCATCTCTGCCGGAGTTGGTCGAGCTCGGCAGGAAATATAATCTTCCGGTAATCGACGACCTCGGAAGCGGCGCCCTGGTCGACCTCAGAGCCTATGGGCTTGAGCCAGAACCCATGGTCCAGGCAAGCGTCGCCGCCGGCGCTGATTTAGTTTGTTTCTCCGGGGATAAGCTCCTCGGCGGGCCCCAGGCCGGCATAATCGTCGGGAAAAAAGATTTAATTAGCCGGCTGAAAAGGAATCCTCTCAAGCGAGCCTTGAGAGTGGATAAAATGACCGTTGCGGCTATGGAAGCAACCCTTCGCCTTTTTCTTCAGCCGGAAAAACTCGAAGAGAAACATCCTGTTTACCGGATGCTTTCTTTTTCCGAAAAAGAAATCGAGCGCCGCGTCCGCCGCTTTGCTCGCCGCCTGCGGCCAAGACTCCCTGCGGGCTGGGCGGTTGAAATAATTAGAGGAGGGACTGAAGTGGGGAGCGGCTCAGTTCCAGCCCAAGCCCTGCCGACGAGGCTCCTGGCCATTCGGCCGGCTGGCGTCAGTTTGGAAACCCTGGCGCGTCAACTCCGTTTGGCCTCGCCGCCGATCATTTCTCGCATCCAGCAGGAAGCCGTCCTGCTCGACTTCCGGACAATCCTTCCA
>JBBIRF010000035.1:0-17773 GCA_037441905.1 Candidatus Aminicenantota bacterium
AGAAGGGCCAAAAATAATCACATCCCACTTATCTTTGAGTTTTGCCGTATCACGAACCGTATGGACCGAGATGTAATCGTAGGGGATTTTGAGCTCGTCAAGGGCAATCCGGACCCAACCCTCAGTCTGGGTTGATTGCCAGGTATGCATCAGGGCGACTTGCGGGACGATTGATTCGTGGGTTTCAACGCTCGGAACGGCCGTCGCCGCGATGATATTGATTCCGTATTCTTTGGCGGCCGCCTCGAGCTTCGCTTCAAGGTTAGCTGGATTGTCGGCTGCTTTGATGATGAAAGAACCCGAACCAAACTTTTTCCCGCCAGCCTCAAAGGCCCTTTCAGCTATGTGCATTTTTACATCCCGCAAGGCGAAGCGGAAGGTGGCTAACTGGTTATCAGCATTATGATTGATGAGATAGGCCTGGGCTGGTCCGGAGGAAGCTCGGATTAACCCGCCTGGAGATTTAACCTCTCCCTGGACCATGGTCATCGGGACCGAAAGAATCGAAACGTCCTCGATTCTTTCTGTTTTCACGTTAAAAAGCGGCCCGAGGGTCCAGCCGACATCATCATACGGCCGGGGGTCGTTGACGTTAAAATATTGTCGGTCGAGAAGCATGTCGGCCATCCGCGAATAGGGCTGGTCCATTCTGACTATGTAGCTTCCAGCCGGATATTCTTTATCCTTCACCTTAAACGGCTTGCTCGCCCGATGAATTTCGACTCCCTGCTGCTGAAGAAGACGAAGCAGCCGCGCTTGTTGGCCAGGTCTTGGGTCGTCGCCGGGAAAAACGTAAGCGGCCGGGCCTTCATTTCTGGCCTTGGCGACCGAGCGCTTGCTCTTGAGGTAGAAATTCTCCATGAATTTTTCTTTATGAGTGGCCACGTAGTTCATGGCGACCAAAATAGCGCTCTGCTGGAGGTTAACATTGTTTCTTATCGACCAGAGGGTCTGGCGTAGTGGGGGGTTCGGCCGGAACCAATCGCGAGCGTCGCTCGCCGTAATCACGCGTGTCGAGCCGTCGCCAGCTCCCTGAGTCTCATAAAAGCGACCAATAGCGTTATGGCCGTTAGCCGCGTAGAAAGCGTAATTGGGCGCCCAGCCATCGTAAAAGCCGTGCGTCCAGACTCCGGGAACTCCTTCCTTGGTTAACTCATCGATCTCTTGATAAGCCAAAATATGCCATTCGTCGATGACGATCGGGTCAAGCCAGGCGTTATAAGGACCTGTTCCCGTAGATATATAGAGATGGGAGACAGATTCATGAAGGTCATGCATCACCTGGGGATGGAAATCAAAAAAGACCTTGGCTATATGCCGGCTAAGAGCTAGGGCCTGGCCAATACTATCGCGATTGTTGTCGTGGGCGACGTACTTGCCCCACCAGATAAGTCGGGTAGGGTTGTTGGCCTTGGGGTCTTTCCGCCGCGCCATGGCGATGTCAACGTATTTATCTCGGCCGTCAACCTCGAGGATAGGGGTGATCAGGACAATCGAGTTTTCCCGAATTGCCTTGATAAAGGGAGATTCATCCACCGCCAACCGGTAGGCCAGCTCCATCAACATCTCGACCGAGCCTGTCTCCCCCGAGTGCATCCCTCCGGTAGCCCAGTACATAGGCTTAGCCTGTTTTATAAGCTCTTTTGCTTCTTGGTCGCTTATCTTTCTCGGGTCAGCTAACTTGGCGTTAATTTCTTTATACTTATCCAGGTTCTTGATTGTTTTTTCATCAGCCACAGCGACGACTATCCAGTCTCTGCCTTCTTCGGTCTTGCCGACGTCAAACACCTCGACGCAGGGCGAGGCTTTGGCCAGTTCCCGCATATATTTATAAACCTCATGCGAATAACTGAGGACATCGGGAGCGCCCGCAATATGCCCGAGGACTTCAAGCGGCGTCGGGATGCCGGGAGCATAAGGTAGATAGTTGACGTATTTCGTCGTGAAATGGGGGTCAGTTGTTGCTTCCCTGATTTTCTTCGTGTATTCCTCATGAATTTTTTGCTGGCTGAAAGCTGAGGTGGTGATGAGCAAAAAGGCCGCGATAACCGCCATCAAGGACAGGAAATGTTTCTTCTCGCCTGATGGCTTAACCTTAAAAGAGATAAATGGATGGAGCATCTTTTCCCTCCTCCTTAATTAAAATTATCATTCAGGAGAAAGAAGATAATCGTTTCTTGGGTAAAGGTCAAGAACAATATCATCCCTTTATTGGGGGGTGCTTTTCCTCATCGCCCTGACGAGTAGATAAATAAAAGGCCCCCAGTTTATTCCCAGGATGATTATCATCCAGAACGCTAACTTCATGATTCTGCCTCCTCGGTTTTGAGCCTCGTTTTTTTAGCCAGGAAGTTATTAGCCAAGATTACGATGATAAGCACTATACCCCACTGAAAGATAATCGTCCCGGCTGTCGCCACTGAAAAGGGTTGCCACCAGGTTTTCGGGTTATCCTTAATCGCCACATAAAACCACCAGCCAGTAAGGATGATGAAGATAACGGGAGAGATATAAGTGATGACAACAGTCCACCATTTTCGCATCTTGATATCAGCGCTGGGGTTTATTATTTCCTGACGAACCCGGTCGGCTCCATACCGGCGAACCGCTAAAAGGGTAAAAAATCCGCTGACCAGGAGGGCTACTCCCCAGACCCAGTCTTGATTATTGAGGAAAGCAGGGATGAGGGCCGAGGGAAGACCGAGGATGAAGCATGCGCCGGTCGTGAGGATGGTGCTCTTTTGCCGGCTCAGGCCAAAATCCATCAGGGTGCGAATGCCCACTTCCACTTGAGCGATAAGCGAAGTGAGAGCCGCAAAGACCATGGCCAAGAAAAAGATGGGGGCCACGGCCCAGCCTCCAGGCATCTGGGGAAAAAGACCAGCCAGAGAGATGAAAGTCAACCCGGTGTTGTTCCCCGCCATGACGCCCCGCGCGGCTTCTATGTCGGGAGACAGGGCAAAAATAGTCGGGATTACAGCCATGGCAGCCAGGAGAGCGGCGGTTTGGTCGCCAAACCCGACGATGAAACAATTCTGGGAAATATCTTCGCGTTTCTTGACATAAACGGCGTAAGTTAACATCAGACCCCAGCCAGCGCCGGTGGACCAGGCGGATTGAGTAAAAGCTTGAAGCCAGGTAGCCGGGTCTTTTAATTTGGACCATTCAGGAATAAAAATGTATTCGAGGCCAAGGTTGGCGCCATGAAGAGTTACGGCTCTGAGAGCCGCAACTATTAGAAAAAAGAAAAGCGCCGGCACCATGAACTTGGAAACCTTTTCTACGCCTCCTTTAATGCCCTTGTAGAGAATGATACCCGTTATAAAAATCGCTAAGAACTGAAAGAAAAGATTCTGCCAGGGAGAATAAAGGAATTTGTTCCATAGGGCCTGAGTGTCAACTCCTGGCTTGAAGGCGCCTTGAAAGGCTAAAAAGGTGTATTTCATGCACCAGCCCGTGACAACCGCGTAGTAGAAAGTAATAAGCATACATACGGCTACCATCCAGGCGCCCATCCAGGTGGAACGTCGGCCGACAAAATCACGAAACCCACCGACAGGGCCGAGTCGGGTCGAGCGGCCTATGGCCATTTCGCTCATCAGGAGCGGGGCTGACCAGAGGAAAAGAGCCAAAGTATATACCAAGATGTAAGCGCCGCCGCCATAAAGGGCCACCATCCGGGGAAAGCGCCAGATATTGCCGGTGCCAACGGCCATGCCAATGGCAGCGGCCAGGAAACCCCAGCGAGAAGCAAACTCGTCACGTCGCTCGTTTGCCATTGAATTGAGCCTCCTTGTTGATACTCATTCCTCGAGCTCAGATATCTAAAAATTATTGCGGCTAACTTTTTATCACTTTTTCGGCGCATTTCACAAGAGCAAGGTTTATTTTTATGTTGTCTTTATGATGGCAGAAACTGAAGCGATACAGCAAAGAAAATCGTCAGGATAAGCCCCCGGACTCGTGCCTCAGCCGAAAAATCAGCAATCTTATTTTGGGCGACCTGAAAAAGATCGTAGTGTAAAGGAGTTTTCGAGGATAAGGTCAGAAGATACAGACCGAACTTCTATTGACGAGGCTGGGCGAATTAAGGACAAGCAGCGGTCATCCAACCTTCAGGGCCAGGCTGGAAGAGCTAATGAGCTATGTCAGCCATAACAGGGAGGGGATAGATAATGCTTCTCGGGTAGATTTTTATGGCTTGGGTCCGGTAGATAAGGTGCGGATGTGATGATATGCCGGGGGTTTAAGAAGAGGGGGATGGGCTGGTATGTTCATAAGCCATACCCATTATTAGCTCTAAGGCTTTTGAAGATAAGTAGGGATTGAGAAAGATATTGGCAAAAAAGGGAGTAGTTACAGTATGCCCCCCCTAAAAAGCTTCTACTTCCGAGCCGATACAAAAGCTTGACAAATTTTTTTTATTTGATATTTAGGAAAAGGGTAGTTTTTTAATTTAATGCTAAGGAGGCATGCTTCACTCTAAGAAATTGGACGCAGCTTTTATTAATCAATAAGCCAAGAGAAGTTATAATGGCAGAATCAAAACCAAATTATAAGCTCCTTCTCCTGTTGATGGTTTCAAGTGTTATGTTGTATTTAGGACTCTCCAAAAAATTAGCTAAAATCAATAATAATTCTCCCGGTATTAACTTAAAAGATATCCCAGAAATTCAACAAGTATTTAATAAAGAAGCATATCATTATTATTTGTTGTTCTATTTTAGAGATATTTGTGCCTCGTGTCAGAGTGGAAAAATGATTTCAACATTGAATGATTTATTCCGGGCCTGCAATTTTTGCTACATTTTTGTTTTTCTTTCTGAAGATTTTTCTCAAAACGATATAGATAACCTTATAAATAACTTAAACATCGAATTTAAATTAGAAAAAATACCTTTAAGCCTTAAAAAAAATATGATATTCTGGTAAATAAAGAATCGAAGAAAAGCCATCTTTCATATATAGGAAGTGTATTTGACAAAGATGGCAATATTATTACCTCGATACAGCCAGGTGAGGAAGAGAAATTATTTGATATGATAGGCTATTTACTAAATGACAAGAGATGATGATTGATATAAAAATTATAAAATTAATTTTTGCACTTATAATTTCATCGATAATATTGTTTAGCTGTGGATATTTTAGAGAACAGAGGCTTTCTGAAAAGGATATTAAAGATAAATTAATGAAAAATCATCCAATAGAATCAGGGTGGAAAGAACTTGAATTAGAAAATGAATTTCCTAAGGAAGTGGATTTGGCCGGAAAACACTATTTTTATCAACCTGTAGATCTGGCATTATGTGGGGGATCGTTATTTGTAGCTGATTCTTATTTACATAAAATAATAAAATTCAATTTAAACGGTGTTTACGAGGGCGAAATTGGTGAGAAAGGAGAAGGCCCAGGCCAATTTATCTTCCCTAACAAAATCGTCTCTTCAAATAAAAATCAATTATTTATACTTGAAGGTGGAAAACCGAGAATGCAAATAATTGATACATCAGGGAATTATTTAGGAGAATTCAAAATATATGAATTTATAAATAACTATATAGTTATAAATGAGTATATATATGCCAACTGCTTTTATCATGATGAATCCGAGAACTGGCCACTAATTGTTAAATATGATCTTTTAGGGAAAAAACTAAGTCAGTTCGGAAAAAGAATAGGTCAGAAAGGACATAGGACATACGATAGCAGTGTATTTTTAAGTTATGATGAAGGAGAGTTATATTGTCTTTTCCAGCATTATCCGATTGTTAGGTCTTACAATTTAGAAGGCGAATTAAACAGGGAAATAACAATAAATATCAAAATATTTAATGAATTAAAAAAATACAATTACAAAAGATGGTACACTAACCCGGCGGAAAACGTAGTTCGCCTTCCTCGCTTGTTTGCTGGAATAAGGGCAATCGATAAAAAAATATTTATTCTGGCTAATTTGCCAAGACTTGAGATAATAGAATTAGATTATTATGGAGGAATAAAAAACTATTATTATAGTAAAAAATTAAAAGATGTTATAAATCTATCTGGCTTTGATGTTGTAATAGATAGAGAGAACAAAAAAGTCTTGTTCTATATTTTACAATCATATGAAAATCAAAAATTATATATTTTTAGTAGTGAGTATATGAATTAGCAAATAAGTATTTACCCAGAAAGGAGGAAGGAGTCGTGTTTAAAAACAAAAAATAGTAGTAGTTATTTTAATCGGGGTTATTGTCAGTTTTCTTTTGTGCTTAGAAATGGTAGCGGATTTGTCGACAGCAGGAAATTTAGCGTGCGACGATCTTACTGAATGCACGACATCAGCCAGTTGTGGTGGTCCAGGGACGCCAAATGGATGCACTATATTTTGTGAAAACGGCGCTCGAATAGATTGCCCAAAGAGGGTTGCAAACTAGAAGAGGGAAGAAAAGCGTAGGACTAAGATATCCGGTTCTTATTTCATTGGTTTAAAATTTCTGGCTCTTTCCCTGCGGGTTTCAGCTCAAGCTAAGGGGAGGCAGTTCTTTCTCTTTGCATTTCTTCTATCTAAGTCTTGTAACCCACCTTCTATCCGAGGCGATAGCCTTTAAGGCTATGTCTGTACGCACGCTAACATCAGCTCTGGGTTCCTTAGCCTATACAGGGAATGTGTTCCTCATGGCTGTTTAGGAATTTACCGATTCGGTCGATTTGGGGCCTTTCCGTGATTTTTTATAAGAGATGAAAGGGCGAATTTCTTTGAGCATTAGGTAGATGATTATTAGCAACCATCTGGCCGTCGCGACCTTGGCCGAGTTAGCGCCTATTCTTTTTTCCTTCGATCATAATAACAGCGAAGATCAAAATCGGCTTAGAGGGTGGGCTAGACCGTTTCCTCCGCTCTCCTATCTCCACCCTTTTTACCTTAAACCCGGGGTTGTATCAAAAATAGTCTTGAGGAACTTCAAACGAGCCTCTCTGGCTCCATCTGGGGCCGCTTTTTCCATAGAATTAACATAATATCTTTTACTGATATAATAACCGTAGAAGAAACATTGAGGTTCGTTGAGTCTACCTTCTTTAGAAGTTTCCACGATATTCTTGGGTAGACCCAATGCTCTATTTTACCCACCTTAAAAACTTTCTAATACAACAGGTAGCGTCAATATTCTTGTGTAAACTGGCGAACGGGTATATTCGCCCATTTTTATTCTGATATTAAAAGAGCGGCCAAACAACCCTTTCAGAGCTAACGGCATTAGGGAAAAACAGCTCATCAGGGTTATCCTGCGTTATTGATTTTGGGGGTTTTTTGGCTTAAAGTATAATATTTCAATTATCCTAAAATATTTATATCTCTACTGGCCGCTATAAGGAGGCATTCATAATGGCTTCTAAAAAAGAAAAACAGATATTTTCTCTGACAAACCCCCTGAGTCTTCTTGTTGATAAAGACCCTCATGATTTTCAATCGCGCGATTTTCTTCGCGTCATCGAAAAGAAGGGCATTGAAAAAATAACCTTTCACTATGCCGGTCTGGACGGCAAACTCAAAGAGCTCTGGATTCCGGTGAATGAGGCCAAAAAGGTCGAAATAGCCCTGCTCGAGGGCGAAAGAGTCGACGGCTCTTCGCTCTTTAAGGGTATGGTCGACGAGAGCCTCTCGGACTTATACGTGGTTCCGGTATATCACACAGCTTTTATCAACCCTTTTGACCCGCTGAGCCTTGATTTTATTTGTCGTTATTTTACGGCTGACGGCCAGCTGGCCGGGTTTGCCCCTGATAATATTCTGGCCAAAGCCGCGGCTAATTTTCGGGCGAACTCCGGGCTTGAACTCTTTGCTATGGGTGAGCTTGAGTTCTTTCTCTTGCGGGACCGAACGAGCCTTTTCTATCCAAATCAGAAACAGAGAGGTTATCATGCAGCCCCGCCTTATCTAAAGAGCGGGGAAATTCTTAACGAAATGGTTCGCCTCTTGGCCCAGATTACCGGCGCCGTTAAGTATGCGCATGCCGAAGTTGGCTATATCGAGCGAGTCAGGAGCGACAATCAGGAGATTGCGGGCAAAGAGGCTGAACAGTTAGAGATTGAATTCGAGCCGCGACCGATTGAAGAAATGGGCGATTATTTGATGCTGGCAAAGTGGATAATCCGCCAGGTTGCCTTTAAGCACAATTGTTTGGCCACCTTTACTCCCAAGCTGGAGGAGGGAGTGGCCGGGAACGGACTTCATATTCACCTTGAACTCAAGCAGAACGGCAAAAATATCATTGTTGGGCCTGACGGAAGCCTGTCGGAGGCGGCGCGGCGCTTAATCGGCGGTCTGATTGAATATGCCGATACCCTTACCGCTTTCGGCAATACCGTCAGCTCTTCTTATCTTCGGTTGGTTCCCCATCAGGAGGCGCCAACCAGAGTTTGCTGGAGTGACCTTAATCGCAGTGCTCTTATCAGGGTGCCGCTTGGCTGGCGTCAGGTGGAAAACCTGGCGAAGAAAGTTAATCCTCAGGAGCCGACCTCAGAAAAAGAAAGAGAGTCCCGGCAAACTATCGAACTCCGCAGCCCTGACGGAAGTGCCCATGTGTATCTTCTTTTGGCTGGTATTGCCATGGCCGCTGACTGGGCTTTCCGTAAAGATGAATCGCTCTTTCAGCAAAACTGGCCGCTTGAATTAGCCGCCGAGTATTATGTCAAAGGAAATATCTTCGGCGACCCTGAGCTTCTCAAGAAGCTACCGCTTCTTCCGGGAAGCTGTGTCGAGAGCAGCCGTCTTTTGTTGGCCAAACGTTATCTTTACGAGCGCGACGGCGTTTTCCCCCCGGCGGTTATTGATTATGTGGCTTCGCTGCTGGCGGCTGAGGACGACGAGTTCATGAACGAAAGCCTGGCGAAACTCCCGGCTGACGCCAGGCTGCACGAGACGCGGCGGATAATGCACAAAGACCTCCACCGCCACTAAAAAACAAGCCATCAAAGAAGCCTGCTTTAGGCTGAAAACGGTCGAGATAATCGGTTCGATAAGCGAAAAAATTTATTATTATTAGAGGATCATCTCCCGATTAGTTGATAAAAAAGTAAACACTTTATTGAATAATTATAAGATTTCATTGAGGTAATCATTGAGATTTCGAGAAAGAATGCCAGCGAGAGAATATAGAGACAAATTCTTAGAGCCGGGGGTGCTTTTCGAATTCCGGCGCTAAGGTGCGCCAGAGGGAATTAAACCTCGCCTGGAGCTCCTGATAAACGGCAGAAAGTTTGGGTTGTGGTTCTATAATTTCTTTTTCGAGCCTGACGCACTTTCTGGTTATTTCTTGGATGCTGATTTTCTGACCCTCGTGAACTAAATAGTTCCACATGGCCTGGAGCGAAGCACCGTAAGCTGCCGCTTCGGGTTCTTTGAGTCGTCTTAATGGCGCTTGAAAAGCGGCCGCGGCAATCTCGAGCCACAGCCGACTGCGCGCTCCGCCACCGGTGCCCCTGAATTCCTCAGGAGGGCGGTAAAGGGCTTTCATCCTGGATAAGCCATACCCAAGGTTAAGGATAATTCCTTCATAAATAGCCCGGAGAATATAGGGAAAAGCGAAAGTGTTACGATTTAGGCCAAAGATAACACCACAGCTTAACGGCAGAACCGGGACTCTTTCGCCGTCGATGAACGGAAGAAAAAGGAGGCCGCCAGCGCCAGGGGGAGCTTTTCTGGACTCGTTTTCCATCGCCGCTAAGGACAGGCCAAAAGCCTTTCTGGTCAATTCGGTTACGTTGGTGACGTTCATCGTACAGAGCAGCGGAAGCCACCCTCCGGTACTGTCGCAAAAATTAGCAATTTCCCCTCGATAATCTGGTCTTGGCCTGGAAGCATAAGTATAAATTGTTCCCGATGTTCCCAGGCTAAGAGTAAAGATGCCAGGCACGACGTTTCCAGTCCCGATAGCCGCCATCATGTTGTCGCCCCCGCCGCTGGCGACAAGCACTCTCTCCAGGTTAAAGGCCTCGGCTTGCTCTTTTTTCATGTAGCCGACGGGCTCGACAGGATGGAGCAGGGGAGGGAGTTTTTCCAGCAAACCAGGGTCGATGGTTTTAACGATTTCTTCTTGCCATTTTAAGTTTTTCACGTCCATCAACCCCGTTCCCGAAGCGTCGCCGTATTCCATGCATTTTTTCCCAGTGAGATAAAAATTGAGGTAATTATGGGGCAGGAGAACAGTCTTGAGGCGACGGAAGTTTTGCGGCTCGTGCCGTTTCAGCCAGAGAATTTTGGAGGCCGTGTAGCCAACCGCCAGGTTAAGGCCGGTAAGTTGAATAAATCGCCTTTTCCCGCCGCAAGCTTCGAGGATCAGGTTCGCTTCCTCGGTCGTCGCCGTGTCATTCCAGAGTTTGGCCGGCCTTATGACCTGGCCATCTTTATCGAGGGGGACGAACCCGTGTTGCTGGCCGGAAATGCCAAGGGCCACAATGTTTTGCCTGCGGAAACCCTTCGTCTTGCCGGCCTCGCGGAGAGCTATTTTCAGAGATTTATTGAGAGCCTTTACCCAAGTTTCCGGTGCCTGTTCACTTTCGCCCGGTTTTAAGCGAGGAATAAACCGGTGGCCGGCATAACCCCTGCCGATTACCTTTCCTTTTTCGTTTATTATCATGGCTTTTGTCCCCTGAGTTCCCGAGTCGATGCCGATAAAATATTTTTCTCCCGCCATATTGCCCGCCTTATTCTTGTTGTTTATCCTCTATTTTAGATAAGCCGAGAATTTATTTGAAGAGTCGTCCGGAGAGAATCTAATTATTGGCGGATGAAATAATCGATTATTCCCAGCAAAACCAGAATAAAAATCTGGCTAACATAAGGAAGAACGCCGGAGTTAGCTGATGCCTTAAACAACTCAGGAAATTTTAAGCTCGACCAGTTTAAGTAATCTTTTAGTTCTGGCTATGACCTTATCTTTTGCAGAAGTGCTTGACAAATCTATTAATTCAGCATACTATGTCGACAATTAATCGACATACTCTGCAGAAAAATGAATATCTTTGATATAAGGGCCCATATTCAAACAGAGATATTTGATTATCAAACTTTAATTGGCGCCCTTTGTCGTCTTTCTTCCCCGCGGGATAAGATTACAGAGCTTTTAAGGAAAGGAATAATAATCAGGGTTAAGAAGGGGATATATGTGTTCGGCGAAAAATACCAGAGGCATCCATATTCAAAGGAGCTATTAGCCAATCTCATTTATGGTCCTTCTTATTTATCTCTTGATTATGCTCTTGCCTATTATGGAATCATACCAGAGAGGGTTGAGGCGTTGACCTCGGTTACCCCGAATCGCTCGCGGCGGTTTTCCACCCCTGTTGGGCTTTTTACCTACAGACAAATTCCTATTAGCGCTTACCAAAACGGTATGGTCAGAGGAGAAGCATCCCATAACCAGGCTTTCCTGATCGCTCAACCAGAAAAAGCTCTGGCTGATAAAGTTGTCTCTATCCGCGGAATTACATTCCACTCAATTAGGGATATGGCTTCGTTTCTTGAAGACGATTTGAGAATTGATATTAATGCGCTTAGGTCTTTCTCCCCAGAGAAAATTGAAGAATTTGCTTTGGGATACCGCTCCCGCAAACTAAAAATTCTGGCGGGCTGGGTGAGAAAGCTGGCCGGAAAATAGGGAGTAAAACATGAATGAAGTCATCCGGCAAATGTTAGAAGGATACGAAATAAAATCCCTGAATGATTCCCTTTGGGCCCTTCGCGAAATAATTCAACAGATTGCCCTCCTGGGATTATGGAGAAGCAAGTTCTTTGAACAAGCCGCTTTTTATGGGGGTTCAGCCCTAAGAGTGCTTTTTGGCAGCGACGGGTTTTCTGAAGACCTGGATTTCTCGTTGCTTGAATTTCGCCCGAGATTTTCTCTCGAAGATTATTGCCATTTTCTGAAGAGAGAAATAATTTCCTTCGGGTTCTCAGTTGATGTGGAAAGCAAAATTAAGAAAGATAAGCCGGCTGTTCAATCGGCCTTTCTAAAAACAGATACGCGCAAGCAGATGATATCCGTTGGATTTCCTCCCGAACTGATCAAACTGGTTCCCCGTAATCAGCTGCTTAAAATTAAGCTTGAGGTTGACATAAACCCGCCTCAAGGCTTTTTCACCGAAATGCGCTATCTTCTTAAGCCAATTCCCTTCGCCGTTAGGACCTTTACTCTGCCTGACCTATTCGCCGGAAAGATGCACGCAATTCTATGTCGTCAGTGGAAGAGCCGGGTTAAAGGAAGGGATTGGTATGACCTGGTCTGGTTTGCGGCTCGCTATCCAGAATTAAGATTATCCCACTTAGAGCAGCGGATGCGCCAGACTGGTCATTGGGTCGGTTCCAAGGCCCTAACGGAAGAGACTTTTCGTGCTTTGCTGAAAAAGAAAATAGAGGCAGTTGATATTGATCGAATCAAGAGAGAAGTCGAACCGTTCGTTAAAGACCCAGCTTCTCTCAAAGTCTGGTCAAAGGAGTTCTTTCTGGACGTTGCGGCGCGGATAAAGGTTGTTTAATCCCCTATTGGCTTTTTGGCCTCTACGCTAAAGGCTAGTTCTGTCATGGCCTAGGCAGTTTGAGAAACTGGGTTTCGCCTGCTAACCGGGAAAAGCAGTTCGCCTTTTCTTCAGGAACCCATCGAAAATTGACATATAGAAACAAAGGGTGATATATCAACGCTAAAATTGCCGGCGGAGCCGAAAGAATGCAGCTTGCTACCTGGGATTTTATCGTCATCGGGGTTTATCTTTTATTCAGTTTAGGCCTGGGTATATATTTTCGCCGGCTGGCCACGCGGAGCGTTTCTGATTTTTTTGTTTCTGGCCGGAATATTCCCTGGTGGTTAGCTGGAACCTCGATGGTGGCTACCACTTTTGCGGCTGATACCCCGCTGGCTGTCACTGGAATCGTCGCCCGCAACGGAATCGCCGGCAACTGGATCTGGTGGAGCATGGCCTTCAGTGGCCTGCTGACTGTTTTCTTTTTCGCCCGACTATGGCGGCGCTCCCAGGTTCTGACGGATGTGGAATTTGTGGCCATCAGGTACAGCGGCTGGCCGGCGCGCTTTCTCCGCGGGTTTCGCGCCTTCTATCTCGGCCTTCTCGTGAACATCATTGTTATGGGCTGGGTTAATTTAGCCATGGTCAAGATTTTCAGGCTCCTTTTCGGGATTTCGAAATTAGAGGCGACATTACTGACTCTCGGGGTTATGGCCGTTACCGCAGCCATCTCAACCTTGGCCGGACTCTGGGGCGTCTTAGTCACTGATTTCTTTCAGTTCATCCTGATGATGAGCATGGTCATAATTCTGGCGGTCTTTGCGGTGGAATCAGTCGGCGGCATGACTAACTTGACCCATCAAGTTAACCTCGTCAGTCAGAGTTCAGGCGAGGCTGGTTCGCTCCTGTCTTTCTGGCCGGCCCTTAATTCCACCTGGATGCCGCTCATTACTTTCTGTGTTTATCTTTTCGTCAACTGGTGGGCTTCCTGGTATCCAGGCGCGGAGCCGGGTGGAGGCGGGTTCATTGCCCAGAGAATCCTGTGCGCCCGCGACGAGCGGCATTCGCTCCTGGCTACCCTGTGGTTTAACGTGGCTCATTATGCGCTTCGGCCGTGGCCTTGGATTCTGGTAGCCTTAGTGGCTGTAGTTAAGTTTCACAGCGACCCCTCTTTCGCGGCTGACCCGGAATCAGGCTATATCAGGATTATGCTCATTGCGCTTCCCGGGTTTTTTCGGGGACTGATGGTGGCCGGGTTCCTGGCAGCCTATATGTCAACCATCGCCACCGAGCTTAACTGGGGGGCGAGCTATCTTGTTAACGACCTCTATCGCCCTTTCATCGCCAAGGGACGGAGCGAAAGGCATTACGTGGTGGCTTCTGAGCTGGCGACTATAACTCTCATGCTTCTGGCGAGCCTTGCCTGTTTCCTGATGGAATCAATCGCTGACGCCTGGAAATTCTTGATTGCCCTGGGAGCCGGAACCGGCCTGGTTTATTTACTCCGCTGGTTCTGGTGGCGGGTTAACGCCTGGAGTGAGATTTCCGCCATGGTCGCCGCTTTCATCAGCTCGCTCAGCTACCAGCGAGTTTTTGGCTGGAAGGAAAGCCAGCCGGTTGACTTTGCTTATCTTGTCCTGGCGACAACAGCCACAACAAGCGCGGTGTGGCTGATAACAACCCTCTTAACCAGGCCCGAACCCGAGGCGGTTTTAGTGAGTTTCTATCGACGGATAAGGCCGACACCTGCTCTGTGGAAGCCGGTGGCTCGGCTGGCTCCTGAGGTTGAGCCCGACAAGCATCTCTTGAGTAATTTTCTTGATTGGTTGGCAGGAGTGGCCATGGTTTATGCTTTCCTCTTCGGCCTGGGCCATCTGCTTTTCGCGCGCTGGCTTGAAGGCGGGCTTTTTGTTATCCTCGGGTTAGCCTGCGCTTATTTTATCTACCGCGCCCTTTCCCGCCGCGGCTTTCGGACTGTCCTCGAATAATAACCAGCCGCGAAGACTATACCTTGCCGACGCATTTATCCTTGGGCAAAGGTTATAAGATTTTTTGCCTCCGGGTCGGAAAATCGGCCCAGAGGTTTGACCGAATTCAAACTGATATGCGGTAGTTCCTCCTCTTGCCGGTTCTCTGCTGGCTTGATGCGGTCCAGGCCCGAGCCCATAGCCATAATATTTTCGGCAGAAAGAAAAGCTGAGGGGACAGACTTAGTTTATTTTACGGGTGGTTTGGCCGCTGGTTTGGACTTGGGCGGCGGGCCGTATTTATCGTTGTAGCGGTAAAAAGCGTCGAGCGGGAGGTGGTGGCTTGAAGGATAGACCCGGCTCAGAAGCTCGTACAGTTGCGGGTCATAACTTTTTAAATCCGCCGGCGAATAAACGGTTCTATTTCCATCCTGATAAGCATAATTTGACCAGAACCAGAACTGAGTTCCCTCGGCCCAATACTCTCCCGAGTTATTCGAGGCGTAGTGGCCTTTAAACAGCCCGAGAGCCATGGCATCCAGGTAGGCTTTTTCGATGGCCTCGGCCAATTCAGGGTCGGCCGCCTTTATAGCTCGATGAATCGCATGGGCGAATTCATGGACGAGAATATGTTCCCCGAAATACCGGGTACCGGGAATGCCTAACAGGTTTTCTTCCCCGCAGGTGGTATAAACGCCGCCAAGCCCGCGGGCCCTTTGATTCCAGTATTCGGCATCGCTCATCTGACGGATCTTGTCGTAATTGCGGATTTCACCCTCGGTCAATCGTCTGTCGCCCAGTTCAGGCTTTTTTAAGTTCTTGTACTCGGGAATGTCCGACATCTGCTGGTTAACCCCGATGATGCCCACTTTCTGTCCGTCGCGGATGAGCTGGAGTTTTAAGTCCGGTCTTTCGGATAACATGTGAATGACGATGTCGCGGGCAATAAGCAAAGCCGTGTCCGAAACCACCCCTGAAGCAATAACCGGGATACCCATGGCGTCACAGTATTTTTCGTAAAACGGGTCGAGCGCCAGCTTGAGCGGCGGCTTCGAGATTAGCGCTTTGGTGATATCAGAAATCAAGGGTTCGGTCGGCGGCGAAGGGGGATTCTTTTCTTGCTGGCCGGCGACCGGCGAAAAGAATAACCAGGCGGCCGTAAGAATAGCAATAATTTCTGGCAGACGGGAATTAAGTTTTTTCGCCTTCATAATTGCTCCTTCTCAGGCAGAATTAAATTGATAATTTATATGAGAAATTCTTTTATATCAATGACCTTTTGGCTATTCCGTAAAAGGATGAGTTAAGGCTACAGAAAAGTCGCAGTCTACATCAAAAAAGTCTTCCTGGCTTTCCTCTCCACCTCCATCATTGCCCTAATTATTTGCCACAATTCTTACAGATGACCCGGTCTTTTAATTTTCTATTTTTTATAATTTGATTTGCCCCTTCTTTATCTCCTATGTTTTCTAACCAGAGGAGTCCGCCGCCAGTGCCCAAAGCGAAGAAAACGCTCGCTTCGGGATAAGAAAATCAGCAACCGAAAGTCACAAAAACGGTTTTTGCCCTGGGGGGAGCGACCTTACGCTTTAGTAGCCAGGAAAATCGGCAAGCCCATTTGCTTTATTTGGTCTAAGGTCTCCTCGATTTCGTCAATGTGCTTATCTTCGTCCTGGAGGATTGATTCCAGGATTTCTCGGGTAGCAAAATCGTTCACTTCTCCCGCTAACTTGATAGCCTCATTATAAGCCTTGATGGCGTCAAACTCGGCCTTATGGTCGTGGGCGAACATCTTGGGCACTTCATCGCCGATGTTAATCTGCCGCAACTGGCTTACAATTGGCCTACCTTCGAGGAAAAGAATCCGACTGATGAGTTTTTCTGCGTGTCTCATCTCCTGGATGGCTCGTTGCTCGATAACCTTGGCCAGTTTTTCGTAGCCCCAGCTTTCGCATATTTCCGCATGTACCATGTATTGGTTGATAGCTGTCAGCTCGTCCGCCAGCAAAGAGTTTAACGCCTCCAGTAATTTAGGGTTGCCTTGCATGTTCCAACTCCTTTCAATCAAAAATGGCTAATTTTGAAAACATAAATTATTTTAAATATTTATCAGCTAGATAGCAAGAGAAGATTTTATTCGGGAAAAGAGGTAGTCTTTTTGGCTCTTTTTCCCCGCCTTTTCTGAAAATCAGGTTAAGGCAGGAATAAGGTCTGGACCAGGTCAGCTCGGATTGTTTTGCTTTTTTAGTTCAGCGCAAGAAATTCCTCTCGGGTTAAAACATTTATTGCAAGAGATGCAGCTGGCCGCGAGCGCTTGCCCCTGAGCGAACTTGGCGACGAGGTCTGGTTCGCGGATAAATGGCCGGCTCATGGCGACTAAATCGACCTCGCCGGTGGAAACCATTTTTTCCATCACCTCGAGGCTTCTTAGCCCGCCCAGACCGATTACCGGCATGCTGACGGCATTTTTTATCCGGGAAGCGGCCGGAACGAAGTAACCCTCTTCCTCCTTGCTTCTCAGACCTGGCCACATCGAGCCACGGCCAGACTCGGCCGAACCGCCGCTGACTTCGACGCCATCAAGGCCTTTTTCCTCGAGGTGCCTGGCCACTTCGATGGCTTCTTCAACTTCGAGACCTCCAGGAAGGTAATCTGTCGAGTTTAGCTTCGCAATCACCGGGAAATCGAAGCCGACAGATTTTTTAATGCGGGTTAGAATTTCCTCGATTACTCTCACTCTGTTTTCAAGACTTCCTCCCCACCGGTCTCGACGACGATTAGTGTAGGTTGAAAGAAAGCTCGAAAGCAGGTAGCCATGAGCGCAATGAAGCTGGACGCCGTCAAAGCCAGCCTCCTCCGCTCTGGCTGCAGCCAAGGTAAAGGCCTGGATTATTTCTTCAATTTCAGTTTCGCTCATCTCCCGGGGCATTACTTTATAGGTGGGCTCATAAACCTGGGAGGGGCCAGCGGTTGGCAGCCGCAGATTTTTTCCTTGGTCTGTCGGCCAGCATGGCTGAGTTGCAAGAAAATCTTGGCTTCGGATTCGTGAACGGTGGCCGCGAGCTTTTTTAGTCCCGGAATAAACCTGTCTTCGTCCACGGCGAGCTGCCTTGGGCTGGCTTTGCCCGCTTTATGGACATAAGCATGACCCGTGATAATCAGCCCGATTCCGCCCTGGCTGAGGTTTCGATAAAGCTCGAGCTGAGGGGGCGAGACCGAGCCGTCCTCTTCAGCCAGAAAATCATGGGTGGCTGAGCGGACAAACCGGTTAGGAATCTTGACTCCCCCGATAAAAATAGGTG
>JBBIRF010000035.1:17796-28463 GCA_037441905.1 Candidatus Aminicenantota bacterium
CATTAGAACTTTTGGCCTCTGAGCGCCACCTAAGGCCGCCAAAGCGCTGGTTTCATATTATAGCCTTTACCTTTATTTATGCTTTATTTAGGCTATAGACTTTTATTGGCCTGTTAAGTCGTTACGAAGGGTATTTTAATCTCCCGGTTCAAAAATTAGAAGTCCGCCAACCTAACCTCAAGCAAGGAAAGCCAATTCCGGAAAAAAAGAAGTGCCACTTAATGGCCTGGATTAGGGCCTTAATCTAGGCTTCAAGCTCAGGCAAGGACGAGCTTTCCCCGCGGAAGACTTCGCTTCCGAGTTTAATTCCCGGCTTCAGTCACCGGAATCCCGGTATGGGCTGATGTAGGTTAGCAAGTTTAAAAGGGAAAGCTCAAACTGCCCTTTTCTTCTCTGAGTTTTACAAGGGTAAACGAAAATTAAGGGGGCTCAGCGGGGTTTAATGGGGGTAAAGCCCCGGGCTAATCTTCGAGCCGCGCCAGGAATTCCTGATGAGTCAGGACTTCGCCGATATAGGGAAAGAATTTCTCCTCGACGTACTTTTGTTCCTCGGCCGAGAGGGCGGCGCAGCAATCTTTGAGCAGGAAGACCTTGTATCCCTTGTCATAGGCAGAGCGGGCTGTCCCCTCGACACAGACATTGGTTAAGAAACCACAAAAGGCGACATTCTTAATGCAGTTAACTCTGAGGATAAAATCGAGGTTTGACGAATGGAAGGCATCGAGAGTCCTTTTGCCTTCAATGACGATATCTTTTTCAGTCGGCTTGAGTTCATCGATGATTTCGCCGCCCCAGGTGCCTTTGCGAAAGGCCTTCGTCTTGACGACGTTATTATGGATTGGACCAAGCACACCCTCGCAACCCATATCACAGTATTCTTGTTCGAAAAGGATGGGGACAAGCAGAGTCAAGCATCTACCCCTGGCTTTCTGGATGCAGTCGGCCGCATTGGCAATTGTATTCTGGGCCATGATCTGGGCCTTGACGCCCTCATAAAGGGCGCCGCCTTCTTTGCAAAAGTCATTCTGAAATTCGATAAAAACGATAGCTGTTTCCTTAGCCTTCATTCCTTGCCTCCTTTAGCTAATCTAAGATTTCCCGCTAAAGCACCCAAATAATAAATTAGAGGCAAAATTGTTGTCAAGCCAGCGAATTGCCTCACTTAAAATCTATACGAAATTGATTCGTTGCCTCACGAGAAAATCTATACGAAATCATATTGCCCTCTGGCTGGTAGAGCCCTTAAATATCGGGGTGATATTAGCCAGGAGGCAAGGACATGGGGTTAGAGATGAAGGTTAAGCGAGCGGTGTTAAAGGAGCTGGCCAAGAGGTACCAGAGAGCGACTAAGTGGGAAAAGGGGCTGCATGCAGAATCACGTTGCAAAGGGATTTTAAAAGCGGAAAAAAGCTGGCCAGAACAAATTACGGGAAAAAATTCATGTGGGCTTAAAAGTCGAGTCTACTCTGAGCCCAAGCTTAGATTTGAGCCTAACCGGAAGTCAAGGCTCGGGCGAGCCTAATTTAAAAATCCGAGGCGAGCTTCCGGCGAATTTCGGCCATCTCGGTTTCGACTTGATGCAAGCGAAACCTGATATATCCCAAGCGGTCGAAAACCATGGCATAGCGGTAACCATATTGATTGATTCCATAAAAATCGCCGGTGAGGGTCTGTTTCTCTTTTTCCAGCTCCTTTAGCCTTTGGCGGAGCCTGGCTATCTCCTCCGGCCGCAGCGGCTGTTCCTTTTCCTTTTCCTGGGGCAACTCTTTTTGCCGGGCTAACGGCTCTTCCAGAATTTCCGGAGGGATGATACCGATATAGATTACCTTGCCGGGCTTGGCGCTATAATTCACTTGTTTTTCTTTTGCCGCCAGCTTCTCCCCGCCGCCATAATTTCCCCCTGAACTAAAGGAAAAAGCCACCAGCCATACAGCTAAAAAGAGAATAAGCAACCTTTTTCCTGGCCAGTAAATCGGCATCTCTTTTTTCCCTTTAGCTTATCTATTTATATTTTACCCCCGAGTCATTCTTGAGGCAATAAGTCAAAACTCAAGAGGCCTTTTTCCTTGCCTGAGGTTTGTTTAATTAATATAATCGAGTTTGCTTATAAACGCGTTGAAGGAGTCTACCAGATGAAAATCAGGCTAAAGGTAAAAGGTGTTTTTCTTGGGTCTATTTTCCTTTTAATTTTAGGGACAGGCCTCCCTGGGCTTAAAGCCCTACCCGGCCAGGAACGGCAGCTTAGGTGGGAGATGTCTTCCGGCGGAGAGATTAATAACATTCTTCCTTTGCGCCAGCAGGCTGAAGTCTATAACGAAATCCTCAACTGGAGGCTGAACAACATTCTTCCCCAGGTTATGCGACGAGAGGGAATCGAGCTGTGGCTGGTCGCCTGTTTTGAGTATGCCGAAGACCCGGTTTATCTTTCGCTCGTCGCCCAGCCAGCAATGAGCGCCAGGCGTCTTTCTATTCTTATATTTCATGACGACCCGAAAGAAGGGTTTAAGAAACTCACGGCTAACTGGCATGGTGCCTCCACCTGTGGTCCGATGTACGTTAATATTTTTACTGAAGAATACCGTAAGAAAGGGGCGAACGGTCAGCTGGAAGCCGTGGCTGATTACATCAAAAAGCACAACCCGAAGAATATCGGCATCAACACGGCCGACCACTGGGATTATTTTGATGATTTTTCCCACGGACTTGGCTTAACCGCTTTTTTTAAGACCAAGCTCGAGCAAGCCCTCGGACCGCAGTTGAGTAAAAAGCTTGTCTCGGCCGAAAAGGTCTGTGTTGGCTGGTTTGAAACCCGGAGTCCCTACGAGCTGAGTTTATACCGTTATCTTGTCGGGATGGGGCACGAGTTAATCAAAGAGTTTTTTTCGAACCGCGTTATTATTCCCGATGTGACCACAGCCGAGGATGTCGAATGGTGGGTCCGGCAGCGAATTCATGACCTTGGACTCGAAGCCTGGTTTCATCCCTCAATCGATATTATCAGGTCGCCTGAGTCTTCGAGCCTTTACGGGAAGGATGATAAAGTAATCCGCCGAGGCGACGTCCTGCATTGCGATATTGGCTTCCGTTACCTGGGCCTGGCTACGGACATGCAACATTTAGCCTATGTTTGCCGCTTGGGCGAGGAGGACGCGCCAGCCAGGCTGAAGGAGCTGTTGAGAAAGGGCAACCGGCTCCAGGAAATCCTGATGTCTGAGTTCAAGGAAGGCCGGACGGGGAATGAAATTCTTCGGGCAGCTCTGGAGAAAGGCCGGGCTGAAGGCCTCAACCCCCGAATCTACAGCCACCCCATCGGTTTTTACGGACATGGGTCGGGAATGACTTTGGGGATGGTGGAAAAGCAAGAGTTTGTCCCGGGAACCGGAGAGCATCGGCTTTATCCGAATACCGTTTATTCGATTGAATTAAGCGTTAGCGGTGAAATTCCCGAATGGAAAAATGCCCGGGTTACTTTCGGGTTAGAGGATGAAGCTGTTTTTGCCCAGGGAGTTTGTCGCTGGGTAGACGGCTATCCCCGCTCATTTTACTTAATCAAATAAGTCTTCCAAGTGCTAAAAAAGGAAAATGGGGTAGCCTGGAATCTGGAAGCAGGCGGGAGCAAACTGGCACCCCAAATCTTGCATCCAGAATTATTTTTTGCCCCTGATAGCTTGAGCGCGGTCGGGGGAGGATGAAAGAAAGGAGGCAACGATGAAAACAAAGCGGGCAGGAGTTTTTTTGTTAAATTTTATTTTTGTTCTTCTAGCCCTTCTGGTTCTGAGTTTTCCGGCCTACGCTCCGGAGGAAGGCCGCGTCCTTCGTTTCCCGACTATTTTCGGTGACCAGGTTGTCTTTACTTACGCCGGCGACCTTTACACTGCAGCAGCATCAGGCGGGATTGCCCGCAAACTGACTTCCCATCCAGGTTATGAGGCCTTCCCCCGTTTTTCACCCGACGGGAAGTTTATCGCGTTTACGGGTGAATACGACGGCAATCGCGAGGTCTACATTATCCCCGCTGAGGGGGGTGTACCCGTCCGGGTTACTTACACGCCCGTCCTGAGCCGGGATGATATCTCCGACCGGATGGGCCCGAACAACATCGTCATGGGCTGGACTCCCGACGGAGCTAAGGTCATCTTTCGTTCCCGGATGCGGGAATGGAATGATTTCAACGGTCAGCTCTACCTCGTCCCCAAGAACGGCGGTTTGCCTGAACAGATACCCGTGCCGCGGGGCGGTTTCTGTTCTTTTTCTCCTGACGGCCGGAAGATGGCCTATAACCGTATCTTTCGCGAATTCCGGACATGGAAGCGTTATCGCGGGGGAATGGCTGATGACATCTGGATTTATGATTTTAAAACAAAACAAGTGGAAAATGTCACCAATAACCCGGCGCTGGACATCATTCCGATGTGGCACGGAGACCGGATTTATTTTCTCTCCGACCGCGACGAGAGCCAGCGGATGAATCTTTATGTTTATGAGTTATCGACGAAGAAAACTCGTCAACTAACGAATTTTAAAGATTTTGATATCAAGTTTCCTTCGCTCGGGCCAGAGGCCATCGTTTTTGAAAACGGCGGTTATATTTACCGGTTTGACTTACAGACTGAACAGACGACCAGGATTCCGGTGGTAATCGCCGATGACCTGGTCGGCGGCCGGGAAGAAATGGTTAAAGTGGCTGACAATGTTACCACCTTTGACATCGCGCCCGACGGTCAGCGAGCTGTTTTTGGCGCCCGCGGCGATATTTTCACCGTGCCTAAGAAACACGGGAACACTCGCAACCTGACCCAGACCTCTGGAGTTCATGAGCGGAATGCCCGCTGGTCGCCAGATGGCCGCTGGATTGCTTTTATCTCCGACCAAACAGGAAGAGAAGAAATATACATAGTTCCCCAGGATGGCATGGCTCCGGCTCGCCAGCTGACAAGCGGCAGCGACACTTATAAGTACAGCCTTCTCTGGTCGCCAGATAGCCAGAAAATCCTCTGGGATGACCGGGCTTTCCGGCTAAGCTATGTTGATGTAAAGACTGGTCAGGTGGAAGAAGTGGTTAAGGCGAAGGCCTGGGAAATAGATTCCTATGCGTGGTCCCCTGACAGTCGCTGGATAGCTTACGCCAAGCCTGAAACCGAAGGCATGATGCGGCTTTATCTTTACTCCTTAGATTCAAAGAAAACTTATGAGGTGACTGACGGCTGGTATAATTCTTACGGCCCGGTGTTTAGCTCTGACGGCCGGTATCTATTTTTCATCTCCGACCGGGATTTTGCGCCGGTTTATAGCCGGACGGAGTTTAATCATGCCTATCTCAGTATGAGCCGGGTTTATCTGGTTACTCTTTCGGCGGCGGAAAAATCACCTTTTGAGCCTAAAAGCGACGAAGTCGCCTTAGAAGAGGTCAAACCCGAGCGAAGCATCCAGAGCGAGAAGGAAGCGCCGGCCAAGAATCAAGCTCCGTCGAAGGCCGAAACGAAGAAAGAGACGACAATTTCGGTTAAGGTTGACCCCGATGGGTTGAAAGAAAGAATTATTGCCCTCCCGATAGAAGTAGCTGATTATAGTAACCTCGCTTCGGTTGGCGACAAAGTCTATTACCTGAAGCAAAAGCCCCTCGACCGAAAAAGGCTTCTTTGTTTCTATGACCTGAAAAGCCAGGAAGAGAAAGAGCTTGGCGGCGTGGACGCTTTTGTCATCTCGGCTGACCAGAAAAAAATGTTGGTCCGCCAGGAGAGGACTTACGCGATTATCGACCTCCCTGCTGGCCCGATAAAAGTTGAGGAAAAACTCGACCTGAGCAACCTGGAGGTAAACCTCAACCGCCGGGCGGAGTGGCAGCAGATTTTTGCCGAGTGCTGGCGACAGATGAAGGATTTTTTCTATGCACCCAATATGCACGGCGTTGATTGGGAAGCGGTGAGAAACCGGTATGAACCTTTGGCGGCGGCCGTCAACCACCGGGCTGACCTGACGTATGTCATCGGCGAAATGATTGGCGAGCTTAACGCCGGCCATACTTATGTCGGCGGCGGTGATGTTCCCCGAGTGAAGCGGGTTTCTGTCGGCATGCTTGGCGCCCAGCTGGTCAGGGATTCCTCGGGCTATTACCAAATTAAGAAAATCCTTAAAGGACAGAACTGGGACCGGAGCTTGCGTTCGCCTCTTACAGAAGTCGGCCTCGAGGTTAAAGAAGGCGACTTCATCCTGGCGGTAAACGGCCGGTCGACCAGAGATATGGTCAATATTTATGAGGCCCTGGTAAACACGGCCGGCAAACAGGTTAAGCTAAGAATTAACCAGCAGCCGGAGGAAAAGGGGGCGCGAGAAATCACGGTCGTGCCTATCGAGAACGAAAACGCCCTTTATTATTACAACTGGGTTGAAACCAGGAGAGCGATAGTAGACAAAGCCACAGGGGGTAAAGTGGCTTATGTTCATATCCCTGATATGGGCATGCGGGGGCTGAATGAGTTCGCCCGCCAATTTTATCCCCAGCTGAGGAAGAAAGCCCTGATTGTCGATGTCAGGGGAAACGGCGGCGGCAGTGTCTCGCCGATGATCATCGAGCGACTCGCCAGGGAAGTGCACATGGTCGGAATAGCCCGAGGGGCTGTGCCCACGCCCGACCCTGAAGCCCTTCTCTGGGGGCCGAAAATCTGTTTGATTGACGAATTCAGCGCTTCTGACGGCGACATTTTCCCCTACCGTTTTCGACAGATGAATCTCGGGAAGCTCGTCGGCAGGAGGACCTGGGGTGGAGTCATCGGGATTAGAGGGACTCTGCCTCTTCTTGACGGTGGCTTTTTAAATAAGCCAGAATTCGCTACTTACGGCCTCGAGGGCCAGTGGATAATCGAGGGGCATGGAGTTGAGCCTGATATTTATGTGGATAACGACCCGGGGAAAGAGTTCGAGGGTGTCGATGAACAGCTGAACAAGGCCATCGAGCTCATCCTGGAAGAGTTGAAGACTAAGGAGAAGGCGTTGCCTCCCGTTCCACCTTATCCCAAGAAATAGCGGCAATCGTTTCTCTAAGCTTCAAATAAGGAAAGGTTAAGCTAAGAAAACAAAAAATCCTTAATTCAACCTGGGAAGCCTAGACGAAGACCAAAAACAAGGGCGGATAAAAGTAGGGAAGGGGAGACTATCATTTTTATGTAAGATGTAGTTGATACTGAATAGAAAATTATTAATCCCTGCGGGGGCAATTTTGGAAAGGAGAACCGTTTACTTTTAATGGCGCAGAGATTCGGCTGAGATTCTTAAGCTTAAGAATAAATGGAGAGGGCGAAAATTAAAGAGGAGGGGAGAAATGGGCTGGTTGCGGGCTGAAGTTCTCCTGCCGTTTTAGGCTAAACTTTTTTCGCCGGGCACTTGAAATCTGAGATAAATATGATATTATATATGCAAAGGTCTTGCTTCGCTGGCTGTGCAAGGCCTGAAACCCTCCTTCAATTCCCCCTTTGCTAAATTTCCCCAAACCCCAAAACAGCCAGCACCTTTTCTCTTAAAACTTTGGCCGGCCAGATACCTTGAAACCAGAGATGGCGTGTTTTTCGATTGAAAAAAGAATGCTTCTCTGTATAATTCTTAAGGAATGGGAGGACCGAACAGGAGGTTAGGATGGAAATAAAGCTGGTTAAAATTGAAAAACCAGAGGACATGAATTTTATCCTTGGCCAGGCCCATTTTATCAAGACTGTCGAGGATATCCATGAAGCCATTGTCACTATGGCCCCGCATCTTAAGTTCGGCCTGGCTTTCTGTGAATCATCCGGACCAGCTCTGGTTCGTTTCTCCGGAAACGATGAAAAACTCGTTGAACTGGCCAAGAAAAACGCCCTGAACCTGGCCGCCGGACATAGTTTCATCATTTTCATCGAGAACGGCTACCCGATAAATATTCTTAATGCTATTAAAAACGTCCCTGAAGTCTGCGGCATTTTTTGTGCCACGGCCAACCCGGCCGAAGTAATTATCGCTGAAACCGAGACAGGAAGGGGGATCCTCGGGGTAATCGACGGAGTTAAAACCAAGGGCGTCGAGGGAGAGGAAGACATCAAGCACCGCCGGGATTTCTTGCGGAAAATCGGGTATAAGTTTTAAATTAACGCCGCTCAACCGGAATAATTTTTTTTAATTCCTTAAATTTTCTGGCAGCCCAAAAACCTCTATCCCCACACAATCTAGATTGGAAGTTTTTTCTTTTCATTACCGCGCCCCATTATCTTCTGAAACGTTGCTCAACTCCTGACGATAAGCTAAAATTCATCCTTATAGAATCTAAAATGTCGGGATGACGACCGGCCGCGAGATACTATGGGCGAGGCTAACGGGTCTTTCTGGAGCCGACCTTTCCTCGTAGCACTTTTTGGTTATTTTTTTCTTTTCATGAGTATCAGCCTTTTTTTTCTTTTTCCGCTGTTTCTCCAGCAGTTCGGCCCTTCCCAGAGCCGGGTCGGGTTGATTATGGGGATTCATAGTTTTATGGCGATTGCCGTGCGGCCGGTTTTCGGCCGGTTGATTGACGAGAAAGGCCGTCGCCGCGTTTCTCTTAGTGGCCTCCTCCTGCTGATTATAACCATGCCCCTTTTTCATTTAGTCCGCGATGCGGGGCTCTTTCCTTTGACCCTGCGGGCCTTGACCGGGCTTGGATGGGGAATAAGCATGACGGCCACGATTACTATTTGCTCTGACCTGGCGCCAATAGAAAGGCTGGCGCATTCGATGGGCATCGTCGGTGTGGCCGGCCTGGTGGCCAGCGCTCTGGGGCCGCTTCTGGCCGAGGAAGTCGTCCGCCGGTTTGATTTTGCCGGGCTTTTCAACCTGAGCCTGCTTTTTCTTCTGGCTTCCCTTGCTTGTATTTTGGCCACGAGAGAAACCGGGCGGTCGCCCCATTCTAATAATCAAACCGCCGACCCGTTAGCGAAACTCCGGGATTATGCGCCTTTGATTATCTTATTAATGGCCTCCTTGCCAATTATCCACGGGGCGATAAGAGGCGCGATGGTCAATTTTGTCGCCCTGTTCAGCCGCTCTATCGGCTTAGAACATGTCGGGCCTTTCTTCGTGACTTTTTCCTTGGCGGCAATTCTCACGCGATTTTGGGGAGGCAGTTTGTCAGACCGGTATGGTCGGAAAAAAGTTATTTTCCCGGCGGCCACGGTAATCGGGTTAAACGTCCTTTTTCTATCCCAGGTAAAGACCTTCTGGATGCTGCTCGCTGCCGGTTTTATCGGCGGTTTTGGCCAGGGGCTCATCTTCCCTGCCTTGAGCACGTATGTCATCGACATCCTCGGCCGCGAAAACAAAGGCTTTGCTTTGAGTTTATATCTTTCTCTGTTTGACGCCGGAATGGGGCTTGGCTCGCCCTTTTTTGGCTGGCTCTCTGACCTTTTCGGTTACCGGGTAATGTATATTCTTGCCGGGACGACTATCCTTGCTTTTAACCTTGTTTTTGCGCTCAGGGCGCCAGCACCGCCACATCCAGAAGCAGGAAGCGGCTGATTGCGGGCCGGGAAAAAGCGCCACGAGTGCGGCTTCTCAGGCTGTGAGCCTTCGGTTGGGGAAAATGAATAAGAACTGCTCGAGGCCTTTTGGCGGCCAGAAAAATGTGTTGTTTCAGACGCAGTTAGGTGAGAGGATATTCAAACTTAGAGACATCTCTTCAAATCTCATAAGCATATCGAAATTGCAACTTAAGAAAATTAAGCTTATTTTAAAGCTTATTATAATGAAACTGATAAAGTAGCATATAAAAGAGGAAAGCGGCTCAGCCTAAAATGAGCAAAAAAAGAAAATTGATATAACGCCTTTTGCTGCCTCCGGAAAATTTGAATGAAGTTAAGATTGAATTATGATAAAATGCTTATATTTAATATAAAGAGGAGGCAAAATGGCTGGAAAAATAAAAGGGGAGATGAAAAGACGAGATTTTATCCGTCTTTCCGCCGCGGCGGCCGCGTCTTTTCCCTTAATGGGCTGGAAGGCAAGTAACCCGATGAGACAAAAAGAGGCCGTTCGGGCCAAGGTGGCTCTGATTAAGACCAGCAACCGCCAGGATGGCGTAAAAAAAGCTATGGCTCTCGTCGAAGCGCCACCGGTTAGGGGCATCCCGGTTTTAATCAAACCAAATTTTAATACTTCTGACCCGGCGCCAGGCTCCACCCATAATGATACGCTGGTGGCTATCATCAACGAGGTCAGGCGGCTCGGCTGCGGCCCGATAACCCTGGGAGAAAGAAGCGGCCCGCCGCCAACGGCCAGAGTGATGCAGGAAAAGGGAATTTATGACCTGGCTAAGGAGCTGAATTTTAACCTGGTCAACTTCGAGGAGCTGAACGAGACCGAGTGGGTAACTTTTAAGCCGGAAGGAAGCCACTGGTCTGAAGGGTTTGCCATTCCCAAAGTTGTCGTCGAAGCACCTTATATTATTTCCACCTGTTGCCTGAAAACGCACGGTTTCGGCGGTGTCTTCACGCTGTCGCTGAAGCTTGCAGTCGGGCTTACACCCAAGCGACTGATGCGCGAGCTTCATCGCTCCCCAGACATGAGGCGGATGATTGCCGAGATTAACCTTGGATACCGGCCGCAATTGATCCTTCTCGACGGGGTCGAGGCTTTTGTCGACGGCGGCCCGAGCACTGGAAAGAAGGTTCAGG
>JBBIRF010000036.1:0-26829 GCA_037441905.1 Candidatus Aminicenantota bacterium
TCTCTTCTCTTCTCTTCTCTTCTCTTCTCTTCTCCTCTCCTCTCCTCTCCTCTCCTATTCGCTCACATTTGCTCTCGAAATATTATTTTTTATCTTGAAATTGACCTCTCCTTGATTTCAATCATAGGCCAGGCGGATGAGCCCAGCCGCAAAATAAACAATCATCGCCCCGACGGAAAGATAAGCGGCGGTCTTCGTCCAGCCCAGGCCGCCGAGAAAAATAGCGCCGAGAAATACCGCGAGCGAAAAGAACAAAATGACCAGAGCTCCCCTACCTTTTTTACTGCGGGGGAGAAGATAAAAGGGCTGGCCGGAAGCAATTTCGGCGCCGGAAGGCTCAAAGGCCGCCTTTATCCTCGAGGTTTCTTGGCTCGGCCGCGATAAAGAACTGATGAGAGGAGTCACCACCAACGCTATAGCGGCGCTAAGAAAAGTAGCGATGGTGGTTCGGTTTGGGTGATGGGCAAACAGGCCGAACACACTCAAGGCGCCCATAAAGGCGCCGCTTAAGTAACCACCAAAAGCCGCCACTGAAGTTGTCCGGCGGGAGAATAATCCGTAGACGATGGCGACGATAAAAAGAGGCATATCCATGATGCCAATGACCAGTAAATAAGCATTAACTGCGCCAAGCTGCCGGGCGTAAAGCGAGAAGATAATCATCAAAAAACCGATGATCAGCGTTATGGCCCTGGCTATAAGGAGCGTCGTCTTCGGCGAGACTGGCCCCGGTTTGAGCCTGAGGTAAATATCGCTGGTGAAGAGAGTCGCCGTTGAATTGATGTTCGAGCTGATGGTTGACATCTGGGCCGAGAGAAGGCCGCAAAGGATTATCCCGAATATTCCCGCGGGCACAAACCGCGTCAGCATCTGAGGAATCACCGCGTCAGCCGGATGAAGCCCCGGGTCGATAGCCCGGGCGGCTAACCCGGGAAGGTACCACAGGAGGGCAAAAGGCGTCGTCTGAATCCCCGAGAGGACGAGTCCCCGGGCGACGCTGCGCACATCCCGGCCGGAGAAGGCTCGCTGCAGCATCCCCTGGTCAGTGCAAGCCCACTGGAGGCCGAGGAGGAAGATGGCCAGGATAAACGCCCAGTTGAACTGGCCAGATTGGGGAACCAGCTCGAGGTGTCCAGGAGGTAAGCTTCCGGCAATCCCTTTTAGCCCGCCGGCAGCACTCATGACCAGCGGAAAAAAGACCAGGGCTCCGAGGAGCATAAGGCTAAATTGGAGAGTGTCGGTCAAAGCTACGGACCACATCCCACCCGCCGTGGTGTAAATAATGGTGATGACCGAAAAGATGAGCGCCCAGAGAAGGTAGGTTTGCTCGCCCGACTTGGTAATGACGACGGCTGCCGTGGCGCCCGTATAAAGTACGATTCCCAGCCAGAAAGAAAGCCTGAGAATCCAGAGAAAGGCGATGAGCACCCTCATCCCACGGCCATACCGCAGCTCTAAGAACTCGGGTATCGTGCGGATTTCTAACCGCCGTAAAACCGGCAGGACAAAAAGGCCAGCCATCACCAGAGCCATGTTGCCTGTCCAGGTGTGCCAGACGATGGAGATTCCCTGTTCGTAGGCTTTGCCGGCCTGGCCGATGAAACTGTAAAGGTTGACGTTAGTGGCCGTCAGGGCGGCTGCCAGGATAAACGGCGGAAGCATCCGGCCGGCGACAAAGAAATCATCGGGCTTTTCAATCCAGCGGAAAAAGACCGAACCAAAAAAGAAGAGAAAAACCAGGAACAGGGCGAGGATGGCGAGGTCGACGCCGGCCATTTCCTTTGACCTTTAATCCCTCGAGAATCCTTCGAGCTTTAAGGCTTAAGATTCTCTTTTTTGGAGCTGGCTGTCAAGTCTGGCGATTGGGTGGAGGATTATCATCAGTGGGGATTATTAGTTTAGATCAGGATTCATTGATGAATATCTTTTTACCTTAACCCACTACCTTAACCCATCGGCCAGCCGAGCTTCGGGAATAGCTCCCTTCCCGGGCCTTCAAGAAAAGAAAGCCAATAAATGGACCGAGGCGAAGACCAAAACTAAAGGCTACCAAAGGCTACCATATTATAAAGAGTTGTACCCTTCACCAATCCCACCTCAGTCAGGTGAGTTGTCATTTCCTTTGCAATTTATTTATAATCAGCCAAGATATGTCCAGTACCAAACGGCTTCGCCTTTCCTTAATTTTGTTTCTTTCGGTCTTTCTTGTCGGCGTTATCGGGTTCAAGCTGTTCGGCGGCAAAGAATGGTCGCTCCTCGAGAGTGTTTATATGACCGTTATTACGATTTCCACCATCGGTTACGGTGAGGTGGTTGACCTCAGCGGCAACCCGGCCGCCCGGGTATTTGCCACTGTTTATATCATCATCTGCCTGGGGACGATAGCCTTTGCTGTCTCCTCGATTACCGCCTTTGTCGTCGAGGGCGAGCTGAAAAATATCCTCGGGAGGAAGAGGATGGAAAAAGAAATCCAGAAGCTCTCCGGCCATTATATCGTCTGCGGCAGTGATGAAACGGCTCAGACAGCTATCCAGGAACTAATCCTGACTAAAAGACCTTTTGTCGTCGTCGAGCCGGCGGCGGAAAAAATCGAAAAACTCCGGCGCCTGGGTGTTACCCTCTGGGTGGAGGGCGACCCGACGGACGAAAAGACGCTCCTCGAAGCCGGAGTAGAGAGGGCGGCGGGCGTATTCCTTTCCCTTCCGTCGGATGAGGCCAACCTTTTTGCCACCATTACGGTCCGGACTCTTAACCCCAAGACGCGGATTGTGGCCAAAGTCGTTGATATCCGTTCGCAACCGAAAATGCTCAAGGCGGGTGCCGACAGCGCCATTTCTCCCGCTTTTATCGGCGGGATGAGAATGGTTTCCGAGATGGTCCGGCCAGCGGCCGTAACCTTTCTCGACATGATGCTCCGCGACCAGGAGAAGGTGCTGCGGGTGGAAGAATTGACGGTCCGACCGGAATCGGCTCTCTGCGGCCGAACCCTGGCTGAGCTCGCTATCCAGGAAAAAACAGGCGCCCTACTCGTAGCCGTGAAGAAAGCCGGCGCGGCTGATTATGAATTTAACCCGCCGCCGACGCGAAAAATAGAACCGGGCGAGACGCTGATTCTTATCGCCAGCCCCGAGATAATGGCTAAACTCGAATCGCTCAAAGCATTATAATCAGGTGGATGAAGGCGGCAGTTCCGGCTCTTTCTCGGCCGTGGCGGCCAATTGTTCAAGCCTGGTGGAGAGCCGGTCGAGCTTCTTTTCTGCCTCGTCAAACTTGCCTCGGGCGTTATTCAGGTGATTGCCGAGCACCTGGAAATCCGCTCGGAAGCGGTTAAAATCACCCTCGAGCTGAGCCAGCGCCTGGAAAATAAGCCGGGCTGATTTCTCGATCTGCATGCCCTTGAGCCCGAGGACAATCACCTGCAAATAAGCAAAAAAGGAGTTGGGCGAGACCGGGATGACCCGTTTCTGCAAGGCGTAATTGAATAAACTCTTTTCTTCGGTTAACGGCTCTTCTTTGATTATTGTCTCGTAATAAATGTTTTCTGCCGGGATGTACATCAAGGCGAAGTCGTAGGTGTTTTCATCCGGCCGGATGTACTTGGCGGCGATGTCGTCGATGTGCTTGCGGACATCCTGGTTAAATTTTCGGCGCCAGGCTTCCTTTTCTTTCGGGTTTTCTTCCTGGAGGTACCGCTTGAAGTTCTCGAGCGGAAACTTAGAGTCGATTGGCACTAAGTTTGAGCCGATGCGGATGACGGCGTCCACTTTTTCTCCATTCTTAAACCGGTGCTGCAGCGAGTAATTCGCCGGCGGGAGAATTTGAGCCAGAAGGTCGCCAAGGAAAAACTCTCCCAACCCTCCCCTGAATTTTGGGGCCCGGAGCAACTCTTCCAGGTTGGCAATATTCCTGGCCTTTTCCAGCACTTCCCTGGTAACCGTTTCCACCTTCCCTAAATGTTCCTGGACGTAACCCAGGCTCTGGCCGATGTGTCCGGTAGTCTGCTGGAACTGGGAATAAATTCCCTGGAGCTGTTGTTCGACTAACTGGGCGGTATGATTAACCTGCTGCTGGACCAGGCCCAGGAGGTGGCTGAACTGGTCGAAAAAGTTCTGGAGCCTTTTTTCCTCGGCCGCCCGGAGGCTTCGTTGCCAGAAATAAAAGAGCAAAAAGCCCGCCGCCACGACCAGAATAAGAATCGCTAAACTTGCTGTGTCCATGCCATTGATTATATCCCAACAGCTTCCCATGACCAAGCTGTAAATAATCCTCTAATGGAGCCGAAACGCTTGATTTTTTCTTAAAATAATATAAACTAAAGGTATCCAAAAATGGGCACTTTTAGTTTATAACTATGAGGAAAGACCGTTTGGAGGCGTTGCTTAGGGCGAAAAATACCGTCTTTACTTTCAAAGAGCTTGCTTTGATTTGGAAGGAGACAGACGCAAATCTTGCCAAGAAATACGCCTATCGCTACGTAAAAATGGGCAAGCTTTATCCTATTCGGAAAGGAATCTACGCCAAGGATAAGAATTATGACCGGCTGGAACTGGCAGTTAAAATATTCAATCCGGCGTATATTAGCCTGGAAACCGTCTTGGCCAGGGAAGGCGTCATTTTTCAGCATTATGACCGGGTCTTCGTGGTAAGTTACTTGAGTCGCGAGGTATTTTGCGACGGACAGACCTATGTCTATCGCCGGATAAAAGAAGCTATCTTAACGAACCCGCTCGGTCTTGAAAAAAAGGAAAACTATTATATCGCTTCCAAGGAAAGGGCTTTTCTGGACACGATCTACCTGAACAAGAGTTACCATTTTGACAATCTCTCTCCTATTGACTGGGATAAATGCTTCGAGATCGTCGCCATTTATGAAAATAAAGCCATGGAAAAACGGCTAAATTCTTATTACCAACTTGCCCGCCGTGCTTGACCGGAACGTTCATAGGACTATCCTGCTTCAGATACTGAAAGACATTTATACCGATACCTCGCTCGGCCCTCTTTTGGGCTTAAAAGGCGGCACGGCGGCGCACCTCTTTTATGACCTCGGCCGCTTTTCGGTCGACCTGGATTTTGACCTTTTAGATGAAGCCAAAAAAGATTTCGCTTTCCAACGAGTTGACGAAATCCTTCGCGCTTACGGGGTCATAAAGGAAAAATATAAAAAACAGCATACCTTGTTTTTTGTTCTTTCTTACGATGATAAGGTCCAAAACATCAAGGTTGAAATCAACTTGAGGAGCTTCGGCTCCCGTTATGAGCTAAAGAATTACCTTGGCATCTCGATGTTGGTAATGACGAAGGAGGACATGTTCGCTCATAAACTGGTAGCTTTGCTTGAGAGAAGCAAAACGGCCAATCGTGATGTTTACGACCTCTGGCACTTCCTAAAATACCGCTGGCCAGTAAACAAAGAGATCGTCGAGAAGCGAACCAATACTAAGTTTAGCGATTATTTACAGAAGTGTGTCACCTTTATCGAGTCTTTGAGTGACCGGACCATTCTTTCCGGTATGGGCGAGCTTCTGGACGAGAAACAAAAGGCATGGGCAAGGAATAATCTGCGAAAAGACACCGTGTTTTTGCTGAAGCTTCGGCTGGAGCAAGAGAAAGAGTAACCGACACTTCTTGCCGGGTCTTCCGCCAGAAGGACCGCAGACCAGAAGGCTCCGAGAATTGACTTAGAAGCCCGAGTCAACTAAACTTAAGACTTGTGGCCCGTTAGCTCAACTGGTAGAGCAGCGGACTCTTAATCCGCGGGTTGGAGGTTCGAGTCCTCCACGGGTCACTTTTCGGAGGGGTAAATAAAGTGCGCGGTTTCCTGGTGCTGCTAATCTTTGTGGCTTTGCTTATTTTTGCCCTGTGGATGATTCGTTCTCAGGGCAAGAGCCGGCTGGAGGAGGATGTCTCGACGGGGGAGAGGGCAATGGTAGAGTTGACCCTGGTAAACTTGAACACCCTCGAAAGAGTCATCGAAGCCTTCAGCGGCCAGGAAGGCCGGCTGCCCGCTACCCTGGACGAGCTGCGCAAATCGAGGTTGCTCACCGCGGCCGCGGTTGATGCCTGGGGGCGGGAAATCCGGTATGAGGTGACGGGCGAGACAGGCTTCCGCCTGGTTTCTGCGGGCCGCGACGGCGTTTTTGGCACCGCCGACGATATCATCAAGAATCATTAACCCGGAGAAAGTCCTTCCCCTCCCGCTTCTTCCTCGGGATGACCTATTTTAAGCCCCTTTCCTAATCTCGATATCTGCTGGGGGGCGCTGGAATTAGGCCCCTCCTATTTAACCCCTCTAAAGACTTCCAGCTAGCTCATAGGGCGGGGGCGTTGAAAAAAATGGCTATTTATGCTAATTTTTATTAAATTATTTAATTTTTTCCCTTTTTATAAGGAGTAGCTATCGGTGGACGCGAAAAACTCCGGGAATAAAGTCATGAGCAAATACCAGTTTGTTATCCTGGCGGCCAAGAGGGCAAGGCAATTACTAAAGGGTGCCAAACCAAAAATCAAGACAAAGAGTCGCAACCCCATCCGGATTGCCCAGCAGGAGGTTCAGATGGGGTTGATTGATTTTGAAACCGTCGAGATGCCCCGGCCGAGCGAAGAATTAGAAGCGGAAGAACAAGTGATCGTGGCTGAAGAACGGGGCGAAGAGCTCGAAGGCATTCCGTCGCTCGCTTCCTTGGAAGAAGAGGAAGAGGAGGCCGAGGAAGAGGAAGAAAAGCTCGACAGGATTTATGAGGAAGGCGAGGAAGACGAAGAGGAAGAGGAGCTCGATTTGCCCGAGAGGGAATCAGACGAGGAATAACAACCTTTTTTCTCTCGAGAGTTAGCCTCCTTCTGATTTAAGCTTGAGACCGATTCTATTTCGGCCGCTTGCCTCTCCGCCATCCTTTGCTTGATCATCTGAACATAATCTAACTTGATGAAATCTTTGTTCGTAAACCCGAGAGCGCGGGCGAAGCGGACAATCTCCGGTCTTTCGCCCTCGAGCTCGCAAAAGTTGCCCACCGGCGTCTCGTCAAGGCAAACTTTGAGCTTGCCCTTTTGAAAAACAGTCCGGTGCTTGCTGTAGCTGAAAGTGGCCCTTAAGCCTAATTTTTTTAGAATCTGGCGGAGATGCTTTTCGTTCTTGACTTCGGTTTCGTATTCTTCTCTGACCTTAAACCGCCGCGACCTCTGAGGAGTTCCCTTAAACGTCAAGAACGCCTTTTTCTTCACCAGACGAAGCCGGAGAGCCTGGCTCTGGCGTTCGAGGTGATGGTCGCGAAAATCGAAAAGGATGTTTTCTTCCCGGTATCTTTCTTTCGTGAGGACAGCCCCCGCCTTCAAAATCTTGTCTCTTATCGCCGCCAGGTCGTCCACCCGGAGTTTGATCTCAATTTCAAGCATCTTGCTTCTTAAGCCTGAGCTCTGAGCTCAGCGGTCGCGATAGAGAACATAATCGGCGAGCCGCGCCAGGGCATCCCGGTGACTCGAGGCGGGCAGCCCTTCAAGCCGCCGGCAGCCTTCCTCCTTAAATTCCTTGGCTTTGCGAAAGCAGTAATCCAGCGACCCGTTTTCCTCGAGAATATTCAGGATCTCCCTTTTCCCTTCCTCAGCGATCGGCTTTTTCTGGGCCAGGGAAATAATCCTTTCCCTCAAGGGCTGACCGTCGCCGCTCAGACTGTGGATCAGCGGGAGGGTAATTCTCCCCTCGTTCAGGTCGGAGAAAGTCGGTTTCCCGAGCACCGACTCTTCACCCTGGTAGTCCAGCAAGTCGTCGACCACCTGAAATGCCATCCCGAGGTAACAGCCGTAATCGTGAAGGAGCTTCAATTGCGCTTCGCCGGCCCCGGCCAGCAACCCGCCAATCTCGCAAGAAGCGGCGAAGAGGAAGGCGGTTTTTTGCCGGATTATTTCGAGGTATTCCTTTTCTTCGAGGGAAAAATTGCCGCTCATCAAGAATTCTTTAATCTCTCCCTCGACCATCTGGCCCGCGGTCCGGGAGAGAAGCTGGATGATGAGGTCATGGCCACTCTGAAGAAGCAAGTTGATCGTCTGAATGTAAAGATGGTCGCCCAGGAGGACTGAAAGGTTCGGGCCCCAGCGAGTATGGATTGTCGAGCGGCCGCGGCGGAGGCGGGAATTATCAACGATATCGTCGTGGATCAGGCTGGCCGTATGGATGCACTCGACAAGCGAGGCCATAAAAATATGGTCTCCCCCTCGATAGCCAAACAGCTTGGCCGCCAGGATAACCAGGGCTGGCCGGATTCTTTTCCCTTTCTTGGCAAAGAGAAACTGGTTAATTTCGGCCAGGAAAGGGTTGGAGGAGCTGGTTATGGCCTGGAGGCAGTTTTCCACCTCCTCGAGCTCAGGCTTGATCTCTTGGTAAATCTCATCGAGGTCGAGGGCGGGGTTTTCCGGCCGGGGGATTGCTTCTCGCGTCATTTCTTCCGCTTTCTTTCTTTCTTTCTTTCTTTCTTTCTTTCTACGTACCTACCTACCTGCCTGCCTGCCTGCTAACCTTCCTTCCTTCGCCGTTATCTTACCATGCTTCTCCCTTATTGCCAACAAGCTTTCAGCCAGATTTTTTCAAAAATATAAGCCACCCGGGCTTTTAAGGCCCCATGGACTTCAAAATGAATATTAATGAGATAAATTTCCCCGCCAAAAAACGGCTGTCGATAGACCCACCTGTTTTTTTAGTTTCAAAGTTGCCCGCAGCCACTGCGCCAGGGAAGCCGCCGCCTCCAGCCTTGCGCCGCTTTTCGAGTCGACAAACTTAATTTTGAACCCTGCTTTTGTTTGACTTTTCTTTGGACTCTATCTTTGCTTTAAGTTCCGGCAGAGCTTAGGCCTTTATTTTTTTGGAATGAGCTTCCGGTCTATTGCATAATTCTGGTTTTCAGATGCCTTATCGGTAGAGCGCCGAAGCTCAGAGCTTTTCTCAGGAATTCCTTTTGCGAGAAAGCATCTCCCTTGAGCTTCCGGTAATCTTTTTCCATGTCCAGAAGCTCCTGGTAGCCAACGTAAGCATAAAGAGCCTCAGCCGGGTTGAGGATAATCTGGTTCCATTTTCTTTCAGCTTCGACGACCGATTGGAAACCGCCCTTGGTCATCAGGTCTACCGCCTGTTCTTTGGTCATGCCGCCTTGATGAATATTCAGGTCGAGCTGAAAATCGATTACTACCTGGAGGAGACGGCGGAGCTCATGCATCCGCATCTTCAGGTCGAATTCACCGTAGCCGCTGGTGACGAGCATTTCGTTCAGAAAGACTGGCCAGCCTTTCAGCAGCGGCTGATTCGGGTAGAGTTTCCGCAGCAGCGAGGGGTTCTGACGGGTGAAAACGGTCGGGACAAACAGCCCTGGATAGACGTTCCCGGCTACCCAGAAATTGAGGAAATAGTTGTTGAAATCCTCGAGGAAGGCCGTCGTCTGCTCAGGTGTCCAGTCGTCAGGAAGAGGTGCCACCTCGGCGGTAAACTGGCCAGTTGTCTCGTAAGGAGCTGGCCCGACGAGTCGGACGAGGTTCGACCCCCGGCGGAACGGCGGCATTGGAACAATGTTCAACGGTTCTGCCGGCAGCTCCACCAGGCCGGTCTTTGTTATGTGTTCTTTAAGGGCGGCAGCGTCGTTTTTAATAGCGTCGATGAAGGTTTCTTTTGTCGGATGAGCGTCTTTAATTTTATCCAGGACCCCGCGGATAAACAGGTTCCGGAGTTGTTCTTCGGTGTACTGGGTCGAAAGCTGTTCCATGTTGATATGGGGATACATGATGCGGTAAAGCGGCATGGAAACAAGGGCCATCTCCCGCCGGAGGTTGTTGTAATCAGCCCGCGACCGGGCAATCAGCTCGTCCAAAGGAATAGTGTTCTGGAGCGTGATGCGGAGCAGCCGCGGATGGACTTCTCCCAGCCGGAAATTACCAGTGGAGCGAGGGAGGAGTTCGGCCTGCAGGAATCTCTGGTAATCCTCCAGGGCCGCGATCACTTTAGTAATTTCAGTTTGAAAGGCAGTCTTTAAGCTGGGGGAAGCTTTTTCAATAAGCTGCGGAATTTCGTTACGGTAGAAATCGAGGATAGCCGGAAACTGCTTGATGGCCGTTTCCGTATGAAGCTGCGGCGGGGTCTTCAAGTTAGCCTTCGCCTGCTGAATGAGCTTCGGCAGGGCTTTAGCCCGCTCGATGGCGCTCTTTAAGCGGGCGTCGATAGCCGCAAATTCTTTTCCCAGGAGACCCTGGATAGAGTAATAAAAAATCTCGTTATAGAAGAGTGGATTATATTCCCAGGGGAGGAGGTTTTCATGCTTGAGGACTTCGTAATCTAAGGAATCCAGGGCAATATCAAGGTCGACATCAATATCGGGCGACAGCTTGCTCCGGTCGATCTTGGCCATGAATAGCTGACGGTAATTATCCAGCGATTCATGGCGTCGGTCGATGTTTCCTTCGCTCAGGTCCTCGAGCTTGTCGTTGTATTTATAATAGCCCATTAGAGTGGCGGCCGTAGGATAAAACTTCCACATGTCATCGAGGTAGGTATCGAGGGTCTTGAGAAACTTGGCGTCTTCCGGGTTCTGTTGGGCTGAAACCCAGGTGAGAGTGGCGATTGAAAATAAGGCTAAGGCAAGGATGAAAAGAAGTTGCTTTTTCACTCGTTCCTCCTTTCTTGGTGGCTTAGATTCATCGCGCCTTTTCGCTAATTGCAATTTTAAGCTGGGAACAAGGCCCAATGAATCCTAACATAAGAAAAATTCCGAGTGCAAGTGTCTTTTTACCAGCGTTTTACCAGCGGATAACCGCCGAAGCCCAGGTATATCCTGAACCGAAGGCCGTCAGGATAACTAACGAGCCGGGTTTGATTCTGCCTTGCCGGCAAGCCTCATCCAGGGCGATGGGGATTGAGGCCGCGGTGGTATTCCCGTACCGGTCGATGTTGGAGACGACTTTTTCGGGCGGGATGTTCAGGCTTCGGCCGACCATCTGGGTAATTCGTTCATTCGCCTGGTGGGGGATGAGCAAGTCGATGTCGTCCACGGATAAATTATTATGGGCCAGAGCCACCTTGACGGCCTCGGGCATTTTTTCGCAAGCATTCTTGAAAACCGACCGACCATCCATCCGCGGGAAATACTTGCCTTCTCTGACCAGAGCCTCGCTGAAGGTGGGCTTATCTTTCGGGCTCGGCCTTTCCATCCAGAGGTCGGCGACAAAACGGCCGTCAGCAAAAAGATGGGTCGATAGGATTCCCCGGCCGTTCGTAGCTTCGTTCGCTTCGACAACGACAGCCCCGGCGCCGTCGCCAAACAGGACAGCCATGTCGCGGCCGGCGTCGGAATAATCGAGGTTAGAGGATTGCACCTCGGCGGCCACGACGAGAATGCGCCGGAAGGTGCCGGCCCGGATGTACTGGTCGGCAACCGAAAGAGCGTAGATAAAACCCGAACACTGGTTGCGGACATCAAGAGCGCCAATTCCCGTCAGGCCGAGTTTTGCCTGGACAAGCACCCCTATTCCCGGAAAGTAATGGTCGGGCGAAAGCGTCGCCGCGATGATAAACTCAAGGTCTTCAGGTTTTATCCCGGCCTCGGCGATAGCCTCCCTGGCAGCTTCGACGGCCAGGTCAGAGGCGCCGGTTCCAGGGGAGGCGTACCGCCTTTCGCGGATTCCCGAGCGCTGTCCAATCCACTCGTCAGAGGTGTTCATTATTTTTTCTAAGTCAAAATTAGTCACCACGTTGGGAGGGACGAAATGCCCGGTGCCAGTTATCAAAGCTCTGGGACTCATAGTTTTGAGATTATACCTTATTTCGGCCAAAAATAAATTATTTTCCGTTCTTTTAGGCGCGTGGCTTTGATCCCCGGCTAAATTTAGTCAGAAATTTGCCGCCCCAGCGCCGAGGAGGCAAAGATTTGCGCGCCGATTTTCTCGCGAGGCCACGAATCATTTTTAAACGAAATTTTCGATAAGCTAATTAGCCAGATTGACGGCGGAAGCTCTATTTATTAGGATATAGCTTAGTTCCGGAAGATAAAACTTAATTCTGGCCGAAAATGAACCAGGCTTTAAAGAGGCGCCGACGCGGCTTCTGCCGAAGAGGCTTTTTTGTTGCCTGGTTTTTTCTGGCCTCTTTCATCTTCCCTATTTTTCTTTATTCCCAGGAGACTCTGCTGAAAGTCGATGCGGCCGTTATTCCCAAGATTCTTTCCCGCGGGGAATCAGGCCAGGTTGTCCTCCGGTTGACCGTTCCTGAGGGAGTGCTGGTTCTGGCCGAACCAGAGTTTGTGATCGAGTTTAAGAACCTGCCGCCAATAGCTTTCCCGAAAAATTTTTTTACGGCGACTGACCTCGAGCTCGAGACCTTCGAGGCCAACGGTCAGGAATGCCTCAAGCTGGACAAGGTCATCAATATTCCCTTCTCCGTCGCCATAGACGCGCCAGCCCGAACCTACATCTTGGAAGGGAAAGTGAAGTACGTTTTGAGGTCGCTGAAGCAGGGCTGGTGTCTTAAAACGGCGTCGAAGTTTTATTGCTCCTTTTCGACGAGAGCGACGATAATGAAAAAGAAACTAAGCGGCCCTCCGGCCGAAGCGCCGACCGAGAAGCGCGCCAACCCAACTCACAACCAACCAACAAACCAACCAACCTACCAACCTACCTACCTACCCTAAAGCCAGCCCTTTTCTTGATACCAGGCGAGAGTTGCCCTCAACCCCTTTTCTAAACTAAACTCGGTCCGAAACCCGAGTTTTTCCCGCGCCTTCGAAGTATCAGCTGTCCAGAAAGCCGCCTTCATTTCCCGGTATTTATCAAGGTTAATCACTGAAGCCTTTTTTCTTAGCTTCGACAACCCATGGGAGGCGGCGGCCACAGCCCAAACGATACCCGCCGGAATTTTGAGCTTGACCAGCCTTTTTTTCCCCAGGATAGAGGCGGCAGTTCTCCCGATTTCTTCCCAGGTATAAACCCGAGGGTCGCCGACGTGCCAGATTTCTCCAGAAGGTTCTTCTGTCGAGCCTACGAGAAGAAGAAAGCGGACGAGGTCTTCGACGTAGCAGAGGGAAAGCCTCATCCGGCCCGAGTCGAAAAGAGGGAGGAGTCCCCGGTTAATAAACCGGAAAAAGGGAAGAAAATCCCTGTCTCCCGGGCCGTAAACGCCGCCTACCCGAACGACCGCCACGTCCCAGTGCTCTTTATGAGCCAGCACAATCTGTTCAGCCAGGAGTTTGCTTTCACCGTAGGGGTTAAGCGGCCGGGGCGGGTCAGTCTCTTTTACCGGGTCTTGCTCCTGAGCCGGGCCAACGGCCGCCAGGCTGCTCAGATGGATAAATTTTATTCTTTTCTTCTGCTTACCCAAGGCCTCTAAAAGGCTTGCCGTTCCCTTATAATTTACAGTATAATAATCAGCTGCTTTGGCACCCTTGGTTAACCCGGCGAGATGAAAAACGACATCCAGGTCTGAAGGAAGCGCCGGGATGGAGCCGAGGTCCCCTGTGAGGGGAAAAATAGACGGAAGGAGAGAGGCGTTTAGCTTCTGGAGGTTGCGGACAAGAGCGAAGATTTCGGCTTTCGGCGTCTTCGTGAGGGCGGCCAGCAGGTGATGACCGATAAAACCTGTGCCCCCGGTCACCAGAATTTTCATGCGAAGATTCTAAGGCACGGCAGGAGAAAGAGTCAATTCTCCGAAGAGCAACCTTCATTCTTAGGTTAGACCGCTTGCGAGGAGGGAAGGATGGATTTATTTGAAAAGTGTTACCGCTTTACCCGGGCCGAAGAGGCCATGGCCATGGACATGTACCCGTATTTCACGCCGATTGAAGCTGTCTCCGGCAACCACGTCATCGTCGACGGCCGGGAAATGATCATGGTCGGGTCGAATAATTACCTGGGGCTTATCGACCACCCGAAGGTCAAACAAGCCGCCCAGGCGGCGATCGAGCGCTACGGCGTGGCCACCTGCGGGTCGCGTTTTCTCAACGGCACCCTGGATATTCATGTGGAACTCGAAGAAAGGCTCGCCCGGTTCATGAAAAAAGAAGCGGCCCTCACTTTCAGCACGGGTTTTCAGACAAACCTCGGGATCATCGCCACCCTGGTTGATAAAGACGACGCCGTAATCGTTGACCGGATGGTTCATGCCTCGATCATCGACGCCTGCCGGCTATCCTACGGTAATGTTTATAAATACAAGCACAATGATATGGCCGACCTCGAGAGAGTCCTGGCCTCCCTTCCGGCCAATATCGGCAAGCTGATTGTCGTTGACGGCGTTTTCAGCATGGAAGGCGATATGGCCAACCTGCCGGAGATCGTCCCGCTGGCCAAGAAATACGGGGCAAAACTCATGGTCGACGACGCCCACGGCATCGGCGTTCTTGGTCAGAATGGCCGCGGCACAGCGGAACACTTCGGGGTGGAAGAAGACGTTGACCTCATTATGGGGACTTTCAGCAAGTCCTTTGCTTCGCTCGGGGGTTTTGTCGCCGGCGAGAAAAAGGTGATTCAATACATCAAGCATCATGCCCGCTCGCTCATCTTCAGCGCCAGCATCACGCCGGCCTCAGTCGCTACGGCTTTGGCCACCCTGGATGTTATCGAGAATGAACCAGAAAGGCGCCAGCGACTCTGGCAGATTACGGATAAAATGAGGCGAGGTTTTCAGGCCCTCGGGTTTGACACCGGAGAATCGCAGACCCAGATCATCCCGATTATCATCGGCGAGGATGAAGTTGCCTTCATGTTCTGGAAATTGCTCCGGGAAGAAGGGATTTTCACGACCCCGACGATTTATCCTGCCGTGCCCAAAGGAAGGGCCCTCATCAGGACGAGCTATTCCGCCACCCACCGGGACGAAGACCTCGACCGGGTTTTGGCCACCTTTAAGAAATGCGGCCAGATTCTTGGTTTAATCCCCGGAGATAAGTAAGCGCTCACGGTGAGAAAACGCTTCTTTTTTGTTTTCCTTTTCTTCAGCGTCTTAGTCCGGGTTTTAGCCGCCGCTTCAACCGAGGTAATGCCCTTAAGTCAAATCAAGCCCGGGATGAAGGGCAAGGGGAAAACCGTTTTTTCCGGAACCCGGGTGGCTGAGTTCGACGCCAACATTCTCGGAGTCTTAGAAAATGTCCAACCCCAGCGAAGTATAATTCTGGCTGAGCTCTCGGGCGAGGGACTCGAAGCGACCGGCGTCGTCAGCGGGATGAGCGGCAGCCCGGTTTATATTGACGGGAAGATTATCGGGGCGGTGGCTTACAGTTTTCCGTTCGCCCGGAAGGCTGTTGCCGGGATAACGCCAATTGGCGAGATGCTCGCCGAAGCCGAAAAAAAAGCAGGCTCCCGACCGGCGGGAACGAAACCTCCGAGTTTTAAACCTTCTCTTTCTCTCGAAGAACTCGCCGGGCTCAACCCGTTGCTTTTCCCTTCGCTGCGAACCTCGGTGGCCGGAAACGATTTCGAGCGGCTTCAGGTGCCGCTGGTTTTCAGCGGTTTCACCCCGGTGCTTATCCAGAAAAACCGCGACCTCTTTTTGAAAATGGGGTTTATCCCCGTAGCTTCTGGTTCGTCGACCACCACTTCCGAGCTTCAGGCTAAGGTTGTTACCCAGTTGAAGGAGGGCGACCCGGTGGCCATCCAGCTCGTATCCGGCGACCTTAACCTCTCGGCGGTCGGTACGGTTACCTATGTCGACGGCAACCGGGTGCTGGCGTTTGGCCATCCTCTGTATAATCTCGGGGATGTCGACTACGGCCTGGCGCAGGCCGAAGTCCTGACCGTCGTCCCGAGCCTTGATACCTCCTTCAAGCTGGCCAAGACTGGCCAGGTCATCGGCCGGTTCATTCAGGACCGGAACGCGGGAGCTGTGGGCGAGGTCGGCCAGCTCCCCCGGATGATTCCGTTGAGCCTGGACCTTCTCGATTCTTCGGGCAAAACCAAGAATTTCCGGGTCGAGGTGGTTAACGACAAGATTTTAACTCCGTTACTTTTCAACTTAGCGCTTTATTCAATCGTCATGAGCGAGGCCAGAGCTTACGGCAACTTGACGGTTGAGTTTAACGGCGACCTCTACCTGGATAACGGTCAGAACATCAAGCTGGAAGACCTCTTTTCTGGTAATCTCGACTCCTCTGCCACCTCTTTTTCCGGGCTTCTGGCGGCTGTTGCTTATTATTTAATTAATAATGAGTTCCAGGAAATAAGGATTACCCGCTGCAACCTGCGGCTGCGGGTGACGGAAGAGGCGAAGCTGGCCACCCTCGAAAGGGTGTGGTGCGATAAATACGAGGTGGCTCCCGGAGAAAGAATTAATATAAAAGTCCTTTACCGGACCTTCCGGGATGAAAGCGTCACCGAAGAAGTCAGTTTGACCGCGCCGCCTTTGCCAGCGGGGTCTGAATTCCAGCTGATTGTCGGCGACGCGGCCTCGATGCACCAGGTCGAGGTCGAGCTTTACCAGAACCCGCAGTTTACCCCTCGTAACCTCAATCAACTCATCCGGCTTTTAAACAACCTGCGGAAGAATAACCGGATTTATTTCAAGATATTAGTCCCGCGAGCGGGTCTTTTCATGAAGGGCGAAGAAATGGGTAGCTTGCCGGTGACGCTCAAAACGATGCTCACCTCTCCCCGGGCTGCCTCCTCGCCCGTGGCGATCAACCGCTCGACTTTAACTGAATACCAGCTTCCGGTTTCCCAGGCTTTTAAGGGCCTGGCCACTATTCCGATAAGGATAAAACAGTAGCCAGAGGAGAAACAAGAAGATGAAGTCCAAAGCGTGGCTAAGCGCTTGTTTATTATTGGTTCTGGTCGCGGAGGCGCGGGGAGTTGGGCCGCAAAAATGGGAGCTCCGCCAGTTTGAGGACTTTCTCCGGGGAAAGCTTCAAGCAATAAAGCTCTCGTCCGACGGCCTTCTTTCCCTCGGGTGGAAGACGGAAAAAGTTTCCGGCCCGGACGAGGAGTTTTATCTTTCGCTGGCAGTGGCCGCTGACGGAACAATCTATCTCGGCACCGGTCATAACGGCCGCGTTTACCGGCTGCGGGCGGGCAAGGCAGAGCTCTACTACCAGACCCCGGAAATGGATGTCACGGCGCTCGCCCTCGACGCGAAGGGCGTCCTTTATGCCGGCACTTCACCGGCGGGAAAAATCTACCGGATTACCGGTGCGGCGCAAGGCGATGTTTTCTTTAACCCGGAAGAAAAATACATCTGGGACCTTTGTTTTACCGAAAAAGGCAACCTCCTGGCCGCGGTTGGCGAGAGAGGCGGGCTGTATGAAATCACTCCCTTAGGTGAGGGGAAACTGGTTTTCAAGACCGAAGAGACCCATGTTTTGTGCCTTTCCCGGCTGAGTTCGGGCGAACTTTACATCGGCACCGGAAGCCCCGGATGCGTGTATTATCTAAAGCCGGCGGGAAAGCCAACCCTCCTGTTTGAAACCGGGTACGAAGAGGTTAAGAGTCTGGCTGTCGACAGCGGCGGCCTGGCCTATGCAGCGGCTTCAGGAACGTTAAGAAAGCCGCGACCGACGGAAGCGGTTAGCCCGGCCGTAAAAGCTGTCGCCGCCACCGAAGTCACGATTACCGTCAAGGCCGAAAGCCCCGAGCGACCGGCGACCGCAGCCGCTGAAGGCCGGGAGCCAGGAGCTATTTTCCAGGTCGGCCCCGGAGGGGTAGCCAAAAAGATTTGGAGCTCGCCCGAGGAGATGGCTTACTCGGTCGCCTTCAGGCCGGAGGAGAAAAAAATATACTTCGGCACGGGAAACAAAGGCCGGGTTTACGCGGTCGAGGCGGAGGATAAAATCAGCCTGGTTTATGAGGAGAAATTCGAGCAGGTTTATGAGTTGGCCGGCGAGGCCGGCAAACTCTTCTTCCTCGGGAATAACCCGGCCACTCTCGGTTCCTTCCTCAGGGAGCAATCTCTCGAGGGTGAGTACCTGAGCCAGGTTTTGGAGACGCCAACGGTCTCGGCGTGGGGAAGGCTTGAGTGGCTGGCCGAGGTGCCGGCTGGCTGCAGCCTTCTTTTTCAGTCGCGCTCGGGAAATTCCTCCCAGCCGAATGATACCTGGAGCGATTGGTCCCCGCCCTATCTGAGGAGCGGCGAGCCGGTCCTCAGCCCCAAAGCTCGTTATCTTCAATTGAGAGCTCTTTTTAAGAGTCAGACCGGGAATACCTCCCCGACGCTCCAGAGGATAACTCTCTTTTACCTGCCGACCAACCTGGCCCCGCGGATTGCGAAATTAGAAGTTTTTCCGCCGAACGAAGTCTTTATTAAGCCGCCCGAACAGGAAGAAGCCATCTGGGGGTTAAAAAGCGACCGGCTGAAAGATAGCGCCTCGAAAGAAGAGGGAAGGGTGGCTTCCCTCATCGCCCGCAAAACTGTCCGTAAGGGCTACCGGACATTCCGCTGGGAAGCGACGGACGAGAATGGCGACGAGCTCGTCTTTGAAGCCTGGCTCCGGCGAGAAGGGGAGAAGGAGTGGCGGCTTCTGGTCGATAAATGGATTGAGCCTATCTATGTCCTGGATGTAACCACTTTTCCCGACGGGGTTTACGAGCTTAAGATTGTGGCGGCTGACTCACCCTCGAACCCCGCCGACCAGGAGCTCAAGGCGGAAAAAATCAGCCAGCCGTTCCTCATCGACAATACGCCGCCAGTGGTTAAAAATGTCTCTCTCCAGAGAAAGGCGGAGACAATCGAGCTCGGGTTCGAGGCTGAAGATTCTGCGGCGGCGATTGCCAAAGCCGAGGTCTTAGTCCGGCCCGACCCGTGGCGCCTGGTCTTTCCGGTCGACGGAATCGCTGATTCTCCCCGCGAAACCTTCCAGGTAAAACTCCCGCTCAAGCCCCAGGCTGACCGGACAATAGTTATCCGCGTCGAGGACAGTCACGGGAATGCGGCTGTTGTCTGGCAGAAGTATTAATTGATTTGGGGAAATAGCAGTTTTTATCAGTCGGTCTTAACTCGCTCGACGTATTTATCTTCGCGGGTGTCGATGCGGATGATGTCGCCCTCTTTGATAAACTGGGGGACGACGACCGTTAACCCGGTCTCGAGAGTGGCCGGCTTACCCGAGGCTGATTGGGTCGCCCCTTTGAGATAAGGTTCGGTCTTCACCACCTTGAGGTCAACGGTTAGCGGCGGCCTGACGCCCACCGGTTTTCCCTCGTGCATTTCAATCGTAAAAACGACGTTGGGCACAAGGTAGTTAACCGCGTCGCCGATGAGCTCACTCGAGAGGGGGATTTGTTCAAAAGTCTCGAGGTTCATGAAAACATAATCATTCCCGTCCTGATAGAGATATTCCATCGCCACTTCCTCGAGATACGCTTGTTCCACTCGGTCCTCTGAGCGAAACCGGTAATCGATGAGGTTCTGGTTCTTAAGATGACGGAGTTTTGTCTGGACGCAGGCCTTCCAGTTTCCCGGGGCCACATGGACGGCTTCCAGCACCTTGTACAACTCGCCTTCGACTTTAATCACCATGCCTTTGCGGATTTGAGTGGCGTTAATCATCGCTTCTCCTCAGGTCGAGTAAGATGGCTTCCTTCTTCTTGTCGGTTTAATGGTCAGCGGTGACCAAATTTATTTTTTAGCTAAACCGGCGCCAGCTGTCAACAACAGGGGAGCTTAAGCTGAGGTCAACTCTTTTTCCCCTAAGCGGCGAATTCCAGAAATGACCTTGGTCAATGGCTTGTTTAATAAGGGTACAATTTTTTCAATGTAGCTTCCTCGATCGATTAACATTTTTGCTCCTCATATCGATTATAATCGACAAAAAGAACATTTGTAAGAAAATGTCGATTGTAATCGACATTATGATTTATAGCAGCAGTTGGCTACAACATTTTTATGATTATGCCATCCGCCTGAAAACTAAGGCCCGTAAGGCAGTGCACTATATTAGATTTCATCCTTTAATTTCTCACGCCCTTCAACTTATAAAAATTTATTACACAATTTATTCTTTTATTCATTTAATCGTGATTCTCCCATGAGGCTTTGGGGGTTTTGTTTTTAAGGTGAATTTCTCGCTATCTCCCTGCATCCTGATCAAATGTCGGAGGCGCTTATTCTTAGGTTGATTTTCTTGCCGTAATCTTTTATAAAAACCCTTCCGATGGTCGAGCTGCTGGTTCTGGGGACGGGCGGGGCGACAGCCACTTCGGAGCGGGATAACACGAGCTTCCTTCTAAAGGCCGGCCGGACGAAACTCCTGATTGATTGCCCGGGAAGCATCATCCATAAACTGAAAAAAGCCGGCGAAAACCCGGCTGAACTCAACGCTGTCCTCCTCACCCACGTCCACCCCGACCACATCTACGGGTTGCCATCGCTCGTCCATAGCCTGATGCTCAACGAGATGGAGCTTTCGTTCTACGGGTCGGAAGAGACGACGAGGTTCGGGGAAAAGATGCTCGACCTTTTTGACCTGCGCCAGCCAAAAATCAGGTGCCGGGCCAATTTTGTCGCCCTCCAGCCTGGAAAGGAGGAAGTCATCGGGGATGGCCTTCGTCTCCGGGCGACTCCGACGCCGCACCATTCTTCTTCCTTAGCTTTTAGGCTGAGCTTCGAGCGCGATAACCAGACGTGGCTTTTCTCGGGTGATACGCCGCCCCATCCGCCTCTCTGGGAAGAGGCCAGGACGGTGGATGTTTTGGTCCATGAAGCTTCCGCCCCGCGGCGTTTTTTTGAGGCTTATCCGGAGCTGCGGCGGATGCACACCGATTCCTTCGAACTCGGCCGGTTGGCCACCGAGGCCGGCGTTCGCCGCCTCATCCCCTGCCATTTTTTTGGCGAGGTCGATTTCTCGCTCGACGAAGTCGAGGCCGAAATCCGGCAGAATTATCGAGGGGAACTTTTTCTGCCGCACGATTTTGACCGCTGGTCTTTGAAGCCACCGGAGACAGAGAAGAAAGTATAAAAAAATTTTAAGCCGAGGTTCGCCGGATGAAAAACCGAAAAAAATCATCCGTGGTTCAAGTAAGCCTTTTATTCTTAGCTGGGTTAATTCTAAGTTTAATTTCCTGCGGGAGAAGGGAAATGGCCGATTTAGTCCTCGTTAACGGAGTGGTCTGGACAGGGAAACCCGAGAAACCATGGGCCGAGGCGGTGGCCGTCAAAGGAGATAAAATCATCGCCGTCGGGACTACAGAAAAGATAAAGAAGCACGCCGGGGCGAAAACAAGCTCGTTTTTCGATTTAAACCAGGCTCTCGTCCTTCCAGGGTTTGCCGACAGTCATACGCATTTTCTCGACGGCGGGTTCGCCCTCCGGAGTTTACAGCTGAAGGATGCTTCGACCAAAGAAGAGTTCATATCCCGGGTTGCTTCCTACGCTAAGAAAGTTGGTCCCGGGAAATGGATTACCCAGGGAAACTGGGACCATCAGCAGTTCGACCCGCCCGAGCTGCCGCGCAAAGAATGGATTGACCCGGTGACGCGAGAAAACCCGGTGCTGATAACCCGGCATGACGGCCATATGGCCCTGGCCAACAGCTTGGCCTTAAGCCTGGCTAAGATAACCCAGGAAACACCCTCGCCCCCTGGCGGCGAAATCCAGAAAGACCCGCGGACAGGCGAGCCCACTGGTATTTTAACCGACGCCGCCATCGAGCTTGTCAGCCAGCACATTCCTCAGCCGCTTTTTGTCGAGAAGCTGGCCGCCGCCCGGGAAGCCCTGGCTCATGCGGTTAAGCATGGCGTTACTTTGGTCCACGACATGGGCGAAGTTTCTCACATCGAAGTCTACGAAGAGCTGAACATGAGGCAGGAGCTTAACTGCCGGGTTTTACTCTACATCCCCATCACAGCCATCGACCTGTGGGAAAAGATCAGCCAATGGCCGCTCTCGGAGACCGGTTTCTTCCGCGTGGCCGGGCTGAAAGGTTTTGTCGACGGGTCGCTCGGCGCGGCGACAGCTCTTTTCTTCGAACCCTACCTTGACCAGCCCGAAAACCGCGGTTTGCTCCATGGCCAGATGTATCCCGAAGGCATCATGGAGGAAAGAATCAGGCGGGCTGACCAGATGGGCTTGCAGGTGGCGATTCACGCCATCGGCGACCGGGCTAATGCCCTAATCCTGGATATTTTCGAAAAGATAATGGCCGAAAACCCGCCGCGAGAGCGTCGCTTCCGGGTCGAGCATGCCCAGCACCTTCGGCCGCAGGACATCGAGAGAATGGCCCGGCTGGGGGTGATTGCTTCTGTCCAGCCTTATCATCTGGCTGACGACGGCCGCTGGGCTGAAAGACGCATCGGCCCGGAAAGAGCCAGGACCACCTACGCCTTCCGGTCGCTTCTTTCGCACGGTGTTCGCCTGGCCGCTGGTTCTGACTGGACAGTGGCGCCTCTCGACCCGCTTACCGGAATCTGGGCCGCCGTCACCAGGCAGACGGCGGACGGCGCGCACCCTCAGGGATGGGTGCCGGAGGAAAAAATAACAGTCGAGGAGGCTCTGCGGGCCTATACCTTCGGCGGCGCTTATGCCGGGTTTTTAGAAGATAAAAAAGGGACGATAGAGCCCGGAAAATGGGCCGACCTTGTCGTCCTGGATAAAAATATTTTCACCGTGCCGCCTGATGAAATCCTGGAAGCCAAGGTGCGGCTGACCATCGTCGGCGGCCGAGTTGTTTATAAAGCCTCTTGAGGTGTCGAGCTGTTGTTTAAACAGCCTCTCTCTGATAGAATAAATTCCTTTTTCCTTAGGAGGAAGCGATGAATGTCGGCATCATGAATGAAAGCGCCAAGATTGAAAACCGCGCTGCTTTGACGCCGAGCGGAGTTTCTTTTTTGGTGGAGAAAGGCCACAAAGTTTATGTCCAGTCTGGAGCCGGCCAGCGCGCCGGCTATTCCGACGAAGATTACATTGCCGGAGGAGCCCAGATTGTCTTCACCAAGGAAGAAGTCTTCGGCCGGTCGGATGTCGTCCTGAATGTTTCGCCCCTCAACCAGGAAGAATGCCAGATGGTCAAGCCCGGTCAGGTAATCATGGGGTTCGAGCATCTGGCCATCGCCAAAAAATCGCTGGTGGAAGAGCTTCTCGCTAAGAAGGTGGTCATGATTGGTTACGAGATCATCCAGGAGGATGACGAAAGCCTGCCTTTCTACGAGAGCCTGGGCGAGGTGGCCGGCCAGATGTGCATTTTTATCGCCGGTCATTATTTGCAAACCAACCAGGGCGGCAGGGGGACGATTATGGGAGGCGTGGTCAGCGTCCCGCCGGCCACCGTGGTTATTGTCGGGAGCGGAGTTTTAGCCAGGAGCGCCACCCGGGCGTTTCTCGGAGCCGGAGCGCACACGATTGTCCTCGGCCACAACATGGAACGGCTCCGCCGGATCGAAGAAATGACGAACGGCCGGGTCATCACCCTGATGGGCAGTCGCTACAACCTCACCCGGATGACCAAAGTGGCTGATGTCCTTGTCGGCGCTGTCCTCAGGCCAGGAGAGAGGGCGCCGGTGATGATTACCCGGGACATGGTGAAGTCGATGAAACACGGCACGGTTATCATCGACCTGGCCATCGACCACGGCGGTTGTATCGAAACTTCCCGGCCGACCACCCTCGACCATCCTACATTTGTCGAGGAAGGCGTAATTCATTACTGTGTTCCGAACCTTACCTCGGCCGTCAGCCGGACTTCGACCAAGGTGCTCTCGAACCTGGTCGTCCGCTATCTGCATGAGCTGGGCGAGGTGGGCGTTGACGAGGCCATCAAGTTAGATGCCTCGCTCGGCCGGGGGCTTTACCTTTACCGCGGAGGCATTATCAAGCGGAACATCGCTGAAAGGTTTGGCCTTCCCTGGAGCGATTTTCCTTCGGACTGAAAAACTCCCATGAACCAAAGCGAAGAAGTTTTTGCCGGGTTTGAACTAAAACAAAAGGACCTCATTCATATCCTTCATCGGGTCCAGGCAAAGTATGGGTATATTCCCGAAGCAGTAGTCGAAGAGATAGCCGCGAGGCTGAGGCTTTCAGCCGCCGAGATTTTTGGCGTCCTGACTTTTTACAAGGCCTTCGCCCTCGAGCCGCGCGGCAAGCATGTCGTAACGGTTTGCTTGGGCACAGCCTGCCATGTCCGCGGCGGCATCCAGGTGGTCGAAGAAGCCGAGCGGCGGCTGGGAATAAGAGCCGGCCAGACGACAGCCGACAGAGAATTTACCTTGGAAACAGTCAACTGCTTGGGATGCTGTGCGATTGGGCCGGTGGTCGTGGTTGACGGCGTCTATCATTCCCACGTTACCATCGACAAAGTGGAGAAAATCCTTAAAGAGACAGCTTCCGGGGAGGCGACCTCATGAGGCGAATCCAGAGTCCTGAAGAGCTCCAAGCCTGGAGAGAGGCGATTGCTTCCCGGCCAAAACCGGCGAAGACGGTTGTTGTCTCTTCGGGAACGTGCGGCCAGGCGAGCGGTTCTCTCGATATAATCCAGGCCTTCCGAGAAGAAATCAAGTCGCGGGGCCTGGAGGATAAGGTTGGCCTGCGGGTGACAGGCTGTCACGGGTTTTGTGAGCTCGAGCCGAACATCGTCATCGAACCGGAAAAGCTCTTCTACAAAAACCTCAAGCCGAAAGATATTCGCAAAATTATCGAAGAAACCATCCTCGGCGGTAAGGTAATTTCATCCCTGGTGTATCGTCATCCGCAGAATGGCCAGTCTTACCCCGAGCAGCCAGCCATCCCTTTTTATACCCGCCAGGTGCGCTGGCTGACGGAAGCGAATTTTTATCTCGACCCGACAAGCCTCGAGGACTATATAGCTATCGGCGGTTATCAGGCTCTGGCCCGGGCGCTGCGTGATTTTAAACCAGACGAGGTTATCGAGGAGGTTATTGCTGCCGGCCTCAGGGGAAGAGGCGGGGCGGGTTTTCCGACCGGCCAGAAATGGAAAATCTGCCGCCAGGCTAAGGGAGACCGTAAGTTCATCATCTGCAACGCCGACGAAGGAGACCCTGGCGCCTACATGGACCGGAGCCTGCTCGAAGGCAACCCCCACAGCGTCATCGAAGGAATGATTATCGGCGCCTACGCCATCGGCGCTCAGGAGGGCTTTATCTACGTCCGGATGGAATACCCGCTGGCGGTCAAACATGTCACCTTAGCCCTGGAGCAGGCGCGAGAGGCAGGCCTTCTCGGCCGGGCGATTCTCGGGTCGTCTTTTAATTTCGATATCCATGTGGTCGAAGGAGCCGGGGCTTTTGTCTCGGGAGAGGAGACTTCGCTCATGGCCTCGATTGAAGGCCGGCGGGCTTTTCCCCGGCAGCGGCCTCCGTTTCCCGCGCAATCCGGCCTCTGGGGATACCCGACTAACATCAACAACGTCGAAACCTGGGCGAACATTCCGCTGATAATCAAGAACGGCGCTCGATGGTTCAGCCGGATTGGCACTCCCCAGAGCAAAGGGACGAAGATTTTTTCGCTGGTCGGGAAAATAAACAACACCGGCCTCGTCGAAGTGCCAATAGGCATTACTTTAAGGGAGATTATTTACGAGGTAGGCGGCGGGATTAAAGACGGCCGCGAGTTCAAGGCGGTCCAGACCGGCGGTCCGTCGGGTGGCTGTCTTCCGGCGTCGATGCTCGACCTGCCGGTTGATTACGACACGCTAACCAAGGCCGGTTCGATCATGGGCTCGGGCGGGATGATTGTCATGGATGACCGGACCTGCATGGTCGACGTCGCCCGGTATTTTCTTAATTTTACCCAGGAAGAATCCTGCGGCAAGTGTGTCCCCTGCCGGGTTGGCACCCGCCAGATGGTGGAAATCCTCAACCGGATAGTCCAGGGAAGAGGCGAGGAGGGAGATTTAGAGAAACTGGAGAGTTTAGCCCAGACGGTTAAAAGCGCCTCCCTCTGCGGCCTCGGCCAGACAGCGCCCAACCCGGTTTTAACCACGCTTCGTTATTTCCGGGATGAATACGAGGCTCATATAAAGGAAAAGAGCTGTCCGGCGCTCGTCTGCAAGGACCTGATTATCTATTACATCGACCCGGAGAAATGCACCGGCTGCATGCTCTGCCTCAAGAGCTGTCCGAGCGGCGCCATTAGCGGCGAAAGAAAAAAGCCGCACCATATTGACCAGAGCCTTTGCATCAAGTGCGGTGCCTGTCTGGAGAAATGCCCGAAAAAAGTTCAGGCAATAAGCAAATTGACGGGCGAGAAAAGAGACGAAATTCTCGCCGCTGAACGCCAGAAAAAGGATTTGAGGGTTGGGTTATGAAGATCCTGATTGATGGCCGTGAGATAAATTTTACAGGCGAAAAGACTTTGCTCGAGGTCGCCAGGGAAAACGGGGTTTATATCCCCTCGCTTTGCGACCATCCCCTGCTTACGCCCTTTGCCGGCTGTCGTCTTTGTCTGGTCGAAGTCGAGGGACGAGCTCTTCCGCGAGTGCCGCAGGAAGTATTACTACGACAAGTACGGCGCCTGGGGAGGATGGGACAGGAAAGCGGACGAGCGGGTGAGGGCGCTCTATGTTCTCAAGAACCTGAAGAGCAGGCACATGTGGCTGGGGGAGGTGGTCCACTGGGCTGTCGAGGGGATCCTCGCGGATCTGAGGAATGGGAAAGTGGCGAAGTCGGGATAGGTAACATAGAGGATCACTGCCAGGATGCGGAAGGATTTCCGGGAGTCGAGGGACCGCCTCTACCTGAAAGATCCCAAGCGCTACTGCGGCCTCTACGAGCACGAGTACGACGTTCCGCTCGACAGCGATGCCTGGTTCGGCCTGCACGAGAAGGCGAAGGCCTGCGCTCTCCATCTTCTCGAGTCGAAGATCCTCGTCGAGATAGGAAAGATTCCTCCGGGGAGGTGGCTCGCTCTCGAGGGGCTCCTCGACATGACATTCGAAC
>JBBIRF010000037.1:0-25655 GCA_037441905.1 Candidatus Aminicenantota bacterium
GACTGAAATGTAATACATATTAGAGGCTTGTAAGATTAGCTTTGATTTGACATACATTATTTATTATGGTATACATTATAAATGAGGAGGTAAAAATGGTTACCTCAGTCGTTACGACAAAAGGCCAGCTTGTCATACCTGCGTGGATAAGAAAAAAATTGAACATAAAAAAGGGCACTAAGTTTTTCGTTGAAATAAAGGAAAATGAGATTATTCTTACGCCATTGACTCCTTCTTACTTTTCGAAAATCGCAGGGGTTTTGCCCACAAAGGGCAAACTGACCAAGCTGCTTTTGAAAGAGCGAAGGGAAGACAAGCTTAAAGAAGGATAGCCATGATAAGAGTTCTGGATTCGCATGCCCTGATGGTTTTTTTAGAGAAGGAACCGGGCTACGAGAAACTCGCCCAGATTTTTATCGACGCCGTTGAGAAAGATGAATTGCTTTTAATGACTTCTGTGAATTATGGTGAAGTCTGTTACATTATCCTGCGGGAATGCGGTCAAGAAAAGTTAGACGAAATTGAAAGACTCATTAGAAATTTGCCTATTGATATATACGATGTTGACTTAGCCCTGGCCCGTGAGGCAGCTCGAATTAAAGCCTTTAAAAGCATCTCGTATGCAGACTGCTTTGCTGCAGCGCTTGCCAAAATTAAGAAAGCCGAATTAATAACAGGAGATAAAGAATTCGAAGTTGTCCAAGATGATATCCAGATACAATGGATATCATGAAATTCAGCCGCCTCTCCCAGCCCTCTTTGGCCTCAAAGGTAGCTTATTTCTTGCCGCTCTGACCCTAAAGACAATTTCAAACATATCTAAGCCTAAAGGTTCTGGATTTAACCAGATAAAGCGATCTCGAACGAAAAAGATTAATTTTAGGGGAAAAGGCATTGAAAAAAGGGGAGAAATGAAGTAAGGAAAAGGCCGGAGAGGTGAATTGGTCGGAGAGCCAAAAAAACCCTGGTATAAAGCTATCACGCCGGCCCAGCGCCGGGCGCTTATCTCAGCATCCTTAGGATGGATGCTTGATAGCTGCGACATCATGCTCTACGCCATGGTGCTGGCCCACCTGATGAAAGACCTGGGGATGGATAAGGCTACGGCCGGTCTGATGAGCTCGTTTACCCTTTTTTCTTCCGCCATCGGAGGAATTATTTTCGGCCTTGTTGCTGACCGGATTGGACGCGTCCGGGCCCTGATGATAACCATCCTGGTTTATTCGGTTTTCACCGCTGCCTGCGGCCTCTCGCAAAATATCCTTCAGCTGGCTTTTTTCCGGATTCTTCTTGGCCTGGGAATGGGCGGTGAGTGGGCTTCCGGTGCGGGGTTAGTCGCTGAGACCTGGCCCGACGAACACCGGGGCAAAGCCCTCGGATTCATGCAAAGCTCGTGGGCTATCGGGTATGCTTTAGCGGCCGGAATTACAGCGTTGGTTTTGCCCCGCTGGGGGTGGCGGGCGGTCTTTTTCGTCGGTATTCTGCCAGCGTTTGTTACTCTCTGGGTAAGAAAAAGGGTCGAGGAGCCAGAAATCTGGCTTCGGGCCAGGCGAGAAAGGGACACAGCTAAAAGGATGAAATCAGAAGACAGGCTGCAGGTAAAAGAAATTCCTAACGAAATAGCGATTTCGAGGATGGGCACAGGGTCGCCCAAAGAGATGTCTTTAAAGCCTCCGGCTGAGAAGGTTAAGGGGTCTTTGTCCGAGATTTTCCGGCCTCCGTTCCTTAAATCGACGGTAGTCGCCAGTTTGATGAACGCCGGGACGATGTTTGCCTGGTGGGGCCTTTTCACCTGGATTCCGGCATATCTCGGGTTGCCGGCCGCGGAAGGAGGGATGGGGCTTGACGTCGTCCAGACTTCAACCTGGGTAGTGGTCATGCAGGTAGGGATGTGGTTCGGGTACGTGAGCTTCGGTTTTATCTGTGACCGGATTGGCCGGAAAAAAACTTATATTATTTATCTTTTTACCGCCGCTTTGCTGGTGGTTGCTTATAGCAGTGTCCGGAGCAACCTTTCTCTTCTGCTTCTTGGCCCGTTCTTGGCCTTCTTCGGCACGGGGTATTTTTCTGGCTTCGGAACGATTACCGCCGAAATATTTCCTACCAGGATTCGAGCCTCAGCCCAGGGTTTTACCTATAATCTTGGCCGCGGGTTGAGCGCTCTGGCTCCTTTTACCATCGGCGCCGTGGCCAAGGTTCACGGTCTGTCCTTTGCCTTTTACCTTACCGCCACCTTCTTCCTTTTTGCCGCTGGCGTCGCCTTTAGCCTTCCCGAGACCAAAGGTAAGAAGCTGGAGTAGTGGGTTAATTTCCGCCTATAGCTTTTTATCATTCCCCCGCGAACTCCTCCCCAGAAGATGCTTGAAGAAATCTCCGTTCGGAAGCCCTTGGCTCTTGTCGCCTTGAGGAAACAGGTCGAGGGAGTCAGGACATAATTTGTATTTGAGCAAAAAACTCAGTTTTTTGGCTGATAGTAATCCCCATCGCGTCAATCAAACTCGGCTAATTCCCGGGGATGATTTTAATCAAGAATTGACGGTTTCCAACCTCCGCCTGAGGTGTAGTTTAAGAAGAAGGTAGCCGAGGGAAAAGGGAAAAAAATTGAACTGAAAGGGTAAATTTGACCCAAATAGGCTATAAATATGCTAAATCGAAAAATAAAATTGAATTAAAATGAAAAGAGACAATGGCTTCCCGGAAAAGAGCTTTACTGATTCAGCCGCCGCTCGAGGATTTTTACACCACGCCCATCAGGCTCTATCCGCTGGGTTTGCTTTATGTCGCCTCTGTTCTGGAGCAGGCCGGTTGGGAAGTGAGCCTTTTGGATTGCCTCTCGCCCCTTCGGAAAAAAGAGATTCAGCTTCCGGCCAAGTTTAGCTATCTTAAGCCTCACTTAACGAATCCCTATTTTTTTCGACGGTATTACCGTTTCGGGTTGTCGCTCGAAGAAATTATCAGGCGGGTAAAGGAGTTTTCTCCCGACCTTGTCGGCCTCGGTTGCTCTTTCACCGCTTATTATCGCTCCGCGGAAGAGGTCGCTCAGGAAATTAAAAAGCACATGGGAGCAACCATAATTGCCGGCGGCAACCATGCTTCTTGTTTTCCTGCCGAAATAACTTCAAGGACGCCGGCCATCGATGCCGTTATCGGCGGGGAAGCGGAAAAATTTTTGCCAGGCTGGCTGGAGGAAAAATTCGGGGAGCGGGAAAGCCAAGTTTGCGCCCCGGAAACAACCCCGGAAAGAAAGGAAACAATAAGGAAAAACTCGGCCGCCAATGACTGGAAAGAAATCAGGCCAGCTCATCACCTGCTTGACCCAAATCTTTACCGGATTGGCCAGAAAAACTACGCTTCCCTCCAGGCCAGCCGCGGCTGCCCTTTCGGCTGCAGTTTTTGCAACATCCACGCTGTATTTGGTTCGAAGCTTGACTGCCGGCCAGCGAGCTCTCTCCTGGCTGAAATGCTTTATCTGGGGGAAAATCACGGAGTTAGAATCTTCAACTTTGAGGACGATAACCTTTCTTGGAATGATGAATGGTTTCGGGAGTTTCTTCAGGCCGTGAAGGCTGAAGAAAGACTCCGGGGCAGCGAGCTTTTAGCCATGAACGGCCTCAGCTATGACACTCTGGATGAAGAGGTGCTCGGGCTGATGAAAGACGCCGGATTTCGTCGGCTTGACCTTTCCTGGGTGAGCGGCAACCCGGAGACAAGGCAGAGACTCCGGAGGCCGGAGCAGCGGGGTAGCGACCATTTCTGGCAGTTGTTGAAAGCTGCCAAAAAAAGGGGGTTTTTCGTCACGGTCTATCTCATCCTGGGACTTCCAGGCCAGACTGAAGAAGAGGTTAAAGAAACGGCGGCCAAGCTCTGGGAAAATAAAGTCCTTGTCGGGCCCTCTGTTTTTTACTTAGCGCCGCGGAGTGAAATTTACCAGACGTGGCCGATACCGAAAGAGGTGAAGAACGACTGGGATATGTACCGCTCGACAGCTTTCGCCTTAGAGACGCCCGAACTTCCCCGCGAAAAACTCATCGACCTTTTTCTTTACCTCCGCGAAGGGAACCTGCGGAGAAGGGACCAAATTTATGGCTCTTCAGGAACGCCGTGATATTTAGAATTAGGAGTCGTCGCCAAAAAGCAACAGAGTTGAATTGAGAGAGGCAAATATTATGAGGGAAGGGCGACGGAAAAACGAAAAAAATAGAAAAAAATATTCAGGAAGGGGGGCATAAAAACAAATGCTCTCGGGTTCTAAAGCGATATCAAAGAGGCTGGCCGACTAAAAAGGGATGGCTTTGCGCGACAACGGTTTTGCTAAGAAATCTCGGAGAAAGGAATCCCTGGGGCCTCTTTTTTCGTATAAATAAAAAAGGAGAAAGATGTTAGTAAAATTTTTGCTCTGGCTTATTCTTTTTGTCCTCTGCTGGCCGCTGGCCCTGCTGGCTCTGATTCTTTATCCGCTTGTCTGGCTGCTTCTTCTTCCCTTTAGATTGATCGGTATTACAGTCGGGGCCGTCCTCGACCTTTTTAAGGCCCTGATTACCCTTCCTGTCCGTCTGCTTCGCTCCGTCGGCCGCTGAACGCTTTTTTCCCGGCTTACGTTTTAACCTCATTAATCAGCCAATCAGACCTGCCGGGAGATAAAAAACCCGGGATATTTTTAGGAAAAGAAGCAGGCCACTTTTTTATCAAGCAGGCTATTTCTTGACGTGGGGAAAAAAGGAGGGGAAAAAGGAAAGACCGACGCTTCAAATTATGGCTGGCCAAAAAAGAGTAACTTCGAGATCAAAATCAAGTTAACCCTCTTGATTAAACAAGTCCTCAAATCCAATACCTAAGAAAGAAAGGCATTCCGAAGTTAGCGGACCAGCCTGATTATTTTTAGTTTCGAAGACCATAGACAAGGAAGAAAGGCTAATCATAAGAAAAATGATTCTAAGCAGCTTTTTCCCTGAAAATATCAGGGCAAATCAGAATATCAGAAAATCAGATTATCAAAATATTACTTACTGCTGAAAAATTACGCACAGAGTATTCTGGCCATTCCGGCTTTATCTGGCGCGCAGGGTCGGGCCAGGGGGCTTGCATCTTAAGACAAAAAAGGATATAAAACGGAGCGCAAAAAAATTTGGAGGGAAAGATTAATGGAAAAGAGCAACCGAAAAAAGGCCTTGTCAGGATTGGTTTGGTTCTTTCTTCCGCTGGTTTTGTTTCTCCTTGGGCTCAATTCCGCCTGCCAGAAAAAAGTTGAACCGGCCGACTTAGTTTTGCTGAACGGAAAAATTGTCACCCTTGATTCAACGGTTCCCGAGGCTGAAGCTTTAGCCGTCCGCGGTGACGTGGTCGCGGCGGTGGGCCCGAATAAAGAAATAAAACGTTATATAGGCGATAAGACTCAGGTTATCGACCTTGCAGGACAACTGGCTGTTCCAGGCTTTATTGATAGCCACGGCCATTTTACCAGCCTGGGTGAGTCGAAAATGGTACTTGATTTGACCAGAGCCAAGAGCTGGGAAGATATCGTAGCCATGGTGGCTGAGGCCGCCAAGAATGCCAAGCCGGGCGAGTGGATTTTAGGCCGCGGCTGGCACCAGGAAAAATGGGAAAAGACACCCGAGCCAAACGTTGCCGGCCTGCCGTTTCATCATGAGCTAAGCAAGGTTTCCCCGAATAACCCGGTCCTTCTCACTCATGCCAGCGGTCATTCGAGCTTGGCCAACGCCAAAGCCATGGAACTCGCCGGAATAACCAGGGCGACCCCAGACCCGGCCGGCGGCCAGATTATCCGGGATTCGGCCGGAAACCCGATTGGCGCTTTTTTGGAGAGAGCTCAGGGGCTGGTCAGGCGAGCCGTGAGCGCCGCCGAAGCGCAGCTTACGCCTGAAGAAAGGGAAGCCAGGTTGGTCCGGGCCGTAGCCATGGCTTCGCAGGAATGTTTGTCCAAGGGAGTAACAGGTTTTCATGACGCCGGCGTCTCCTTCGGGACAGTCGAGCTGTACAAGAAAATGGCCGACGAAGGGAAGCTTCCGGTCCGACTTTACGTCATGGTTAACGAAGGCAATGACACGCTTAAAGAAAAAATAAGCGAATACCGGTTAATCGGCTATGCCAATAATCACGTGACTGTGAGGTCGATTAAACGGGTTTTCGACGGAGCCCTTGGAGCTCACGGCGCCTGGTTGCTCGAGCCTTATTCCGACCTTCCTTCGAGCGTCGGGTTGAATACCTATCCGTTAGAAGAGCTTAAAGAGACGGCCCGGCTGGCCATCGAGAATGATTTTCAGCTTTGCGTCCATGCTATCGGCGACCGGGCAAACCGCGAGACGCTGAATGTTTTCGAGGAGGCTTTCAAGGCTCATCCCGAGAAAAAGGACCTTCGCTGGCGGGTAGAGCATGCCCAGCACTTGCATCCTGACGATATTCCCAGGTTTGGGCAATTAGGGGTTATTGCTTCCATGCAGGGAATCCATTGCACTTCCGACGGCCCGTGGGTTTTTAAGAGGCTCGGGGAGAAGCGAGCCGAAGAGGGCGCTTATGTCTGGCAGAAGCTGATGAAATCGGGCGCCGTTATCTGCAACGGAACCGACACCCCGGTTGAAGACGTCGACCCCATTGCTTGTTTTTATGCTTCGGTGACCCGCAAGCTGGCCGACGGTTCCTACTTTTATCCTGACCAGCGGATGACCCGGGAAGAAGCCCTTCGTTCTTACACGCTCAACGGAGCCTACGCCGCTTTCCAGGAGAATATTCTTGGTTCCCTCAGCGTGGGCAAGCTCGCTGATATAACCATCTTATCCCAGGATATTATGACCATTCCCGAGGATGAAATTCCCAAGACCCAAGTGGTTATGACGATTGTCGGCGGGAAAATCCTTTATCAGCGCTAATTTTTAGCGGAAAGGGGAAATACGCGAAATAGCCCCCGAGAAAGACAACAGGAGGAATCTTCTTCTTTTTTCTCTTTCTTTCTTTCTTTCTTTCTCTGCCTGAATAAGTATTTTGACTCGAATACATAATCAGATGAATCCAAAAATAACTTGAATAAAAAAGAACAAGCATAGACTAAGCTCTTCAATCGATTATTAATTTTATTTATATCTAAGCTAAATTTATTTGATTTGTTCCTTAATCTGCTTTTGCAAAGCTTCGACCTGCTTCTGGAGGCTCTGCTTCTCGAAGTCCTGCTTGGCCAAGCTTAAGGCCTTTTCATAGGCTTTAAGAGCCTCAGGGAGATTCTTGAGGTTTCGGTACACCATGCCCAAAGTTGACCAGCTCCGCGAAGCCTTGGGCGCGAGCTCGACCAGCTTCTGGGCGGCGGCGAGAGCGCTTTCCATATTCTTATTCTGTCCGCCCCAGAAATAGGCGTAAATATTCAAAGAAGAGGTGTCATTCATCTTGGTCTTGATAAATTCAGGGCCAAAAACTTCCAGGGCCTTCTCTTCCTTTTTCAACCGGAGATAAATTCCCGCCGCCGAATAATGGATGTAGGTATCTTCTGGGTTGAGCTTGAGGGCTAAGTCCACCATCGCCTCAGCGCTTTCGAGGTTCTTGGCCTGCTCACTCCAGAAACGGGCATAGGAAATCAGGTCCGAGCCCAAGCTGTTTACCCTTCCTTCCATGAATCTTTTGCCGAAGACCTCCTCGGCTTTTTCCCAGTCACCCTTGAGAGCATAGAGTTGGGCTAACGCCTGCCGGTAACGCGGCAATGGATTATACCTGGTTATCTCGTCAATCTTCTTGGCGAGCTCGATTCCCCGGTCAAGCGGCTCTTTGTCCCTGATGATACGGTTAACATAGGGATAAAGAGCGTAAGGGTCGTCAGGATACTTGGAGACATATTCCTCAAAGAAAGCCTGGGCCTCTTCCTTAGAGCCGGAGGATTGATAATAGGAGCTGAGGCTGGAATAAGCAGCCCGGAGCATCTTGCTCTGGGGATATTTCTGGATAAAAGCTTTCAGCGGACCCGGATTCCTGGATTCCGGCGTAGCTCCCCTTCCGAATAAACTGGCTCGAGCTAAGGAATATTCGGCGTACTCGGTATAGGTTACCTTATCCTCGCCGTAGTCTGTAGTTCCTTTTTCCCCCTTAGGGTCAAGAGCCAGAACTTCCTGGAAGAGTTGGATGGCTTTTTGCTCGGCCTCCTGGGTATAACGAGAATCGTATTTCTGGGCAAGCTTAAAAACAACTTCGACATTTTTCGGGTCCTGGTTATACAGGCGAGAAAGACTCTGGAACGTGTCGATTCCTTTAACTGTCTTTTCTATTCTTTCTTGATATTTTTCAGGCGGCGGACCGTAGCCCACATGCCAGTCAACCTCTTCCCCTGCTGGCGTGATGATAAGCACCGTGGGCGTGGCTGAAACGTTGAACTTTTCAAAAACCGCCTCTCCCTCCGCCTCTTCTGAGTTTGCCCGGAAAACAACAAAGTTAGACTTTAAGAAATCCTCAAACTTTTTGTTTTCGAAGAACTGCTGACCCAGCAGTATGCAGCTCCCTCAGCCAGGGCTGAAGAAATCGATGAGGACGAGCTTTTTTTCTGCTTTGGCCTTAGCCAGAGCTTCTTCCAGCGTTCCCTGGAAGTAAACCTGGCCGAAAGCAGAGGAAGAAAGCAGGAGGGCCAACGCCAACGTCACTCGTTTTTTCATCGGCGCACCTCCTTTATTTCTTAGCTTAACATTATAAAAATCACCCCTTCCTGTCAAGCTGCCGGGGTGGAAAAATGAACGGGGAAATGATAAATTTAAAGGTTGTCTTTGATAACTAACGAAACTAAGGCTAACGGTGGGCGGTTAGCTCAGCTGGGAGAGCGCGGCGTTCGCAACGCTGAGGTCGGGGGTTCGAATCCCCTACCGTCCACCATTTTTTCTTCGGGGCGGGGATGAAGTTTGTTGTTGATTGCATGCTGGGAAAGCTCGCCAAATGGCTCAAGATTCTGGGGTTCGATACCGTCTATTTTTCGCGGGCTGAGGACGACCAGTTAATTCAAGTTGCTCGGAGGGAGCGACGCATCTTACTTTCCCGGGACCTGAAGTTACTTCAAAGAGTGGACAGCCAGCGGTCGCTTTATGTGGCCTCGGAAGCCTGGAGAGAGCAGGTCTGTCAGGTTATTCAAGCTTTCGGGCTCGAGGCCAAAATCAACCCATTCAGCCGCTGCCTTCATTGCAATCATCGGCTGAAGAGGCTCAGTCGCCAGAACGCTCGCAACCTTGTCTCCTCGTTTGTTTATCAAAGAGCCAGACGGTTCGCCTTCTGCCCCCGCTGCGGCCGGGTCTTCTGGCAGGGCACGCATTTTCAAGACATGGAGGCTCAATTGGAGACGATTTTTAAGCTCCAGGGAAAGGAATGAACCAAGAAGAAAAAATCGCCGTCTTCAGGGAAGTTACGGCCGAGAAACTTTCTTGCCCAAAAATTCGTATTCCTTTATGAAATTAAAATGAAAATAACAAGCCTTACCAGAGGCTATTTTTAGAGGAAGGAGCCAACCATGCTTATCTCCACCACCCCTTATCTTGAAGGCAAGAGGATTGTCAAATACTTGGGTATTGTGACTGGCGAGGCCATCCTGGGGGCCAATATTTTTAAGGATATTTTTGCCGGCATAAGAGATATCGTCGGCGGCCGCTCGGCCGCCTATGAGCGTGAACTGCGGCGGGCCAAGGAGATTGCCCTTAACGAGATGGCCGAGGAAGCTCGCAGCCTTGGGGCTAATGCCGTCGTTGGCGTTGACCTGGATTATGAAACCATCGGCCACGGCGGCAGCAACATGCTCATGGTCAGCGCCAGCGGCACAGCTGTTTATTTCGAAGATTAAAGGAGCCGATATGGAACGGACAAGATTGGTCGATTTAGTCGGCGGGCTCTGGATTCTCGCTGGCCTGCTCGGGCTTGTTGTCTGCTTTTTGCTGTTTTTTCTTTTCTTGGGAGTCTCGCTTTTTGCGGACATAGGTCAGACGGCCAGAATCATCCTGCGAATCTTAGCCTGGGGGTCCTGGGCGCTGGCGGCTTTGTTTTCTCTGCCCCAGATTGTTGCCGGTCTCGGGTTGATGAAACGCCAGGAATGGGCGCGGATCCTGGCTATTGTCCTCTCGGTTATCGCCTTATTTCGCTTCCCGCTGGGGACAGCTTTGGGGATATTCTCCCTCTTTGTCCTGACCCACCGGGAAACCATCCCGCTTTTCCGTTGACGATAGATTTAAGATAATCAGGCAAAAATTAGAAACCGGGGAGCGTCCCCTCAGTTTCTCCGAAATAATAGTTTTCAGGAAGAAGCCGTTTAGTTGCCCTAAAGAGCGATGTCTTATTATTTTATTTTTAATTAGTCGATTGAATCGTCAGCCTCAAAGATTCGGATGGGTTAGCTGGTTATTTATAAGTTTTAACAGGTCCAAAGGTTAGAAGGCTTAACCGTGAAAAGAAACCTCCTTTCGTTATTTATCCCGGTACTCTGATTGATATAGATATTTAACCCGTTTGCTTTTCGCTCCGCAGCTCAGAAAAGAAACAGTAACGATTCCGCCCTCTGTCCTTAGCCGCATAGAGAGCCAGGTCGGCATTCGTGGTTAAAGTCTCTCTGTCCTGGCCGTCTTCGGGGAAAAGGGCTACCCCGATGCTTACTGTGACCAGCATGGGAGTCCGGTCAATTTCAAAAGGAAGCCGGAGCACCTCGAGAATTCTCTGGGCGATCTGGGCCGCGTCAGGCTCTCCATGAATTTCAGGAAGAAGGAGGACGAACTCGTCGCCGCCGAAGCGGGCTACGGTGTCGCTCGAACGGACAGCCGTGATTAACCTTTCCCCGGCACTCTTTAAAAGCTGGTCGCCGACAAAGTGGCCGTAGGTATCGTTAATTTTCTTAAAAAAATCAAGGTCGAGCATCAGGATAGCCAAGCGGTGGCCATGCCTCCGGCAATGGGATAGAGCCAGGTTCAGCCGGTCGTAAAAAAGGATACGGTTGGGAAGCTGGGTTAACGGGTCAAGGATGGCCATCCGCCGCAACTCCTCTTCGTACCGCCGCCGCTCCGTAATATCACGAAGCAAGATGACCAGGCCTGAGGCTACGCCGTTCTCGTCCTTGATAACTGAAGCTTTGATTTCGATTGGTGTTTTCTCCCGGCGGTTGACGATCCAGAGATTGGGCACCGATTGAGGAAAACATTCGCTCTGGATGATTTCTGGAGGCGAAAAAGTAACGGGCATTTCCTTCTCGCCGTCCCACAGCTGAAGGACGTCTTCCACTCGCCGGCTTACCCCGCCCTCTGGCCTCCAGCCGGTTAGAGCCGAGGCTACCGGGTTCATAAAGGTGATGACGCCGTGGGCGTCAGTGGCGATGACCCCGTCGGCAATTCCCTGCAGGATAGTAGCCAGCCATTCTTCTTTTTCTCTCAACTGGAGTTCCATCCGGTGCTTGTAGAGGGCCATCTCGATCACCGTCAACAACTCTTTTGGCTCGACCGGCTTATGAATGAAAGCCAGCGGGTTGGTAACTTTGGCTCGCTGGAAGGTGGCCTCATCGGTGTGGGCGGTGAGAAAGACTACCGGTAGATGAAAGAGGCGGCGGATTTCGTCAGCCGCTTTAATCCCGTCCATTTTCCCCTGGAGGACGATGTCCATGATCACTAAGTCTGGCCGCCGGTTTTTGATCAGCGTGATGGCCTCTTCCCCCGTCGAACAAATCCCGGCAACCCGGTACCCCAAATTCCGGGTCATCGCCTCCAGGTCGCGAGCCACAAGGCCCTCGTCTTCAACGATCAGGATGCGCGGCTTTTCCATGGTTACTCATTATAAGCGGAAGAGGTTTGTTCTTCAAAAATTACCCGGAATTCAGTTCCTCCGGCAGATGAGACTTCGAGCGAACCGCCGAGCTGGTCGACCAGGATTTTCACTATTTCCAGGCCAAGAGTCGTCGGGTGGTTTAAATCTAGGCCGGGACGCAGGCCCCGGCCGTTATCTTTGACGGTCAGAAGAAAACGGCCTCCTTCCGTGCGGCTGAGCCCGACGATAATTTCGCCGCTCTGGTCGGGAGAGAAGGCATGTTTTAGAGCGTTTGTGACCAACTCATTGACGATTAGGCCGCAGGGGATGGCCGTATTCAGGTTTAAATGGATTTCCTCGGCTTCAACCCTCAAGCGAATCACCCGGGAATCCGCTTGATAGGCGTGAAAAAGGTGGGAGGCCAGAAGGCGGAGGTAACTCGAGAACTCGATCCGGTGGAAAGCTCGTTGCTGGTAAAGCTTATCATGGACAAAGGCCATCGACCGAATCCGTTCTTGGCATTCCTTTAGCGCCTGAACAGCCTGGTTGTCGGCCAATTTTTGGGCCTGAAGGCTGAGAAGCGAGGAGATGACTTGCATGTTATTCTTGACGCGGTGATGGATTTCTCGCAGAAGAACCTCTTTTTCCCTGACAAGAAGGCGCAGCTCTTCTTCGTTCTTTTTCCTTTGGGTTATATCCCGGCTTATGCCTACGAGTCCCATGAGCGAACCATCGGCGCTAAATACTGGTGCTTTTATAGTTTCAAAAACTACCTTCTGACCATCGCTTCTCTCGAGAGTTTCTTCCCTGGTCGCAGGTTGCCTGAGGCTAAAAATCGTCGCGTCGCTGGCAATGCACTGGGCGGCAAGGTCGGCGGGCAAAATCGCCGCGTCGTCTTTGCCGAGTATTTTCTCCGTTTCTATCCCGAACGCTTGTTCAAAGGCCTTGTTGACAACGACGTATTTCCCCTTTTTATCCTTGAAGTATATGAGGTCGGGGGCGGCGTTGATAAAGGCTTCCAGCCGCGCTTTGGTTTCCTCCAGGTTCTGGGCCGTTTCGAAAGAAGTGGTTACATCCTGGATATGCCCCTCGTAATAAAGAACGCTACCTTTTTTATCCTTAACCGCCCGGCCGTTTTCAAGAAGCCAGCACGTTTGGCCATCGCGGCGCTTCGCCTGGAAAACAAACCGCCTCACTTCGCCTTTCTCCTCCATCAGTTTTTTGTACTCTTCTCTTTTTTCTGGTTGGACAAAACTGGTCAGGGCCAGAGGGTCAGCGGAGCTAATTAGCTCTTCCGGTGAACCATACCCGAGAATCCTGGCCATGGCTTGATTAGCCCGGATAAAATGGCCTTCGACGTCAGATTGGAAAAAGCCTTCGACGGCTTCATCGATAATCCGGCGCAAGGAAGCTTCGCTTTCTTTAAGCCTTTTAATTTCAGCTTTAAGCCGTTTGTTTTCTTCCCGAAGGCGGTTCCTCTCAGCCGGGGGAGGGCCTTGCCTTGGAGGATTTTTCCTTTTCATCGGCAAGTTCAGACGATAACCCCTTTATAATAAATATTCCGAAATTTTAGTTTTATAACCGACTAATTTAAATTAAACCCAAAATTTATGCAATAACCTATTAGGGTGAAAAGAGGGGGGATTTTTATTATTATTTTTTCATGCCAGAAATCTGGGACGCCCGCCTGATAGCCTCTCCTCCCTCGAAGGCATTAGATTTTATCTTGATAAGCGGCGAGCCCTACGCCGACCACCCTCTTTCAGGGGTGGGGGTAATTGCCAGGGTGCTGGCAGCCGAGGGGTGGCGAGTTGGCGTCATCGGCCGGCCTGACTGGCGACGGCCGGAGGATTTTCAGCGTCTCGGCCGGCCCCGGCTCGCCTTTGGCGTTACTTCTGGCTCGATTGATAGCCTCCTCCGCAACTATACCCCTCTAAAAAGAGCCCGAGCTAGCGACCCCAACTCCCCTTACCATTCAGGAATTCCAGACAGGGCAGTAATCGTCTATTGCAACATTCTAAAACATCTTTTTCCCGGAGTCCCGTTAATAATCGGCGGGGTTGAGGCGTCGCTCCGGCGGTTAGCCCACTATGATTACTGGGATAATAGCCTGCGCCGGAGCATTCTCCTCGACTCGCGGGCTGATATCCTGGTTTACGGTCCCGCGGAGCTTCAGGTAATAGAAATCGCCCGGCGTTTAGAGGAGCGCCGGGAACTTGAGGGGATTCCCGGTACATGTGTCGTCAGTCGGAAATTGCCTGAAGGGTTTAAGGTTTTGCCCTCGTTTGAAGAAATCACGGAAAGCCCTGAAGCTTTCCTCGAGATGCAGCGGTTGCTGTCCATCCGGCAGGCTTTAGCCCAGCCCCACGGGAACCTATATGTCCTCCAGTTTCCCTTCCCCGACTACCGGCCAGCGGACCTCGATTGGGTTTATGGGCTTCCTTTCAGTCGCAAAATTCCGGAGGATTACCCCGAGCTCCGTTTAGCTCAATTCTCCATCGTGACCCACCGGGGGTGTATCGGTCGGTGTTCGTTTTGCGCCCTTTCCCTCCATCAAGGAGACAGGATCATTTCCCGGAGCGAAGAGTCCATCCTGGCCGAGGTCGACCGCCTGACCCGTCATCCAGAATTCAAAGGAATAATCGACGACCTCGGCGGGCCGACGGCCAACATGTACGGGATGGATTGCGACAAGCCCTGTTTGTCCGGGTGGTGTTTGAGCTGCCACCGGCTTGACCGGAGCCATCGCCGTCTCCTTAACCTCGTCCGAGCCATAAGGCAGCATCCAGGGGTGAGAAAGGTTTTCGTCCGCAGCGGAATTCGCTTCGACCTGGCTCTTGAAAGCCCGGAGTATCTTAAAGAGATAATCGAGCATCATCTTTCTGGCTGGCTCAAGATAGCCCCGGAGCATGTTTCCCCTCGCGTCCTGAGGTTGATGAATAAAGCGGCGCGGCCTCTTGATGAATTCATCAGGCTATTTAACCGGCTGAACCGGGGCCGGAAACAGTATTTAAAGTGCTATTTTATGGTCGCTCATCCGGGGACAACCAAGAAAGAAGCGGAGGCGCTGGCCTCTTATGTTAGAAAATTAAGAGGCAGGGGGCCGGAGCCAGTCGAGGGAGTGCAGATTTTTACCCCCACGCCGATGACTGACTCAACCTGCATGTACTACACTGGAAGACACCCGCAAACCGGAGAAGCGGTTTATGTGCCGCGGCGGTTTGCCGAAAAAAAAGAACAAAAGCGACTCCTGCTTCCTGACTATGACCGGAGGAAACGCCGAGTTAAGAAATCGAGTTAAGAAATATTCAAGGAAAACAGGTTAAATTTAAGGCTATGCGAGGGCAATTATCAGCCGATTTTATCTAGCTTCGCCCGTCTCGCGGGGTATTTTTTTAAAGGCGGGCTTAAAGAGCCATTTAAAGATTATCACCGGATGGAATTAAGTGCGAAGGAAGCTGCGGAAGAGCGAGGAGTATAGAGTGTCAAAAGCAACGGGAAAATTTCAAAGGAATGGATTACCGTCAGGGAGATAGAAAAAGGCAGAGAATGCCAAAAACCAGGGAAAAAAGAACTGGGAACAAGGAAGCGAAAACACCATAGCTGTCTCCTAAACGGGGCGCGCTCAGCAAATAAAAATTGGCTGTGACGACGTTTTCAAGCGCAGCGGCTCCAGCCGCAGTTGGGGCAGGTGGGGCATTTTTCATCCGGCAGGGTGGCCCCGCAGACCCGGCAGTAGGTGGCGAACATGTCGCGGCTGTTATTCTGCACCTGGCCGAGATGTCTCTCTAATACTTTGGCGATGGCGTCGGGGATGGACTGAACAAGCCCGCCTTCGGTAAAAATCGGCTCTGAGCCGCCTATTCCCTTGAGCTGACTGATGACTTCCTTGGCATCAACCCCGCTCCGCAAGGCTAAGGAAATAAGCCGGCCGATGGCTTCGGCATCAGCCATCGTGGAATAGCCGCTTTTGCCTATACTGGTGAAGACTTCGAATGGCTTCTGGTTGTAAAAAGAGATCGTGACGTAAAGGTTGCCGAAGCCGGTCTTGATTTTATCCGTAACCGAGGGGAGGGAGCTTGGCCTATCCTTGGGATAAAGAGCCGCCTCCGGCCGAGCTTTATACAGAACCTGCTCGGCTCTCGAGCCGTCCCGGTAGATGGTAATCCCTTTGGTCCCTAATTCGTAAGCTAAGAGATAAGCCTTTTCGATTTCTTCTACTGTCGCTTTATGCGGAAAATTAATGGTTTTCGAAACCGAGTTGTCAACCCATTGCTGAAAGACGGCTTGCATCCTGACATGGCCTTCAGGGGAGATTTCATGAGCGGTAACAAAATAATCAGGAAGCGGTGCGTCAGGATGGGCTTCTTTCCATTCTTGGTAGATGGGATGGACGTCTTTTAGCTCGCCATCGAGGATGCGAGAGGTAAACTCAAAAGCAAAGATCGGCTCGATCGAGGAGGAGCAGCCGGCAATCCGGGAGATAGTTCCGGTAGGGGCTATAGTTAAGACGGTGGCGTTGCGCATCTTTTTTCCTTTATAAACAGAAAGACTAAGATTAGGAAAACTGCCTCTTTCTTCAGCCAGACGGGCTGATTCCCGGGTGGCTCGCTTTCTCATGAAGCTGATGATTTTTTCGGCCATTTCGAGGGCTTCGGCCGAGTCATACCTGATTTTCATCAGAAGGAGCAAGTCGGCCCAACCCATCACACCCAACCCGATGCGCCGGTTTTCCTTGGTAATTTTCTCGATTTGCGGCAGGGGATAGCGGTTGACTTCGATCACGTTATCGAGAAACCGGACGGCGATGCCGATAACTTCGCCGAAGCGCTCATAGTCAAACTGGTCTTTTTTCTTCGGGTCAAAGAAGCGGGCGAGGTTAATCGAACCGAGGTTGCAGGATTCATAGTCATGAAGCGGCTGTTCGCCGCAGGGGTTGGTCGCCCGGATGGGACCGACGCCCTTTGTCGGGTTAAGAGCGTTGATGCGGTCGATAAAGATTAACCCCGGGTCGCCCACGGCCCACGCCGCCTCGGAGATCAGCGCAAAAATCTCCCTCGCCTTTTTCTGACCAACGACCTTTTGTTTATAAGGGTCGTAAATATCGTAGACGCCGTCGGCCTTAACGGCCTCCATAAAGCGGTCGGTAGCGGCGACCGAGATGTTGAAATTATTGACACTGCGGCCGTCTATTTTCATCCTGATAAATTCTTCGATGTCCGGGTGGTCGACCCGGAGAATGCCCATGTTAGCTCCGCGGCGTGTCCCGCCCTGCTTGACGGCTTCGGTGGCGGCGTCAATCACTCTCAGAAAAGATACTGGGCCCGAGGCAATTCCCTGAGTTTTGCGGACAAAGCTTCCTTTCGGTCGGAGCCGGCTGAAATCGAACCCGGTACCGCCCCCCTCTTTATGGACGAGGGCGGCGTTTTTCACGGTTTCAAAAATGCTTTCTAAGGAATCCTCAATCGGGAGAACGAAACAGGCGCTGAGGCACATGTCCCTCCCGGCTCCAGTGAGGGTTGGGCTGTTAGGCATAAAATCGCGGGCCATCATGATTTCAAAAAAGGTTCTGGTCCATTTTTCCTGGTCTTTCTTGGTTCGTTCGGCTGAAGCTATGGCCTCAGCCACCCGGCTGAAAAGGTCGGCCGGTTCCTTGTCGATGAGGTTGCCGTTTTCATCTTTCATAAAATAACGGGCTTTAAGGATTTTAAGGGCGTTTTCTGAAAAAGTTGACTCGTAGGGCTTCTTCATGGCGCCTCCTTTATCAAGCGGAAGTTCTTTTCTTCCTCCGCCTTCTTCCTCCGAAACCCGAGTTCGAGCCTCCCGCTCGAAATCCGTTAGTTTTAGCCTCCCGGAGAAAGACTCGGCTTCGCTTTTCTTGACCCGGGGCATAGTAGACCTCCGGGCCATTTCTTCGAATAAGGCTTTTCTCTATTATACACCTTCGAGTTTTTCCCAAAAAAGCAGCGGCCTCTGGGAAGCCGGCTTTCATTTTTTGGAGGGTCCTGGAGAGAAAGCCTCGCTTTTAAAAGGCCACTTTTGACCTGGCTGGGGGCAATTTGAAAAAAGGCGCCGGCTTTTGTTGGCTGGCGACTCATTTTAGCTTTATCGCTTTGGCCGAGAAGAAGCAGGGTCGTCGGGGGGCAGAGATAAGAGCCCGAGCTTCGCTTGAACCCGACGCCATTCAGCCTCGGTTTCTTCGAGGAGGGCAGCCAGAGCTTCGCGCAGGGGCCGAACCCGGGAGACTAAGCCAACACTTTGACCCGCCATGACCGAGCCCGTTTCGACGTCACCTTCCTCGACAGCCCGGCGCAAGGCTCCTACCCAGAAGTTTTCCACCAGATACTGGGCCTCTTCGTGGGTTATTTCTCTTTTCTTTCTTTTCTGGATTAGCTCGACCTGGAGGTCGGTAAACATTTCCATTCCCTTATTCCGCAAAGCCCGGACAGAGATGACTTTAAGTTCCGAGCCGACCTGAGGAGTGGCGACAGCTTCCCGAGCCTGGGCGCGGCACAGGGCTTGCTTGAAACGCGGATGGGCTCTTGATTCTTCGGTGACGGCGAAATAGGTGCCGAGCTGAACGCCGGCCGCCCCCATCAGAAGCAGGTGCAGAATAAGTTGTCCGGTGGCTATCCCCCCGGCGACAAAGATAGGGACATCCTCGACGCGAAAGAGGACCTGCTGAAGAAGGATGGTGAGCGAGACATGGCCGATATGGCCGCCGGCCTCGCTTCCTTCGAGGATGAGGGCGTCAGCGCCGCTTTCGATGAGACGCCTGGCCATGGCTTCAGTCGGAGCAAACGCCATGACCTTTGCCCCGCTTTCCCTGGCTTGCTTAATTTCCGGCTGCCGGGGATAGCCGCCGGCGAAGACGATAAAAGGGACTCCGAGGTCGCAGGCGAGCTTGAGATGGCCCTGGTAGTTAGGAGCGATGGTCACCAGGTTAACGGCGAAGGGTTTTGACGTCAAGCGACGGGTTCGGAGGATTTCCGCTTTTAATTTCTGCGGCTCCATATTGCCGGCGGCCAGACAGGCGAAGGCCTCGGCCTCGGCCACCTTGGAGACAAAAGCGCTGTCGGAAATCCAGGTCATGGCACCAGCTATAATGGGATAGCGAACTCCGAGGAATTCGCGCCCTCGCTGCCAGAGGTCATCAAGGGTCAACATCGTTTCCTCCTGGGCAATTTAGGTATGTTATGGGCAAACGGCGGGGAAAAGACCGCGTTTGAAGCCCGGTGTGACGGAAATGGGTCAGAAGAGGCAAAGGATGGGGGCGAGAGGTCAGTTCTCGGTATTTTCGGTTAAAGAGACTTTCGGCGGGGTGGGGCAAACTGAAAAAAGGGAAGACATCGCAGTCCCGGAGCTCAAGGCCAAGGGAGTAAATTGGAAAGGGAAAGCGGCCAGAAAAAAAACGGCGAGAAGGATAAAGTCGGGCACGGAGCCGGGTGGAAAACGAAGGAAAAAGCAAAGCCGCGGTTGACATAGGTCGAAGCCTCTTAATTATCTCTATTAATTCTATCGATTCTATAGAAAATGTAAATAATAAATCTTTGCTGGAAACAGGGTGGAAAACGAAGCAGCCGACTATCTCCATTTTTATCCTGACGGTTCCTGCTATAGCAAAACCGACTCTAACTTAATCTAATCTAATCTAATCTAATCTAATCTAATCTAATCAATTCTATTCTATTCTCACCTCACCTCAGCTAACTTCACCTAGGCTAACCTAACCTATCCTAACCTATCCTACCCTAACCTATCCTAACCAATCCAATCCAATCCTAACCTATCCTATCCTATCCTATCCTATCCTATCCTATCCTATCCTATCCTATCCCTCTGCGGGCACATCTCGATGGGCTTTGTCCGGGTAATCATCCAGACGGGCAGCCAATTCAGGTTAGGCCTCGCAGCAAGTTTGCAGTCAGCTCTAGTTGTTCATCAAGCGTCAGCAGAGTCTGAAGAAAGCAAGCGGCGAAATAAAAGGGCAGAACAAGGCTTGTTAGATTAAACCCTCGATTTAGCCCTCTGGTCTGGCCGAATATTTTTTACTTGGATTTTTGCCTTACCCATGAAGGCGTTGTCTAAACAGGCGGTTTTGCCCCTTCTTCCTCTTACCGTTTGCCAACTGCCTTGAGTTTAGAAGTAATCGTGGCTTCCCGGTCGAGGCGGTGGTCGACCCGGAGGTCGATATGCACTCGCTTCACGCCCATCTTCACCAGCACCTCGTCGGCTTGCTTGATGACTTCAAACAGACGGTCGAGCGACGGAGCCTCAATCGTTGTCGACATCCCGCCGGTTTCCGAGTAGAGGCCGGAGGCTTCGATGACGCGGATAACTTCCTTAACATACCGACTCACAGACACGCCTTCGCTTGTCGGGAACATGGCCAGTTCAGCAATAATCATCTTTTTTCCTCCTGGTCTTTTAATATAGGGTTGATTATCTCCGGGGTCAACGGGTCATGCCATCCCCTGACGGGGTCAAGATAAATTTTCTCCGGGAGATTGTACTGGCTGTCTATGAAGCTTAAACAGCAGTAACCCGCCATGACTGTATGAGAACCTGTTTTCAGGCTCGTCCTAGTTATTTTTGGTAAATACGAGCGATTCCATAGCCCGCGGCGCAAGATTAAGTTTTATTAGTTCAGCTTCGATGGGGCCAATTGGAGAAATATCGATACGCAAAAGATATTCGCTCTAACTGTCCTTTAAAAAACAAAAACTTTCAATGACGGACTCTTTATTGCTTCGCGGACATTTATAATCCTCCAGGTTTATCTACTAAAAACCGGAAGGGTCTGCTTTTTAGAGGGTCAGGCGCTTGATGAGCATGGTGCCGTAAGAGCCCCGGCCAAGGCCGAAGCTCAGAGTTATTTTCCTGAAACCCGGGTAAAGGTCGTCCTCGGCGGTTTCAATAACTTGAAGATTCTGAGGCATGGCGGCGGCTGGCCGGGGAAAAGACCGAAAGCTTACCAGACGGAGAACTTTTGTCCGGAAGGAAGTCAGCCGAAGGCCTTTTTCCTCGAGGATTTCGAGGAAGATATTCCGGGTAAGCTCGTCAGGGAAATTCATCCGGCAGGCTGCCGTCGGCAGAGCCAGTTGATGGAGATACTCCTTATCTTCCTGGTTCAGGGTTTTCCAGAAAAGATAATCACCTTCTCGCCCCGTCACTCTCAACAAAGGAATCCCGCGCTTCCGGAGCAGGCGCCGCAGCAGCTCGTTCCACAGATGGGCTTGATAAGCCGCGTAAAGGAATGAAACTTCCTCGGGAGGAATAAATTTAAGAGCGGCTTCCAGGTTATTTGGCTCGGCAGCCAGGGCTGCTAAAATTTTCTTTTCCTCGGGTGTTTGGGCGAGCTCCAAGCATTTTGGCCAATCCTTCCAATGGGCGAGGAAGGCTCGCCGTCTTTCCTTTTCTCTTTTTTTCTGACTCTCGGTAATCGAGGTTAAATAAACCTGAAGAGCGCCGTTGAGGGGCCGGCGGAGGATTTTTTCAGCGAAAAAACCGCGCTCGGGGTCATAGCTGCGAAAACGCTGGTCATCAAAGAAATTAGGGAACCCGTAATCTTTCACCTCATCCAGCGCTTGAAGAACTCCGTCGAGTGTTTTCAGCCGCCGCAGTGTCACCTGAAACCAGTTGCCCTGGATGATGTCGGGCCCTATGGGCCGGTCCATCAACCCAACCGGTTCAACCCGGAGATTCTTGCTTTCCAGGCCTTTTTCTGGTCCTTCCCGAACGGTGATGTACTGGGTGGTCAGTCCGTACTTATCTTTGCGTCCGCCCCAGGAGACCCAGGAGAGAGGAACGGCGAACTCACGGGAGACAAGCCGACAAGCGTCTTCGGTCGTCAGGCCTTTTTTGGTCAGCCGGTAAACCCGGAAGCTTCCGGCGGCAACCAGCGGCAGGTCGGCGTTTTCACTCACTTGGAATTCTTCCGGCCTGACCTTAATCATACCGCCATTATGGCCGATTATTTTCTGGCCGACAAGCCCTGTCGGCTCCCTTTCCGTCTGAGGAGAGCATCTTTCCTAAAAGAAATCGCTGCCAAATCCCATAGACCAAATATTTCGAACTATTTAGTGTTAAAAAAGAGAAAAGTTGAGAAACAGCCCTGCCTGATTCTGGATTAGGCAAAGACCCATTCGAGAAATTTATATTCTTGCCGTAATCAGGCAGGTGTAATAGGTCTTATTTTTATAAATTTATTTATATCAATAGCTGATCAAATTTCAACCATCGCCTTTTCTCCAGGTGCCCCAAGAATGAGGCATGGGTTACGGTTAACGGGGTAGCTATAGAAATGCCCCGGGGCCCGTTTTTTTAGACTTTAATTATGTCAAAGGTCCTCAAATTCGTTCGAGACCTGAAAGCGAAGGTCGAGACGGCCTAAGCAGTAACTTCGAGCGGGGTGGATGAAAATCAATCAGACATGCCTTCATTTGATATGGGACGTCCATAGTTATCCCTATTTTAATCGTCCTGGCCGGGAGAAGAGAGGCCATAGCAAGAACAGAAAATAGGAAATATAGAACGTGTCCCTATTTTTGTTGACATATTATATTCGGTGGTTTAAAAATCACTGTGGCCATCTTGGATGAACCTGAAGCGAGCTTCGGCCGAGGAAGCTTCGGACGTCGTAGGGAAAATTGTTCTTCGTTTATTTTTGTCGACCTTTGGGTCGATAACCTGACGATGGTCTGAGAAGGAGGCGTTATGAAAAGGATGAAAAAGTATTGCCGCCAAAGCCCAAGGAAAAGGGCAATTTTCGTTGCCTTTGGTGTATTCGGGCTTGTTTTCTTGCTGGTTTCGTCTCTTCTTAGCCAGGCACCGCCTCGGGGTATCGAGCTCTACAAGAAGCTTGGCGCTCCCGACCTGGTAAGGTTTGAGGGGCAGCGCCGGGTTCAGTGGATGCCTGACGGGAAAGCTTATATCATTCAGGAAAAGGACGGGTTTAAAAAGGTCGACGCTAAGACGGGCGAGACGACGCCGCTTTTTGACGAGGCTAAAATCATCGCCGCCTACAATCGCCTCACGGGAAAAAACTCAACCGCGCTTCCCTTTAAAAATTTTACGTTTATCGAGAACGGCCGGCGGATTATGTTTACGGAGGAGGAAGGAAGGCTTGTTTACCTGTGCGACCCGGCGACCGGCGACATGGTTCGCCATACTTTTCGCTATTTTGCCACCGGTGTCCGCGGCCGCCGCTACACCGAGGTTTTTTCTCCCGACTATAAATTCACCGCCTATGCTCGCGATTATAACCTCTATCTCCGCGACCTGGAAAAGGACTTAGAAACAGCTCTGACAACCGACGGCCGGGAGGAGCTTCGCAACGGCTGGCCTGACTGGGTCTATCCCGAGGAGTTGAACCAGTATGAAGCTTTCTGGTGGTCGCCCGATGGCCAGATGATTGCCTTCATGCAGTTTGACGAAAGGCCGGTGGCTTTCTATCCGATAGTTCACGACGCCGGCATTCCGACGAAATTTGACCTGATGCGCTATCCTAAAGCCGGAGCCAATAACCCGATTATTCGTCTTTTCGTCGTCGACGTAAAAACCAAGAAGCTAACCCAGCTTGATACCGGCGTCGAGACCAATGTTTATCTTTTTAAGGGTCAGTGGACACCCGACGGCCGTGAGTTCACTTTCCTGCGGATGAATCGCTGGCAGAATCAGCTCGAGTTGCTGGCGGCCGACCCTAAAACCGGGAAATCGAGGGTTATCCTGAAAGAAACAGAGCCTTGTTATTTTAACGAGAATGTCCGCGCTCAGTTTTTAAGCGACGGACAGCGCTTCCTCTGGACATCAGAGGTAACTGGCTGGAAAGAAATCTACCTTTATGACATGAAGGGAAAGCTGCTCAAGCAATTGACAAATCTCAAGCTTCCGGTGGGAAATATTGTTGAGGTGGACGAAGCGGGCGGCTGGGTCTATTTTACGGGGTTTGAGAGGCGGGGTTGCGACCAGCATCTTTACCGGGTAAAACTCGACGGCACGGGGCTGGCCAAGCTAACCAGCAGACCAGGGTGGCATTCAGTCAGCGTTTCGCCCGGAGGAGCTTATTTTGTGGATGAGTTTTCTTCCTGGGATGACCCGCCGGAGGTCAACCTGCATGCGGCCGACGGCACCTTCATCCGCCAGCTTGGCCACACTGTCTTGACTGAAGAATTCCTGAAGTTAAACTTACTTAAGCCAGAGCCTTTCGTCTTTAAATCGGCCGACGGGAAAGACGATATTGACGGTATCATCTTCAAGCCGGCTGACTTTGACCCCAACAAGAAATACCCGGTTTATTATGCTGTCTACGGCGGTCCAGGAGCCAGGATGATACGCAACACCTGGCAGATGAACAGCCCCAACCAGCGGCTGGCCCAGTTAGGGTTCATCGTCCTCCAGACTGACCATTCCGGTGTTTCCCAGCGGGGCAAGGCTTTTCAAACCAAGTCTTATTTGAAGTTAGGCCAGGTGGAGCTGGCTGACCACGTGGCCGCCATCAAGCACCTCAGTCAGTATCCGTGGTTTGATGCGACAAGAGTGGGGATAACCGGTCATTCCTACGGCGGTTATTTAACCTGCATGGCTTTGCTCAAGGAGCCGGATGTCTTCCATGTGGGCGTGGCCGGAGCGCCCGTGACCGATTGGCGAAATTATGATTCGATTTACACCGAGCGGTACATGCAGCGTCCAGAGGATAACCCGGAGGGATACGAGAAAGGCTCCTGTTTGACCTACGTTAAGAATTTCAAGGGGAAGTTACAGATTCATCATGGCACCGTCGACGACAACGTTCACCCGGCCAATACCATCCAGTTGATATATGCTTTGCTCCGGGAGGGGAAAAGGCTCGAGTGGAAGATGTATCCAGAGCAGGACCACGGGATTCGCTTCGCCCAGTATGGCCAGGACCGGCTCGATTTCATGATCCTCCATCTGAAGCCCGAGACCTGGGAGCAGTGGTTCAAGGAGCAACAGAAATAAGAGCCTGTTTATAGCTAGCTTTCAAGCGGGAAATCTTCAGGGAAGTGTGTTATTATGGAATTTCTTTCCCTATCTCTTTTAGAAGTCTCTTGAGTGGCTCGTTGACCTTTAGAACATCAGCTGATTTTGTCAGATATTCATAATCCAGCATATCTTTCTGGACCTTGGCTACACCTAAGGCATCTTGAAATTGTCTTTCAGAGGAGGAAAATTTTGACCAGAGGAGTTTTGAAAGTATGATGTCTTCCGCTGAGGCGAAGAAAAATATCTTATCGCCAAATTTATAAGCTTTCCTTCTTCCAAGTTCTTTGTCATAGTAATCACCTTGCTTCTTTATGATCAAATCTATTTTAAAACCTGTTTTGTAATGGATTATATTAAATATTCTTTTTTGCTCAAAAGCTTCTTTTAGAATGTTTAAATCAGCGTAAAAATCTCCTTGTATTTCTTCTATAAAATTTTTCAATTTTTCATAATCTGAGGAGACAACAATATCAACATCAAGTGTTGTCTTGGGACACCATGAAGATTACTGGCAAAAGAGCCTGTTATCATATACTCAATCTCGTGCTTTTCAAGCTTTTCGATAACTTCTTTCAGAATTGCTTCTATGCTCATGGTTTTATTCCTTTGGAATAAGGATACACGACCTCAAATTGTTCATTACCCAAAAGAATTCTTATAAGCGCAAGTCTAATCTCTTCTTCCGTATATTCAGGATGACGACTACGGATACCTTCGCTTAACAAATTTTGTTCTGTTTCATAAAGTTGGATAGCAAGCTCGAGCCTTTTTTCTGGACTCATTTTCCTTATTATATCAAGCTGAATTTCTTCAATTTCAGCTAAAGTATCAGATGGTTTCATTTCTCCACGCTTAATTTACCAAACCCAGGCAATGGAAGTAAATAAACAGTCTGGAAACAGAAG
>JBBIRF010000038.1:0-25635 GCA_037441905.1 Candidatus Aminicenantota bacterium
GTGGTTGACAAAGCAGGGAAAATTAGCTTAAAATTAAAAGCTAAGCCAGGAGATAAGGAGGCAAGAATGGCCAAGGCTGAACCCAATGTCGTTCCGTTGTGCGATGTTCTTCTCGTCCTGCTGATCATTTTCATGGTAATTACTCCTATGGTCCAGAAAGGGATTGATGTCAAGCTCCCTGAGACGGCCCAGGATACGGGCGGCGGAGTTCCTGCCGGGTTGATTGTTTTGACGCTGAAAAAGGACCTCTCGGTGCTGATCAATCAGGAACAAATCGACCTGAAAATGCTGCAGGATAGGCTCCGGGCAATCTACTCAGCCCGCCAGGATAAGACCATCTTCATCAGGGCTGATGCTAAGCTTCCCTTTGTCCAGGTCATGGAGCTAATCGATATCGCCAAGGGAGCCGGAATCGAAACCCTCGGCTTAATCCCCGAGTATTTCACCGAAGAAACTAACTGAGCTCTTAACCAAGTCTCGAGCCGGGGACCAAAGCGCCCCTTCGGGATGTAGTTCTTTCTTTAGATAACCAACCGCTTTCAAGATATTATCTTTTAGATTTTTTCTGGGTTACTTTCTCGAGATGAATTGAAAAGAGCCTCCTTGGCAGGAAATTTCCTTTCTTCCTGGTAATTAAGTCCTGAAAAGCTCGGAAGAAAGCGTTATTACTATTTAATCGGCCCGATAACTTCCCGCGAGATAATCAGTCTCTGGATTTCGTTGGTTCCCTCGTAGATTTGAAGAAGTTTGGCATCCCGCATCAGCTTTTCCATCGGGTAATCCTTCATATATCCATAACCGCCGAAAATCTGCAGACATTCCACCGTCGTCCTCATGGCTACGTCAGACCCGAAGCACTTGGCCATGGCTGATTCTTTGCCGCATGGTTTTCCCTGTCTTCCAGCCACGCGGCGTAGTAAACCAGTTGGCGAGCAGCATTGATTTCCATGGCCATTTGGGCAATCTTGAAGGCTATATGCTGAAAAGTGGCGATCGGTTTCCCAAACTGGGTTCGCGTCTTAGCATAATCGATCGCGTATTCCAGGGCGGTCCGGGCAACTCCAACTCCAGCCGCGCCGACTGATACCCTGGTCTTGTCTAAGGTTTTCATGGCAACAATAAACCCCATCCCCTCCCGGCCAAGCAGGTTTTCTTTCGGAACCCGGACATCCTCGAAGAAAAGCTCGACCGTGTTTGAAGCCCTGTGCCCCATTTTATCTTCTTCTTTGCCGATTATAATTCCCGGCGTCTCCCGCGGAACAATAAAAGCGCTAATTCCCCTCGCCCCTTTTTCCGGGTCGGTAAGAGCAAAAACGACATAAACCCGGGCGAGGCCGCCGTTGGTAATAAAACACTTGGCACCGTTGATGATATATTCATCGCCCTTTTTCTCAGCTTTTGTCTTTTGAGCGCCGGCATCAGAACCCGCCTCTCTCTCGGTCAAACAAAAGGAAGCAAACCCCATTTCCTTGGTAAACGGCGTCAAGAATTTCTTTTTTTGTTCGTCGGTGCCGAAGAGAATGATGGGTGTAAAGGCTAAGGCGTTAGCCATGATAGTGGTAAACATACCGGCGCATCCGGCCGCCAACTCCTCGCTAACCACCACTGTGTCAACATCTCCCAGCCCGCCGCCACCGTACTCTTCAGGAATATTGCAAGTAAGAAACCCGGCCTCGAAGGCTTTCCGCATGATGCCTTCAGGAAATTCGTCGCCCCGGTCATAACGGGCGGCATTCGGTCTCATCTCCTTGAGGGCGAATTCCCTGGCCATAGCCTGGAGAGCTTGTTGCTCCTCGGTCAAACTAAAATCGATCACCTTGGCCTCCTTTTTTAAGAACTCTTCTATATTTCCCGCTTATATTTTAATTTCGGGAAGATGTCAATTTCCGGCCTCGTCTCCCGCGAAAACAAACTTCTCTCGGGCCAAATAAAACTCGACGCCTTCAAGCTTAATTAACTTCGCCAGGAAATGCTGCGGCCTCAGCCCGGAAGAAGCCAACGGCAAACGGAGCCAGAGTCGTGATGAGGCGTCTATCCAGATTGCTTCCTCGGGCTTCAGGTGGGCGGATACTTCCTCCATTTTTCTTTTAATCCAGGCGGTGATATCGGCAGCGGGGCTCTCTTCTCTCCAACCTCGCTTGAGCGCCTCCTCCACTTCGGGCTCTTTTAAGTCAAGAGAATAAACCGCCGCCCTCAAACGCCGGGATAGAGGCGGCGCCTCTTCCGGGACTAATTTTATTTCCAAGAACTTTAGACCGGCAGGCAAGAAATTACTAATCACAGGCAGAAGCTCCTGAGTCGCCAGCGGCTCGCTGGTTCTGAACTCGAAGCATTCCCTCACCCCTTCCATCCCTAAAGCCAGAGGCGGCGGAAAACTAAGCAACATTTTCGGATGAAAGCCTTGAGAAAACGCCACCGGCACCCGGCTGCGACGGAGGCTACGGCTGATTGCCCGCATCACATCGAGATGCGAAAGAAACCGCATCCTACCTTTTTTTTCAAAAAAGGCTAAATAACGATAAACTTTTGCGGCCGCCGGCTTATTCTTACGGCGGAATACCTCTTTTCTTGCCGGCAAGCCTGGAGTTGGTCGCGGCTTAAACAATTCAGGATGGTCGCATCCGCGACAATCAGCGCATTTTGCGTCGAAACAAGATGGCGTCGGTTGGGCTTTTAAGGCCTTTTCAAGTTCGCTCCTTAAGTATTCTTTTCTTATCCCGGTCAAAATAATATCCCATGGCAATTCGGCCTCCGGGTTGAGCCGGCCAAGGTAATCGTTTATGGCCAAGCCGTGAGACTCGAAAGACTCTTTCCAAAGAGAAAAGTTAAAACGGTCTATCCAGCCATCAAACCGAGCTCCTTTTTTCCAGGCGGTTTCGAGTACGTCCGCCAGACGGCGGTCCCCGCGGGAAAAAGCCGCCTCGAGGAGGGACATTTCAATCGGCCTGTCTTTAATGCGGACCGAACGGTAGGGTTTAAGCCTGGCTTTAACGAATGCGATTTTCTTGGCAAGGTCTTCCGGGCTGCCCATGGCCAGCCATTGGAAAGGGGTATGCGGTTTAGGGATAAAGGCTGAAAGACTCAGGTTAATCTGCGGCGGCCGGCCCAAAATTTTCCGTCCCACGTTTAAGACTTCCAGGGTTAGCCTGACCAGCCCGTTTAAATCATCCTCGGTTTCAGTCGGCAACCCCAACATGAAATAGAGTTTGAGAAGATTCCAACCTCGCGAAAAGGCGATTTCAGCCGCTTTTAAGACGTCAGTATCTTGAAGATTCTTGTTGATTACCCGGCGCAGCCTTTCTGTCCCCGCTTCGGGCACAATCGTGAACCCGGTTTTTCTGACGCGGAGAATGTTTTTGGCCGCTCCTTCCGTCAAACCAGACGGACGAAGCGAGGAAAGGGAAAGCGAGACCTTACGTTCGGCTAAAGCAGCCATCAGGTTATAAACCAGGTCATCAAAATGAGGATAATCACTGACTGAAAGAGCCGTTAATGAACAATCCTCATAGCCAGTGGCCTCGAGGCTTTGAACCATAGTCTCGACAATATCTTTAGGGTTTCGGGGACGAAAAGGAAAATAAACCGCGGTGGCTTGACAAAAACGGCACCGCTGGGGACACCCCCGTGCCACTTCCATCGCCACCCGGTCATGGATAACCTGAATGTTGGGAACGACGAGGGAAACAGGAAAAGAACTCGACTGGAAATCTTTTAAGAGACGTTTGCGAATCGCCCGAGGAACTGTCATTTCCTTCGGTTGAGGTTTTAGTAATGGTGACCCGATGGTGGGAAGAGCTTCGTAAAACTGCGGCACATAAACTCCGTCGAGTGAGGCCAGCGCTTGCAAAATCCGTCGGCGGGGCAAGCCTGAATTCCGCAGGTCAACAAAAGTTCTCACGATTTCCAAAATGGCTTCCTCGCCGTCGCCGACGAAGATAACATCAAAAAAAGGCGCTACTGGTTCCGGATTAAAGACAGCCGGGCCTCCGGCGATGACCAGCGGGTGATTATCTCCCCTTTCAGCCGCTCGCAACGGAATCTGGCCGAGCTCGAGCATGGTTAAAATATTGGAATAATTGAGCTCATAAAGCAGGGAAAAACCGACCACGTCGAAAGCAGCCAGCGGTAGCTGGTTTTCTAAGGAAAAAAGAGGCCACCCCCGGCATCTGAGGGCGGCTTCCATATCCGGCCAGACGGCAAAAACCCTCTCCGCTAAGATATCAGGCTGTGAGTTCAAGACGTCATAAAGTATTTTCTGACCCAAATAAGACATCCCGACTTCATAAAGGTCAGGAAAGGCCAGGGCTACTTTCACCCGGGTCGCCCGAGGGTCTTTGCGACAGGCGTTCCATTCCCCGCCGACATAGCGACCGGGCTTCTCCACTTCCCGGAGCAAAGCAAAGAAACTTTTCGAGTCGCGCCAGGGATAATCTTCAAACATTAGCGAATCGCCTCATCCTGACGTTAACGGCAAGAGCTACGGCCAAGAAATGAGTAAGAAGCGAGGAGCCGCCGTAGCTGATAAACGGCAGGGGAATCCCGACGACAGGGAAAAACCCGATTACCATGGCAATGTTGATAATGGCCTCAAAAGCAATCAAACAGGCAACCATAAAGATAATATACTTCCCGCCTCGGTCGCGCGCGAGCTCGACGCTCCGGAGTAACCGCCAGATTAGCCCGAGGAAAAGGCTGATGACTGTCAGGCTGCCGACGAGCCCGAGCTCTTCCGAAATGACGGAAAAGATGAAATCAGTATGCCGAGCCGGAAGAAACCGCAGCTGACTTTGAGTCCCTTTCTTGAATCCCTTGCCCAAAAAACCACCAGACCCGATAGCAATCTTCGATTGCAACAATTGATACCCGGACCCGAGCCTATCCTGGCCAGGGGAAACAACCGTAATTAACCTCTTTTTTTGATAATCCTTGAGATAGAAATGCCAGCTGGCTATCCCGAGGAGCAAAGTCAAGATAAGGATCCACACGACCGCCTTGCGGCTGAGCCCGGCGAGAAATAGAGAGGCCAAAAGGAGGGGAAGATAGCAGGCGGCTGTTCCAAGGTCTGGCTGGAAAAGGACTAAAATGAACGGCAAAGCTACTAAGCCACAGCTTCCGAGAATCATCTGGCCGGATAATCTATCCTGGCGATGCCGGGAAAAGAACTGCGCCAGGACTAATATTATGGCAATTTTGGCTAACTCAGCCGGCTGAAACCGGAAGAAGGAGATAACCATCCAGCCTTTCATGCCAGCAATGTGACGACTAAAGACCAGGGTTAGAAGCAGAATAAAGTTAGTCAAAACATAAATCGGAAGGGAAAAAGTCAGCAGATGCTGATAGTCAACCATCAGGACAACGACCAGGGAAATGGCGCTAACAAGAAGCCATAGAAACTGCTTGCTGTAATAACTCGAGGAAAAGTAATAAGAGGAGCTATAGATAAAAAGGAGGCCAATCAAAGAAAGAGAGAAAACGAGAACAAGGCTCAGCCCATCGACCTCGCGTAAAAGTCGGCGGTCAATCATGAATGTATTTTTCCTTATAAAGAGAAAAAATTTCTCGAGCTAAAGGGGCTGCCGAGGCGCCACCCAGGCCGCCGTATTCGACAAGCACCGTGACCACTACCTTAGGATTATACCGGGGGGCAAAACCGGTAAACCAAGAATGAGGTTTGATTACCTGCCCGAGTTTTTCTGCCTTCTCCCGGCTGATAATCTGGGTTGAACCCGTCTTGCCGCAAACATCAAGTCCGTCAACCTTAGCCAGATGACCGGTACCGGAAGCGTTGACCGAACGCCACATCCCTTCGACCAAAGCTTCATAATGCTCAGGTTGAATTCCCGGGCCCTCATTATCCCCGACATCTCCTCCTATTTGGGGCGAAGGATTATTCAAAGTCAGCCAGGGTTTTATTTTACGGCCGCGATTCCCAATCAGGGCGGTATGCACGGCCACCTGGAGAGGCGTAACCTGGAGCGGCCCCTGACCGATCGAGACTGAAATCGTCTCGCCGGCAAACCAGTCAACACCCTGGGTCTGGCGTTTCCACTTTGGGTCAGGCACTAAGCCTTCTTTTTCACCCGGAAGCTCAATTCCTGTTAAGCAACCGAACCCAAGGCGACGAGCAAAGCTGGCGATGGTTTCGATTCCCAAACGCCTGCCGACGTTATAAAAATAAATATTGCAAGAATTTCTAATCGCTTCTGGAAGGTCAACCCATCCGTGGCCTCCTCCCAGCCAGCAAGAAAAGGTTCGGCCGTAAAACTCAGCTTTGCCGGAACAGAAAAAAGCTGTTTCGGCCGTAATTAGCCTTTTTTCCAGCGCCGCCAGGGCCACCGTCAATTTAAATATCGAACCCGGCGGATAAAGGCCCCGCAGAGCCCTGTTTTCAAGCGGATGGTCAGCCCGCGAACTCAGCTCTTCCCACTCCTTAGAAGTAAACCGGGAGACAAACTTATTCGGGTCAAAGGTGGGCGAGCTTGCCAGAACCAGGACCTCTCCCGAGCGAGGGTCGAGGACGACGACCGCGCCTTCTTTCCCCTGGAGCAGGTCCTCCGCTTTCCGCTGGAGGTCAAAATCAATCGTCACTCTCAAGTCGTGGCCGGGACGGGGCTCGACGCGGTCAAACTCGCCATGGCTCCGCCCAAGACTGTCGACTATCTCCCACTTCTTACCATCCTCGCCTTCCAGCCAGTCCTCATAAGCTCTTTCGAGCCCGGTTTTGCCGACCAAGTCGCCCGTCCCTTTTGTCGGAAAAAGGCCAGATTTCAGCTCTTCAGCCGAAACTTCCTGGAGATAGCCGATGGCATGGGCCGCCAAGGAACCAAACGGATAGAACCTTTTTGGTTCGCTTTCGATAATCAATTCGGGAAATTCTAAGCGTCTTGCTTCAACGGCGGCGATTTCTTCGAGACTAAGGCTGTCCTTGACGATGATTGGGGCAAAAGTCGGTTGAGAGGTATATTTATTAATTCGAGCCCAGAGGACAGTTTCTTCAAGGTTCAAAAGTTCAGCCAACCGCGGAATTGACCGTTTCCAGTCAGGGTTATTCTCCCGGACGAGGCCGACTTTAAAAGAAGCAATATTATCAGCCAGGACTACCCCATTCCGGTCAACAAAAAGGCCTCGAGGGGCGGGAATTTTTATCTCTCGCAGGCGGTTAGCCTCGGAGAGCGACCAGTACTTGCGATGGTCAAGAATCTGGACTTTCCAGTAACCAAGGGCTAAAAAGCTAAAAACCACGATGATTAAATACAAACTTTTGCGAACGCGGTTATGGAGGAAGCTGAAGTCTTCATAAATTCTCTCTTTGCCCATAAGTTTTACGCGCTCTCCTCTGTGGCCCAGCGATTCCTGAGCTGAAAACACACTGAAGCGACAAAACCGGAGGTCAACGGCTGGAGCCAGAAGGCGAGTGACCAGGCCGGCGGGGTCATGGCAAAAATTAAGAAAGCAAGCCCAGACCAGATCAGTGTTTCGAGAAAAGCTGCGAGGGTAAAGGCCAAGAGCTTCCGCTCGAATGGCTGAAGGTTAAGTTTGCGAAAGACCAGCCCAACCCCAAACCCGAGACAGGTTTTGGTTAATCCCGCCAACCCCAGAACCCGAAGTGTCAGGCTGTCCTGAATAAGTCCGGCCAGCGAACCAACCACGGCTCCGACTCGTTCCCCCCGGCTGGCCGCGATATAAATCACCCCAACTGATAAAAAATTAAAAAGGTCATTCAGATAAGAAGGCGTCGAGCGCCAGATAATCTGGAGCACGACGGCAACGATTAAGGCTATTAACGGCTCGGCCAACGAACGCATGCTCGATAACTAAAAATTTTTTAAGTCGAAAGGAATCACGGCCACTTGAACCAACCCGTTCAGCCGGAAATAGGGTTCAACCGAAATCTTTTTAAACAGGCTGCCGTCGCTTTTAACTGAGCTAATCCGGCCGTCCGGAAGACCAGCCGGATAAATCTTATCCATCCCGGAAGTAAGCACTTCTTCGCCTACCTCGATTTCAGGAGAACTGAGAAGGACATAATCCAGAAGACAACGACCGCGCCCATCGCCCCGCAAAATCCCCATCACTCCCTTTGTAGCTGTAATAGCTCCCACGCCGCTCGTTTCATCAGTAAGCAACTGGACGCGACTTGTCCATTCCAGGACAGGGCTTATTACTCTCCCGAGAAGGTTCCCCTGAGGGTCGAGAACTACCATGTCTGGCTTAATTTCATGACGGCGGCCGCGGTTAATGATCAAGGATTTATAAATGTTGCCCGCGTCTGTCCCGATTACCGAAGCCACGATAATCGAAGAAGAAAACCGAGCCAACCTTTCTCTTATCTTTACCTCCTCTTCGAGCTTCTGGAGGACGTTTTTTAAAATAGTGTTTTCCTGCCGGAGAAAAAAATTCTCCTCTCTGAGGTTCTGGTTCTGAGTGCGAATATCACGCCAGAGCAAATAACTTTCCCAAAAATTCGCAATCCCTCGACCTGTCCAGACTGCCGCCGCTTGCAGCGGCGTCAAACCCGCCAATATGGCTTTTTTTAATAACGTCTGGTCCTCGCCGCGAGGTACCTGCATAGAGATGAGAATAACATTTCCTAAGCTAAGCAGAAGAAATAAAAGGAAGGACTTTCTTTCCTTCAAGGGAAGGGCCATGAACCTCCCCTGCCATTGCTGGTCAATTCACAGCGACCTTTTTAAGAAGCTCGATATCATCCAGCATCTTGCCCGCGCCCAGGACGACGGTCGATAACGGGTCCTCAGTAATGAAGACAGGAAGCTGCGTTTCCTCCCTGAGCCTCTTATCCAGGTTCTTGAGCAAAGCACCGCCGCCGGTAAGAACGATTCCCCGGTCGATAATATCAGCCGATAACTCCGGAGGCGTCCTTTCGAGGGCTACGCGGACGGCGTTGATGATGGCCGCGATGACGTCCTCGAGGGCTTCCCTAATCTCCTGGTCATCAACAACGATTGTTTTAGGAATTCCCTCTCGCAGGTCACGGCCTTTGATTTCCATGGTCAAGGGCTCATCGAGCGGACTGGCTGAGCCAATTTGGATTTTGACCTGTTCAGCCGTCTTCTCCCCAATCAGCAGGTTATATTTCTTTTTTAAGTACTGGATGATCTGCTCGTCCATCTCGTTGCCGGCAATCCGGATCGAATGGTTAAAAACGATCCCGTTTAAAGAAATAACCGCGATGTCAGTCGTGCCGCCGCCAATATCCACGACCATGTTACCGGTCGGTTCAGAAATCGGCAGGTCGGCGCCGACCGCGGCTGACATCGGCTGTTCAATCAAATAAACTTCTGAGGCCTTAGCTCGCAGGGCAACATCCTTCACGGCTCGTCTTTCCACCTGGGTTATCCCGGTGGGAATACCGATGGCGATGCGCGGCCGGAGGAGGAAACCACGATTATTAGTTGCTTTGCGAATGAAATAATCCAGCATCTTCTCAGCAATCTCGAAGTCGGCAATCACGCCGTCGCGCAGCGGCTTGATGGCCACGACATTAGCCGGCGTCTTGCCGAGCATCTCCTTTGCCCTGGCGCCCACGGCTTCAACCTTTCCTGTCATTTTGTTGACGACGACAATCGAGGGCTCCTGGACAACAATGCCGCGGCCCTTAAGATACACCAATGTATTGGCCGTACCGAGGTCGATAGCCAAATCGCAGAACAAACGGTCTTTTACCCAGTTTATCAGGCCCATTTTCTTCCTTCCGAGAGACATATTCTATCTTATTTTTTGGCTAATTCCAAGAGAATTTAGCCTGCTGGGTCAAAAACTTTGGCCCAGGATTAAGCTTGACTTGCCCTCTAAAGTTTGAATATACATAAGGCAATCCCTTAACAAGGAGAAACCTGATGAAACATCAACCTTTTGTGCCCGAAAAAACAAACCTCAGCGAGTTTACAGGTCGGGCCCTTGTTCTTGGCTTATTCATGACGGTTATCCTCGGAGCGGCCAACGCTTATCTTGGGTTGAGGGCCGGAATGACTATTGCGGCTACCTACCCGGCCGCTGTAATCGGCATGGCCATTCTCAAACTTCTAAAGGGCTCGATTCTCGAAGAGAATTTTGCCCGGACTGTTGGCTCGATCGGCGAGTCGGTGGCCGCCGGAGCTATATTTACCATTCCGGCTTTTCTCATCGTCGGTGCCTGGACAAATTTCAACACGGTTGATGCCTATATCAAGTCTTCCGCCTTGATGTTTGTCGGCGGCCTGCTGGGCATCCTGTTTGTGACCTTCCTCCGTCGCGTTATGGTCACTGACCCGGAACTCCCGTTTCCCGAGTCCGTAGCCGCGGCCGAAATCCACAAAGCAGGACAAAAAGGAAGTGCCGGCGCCAGGTTTCTTTTCCAGGCTATGGGGGTGGGGGCCGGGGTCTACGCCCTGGGTGTCCTCCGCCTTTTTGCCGCCTCGAAGGACTTCATCATCAAGGTGGGCACTATCGGCTCGAGTTTTGTCCGCATGGGCACGGACAAAACTTCCCCCACTGTCGGAACTGGAGGAACGGTGGCGGTTGCCGGGCCGGGAATTTATCCAGCTTATATCGGTGTTGGGTATATCATCGGGCCCAGGCTTGCCTCACTAAATTTTGCCGGCGGGGTTCTCGCCTGGGGCCTGTTTGCCCCTCTTCTTATTTATTTCCTCGGCCCGCAGTTAGTGACCAGTTTCTACGGTCCTTCAGTCACGATGGCTGATGTCAGTTGGGAGTCCCTGGTGGGAAATGTTTGGAGGTTTATTATCCGGCCGATAGCTGTCGGCGGCATGCTCGTCGGCGCCGGTTTCACTCTTTACCGGATGAGGAAAAACCTTGGTGCCGGGCTCAGGCGGTCGATAAGCGACGTCAAGAAAGCGGCTGGTAAGGTTGAGGAAACGTCGCGGCTCGAGCAAGACCTGAGCTTCAGGTTCGTGTTTTTGGGCCTGGCTCTTTCCGTCGTCTTGATGATTTTTGTCTACCGCGTTTTTGCTGGTTCCTTCGGTGCGGCGGTGGTGGCCGCCCTGGTTATGGCCCTGGCCGGGTTTTTCTTCGCGGCGGTTTCAGGTAACTTAGTGGGCACCATCGGGTCCTCGAATAACCCCATCTCAGGATTAACTCTCTCGACTTTAATCATCGCCGCCATTCTGATGGTTTTAATCGGAGCTACCGGGACGAGCGGCGTCGCGGCTGTTTTAGGAGTAGCGGCCGTCGTCTGTGTTTCCTCTGCCGTCGCCGGAGAGATGCTTCAGGACCTTAAGGTGGGGCATATCCTCGGCGGGACACCTTGGAAAATGCAGGTGGGCGACCTTATTGGTGTCCTGGCTTCCTCTTTGGTCTTGTTTTTCCCGCTGATGATTCTCCACGGCGCCTTTACTTTCGGCAGCAAAGAACTTCCGGCGCCTCAAGCTGGGCTCATGGCCGCTCTGTCCCAGGGTATTGTCGGCGGCGAAATGGCCTGGCCGCTGGTTATTGTCGGGATGTTTATGGGCTTCGCCCTTATCCTCGTCCAGGTTCGCTCGCCGATGCTGGTTGCTGTCGGGATGTATTTACCGCTCGAGACAACTTTTGCTATCTTCTGCGGAGGAATTATTAAGGCTATCGTCGATAAATTCGTCACCCGCCGTAACCTCAACGAGGCGCAGAAAGCCCGGGTCGAGAACACGGGCATCCTTCTGGCCTCGGGGCTAATCGCAGGCGAGGCCTTGACTGGACTGGTTCGGGCGGGATTAACCTTTTTCAACGTCAAAATCCCCGGAATTTTTGGTGCCCCCAGCTACCTGTTCGGCCTCGTCTTCCTGGGAATAATCGGTCTTTATCTCGTCGCGGTACCCCTCCGCAACGCCGGAAAGGCGGATGAACCGCCCCCGCCGACAGCTGTAATTTAAGAAGAAAAAAGGCAAAGCTTATTCAGAGTCGCGAAAAACCCGCGGTTCTTAGGTGGCCTGTTCCGACCCAAAAAAGCGGTCATAATTACAATATAAAAGAAAGGGGAGTTGGTTCGTAAAGTTTCACTTAAGCATCCTTCCAGGAAAAATAATCCTTGACTTAATATGAGCCATTCAGGATAGGGAAAAAAGAAGACCTCTTAGTCCGGGAAACGGCATTATGCGGCCAACCAGGAAAAGATAAAATTATGATTTTTTGTATGTTTTTAATAACTTAGAGGTTGGCGGGAGGCAAAACCGTCTGGTAAAATACTAATATGGCAGTTCGTCCTATAATAAAATTTGGCCACCCGGTCCTCCACCAGAAAGCCGCCCCTGTTTCCGAAATTAACGAGGAAATCCTTTCCCTGGCCAGGGACATGGTCGAAACCATGCATCTCGCTCCGGGAATCGGGCTGGCCGCGCCTCAAGTCGGGGTCAGTCGGCGCCTGATTACCGTTGACCTTTCAGTCGGCGAGCACCCAGAAGAATTAATCATCATGGTTAACCCCGAAATTCTCGAGGCTGAGGGCGAAAGAACCGAAGAAGAAGGCTGTCTGTCCGTGCCTGAAATCAGGGAAAAGGTTACCCGACCGGCTCGTGTGTTCGTCCGCGGGCTTGACCTCAACGGGAAGCAAATAGAGCTTGAAGCCCGGGATTTTTTGGCCCGCGTCTTCTGTCACGAGCTCGACCACCTCGAGGGCAAACTTTTTCTCGACCGCCTCTCTCCGCTTAAAAGAAGTCTCCTCCAAAAAAAACTCCGGCGGCAGTTGAATCTTTGACTTAACGATGAAGCTTGTATTTTTTGGGACTCCCGAAGCTGCCCTTCCTTCGCTCGAAAAGCTGCTTGCCGCTGGCCACCAGGTGGAACTTGTCATAACTCAGCCTGACCGGCCAAAGGGACGCGGCCAGAAACTCCAGCCACCGCCAGTCAAGCTATTGGCGCTCGAAAAGGAAATTCCGGTTATTCAGCCAGAGAAAATCAGAAAGGACGAAGAGGCGCAGGCGCTAATCCGTTCTTGCCGCCCCGAGATGATTGTTGTCGTCGCCTACGGTCAAATCCTCCCGGCAGAGCTCATCTATTTTCCAGTATTCCGGTCGGTAAACGTGCATTTTTCCCTCCTCCCGAAGTATCGAGGCGCTTCGCCTGTCGCCTGGGCCATCCTGAACGGCGAAGAAAAGACGGGTGTCACTATCTTTGAACTGAACGAAAAGATGGACGAGGGAGATATCTTAGCTCAAGTCGAGGTTCCCATCCTGCCCCGGGAAAACGCTGGCGACTTGGAAAAACGACTGGCCGTCATCGGGGCTGACTTGCTGGTCGAAACTATCGCCAGGCGCCCTCAAATAAACCCTATACCTCAGGACCACTCGCAGGCAACTTATGCTCTTAAGATTGAAAAAACTTTTGGCCAGGTTGATTGGACGAAAGAGGCTGTCGTTGTCGACCGGTTCGTCAGGGCTTTGACACCTTCTCCTGGAGCCTTTACTTACTTCGAAGGAGAGCTGGTAAAAATTTATCGCGGGACGCCGCTCGAGGCTCCAAGTTCGACCGCCGCTCCTGGCGAGATAATCGAAATCAGCCCGGAGGGAATTGTCGTCGCCTGTGGCGGGGGTGGAGCCTACAGAATAGAAAGAGTCCAGCGGGCGAACCGCAAACAAATGGCCGCTTTCGATTTTTCCCTGGGAATGAGGCTTAAACCTCAACAGAGGTTCGCGCTACCAAAATAACCTTCGCTTTCCCGCAAGAGGGGTTTATTCTTCAAGAATAAACTGAAGAGGGTTGACCGACCTGCCGTTAACCTGGACTTCATAATGAAGATGGGGCCCGAGAGCCTTTCCGGTCTTGCCCACTAAGCCAATTATATCGCCTCTTTTAACCTTTTGACCAGGTTTGACCAAAATTTTATCTAAATGATAAAAAAGAGTGCTTATTCCTCCGCCATGACTTATCAGGATAGTTTTGCCACCGATGCGGTCATTCTTGGTTTCGACGACGACGCCCTCTGCCGGGGCCAATACTGGATTCCCCAGGTTAGTGGCGATATCGATGCCTTTATGAAAGGTCTGCTTTCCTGTAAAAGGGTCAATCCGCATCCCGAACCCCGACGTAATAAAACCCGTGGTCGGCCAGATCGTAGGAGTCTGGGCTAACCGGCTCGTCTGCTGCTCAAAATAATCAAGAAGGGTACTCAAGTTTTGCTCGAGTCTGGCCGCTTTCATCTGAACCTGGTTAAGAGGCAAGGTATCTGATGCCCCATTCGCGGATGGCCCGGAGGTACTGATTTCATTCTCGCCTGAATCCGAACCTGACCCGACGCCAACTTCTTTTAGGGCATCAGGCGACCTGAGCCCCGCCATAATGTTAAGTTTCCGCGCATAATTCTCGAACGCCTGAACTTTCGCCGTGAGCTCTTTGACCGAAGCCTCGTAGGCTAAAATAATTTTCTTCTGCTCCTGGTTTTCGCTCTGGAGCTTCCGGTACTTGGCCCGCGTCACATTCATGCTAAAATAATCAACCAGGAACCCGACAAGAACTATCGCCAGTCCCGCAAGAAAGGAGAAAAGAACCCGACTCGCCCTCTGGGATAAGGAAATAGTTCGAGTCGTTCCCCTCTTATGAGGAATAATTACGAGCGACAGGAACTTCTTATCAGCCATTAATATCTCTTTTGATTATCAAAGGCAAAAGACGATGTCAAGTTTTTACCTCTTTTTTTTCCTGAGGGGAACGTGTTCTCTAATCCACTGAATGATCTCCTGGGTGGATGTCCCGGGGAGGAATATCTCGGCCAGGCCGATTTTCTTTAACCTGGGGATGTCTTTCTCAGGGATAATTCCGCCGGCAATTACCGGGATGTCAGCCGCACCGCTCTTCGCCAGCAATTTCATTATCCGGGGGAAGAGAACATTATGGGCGCCGCTGAGGATGCTCAACCCAATCAGGTCAACATCTTCCTGAATCGCTGCGTTGACGATTTCCTCCGGAGTCCGCCTGAGTCCAGTGTATATCACCTCCATGCCCGCATCCCTTAAAGCCCGGCAGATGACCTTGGCCCCGCGGTCATGGCCATCCAGGCCCGGTTTAGCAATAAGAACCCGGAGTCGAGGCTGGCCGGCAGCAGGCCATGGGGCGCGTGCTGTGCTCGAAGCAGGTTTTTCCGGCTCCGCCTTTTTCTTCTTCTCTGCCATTTTGGCCTCCTCCTGTTATCAATAGGTGCAAGGCTCTTCGTACACGCCGTAAACTTCTTTCAGGGCGTCCATGATTTCACCGACCGTGGCGTAAGCCCGGACACAATCCAGGATGAAAGGCATCAGGTTTACCTCATCCCGGGCTGCTCTCTTCAAGTCAGCGAGAGTTGATTTTACCCTGAGCTTGTTCCGGGTTCTTTTCACCTCTCTCAGTCTTCTCAACTGGTGGCGAGCCACGGCCGGGTCGACGACTAAAATCGGAATCGGCTCATGCTCCATCTCAAAAGCGTTGACACCTACGATGATCTTTTCTTTTCTTTCGACTGCCTGCTGGTAGCGATAAGCACTATCAGCAATCTCTTTTTGCGGAAAACCAAGCTCTATTGCCCTGACCATCCCTCCAAGCTCATCAATTTTCTTGATGTAACTTTTGGCTTCTTGCTCGAGTTCCTGAGTCAATTTTTCTACATAATAACTGCCGCCAAGCGGGTCAATCGTGTTGGTTACCCCGCTTTCGTAGGCGATAATCTGCTGAGTTCGCAGAGCAATCGTTACGGCGTGTTCAGAAGGCAACGCGTAGGTTTCATCCAGAGAATTAGTATGAAGCGATTGAGTACCACCGAGAACCGCCGCCAGTGCCTGGATAGCCACTCTGACTACGTTGTTATAAGGCTGCTGGGCCATCAAAGATACCCCCGATGTCTGGGTATGGAAACGAAGCCACCACGAACGCTCCTTCTTGGCCCCGAACCTTTCCCGCATTACCTCGGCCCAGATTTTCCGGGCGGCTCTAAACTTGGCAATTTCTTCGAAAAAGTCGTTATGAGCGTTAAAGAAAAAAGAAAGCCGCGGCGCAAAATCATCTATATGCAAACCCCTTTCCAGAGCCCACTCGACGTACTCAATCCCGTCCCTCAGGGTAAAAGCCAGCTCTTGCACCGCGGTCGCGCCCGCCTCTCTAATGTGGTATCCAGAGATAGAGATTGTGTTCCAGCGGGGAACCTCTTTGGCCCCGAACTCAAAAGTGTCAACGACTAATTTCATTGAAGGCCGCGGCGGAAAAACAAAAGTCTTCTGGGCGATGTATTCTTTGAGAATATCGTTCTGGATCGTTCCCGAGATTACCCGGGGAGAAACACCCTGCTTTTCAGCCACCGCAATATACATCGCCCAGAGAACCGCTGCCGGCGGGTTGATGGTCATCGAAGTCGTGATTTTATCCAGAGGGATCCCGTCAAACAGGATTTCCATGTCCGCCAGGCTGTCTACCGCCACGCCGCATTTGCCTATTTCTCCTTTGGCCATCGGATGGTCGGAATCGATTCCCATCAGTGTCGGCAGGTGAAAAGCCACGCTCAGGCCTGTCTGCCCCTGGGCCAATAAGTATTTGAAACGACGGTTAGTGTCCTCAGCCGTCCCGAACCCGGAAAACTGCCGCATGGTCCACAGCCTGCCCCGGTACATCGTCGGGTGGATGCCGCGGGTAAAAGGATACTCACCCGGGAACCCGAGGTCGCGGAAAAAGTCAAAATTTTTCAGGTCGAGCGGCGTATAAAGAGGTTTGATGGGCCGGCCTGAGGTCGAGGTCGCCTCGACCGGTTGAGTCCCAGTTTGCTTGATTTCCTCGCGGTAAGCTCTCTCCCACCGGCGCCACCCCCGCCGAAGGCCTGCCTCATCTCCCGCTGTTTTAGCCTGGCGCTCCTTAGTCCTCAAACTCATCACTCTCACCTCTTGGCCAGTTAGTTTGTCAAAGGAAAAAGCTGCCCAAAAAATTAGTCTTCGAGGACGCGAAAAACTTTATCATGCTCCCTTACATGGTCGATAACCTTGAGACCGACTGAATCGCCCTTTTTAGCCGTGTTTACCGGCTGATGTTCCACCTGCATTGATTCCACTTTCTGGTAAAAATCAGTCGTGTGCCCTTTAATATGGATCGTATCCCCGACGCGGAGTTCTCCCGCCGTAAGCACAAGAACGCCGACACCTATCCGGGAAAAATAATGGGTAATCCGGCCGATTTCTTCCTCCATTTTAGGCCTCCTTCCGAGATGCTTCTTTCTTATCAAAATCCGCACCTGTTGGCAAGCGATTTAGACAAGTTAGCCGCCGCAAAGAACCGCGCCTCCGTTAACATGAATAATAGTCCCGGTGATGTGTCGGGCAAGGTCAGAGGCGAGGAAAAGAATCGGGCCGGCAATATCTTCGGGCCCAGGAATTCTCCGCAGGGGTATTGAATTCTCGACAGATTTTCGGAACTCCGGGTCGCTGAAAACCTCGGCGCACATGTCTGTATCCACCCAGCCCGGAGCCACACAATTTACCCTGATACCATAAGGAGCCAGTTCCACGGCTAAGGATTTGCTCAGCGAATGCAGGGCACCCTTGCTGGCAGCATAATGCGAATGGTACGCCTCCCCTCTAACCGCAGCCGTCGAAGAAACGTTGATTATCGAACCCCCGCCGTTTGCCTGCATAACAGGAACCACGGCATTAATAACATAGAAAACAGCATCCAGGTTCAGCCGCATGGTTTCTTCCCACGTCTCCCTGGTCATCCGGCCCATTTCCCCGTAGGTCCAGATACCGGCGTTGTTCACCAGACAATCAACCCTTCCCCAGGTCGCGGTCACTCTCTCGACCAGGGACCTCGCCTGCTCTTCCTGAGAAATATCAGCTTTCACCGCTAAACACTCCCGGCCGATACTCTCTATTTTTTTTCTCACCTCTTCAGCGGCCGCTTCGTTGCGCACATAGTTGATGGCCACATCAGCCCCGGCCCGGGCAAAAAACAGGGCTGTGGCCCGGCCGATGCCCCGGCTTCCGCCCGTGATCAGGGCTTTCTTTCCTTCTAAATTAATCATCGGCTTACCTCGCTGGCTCCGATTTTATTAACCATAAAAGGCCTTGTTTTTCCTTAATATTGCTTAGAGTAATGAAGCGGCAGGTCCTTCATTTCATCAAACTGAAGATACTGGTAAATCTTATCGGCATGCGGCAGGACTTTTTCCTTCATGATGGCGAAATACTCCTCCGGAGCCGGCAACGACCCCTTAAGAGCGCAGACTGCCGCCAGCTCCGCCGACCCGAGATACACCCGAGCTCCGTCACCCATCCGGTCATCAAAGTTACGAGTGGAGGTAGAAAAAACCGTCGACTTTGGCCTCACTCGGGCCTGATTACCCATGCACAAAGAGCAGCCGGGAATTTCAGTTCTCGCCCCGACCGAAGCAAAAATAGAATAGTATCCTTCTCTCATCAGCTGGGCAGCATCCATCTTGGTGGGCGGAGTCAGCCACAACCGCGTGGCCAGGTAGGGGGCGCCTTCTAAAATCTTCCCCGCCGCCCGGAAATGACCGATGTTAGTCATGCACGAGCCGATAAAGACTTCGTCCACCTTATCTCCTGCGACTTCACTCAGCAGCCGGACGTCATCAGGGTCGTTCGGGCAGGCGACGATTGGTTCGTTGATGCTATCAAGGTTAATCTCGATGATAGCCGCGTATTCAGCGTTGGCATCCCGCTTCAGAAGCTTAGGGTTCTCGAGCCACGCCCGGCAAGCCTCGACCCGCCGGCGCAAAGTTTCGGCTGACTGGTATCCCTCTTCAATCATCCTCTCCATCAGGGCAATGTTACTCCGGAGGAAACGAGCGACCTTTTCTTCTTTAAGCGCGATGACTCCGCCGGCCGCCGACCTTTCAGCCGTGGCGTTGGTCAGTTCATAAGCCTGCTCGACTTCGAGGTCTTCGAGTCCTTCGATTTCGATAATCCGGCCGTTAAAAATATTTTTCTTGCCTTTTTTGGCCACTGTCAGCAGTCCCTGCTTGATGGCAAAATAAGGGATGGCGTTGACGACATCCCTGAGGGTAATCCCAGGCCTCAGCCGGCCAGTAAACCTCACGAGAACTGATTCCGGCATGTCAAGGGGCATAAAACCGAGAGCCCCGGCAAAAGCTACCAGTCCTGAACCGGCTGGAAAGCTCAGCCCGAGGGGAAAACGTGTATGAGAATCGCCGCCCGTGCCCACTGTATCAGGTAGAAGGAATCGGTTGAGCCAGGTATGGATAACGCCATCGCCGGGCCGCAGGGCCACCCCTCCCCGAGAAATGATAAACTGCGGCAGGGTTCGGTGCATCCGGCTATCAGCTGCTTTGGGGTAGGCGGCAGTATGACAAAAAGACTGCATGAAAAACGGGGTTTGAAACTCCAGGCAAGCCAGTTCTTTGAGTTCGTCGGCGGTCATCGGTCCAGTCGTATCCTGCGAGCCTACGGTAGTCATCACCGGCTCACAGGCCGAGCCCGGAAGAAAACCTTCTAACCCACAGGCCCGGCCAACAATTTTTTGGGCCAAGGTATAACCCTGCCCTTCTTTCGGCTGCGGGTTTTGCGTTTTGATGAAAAAATCAGCCTCTCCCCAGCCAAGCCAGCGCCTTGCTTTGTTGGTCAGGTCACGGCCGATAATCAAGTTCAGCCTCCCGCCAGCCCTGAATTCATCCCGGAGGGTGGGAGGCTTGATTTCAAAACGAGCTACGACCTCTCCGTCAGGCTTAGCAATAGTTCCGGTTCGGGTGTTAAGGACAACCACGTCTCCGGTTTTTAACCCGCTCACATCAGTCATTATCGGCAACCCGCCAGAGTCTTGAGTCGTGTTGAAAAAGATCGGCGCAATCAGGCCGCCTATCACTACCCCGGCCCGCCTCTTGTTTGGCACATAGGGTATATCCTCGCCGATGTGCCACATCAATGAATTACAGGCTGATTTCCGGCTCGAACCTGTGCCGACCACATCGCCGACAAAAGCTACCCTGTAGCCTTCTTCCCGGAACTTCCGGATGACCCTGATTCCGTCAGGAAACCGGGTTTCCCCCATCGAAAGCGCGTGTAAAGGGATATCAGGCCGGCTCCAGGCATGCTTCGCCGGTGAAAGGTCATCCGTGTTGATTTCCCCGTCGACTTTAAAGACCTTTAGCTTTATCTCTTCTGGCATCTCCGGGCGCAAGAGAAACCATTCTCCTTTGGCCCAGGATTCGATAACCTCCCTGGCGTAAGGGTTGGTTCTGGCTTTATCCGCCACCGTCTGAAATGCTCCGTAAACCAGTATAATATGCTTCAGAGCTGCGGCGGCCGCAGGTGCTAGGTCTGCCTCGTCAAGAAAACTCACCAGCGGGCCGACGTTGTACCCGCCAAGCATCGTCCCCAAAAGCTCGACTGCCTCGACCGGAGACAGGACCGGCGAGCGTTTTTGTTGGCGGGCAACCTGACTCAACCATTCGGCTTTAACTTTGGCTGCCGGGTCAACGCCGGGCGCGACCCTGTTCTTGAGCAAATCAAGAAGCTTCTCGGCCATCCCTGGGGGTGGGTTCTCCAGGCCAGCACAAACCTCCGCCGTCTCTTCCGGGGTCAGAGGAGGGGCTGGAATCCCCAGCGCCTGACGTTCTTTTTCTTTTTGCCAGTATGTCTCTAACATAATAGCTCTCCTTTCGGAATTATTACTTTCTTATTTTTATTCCGGCGCTCAGAATTTGTCAAAAACTCGAATTGCCTTTACCTGATTTTCGTTGATTTTCAGAAAATAAAGCGATAAAATCATTCTCCATCATAATTTTCTCGGGAGGAATGATTATGGATTATGCAGCCATCGAAAAGGCCAAAGAACATTTTGGCCGGCTTCTGGAAGCCCAGATGAAACGCATAGAAAAAATTAAGCAAGCGCCAGACTGGGTGGATTATTCCAAGTTGAAGCCAATCATCATCGGCGTTATCGGCGGCGACGGGATTGGACCTTTTATTGCCAAGGAAGCCCGGCGAGTGCTTGAGCACATGCTTCAAGATGAGGTTAAAAACGGCAAGGTTGAAATCCGGACGATTGAAGGTTTGACGATCGAAAACCGAGCGGCCTGCCTCAAACCTATTCCTGACGATGTCCTCGAAGAGATTAAAAAATGCCATGTAACCCTGAAGGGCCCGACGACAACGCCGCGGAAAGGAGACCCCTGGCCAAACATTGAATCCTGCAACGTGGCCATGCGCAAAGAGCTCGACCTTTTTGCTAACGTCCGTCCAGTAAGAGTGCCGCAGCAAGGGATCGACTGGATCTTTTTCCGAGAAAACACCGAGGATGTTTACGCCCTGGGCCCGTTCGGAATCGAGGTCGACGCCGATATCGCCATTGATTTCCGGTTAATCAGCACTCCTGGAGCGGACCGGATCTGCCGGTTAGCCTTCGAGCATGCCCGCAAGACAGGAAAGACCAGAGTCACCTGCGTGACCAAGGCCAACGTAGTTAAAACCACTGACGGCCGTTTCCTCGAGAATTTTTACCGCATTGCCAAGGAATACCCCGAAATCCAGGCGGACGATTGGTATATCGACATCATGACGGCCAAACTGATTGACGAAAAACGGCGCCGGGAATTCCAGGTCTTTGTCCTGCCAAATTTATACGGTGATATCCTCACGGATGAAGCTGCCGAGTTCCAGGGAGGTGTCGGCACGGCCGGCTCAGCTAATATCGGCAAACAGTATGCTATGTTCGAGGCTATCCACGGGTCGGCCCCGCGGATGGTCCAGGAAGGTCGAGCCATTTATGCTGACCCTTCGAGCATGATTCGAGCGGCGGCCATGCTGCTTAACCACATCGGTTTTCCTGAAAAAGGGAAAAAGCTCGAAGTGGCTCTTGATATCTGTGGCCAGTATGAGAAAAAACTAGTTGTCACTGGCCGCCCGAACGGCGCCACCGGCGCTCAGTTTGCCGATTACCTGCTGGAAACCGTCGAGCGGCCCGACCTCGAAACAAGGTGGGAAAGTTACGTCAAAGCCTGAAACCGGCCATTTCTCGGTTGGTTCGGCAGGAGGATTGTCGTTTAGATTAAGGCAGACGATGACCGAAAGAAGAAAAAACTTGGCTGCTTTCTTTTAGATAAAAAAGATGAGCCTTCAAACGGCAAGCGGCCAGAAATCATAACTTTAAAGGAGGAGGTTTTCATGAGGAAAAAGATAGCCCTCATCGGTGGCGGCCAGATTGGCCAGATTCTGGCTATGTTAGCCGGCCAAAAAGAGTTAGGCGACATTGTGATTCTTGACGTGCCCTCTTACGTCAATGTTGTCAAGGGAAAAGCCCTGGATTTGATGGAGATGGCGCCTCACGGGAATTATGACGCCAACATTACAGCAACATCTGATTATGCTGACGTGGCCGGGGCTGATATCGCCATCATAACCGCGGGAAAACCAAGAGAAGCCGGGATGACACGCGAAGATTTGCTCAACGTGAACATCCAGATCATCAAGGAAGTGGCTGAAGGCATCAAGAAATATGCCCCTAACGCTTTCTGCATCGTTGTTACTAACCCGCTTGATGCCATGGTCTACGTATTCCACCGGCTGACCGGTTTCCCCAAACATCAGGTGTGCGGGATGGCCGGAACCCTCGACACCGCCCGCTGGCGAGCCTTCGTGGCCATGGAGCTTAATGTCTCGGTGGCTGATGTGGCCGGAGTAGTCCTGGGCGGCCATGGACCGGATATGGTACCTCTTCCGAGGCTAACCACGGTCGGCGGCATCCCTTTAACCGAGATTGCCACCCAGGAACAAATTGACCGTTTGGTCCACCGGACAAGAGAAGCCGGGACCGAGATTGTTAAACTTTTCGGCAAAGGCTCAGCCTTCTTCAGCCCGGCCTGGAGCGCTATCGTAATGGCCGAATCTTATCTCAAAGATAAGCGACGGATTCTGCCTTGCGCCGCCCTGTGCGAAGGCGAGTACGGGGTAAACGGTCTGTTTATCGGGGTTCCCGCGCTCATCAGTGCCAAGGGAGTGGAAAAGATTTTTGAAATTAAGCTAACGGCCGAAGAAAAAGCCATGTTTGAAAAGACGGTTGCCTCGGTGACCAAGACGGTCAACGAGTGCAAGGCCCTGGGCTACTAAGCCTGCCGGCTATGTGAAGGATAAAGGCAATGGCTGAGCATCGCATCACCACTCCAGTCTCTGACGAGACTATCGAGAAGATGAGGGCTGGAGACAGGGTTTTCATCACTGGTTACATTCTTACTGGTCGTGATGCTGCCCATAAGAGACTCATCGACTTGATCAAAGAAGGAAAAGACCTGCCCATCGACGTCAAAGGACAGCTGATTTATTACGTTGGCCCGACACCAGCCCGTCCAGGCAAGCCTATTGGTTCGGCCGGACCGACGACAAGCTACCGGATGGACTCATACGCTCCTCTTCTTCATGCGATGGGCCTTAAGGGGACGATCGGTAAAGGGTCAAGAAGTCAGGAAGTCAAGGACGCTCTTAAAAAGTACAAGGCGGTTTATTTAGCAGCTGTCGGCGGAGCTGGCGCGCTAATATCCAAAAGCATTGAAGCCCAGGAAGTGGTCGCCTACCCCGAACTCGGCCCCGAAGCCATCATTCGGCTAAAGGTAAAGGACTTCCCATGCATTGTCATCAATGACATGTACGGCGGAGACCTCTACGAGGAAGGCAAGAAAAAGTATCGTCGCCAATAGGCCTCTTCAGACTGGTTTAAGTTTGGGCGCCAAAAAGAAGAAATAAAATTATTCCGTTTAAAATGAAAGGATAGGCAAAATGAAAATTCACGAATACCAGGCTAAACAGATTTTGGCTCAACACGGTGTCCAGGTGCCTCGCGGTGAGGTAGCGGAAACGCCAGGCCAGGTGAGAGAGATTGCCGCCAAGATAGGCGGCAAAGTTGTTCTTAAGGCTCAGGTTCATGCCGGAGGCCGGGGCAAGGCCGGTGGAATCCGAGTGGCCTCCTCCCCGGAAGAAGCTGAGGGTCTGGCCAAGGAAATGATCGGGATGAAACTGGTGACTTACCAGACTGGCCCCGAAGGGCGGGTCGTTCGGCGGCTCTTGGTTGAGGAAGCCCTGGAGGTGGCTAAAGAGCTTTATTTGGGCATAGTTATCGACCGGGCAAAGGAAGCAGCTGTTGTCATGGCCTCATCCGAAGGCGGCGTGGAAATCGAAAAAGTGGCCGCGGAAAAGCCAGAGCTAATTTTTAAGGAATATGTTAACCCGGCCACCGGGTTCTTGCCCTTCCAGGCAAAAAAACTGGCCTACAAGTTGGGCCTCACCGGCGAAAGCCACAAACAGGCGGTTAAGTTCATAACTTCGCTCTATAAAGCGTTCGAGGCAACTGACGCCTCCCTGGCTGAAATTAACCCTCTCGTCGTTACGACGGCGGGAAACGTCCTGGCGCTGGATGCCAAAATGAATTTTGACGATAACGCTCTGGCCCGCCATCCTAATATTCAAGCTATGCGGGATATTTATGAGGAATCGCCACTTGAAGTTGAGGCCTCCAAGTACAACCTCAATTACATTAAGCTCGACGGAAACGTAGGTTGTATGGTTAACGGCGCCGGGTTGGCTATGGCCACGATGGACATTATCATGCATTCGGGCGGCATGCCCGCCAATTTCCTCGACGTTGGCGGCGGCGTTTCGGAAGAGGCGGTGACTAACGCTTTTAAAATCCTGGTGGCCGATAAGGACGTAAAAGCCGCTTTAATCAATATTTTCGGCGGCATAGTTCGCTGCGACCTTGTTGCCAGGGGCATAGTCAAAGCCGCCAAAGAGGTCGGTCTTAATGTGCCGATGGTCGTGAGACTTCAAGGGACGAACATGGAAGAAGGGCGAAAAATTTTATCCGAATCAGGCCTCGAGTTTTACTCGGCTGAAACCATGCGCGAAGCGGCCGAGCTTGTTGTCCAGCTGGCGAAAGGAGGAACCAGATGAGTATCTTGATTGATGAAAAAACCAGAGTTGTCGTCCAGGGAATAACGGGAGGAGAAGGCACTTTTCATACCCAAAAAATGCAGGAATACGGAACAAAGGTTGTGGCTGGCGTAACTCCTGGCAAGGGAGGGCAAACCCATCTTGGTGTTCCTGTGTTCAACACGGTGGAGGAAGCTGTCCGCAAAGAGGGAGCCAACGCCGCGGTTATTTTTGTGCCGCCGTTTTTTGCCGCCGACGCCATAATGGAAGCAGCTGATGCCGGCGTCGACCTCGTTGTTTGCATCACCGAAGGGATCCCAACTTTCGATATGATTAAAGCCAAGGCATTCCTGAAAGATAAGCCTTGCCGTTTGATTGGCCCGAACACACCCGGAATAATTTCACCCGGAAAATGCAAAATAGGCATTATGCCCGGCCACATCCACAAGCCAGGCTCCATCGGGATAATCTCTCGGTCGGGAACGCTGACTTATGAAGCTGTCGACCAGGCAAGTAAGCTCGGTTATGGGCAATCAACCGCCGTGGGTATCGGCGGCGACCCGATTGTCGGGCTGAAGTTTATCGATTTGCTCAAACTTTTTAAACAGGACCCGGAAACAGAAGCCGTTATTTTAATCGGCGAAATCGGCGGAACGGCTGAAGAGGAGGCGGCAGCCTACATCAAAGCCGATTTTAACAAACCGGTCGTAAGTTTTATAGCCGGCCAGACAGCCCCTCCAGGCCGGAGGATGGGCCATGCAGGCGCTATAATCGCCGGCGGTAAAGGGACGGCCAAAGAAAAAAT
>JBBIRF010000039.1:0-25086 GCA_037441905.1 Candidatus Aminicenantota bacterium
GCGGACATAATTCGTCTCCCATAAAAAATCACGTCTCCAGACGGTGAGGTTCTTCGGGGGAAAAGGAAAGGCTTTTATTTCATTAAACCACGTATTGGCGATTACCTGATATCCTTTTTCGTTCGGATGTTTTAGGTCAACCGACAATAAGGAGAGCAACCCCCCATCCGAAGCCGGGTAGTTTTCCATGGCTTGATATTGGTCAACCAGAGGAATCTTGAACTGCGGAGCTAATTGCCGGATGCGGTTGTTAAGATTCAGATGTCGGTCGCGGTAGAGAGGTTGATACCAATAGGAATCCCGGCGGGGAGTTATCGTGGCCAAGAAAGGAATAACCCCGGCTTGCTGGCTGCGCCGGAGCATTTCGCTCAGATTAAAAACGATGTTATCGAGGGAGATGTTAGGGAAAACAACGTCGTTAAAACCCTCCATCAAGAGAAGATAGCGCGCTTGGTAATCATTAAGTACATCCGGCAGCCTGCTTAATCCCTGGGCTGTAAGCTCGCCGTCGAAGCCTTCATTAAGCACGCGTCCGATGCCGTATTCCTGTTTCATCAAAAGCTCAAGGCGTGGGGGATAGCCTGAATAATAATATTTCTCGGGGTCGAGGCTGGTCTTGATTAACCCGGTAGTAATGCTGTCTCCGAAGGCGATATAAGAATCGTCGTCCCGGCCTGGAAGAAGGGAAGGAGGCAACAGGTGGTTATTTTCTTCCTGGAGAGCTGGCCAGTTCCAGAAGCCGCTGGAAGTCGTCGCCTGAAGTTCGAAGAAATTTCCTTCAACCCAGAGGTAAACCCGGGTACCGTATTCGAATAATTCCGCGAGCGATACCGGCAAAGAGCCGTGCCAGAGAAGCTGGCGGTTTTCTTTAGATTGACCGAAAATGCGGCTAAACCATAGCCGGGATTCTTCTTTTGTTGACTCTAACCACCAAAGGCCTAGGTCTCCACTGGGAAAGGATACGAAACCGGGAAAGAGGTCAGGGCTGGTATTATTGGTAATTCTTTCCGCCGGAGACCAACCTCTTGCTTCATGACAGCTTAAGTATACCTCATAATCATGTCCGTCGTAGCCGGCCCAGCAAAGCCAGATGCGGCCAAAGGCGTCAGCTTGAGCCTGCGGCCCGATTGCAGGAGAGTTTTCAGAAGAAAAAAGCATCTCGCCGGGACCCACTGAAAAACCGTTGACCCGCGAGGCGAATATTCTGTCGACCCCTTCAATCGCCTGAGACCAAAATACCCAGAGAGAGCCAGCCAAATCTGCGGTGACACTCGGAGAGGTAATGGAAAAAGCCCGTCCGCTGGCTAAGGTGAGCGGCTGGCTCGACCACGGGGTAAGAATTTTCAAATGGTCCTGGTCTTTTGATTCAACCCAGGTTAAACAAGGCTCGTTGGCAGGGGTAAAGCCGAGGTTAAAAGAATGGGCGCCCTGTGGAAAGGATAAATTGCCCGGCAAGTAAAATTCCTCGGCCGCGTTTTCATCAAAGCGAATTATTTTGGGACCGGCAAGCAGGTTCTCTTCGAGTACCCAGAGTCGGCCGGCATAATCTCTTCTGAACTTGAGCCTCGTTTGGGCCCCAAGTGTTCTTCGGGCTCTTTCCTGAAGATACTTTTCGAGCTTGCGGGGAACCTCGTTTCTCCCGGCGGTTTCCTTGCTGGCTTCAACAAATTTTGACCGGGGCGGCCGGGCCTCAGTTTTGGAAATATAAAAAAGAAAAAGAATGAGTGGCAATAAAAAGAGGCCTAAGGCAAGACCAAATCCTCGTCCGCGACCTGACAAACTTAGCTTCATCGGCCTTTTTCCGGGATATGATAGCATAATTCTTCGCGTTGACTAAGAATTTTGCCAAAAGGCTTCCTTTTAGACCGCATTTTCCTTAAAATGATAATCTGGCTCGACTTAAAAAAGGAGAGTCGGGTTCGATCGTTACCCGTGGAGGTTGATTTTGATGAAAAAAACGGCCGGAATTATGTTAGGCCTACTTATTTTGAGTTCAGTTCTTTTTGGCCAAAGTATGCGTCCTCCAGTGAAAGTCGCCCAGACAACCAACGGAGTGCGCTGGGTCCAGTTGGCTTTCAGCCCGGATGGAATCGCCCATATCATCTGGGAAGAAGACCTTTATACCGGCCCAGGTCATGAGATCATGTATGTTTCTTATGACGGAGAGAAGGCGTCAACGCCGATTAATTTGAAAACAGACGCGGGAGTAATCGGCGAAAGACCCTACATCGCTTGCGGTCCTAAGGGACATATTGCCGTGGTCTGGGGGCAGGAAAGCTCGGTTTATCTTCGGGTTTATGACCCTGGCCAGAAAAAATGGCTGGGCGTCGAAAGAGTAAAAGAAGGATACGGCGGAGACGAGCCCTGTGTGGCCGTTGACGGTGAGGGGAATATTTATGTCTGGTGGTATTCAGACAAAGATGGCCGGGTTTATTCTCGGGCTAAGGTTGGCGGCAGCTGGGAGGAGACCAAGAGGCTTTCTTCCCCTGCCCGGGCAACTCAAGGCGGTATTGCTATCGGCCGGGATGGTCAGGTATGGGCAGTTTGGCGAGAAAAAGAAGCCAGCGGTGAATACAAACTCTGGTACAGCAAAAGGCGAAAGGAAACCACCTGGAGCACGCCTAAAAGAGTGAACGACACCGGCGCCAGCTCTTCTCATCCCCATATCGCCGTCGGCCCGGATAACCTTTGTTATGTAGTTAACGGAGATATTGACGAAGCTACCGGGAATGACCAGGAAATGTGGGTTATCAAAATTGATGAAAAAAATAACCCCAGGGAATTGGCCATCCCTTTGTATCTACAGCATTATCCGCGAATTGCCGTAGATAAGAATGGGAATAAGCACGTCGCCTGCCAGATTGGCGGCGGCGATTTTGGTGACGGCATTCGGTATACCAATGATATCGGTGGCAAATGGAAGGAGCCGGTTACTTTCGCAGCTGTCTGGCCGAAGCTTCCGGGTATTGCCCACGACGGGTATGGGAATATCGGGCTCAGCTGGTCCTCGATGATGGGTGAGGGTGGCTATACTACGATCTGGTTCACTTCCCTCTATCCTGTGACAAAAAAAGTCTTTTATCCCCCCCAGAACCTGGCGGCTTCCCTTTCTTTTGACCCTCAGAACCCGAACCAGTTTACTTATAATTTTAGCTGGGAAAAGAATCCTCAGAACAAGGACGACGAACTCGAGGGTTATCAGGTTTATTTGAAAGTGGGCAATGGTCCTTATACCCCGCTGGTCAAAGTGGCCAAAACCTCTCTTTCCGCCTCCTGGACGACGACCCAGTTTGATGAAACCTATCAGTTTGCCGTCTCGACGGTGGCGCTGAGCGGCCTGGAAAGCGAGCTGGCGGCCTTTAATATTTCTTATCCAACCATCAACCCGCCGCTAAACCCGCAGGCGAAAATAACCCTGAGCGGCCTGAGGAAAAGCCCGGAGGTTACTTATTATCTTTCCTGGGAAGCCAACCCTGAGAATAACGAGGCCTATGTTAAGGAATATCGAATTTACAAGAAAGAGGGCGCCGGAGAATTTGCCTTGTTTGCGGCCGTGAGTAAATCAACTTTTGCTGTTCAGTATAACTTCCCGGCAAACAAGAGAATCATCTGGGGAATCGTGGCTGTTTCGGTGTTAGGCAAAGAGAGTTCTATGGTTACCTTTGGCTATTAAAGGATTCAAAGAGGGAGTGCTCGCGAAAAAATACTCTTTAGCCGCCGTCTTAAGTTGTCTTTTTGGGTTTCTTTCATCTTCAGTTGAAGCGGCGACCAATATCTCCCTTTCACCTCAATGGGTTTCATCTTCTCCCCGGATTGCCGTTGACCTCAAGGGGAATGCCCATGTGGCCTGGCTCGAGATTTATTCCAGCGACCACGGGGACGTTTTCTATTCCCAGTACGACTCTTTTTCTCAAATCTGGTCATCACCCGTAAACCTTAGCTCGTCGAGCCAGGTCTATTGTGATTCGCTCTACGCAGTCGGAATTGCAGTTGACAGTTCAAACCGCGTGTACGTCGTCTGGGTCGAAGATAACCAGGTTAAGCTGAGGATAAAAGATGGCTCCTGGGGGTCGATATATACTGTTTCTTCTGGCGGGAATGAGTGTGATTCCCCGCGGATTGCGGTTACGCCTGACGGGAACATTTACATCACGTGGTGGTCGCTTGACGGCGTAATCTGGTCCAGGGCGAGGGTTGGCGGGAGCTGGGAATCAACGCGGGTTATCAGCGATACTGGAAGAAGGTCGAAATTTCCAGACATTGCTGTCGGCAATAATATTGTAGTCGCGTGCTGGGTTGAAAAAAGCGGCGAGCTTTATCAGGCTGCTTTCAGCCAGAGGGCAAGAGGCCTTAACGCCGGCTGGAGCGCCCCTCTCCGGGTTGCTTCCTCCAGCTATTCCCAGCAGCATGCGGTAATCGAGCTCGACCCTCAAGATAGGTCGCATATTATCTGGACCTCAGTTTTGAGCGATTCAGGGGTAAGAGTAGTTCATTATGCTTCTGGAACGGTTAATGGGTTTTCTTCCCCCATCGAGATTTCCTCAGCTCAGGTTCTCCATTATCCTTCTCTCGCCGAGATGGGCGGGAACTTGTATGCTTGCTGGCAGGCAGGAGCTTATGGCTCAGGGCTTGGTGTTTTTTATAACCTTTTCCGCGGGGGTAAATGGACGGGCGAAGCTTATTTGCCCGATTCTTCAGGCGTAACCTTTTGCGATGTAGCCGTCAATCAAGATGAGACCGGCGTCTATTTTGTTTGGGATGGCGGCGGCGAGGTTTATTTTGGAGCCCTGGGCGCCGGGCCGACGACGAATAAACCCCCCGTGGCCAACTTCACTTTTTCGCCTCAAAAGGGAGAAGCGCCGTTAACGGTAAACTTCGACGCCTCGCTCTCCTACGACCCGGACGGACAGATTGTCCGGTACGACTGGGATTTCGGCGACGGGTCGCAAGGCACAGGGAAAGTTGTCCAGCATACTTTTTCCCAGCCCGGGGTTTTTTCGGTGCGACTCACGGTTACTGACGATAAGGGTAAAATCGGCCTGATAATCAAGACCGTCGAGGTTTTAAAGCCCAATCAGCCGCCAATTGCCTCGTTTACTTTTTCTCCCGCAACCGGTCTTTATCCCCTTGAAGTCACGTTTGACGGTGGCCCTTCCTCCGACCCTGACGGCGAGGTCGTTCGCTACGACTGGGATTTCGGCGACGGCGCCGGCGCCTCCGGCCGGGTTGTCCGGCACACTTATTCTTCCTGGGGAGTGTTTACCATCAGGCTGACCGTTTACGATGACCGGAATGCCAGCGCTTCCGCAACGAGGACTTTAGAAGTTCTGCGGCTTTTTCAGCCTTTGAACATCCGCTGGGAAACTCATCTTGACGAGGGCCTTTTCTTGACCAGGTATGTTACTGATGTCCGTTGGGACCCCAACCCGAAGAACAACGAGGTCGTGGCCAAGTCTTCCTGGCCGATAGTTGCCTACCGGGTATACCGAAAGAAAACAACGGAGGACGACCGTGCTTACCAGCGAATCGCCGAGGTCAAAGCTGACACGTTTTTTTACCGTGATTCCAACGTCGGCGGAGTTAATCTCTATATTTATACCGTGACAGCCTGCGATAATGCCGGCCACGAGAGCCCGATTGAGGGGGTTAACTTTCTTTTGACCCAGCCCCAATTTGACCGAAGCCTTAAAAAACAAACCCAGGACGTTGCCAGACGGCGCTAAGCTCCAGTGTAATCGGTATGTCGTGCCGCGACCGAAGAAAGAGTCAATCATTTTCTCATTATTTTAACTTTTCAGAATTAACCGGTCTTGGTCCTGGTGTCTTCCGAAGTTGAAGCTGTTAATGTCTAAATAGAATGACCCTCGAGAGACATGTGGTTATGGATAGGGTAAGAGGAGATGGACCAACCAGTTGGTGCTTCAAGACGGGTCTTTCCGCCGCGGGAACCCGGGTGCTTGGAAACCAGGCAGCGTGTTGGCGCTCGGTTTGTTGGCCGGGATAAACTGTGTATTTTGATTAAGGAAAGGTTGGATGTTAAATTGTAATAATAAAACAGGAAAATTTTCTCAATAATGAAAATCGCTTTACCAGGAACCAAATCCATTCCTGAGCTTATCCAGCGCGGGCTTTATTTAGTCTTAGCCGTCATCTTCTTTTTCTCCTGTCAAGAGAGGCGGGCAAAGCTGACAGTGGCCTGCGCGGGTGACAGCCTGATCCGACCAACTCCGGTTTACCTCCGACGGCTTCTGCCTTCTTCTCGAGTCCGGATAAAAGAGTGGGCTCAAGGCGGGCTGAGCTCGGTTAATTATCTTTCTTTTTTCCGGAGTCACCCCGGATGGCAGCGAGAAAGAGTCGATTTTGTTCTCCTTCAACTCGGGACGAACGACGTCCCGGGGCTTTTGAGGGGCGAAGAGACCGGGACTCAATTTCGGCATAATTTAGAGGCGATCATCGCCGAATTCAAAAAGTTGAAGTCTAATTATTTTAAACATCCCCAAATTGTCTTAGGCACAGTTCCTTTGTTTTATGGTCTGGCCGATGAGGCGGAAAGAAATCGGGTGGTGAACGAGCTGATTAACCCAGGTATCATCGCCATCGCTGCCCAAGAAGGAGCCCAGGTGATTGACCAGGCAGGGCGTCTCCGAGGATGCTTAGAATATTATGAGCCTGACGGGATTCATCCCAACCGGGAGGGAGAAAAGGCCTTAGCCCGGAACTGGCGCCGAGCCGTAAGAAGCATCTGGTTGAAGACTCGAAAAAAGGAGCAGCGCCTGCTGTTCCTCTGAAATTTCAGCGCTTGACGCCTGCCTTTACAATTGTCTTAAAAATTGTTTCTCGGGCTATTTTAAGACGGAGAAAGTTTCGCGAGATAGTTTGTTTTGCAAAAAAGTCTTGTTTAGAGTCGATTTTTTTAAGCAGATTTTTCAGGTAAAAATTTACCGCTTGGGGTATAATTGTCTTAAAATGACAAGAAGAGAATACAAAAAGATGTTAAGAAAAAGACCGGTTTTTTTCTGCCTCCGCGTTTGGGTCGCGCTTGTCATTACCTCTCTTTTTTTCCTTGGCTGCTCCAACGAGAAAAAAACCGAAGCCGGCCCTTCCTCCGGAATAAATCCTTCGCTTGAGGCCAGGGTTTTCTTCGCCGGTAAAATCTTTTTTCAGTCAGATATGGACGGCGATAATGAAATCTATTGTTTGACAAAAGATGGGCTGAGAAAGCTTACCGACAACAGCTGGCAGGATGAATTCTCCAGGGTTTCCCCCGACGGCAAATGGGTGGCTTTCAGCTCGAATCGCTACGGGAGTTATGATGTTTTTGTAATGGCTGTTGACGGCTCGCGGGTGAAGCGGCTGACAGCTTCGCCTCATGATGAAGGCGAACTGAGCTGGTTCCCTGACGGCAAGAAGATTGCTTTTACTGAGGAAAGGAAAAGGACTTTTGGCCGGAGTTACACCCTCTGGTCAGTCGACCTTTTCACGGGCGAAAGAAAACGCCTGCTGGCCGATTTTAACGGCTCTGCCGCTTTGCCCGATTTTAGCCCCGATGCCAGGCTCCTAACTTTTACCGGGAAAAAGACGGTTGGGTGGGACGTCTATGTTGCCGCCGGCGAAAGCACGGAGGCCGTTAACCTTACCAAGAATGGCCAGACCTGCCGGAGCCGCTTTTCTCCGGATGGCCGTCTGATAGTCTATGTCTCCCACGAAGCTGATGGTAAAGGAGAAATTTACATCATCCGGCCGGACGGCCAGGGAAAAGAAAGAGTCACCGAAAGACCCGATACTTTCGATTATTTTCCGGCCTGGTCGCCTGACGGCCGGTTCATCGTCTTTTGTTCCAACTCTAAAGATATGTATGCAGAAAGAGGCGATTGGGATTTATATGTTGTCGACGTAGCGACAAAAAAGGTGGAGCTTCTTTTCGCCGGACCGGGTCGGGATGTCTTTCCGGAATGGGTTGATTGATTTCAGGACATCCTTCTCCAGAGGATCTTCCAGAAATAATCCCGGGGAACGCCGAACCAGGTAGGCCGATGCAGCCGGTCGCAGCGCGAGCAGGTCGCCAGCGAGGCTAAATCGCGCTTGATTATTTTTTCCCGCAAGTTCACTTGGGCCGGTGAATTCCACAACTCGAGGAGAGAATTATCCTTGACATTCCCGAGAGGATAGAAACCATGAAAGTCCTGCGTGCAGGGAAGGACAGTTCCATCCCAGAGGACGACGAGGGAAAGCCAGAGGAAAGGGCAGAGGGAATAATGACCGGAAGATGTCACCTCGCCCGTTTCCCCGGCCCAGTTGTGCAGTTCGCGGATTTCTATCCTGTCGAGAGGAAGGTCGCGGAAGCGGCCGAGGAAGGCCCTCCTGGCCTCATTCTTTTTCCGCAGGTTGGCTTCGGGAAAGGCAATCAGTTCTAATATGGTTACCGGCTTCCTGGCCCCCAGGCTCTTTTTTTGCCTCAGAAATTCAATAATATTCCCGACTGTTTTCTCGAACCGGCCGTTTACTCTGATTTTTTCGTAAGTCGGGGCATCGAACCCATCGAAAGAAAAAGTAAGCTGGTCCAGCCCGGCTTCTATAAGCCCGCGAGCCAGGCCCTCATCCAGGACTGTAGCGTTGGTATGAAGTTTGGTAAAAAGGCCTGCGTTCCTGGCTATTTCCACCATGCGAACGAACTGCGGATGCAGTAAGCTCTCTCCACGATGATAAAGATGGAGGTCGATAATGAAACCGGCGGCTTCCTGGACAATTTTCTCGTAAAGCTCGATGGACATGAACCCTTTTTCTTCCCTTTTTAACTCCTTGTTCGGACACATAATGCAGCGGAGGTTACAAACGCTCGTAGGCTCAACCCACAGTCGCAGAGGCGGATAACTCAGCTTCGACCGATGGCCGCGGTAACTCCGGTATGCCTGGAGGAGTCGTTTCCAGTAAACAAAAGTTCGCACCCTTTTTTTATATCATGCCTTCAGCAGGCAGGCAAATATTGAACTCGGCCCTAAAAGAGGTTTTCCCTGAAGCAAGATGCTTTTTAGATAAAAGAGAGGGCGGCGGCTCGAGCATATCCTGATTATAGAAGCCTGGCCAAAATTCGTAGGAATGAAAATCTGGCGCTAAACCAAACCAGAGTTTGAAAAGCCTTCAGTGTCTCATCGCCGGAAATGGGGAGGTCAAAGAATAATCTTGGTTAGGGGTGGTCCGGGAGAAAATGGTCGGGCCTCTTTGTCGCCGCCGTTTTTTATCCGGGCATTTTTGCGTTTAAAGGGCTATTCCCGCAAAAATAATTAAAAAGATGATAGAGAGTAACTTCGTCCACCTCTTCTGGTCTTGTGGTTGGCCCCAGGCGGATGCGCTCGAGCCCTTCGAGAATCAATTCTTCCTGGTATCCCATCCGCTTGAGGTTGTTTAACAGAGTCTTCCGGCGGTGCCGGAAGCAGCCGCGCAGGAATTCCCGGAATTCAGCCAGGTTTTCCACCTGAAACGCAGGCTGAGCCCGCCGCTTCAAACAGACGAGGGCCGATTCTACTTTTGGCGGTGGACTGAAGACAGAAGGAGGGAAAGTTTTCTCGAGGCGGCTTTCATAATAAATATAAAAAAGCACGGAGAGAGGGGCATAATCTTTCGAGCCCGGCCGACTGCAGACCCGAGCCGCCACTTCCTTCTGAAGAAGGAAAACGACAAAGGGAAACTGCTCGCGGTGTTCTAAGAGCTTGAAGAGCAGCGGCGAAGAAATGGAATAAGGCAGGTTGCCGACGAGTTTTACCTCCCCCTTCCACGGCAAAAAAGGGGCGATAAGTTTTTCCCAGTCGAGCCGGAGAATATCCCCGGGGATTATATGCAGGTTAGGCCGAGGGTGGCTGGTAAGAAAACGGACAAGCTCCGGGTCTTTTTCGACTGCCACTACCTCGGCTGCTTTTTCCGTTAGCGGAAAAGTGAGCGCCCCGCGGCCAGCGCCAATTTCGATTATCAGGTCGCTCGGACTGGGAGAAATAACCTTGAGAATCTGGTTGAGGGAGCGCTGACTCCTGAGGAAGTGCTGGCCAAGGGCTTTTCGCCTGGTCATTTTGAGGTGGCCGACCGGCTGAACATTTTCTTGAACTTTAAGGCCATAACCAAGGTCTCGAGCAGGGTGATCAAATTGAGCTTTGTTTTTCCTTTTTGCCGGTCGACAAACTCGATGGGAATCTCTTTGATCGTTAACCCGGCTTGATTAGCCCGGGCTAAAACTTCGAGAACGATTGAGGGGCCGGTGGAAATCAGGTCTTCCGGGTCAATTCTCCTCAACGCATCGGCCCGGAAACAGCGAAACCCGGAGGAAACGTCTTTTATCGGAAAAGCAAACAGCCGGCGGATAAAGAGGCGGACCGCCCAGGTAATCACCCGGCGCATTAAGCTGCGGTCGACATCCCTCCCACCCGGGACGAATCGAGAACCGAGGACGACATCGGCGGATTCGGCTGCCTGGATAAGGTCAGGAATGAACCGGGGCTGATGCGAGCCGTCGCCGTCCATCTCGATAACCAGGTCAGGGGCGAGGGCGAGGGCCGCCTGGAAACCGGCCGCGCCGGCCGTTCCCCGGCCTCTCCTTTTGGTTCTTAATAAAAGCCTGACCCGGGGGTCCTGGGCCCCCAATTTCTCGACTTCGTGAGCTGTTCCGTCTGGTGAATTGTCGTCAACCACCAGGACTGTTATATCCAGGTTTGAGTTGAGCTCAAGGATAGATTCAACAACCGGTCTGATATTTTCGCTTTCATTATAGGTCGGAATCATAACAACGACTTTTTTTCTGGCCATGGCAACTTTACTTTACAGCAACCGGCGGGCTGCTTCCAGGACCATCTCGGGCGTGAGCGCCCGCATACACTTTAAATCAGGGCAGGTCTGCCGGTAACAGGGAGAACAGGGAATACCGGCGAAAAGCTTGACTCCCCGGCCGTAAAGGTCAATTTCCTGGGGACAGGTGGGGCCAAAAAGAGCCACTACCGGCTTTTGCAGAGCAATGGCTATATGCATCCCGAGAGTATCAGAAGTGACAATTAAATCAAGCAGAGAAATAAACCCGGCAAACTCGAGCAGCGAATTATCATTTCCGGTGTTGAAAAGGCGGCGGCTGGAGGCAGAGATGATTGCCTGGTTAAACAGCCTTTCTCTCGGACCGCCGAGAAGAAAAATGTTGGCTTTGAATTCATCCTGGAGGAGCTTTATCAGCTGGAGAAAGTATTCTCTTGGCCATTGCTTGGTCTCGAACTTAGTTCCCGAGCCGGTGTTGAGCCCTATGGCTGGCCTGCTTCGGTCGATGGCGTGGAATTCGAAAAAGGCGCGGGCTTTTTCCCTTGATTTTTCGTCCAGCTCAAAGACGTATTCTTGTCGCTCATAAGGAATTTCGGCGACCTCATAAATTATTTCCTGATAAGTTTTCTTATTTTCTTTGAATTTTAGCTCGTCATCCACCCCTAGCCGCCAGGCATATTCAGCCGCCTGGTTAAAAATTATTAAATTCCCGAAAGCATTTAACCCGAAGCCATATTTTTTCTTGGCTTTTAGCCTTGTGGCTAAACCAGTCGGGCCGGGCTCTTTATCAAGAGAGAACAGCAGGTCAAACTCTTGAGGTTCCAGGGCCATTAAAGTTTCGAGGTCCAAAGGCCAGACCCGGCGGAGCCTCGAGCGAGGCAGCAACTCGACGCTCTCCGGGTCAACAACCCACTCCACAGAACAGTCAGGATATTTTTTTTCGAGCCCGGGAAGAAGCGACGTTGTCCGCAGGACATCACCTTGAGCCCGGCACTTAATTATTAAGACCCGGGGTCCAAAAGGGGTGAAATGAGGGCAATCGTCGCACTGACGGCGAAATTGGCAGGGTTTATCTCCCCGGAAAAAACGACATTCAGGTTTGAGCATCCGGCGCCTCGAAAATTTGCCTTGCCTAAATATGCCATATCGGGGGGTTAAACACAAGCTCGGGCGGGCTCTGAGCATTTCGGAAGCAATGAAAAAAGGAGCGCTTGTTTTTTGCGTTTTGTTAATTTTCGGGCGGGGAGGCTGCCCTGGTGACCCCGTAGTGGAGGGGGGCCCATGGGTATTCGATGGGGGAACCGCCGGTACTGGTTCCGGGGCTCGGGGGCTAAGGGCAGCTCCCCGCTGAGCTCTGCTCAGTATTTTTTAAATAGGCAAATTTTAGTTTGCTTAACTAAGGCCACTCTTATTTTTAGAAAAACTCTCTTGGCCTAAAATAATTTTTTATTACTTACCCTTAGACTCAGGTCTATTTTTATTTCGCATCAAGCCTTGTTTACTTTGCGAGTTTCTTTTATTTTCGGGCGGGGAGGCTGCCCTGGTGACCCCGTAGTGGAGGGGGGCCCATGGGTATTCGATGGGGGAACCGCCGGTACTGGTTCCGGGGCTCGGGGGCTAAGGGCAGCTCCCCGCCCCCCCTCTCTTATTTTTGACCAATTATCAAAACATGCGGGTACCAATATCCCTTATCCAGCCGAACCAAACTCGTCAGGCAACCGAAGCTCTTTAAGATTGATTCCCACTCCGCCGCCGGACGAAAATAAAATTTTTTTCCCCGGGTGAAACCGACAATTTTTACGGAGACAGATTCCTGAAAATAATTCCAGAAGTATTTCCATCGTGGCTTGGTGTCCATTTCTTTAATTATGATGTAGCCCCCAGGTGGAAGAAGTTCGTAACACTGCCGTAAGATTGTCACCTGCTTTTCAAAAGGGATGAGATAAAGGACATCAATTAAAGTATAAACGTCAGCCGGCGGGAAAGAGCCCTCGGTCAGGTCGGCTTGAAAAAACTGGCAAAGAGAGCCAGCCCGCTGAATGTTCTCGGCCAGGCGGAGCTTGCTGGTGTCATAATCGAGGCCGCTAATTTCTCTAAGCGGCGAGCCGAGCTTCAGGATGAAAGAAAAAAGGCCGCTACCGCACCCGAGGTCGACTACCCGGCCTCTGGCGGGCAAGTAGGTTTCGACGGCCAGAAGCGGACAGATGCGGAGTTTTATCCGCACATAAAGTTTCGTTTTCCAGTCAGCATGTCGATAAAGACGATAAATTTCTTTCCTGGCAACCATAGGTTTAGAGTAAGATATTTTTCTTCAACATTCTTTCCTATTTCCTAACGATAATAGCGGTCATACCAAAACTGGAAGATGATGACCGGCCAAAGTAGTTGCCGGTGATTGTGGATGCCGCGGAAGTGCTCGGTCAATTTTTGCTCCACATAGCCCGGGTTGAAGAAACCGTGTTCTTTTAGCCTCGCCGGGGACAAAGTGTTGAGGACAAAATCCTTCAAGTCCTGTCTCATCCAGGCGCCGAGCGGGATGTCAAACCCGATTTTTGGCCGATGGAAGATGCTCCGAGGTAATTTTCCTTCCATTGCTTTCTTGAGAATGTATTTCGTCTTCCAGCCTTTAAGTTTTAGCCTGTTTGGAATCCGGGCAGCAAACTCGACAAAAGTATAATCCAGGAAAGGCACCCTGATTTCTAAGGAATTAGCCATGCTCATCCGGTCTACTTTAACCAGCAGGTCATCCTGGAGGTAAAGCTTGAGGTCAAGATAGAAAATCCGGTCGAGCGGGTCTTCGGCTATACAATTTTCTAAATGGAAATTTACCGGCTCATAAGGATTGGCAATGATAGCCTGGCGGAAGTCAGGAGAAAACAATTTCTCCTTTTCGCCGGGCGGATAGGCGCCCCACCAGATATAGTTAGCGATTTCGGGGGGATGGTCGATTCCGGCAAGAAACTTCTTGGCTTTGAACTCGAAGCTCAACCGGCGACTGGAAGCCGGCAGCAGATTGACCAAACGACGCACTGGCCGGTCGATAAACCTGGGAACCCGGCGATAAAAACAGGCGAGGCGGTAGGCTTTGTAGGTGTCATAGCCGGCGAAAAGCTCATCCCCGCCGTCACCCGCGAGGGCCACTGTCACCTGTTGCCGCGCCAGGTACGAGATGAGATAAGTCGGGATGACTGATGCGTCCGCCAGGGGTTCGTCAAGATAGTTCATCAGCTTCGGGACAAGCTCTTTTACGAGGCGCGGCTCAACAATGAATTCTTGGTGGTTTGTTCCCAGAAAATTTGCCACTTCCCGGGCATAATCGAGCTCATTAAAGCTTTTTTCTCGAAACCCGATGGAGAAAGTCTTGACTTCAGCTGTCGTCACCTCTTTCATCAAGGCCGTGACCAGGCTCGAGTCTACGCCCCCGCTGAGAAAAACTCCTAAGGGAACATCGCTGATCAATCGCATGGCCACCGCCTGGCGCAACCTTCGTCTTATTTCTTCCCCGTAGGTTTCTTCAGGAAGAGGCGGACTGTCGGGGACAAACCGGACATCCCAGTAACGCTCTACCTTGACCCCGTCGGGCTCGCAAATAATCCGGTGGCCAGGAAGTAGCTTGGATACCGATTGGAAAATAGTCCGCGGGGCGGGGATATACTCAAAGCTGAAAAATTGAGAAAGGGCTTCGAGGTCGATTTGCCTGGGAACCCCGGCAGCCAGAAGCGACTTTATCTCAGAAGCGAAGATTATGCCGTTGGGAAGCAAGCAGTAATGGAGCGGCTTGATGCCCAACCGGTCACGGTAAAGGCATAGCCGGCGTTTTTTAGTGTCCCACAGAGCGATGGCAAACATCCCGTTTAGACGATGGACAAATTCAGGGCCTTCTTCTTCGTACAGGTGGACGATGACTTCAGTATCAGCTTTGGTTTTAAAGACATGGCCTCGCTCCTGAAGTTCTTGCCTCAGGCTCGGAAAATTAAAAATCTCTCCGTTGTAAACTGTCCAGATGGTTCCGTCTTCGTTGCTTATCGGCTGGCGGCCGGTGACAAGGTCGATAATGCGCAGGCGTCTCATCCCGAGCGAGACGAATTCATCAGCATAAAAGCCATCTTCATCAGGGCCGCGATGTAGGAGTGCCTGGGTCATCCTGTCGACGGTGGCGCGGTCATCGGGCTGGAGGCCGGAAAAGCGGCAAAGGCCGCAAATACCACACATGATGCCCCATTGTAGCTTTTTTTGTTCCAAAACGCCAAGACGAAGAGCTGGCTTATTTTTTCTTAGGCCAGGCTCGGCACGGCCTGTTGTTCTGTTGAGGTGTTAGCCCTTATCCCTTTTTGGCTTGATTTATTCCTGAATGATGGCTATCATGGCAAGAAATTCGCATGAGGCTATTTTATGCCAGGGGCTGAAATCAATTGAGCCTTCCAAGGGTTATCATCAACGCTGACGATTTCGGGCTTTGCTCAGGAGTCAACCAGGGAATTATCCAGGCTTATCGCCAGGGGATTCTTACTTCGGCGAGCTTGATGACCAACACCCCCGGTTTTGAGGAAGCCGTTGCCTTAGCCCAAGAAAATCCCGACCTCGGGGTTGGTGTCCATCTTAACATCGTCCGCGGTCTACCCCTCCTTCCTCCTGAAAAGGTCTCAAGCCTGGTCCGGCGGGATGGGTATTTTTTGGGCAAAATTTTTCCTTTATTTTCTGGGATATGGAGAAAGAAGGTCAAGTTGGAGGAGATTGAAAGAGAGTGGCGGGCCCAGATTGAAAAGGCTTTCGCTGCCGGCGTCCAAGTTACCCATCTTGATTCGGAGAAGCACGTCCATACCTTCCCGCCTCTATTCCGGTTGTGCCTCAAACTGGCGGCTGAACACGGGATTTACCGGGTGAGGTTTATCCGCGAGCGATGTTGGAGCTGGCCGCCGGCCCAGATGATAAAAGCCGCGGTTGTCACCCGGTGGTGTTTGAGTCAGAAACCAAACCTGGAAGGGATGGGGATTAGAGTTACCGACCATTTTTTTGGTTTCTGTCGAGCGGGGAAAGTTAGCGCGGAGTGGCTGAAGAAGCTTCTCGAACATCTGCCCGAAGGAACGACGGAAATCATGACTCACCCCGGGTACTTGACCTCAGACCTCTTGGCATTAGAAAAAAATTTCGGTTCATATTATATTAATAGACGACGAGAAGCTGAATTAAGGGCTTTGCTGGCGCCCGAGTTAAAAGAGCTAATCCGAAGCCTGAACGTCCAGCTAATAAGTTTCCGTTATTTATGAGGTCAGCGAGAATGGAAAAAGCGCTGTCTCGACCCGAGCTTTCGATTGTTGTTCCTTTCTATAATGAGGCTGAAAACATCGAAGAGCTTTACCGGCGGCTAACCGAGGTTCTTCGCCAGGTTGGCCGGACTTATGAGCTAATATTTGTTGATGACGGCAGCCAGGACCAGACCCCGGTTATTCTGGAAAGGTTATTCAAGCAGGATAGCCGGCTGAAAATCGTCCGGCTCCGCCGCAACTTCGGCCAGACCGCCGCCCTCCAGGCCGGGTTTGATGCCGCCACGGGAGAAATTGTCATTTCGATGGATGGCGACCTGCAGCACGACCCCGCCGACATTCCCGCCTTTCTTTCTAAAATCGATGAAGGTTATGATATTGTAAGCGGCTGGCGGAAGCACCGGGTAGATAATCTGCTTTTCCGTCGCCTGCCTTCGTGGGTGGCCAACCGAATCATGCGTTGGCTTTCAGGTGTTCCGATTCACGACTTCGGCACCACGTTCAAAGCCTACCGCCGGGAAGTAATCAAGGGCATTCAGCTTTATGGCGAACTCCATCGTTTTATCCCGGCGCTTATCAGTCGCACCGGGTTTAAAATCACCGAGATTCCGATTCAAAACATCGTCCGGCAGCGCGGTAAGTCGAAATACGGGCTGTCGCGCGTCCGCCGTGTTCTTTTTGATTTAATGACCGTGAAATTTATTATCAGCTTTATCGACCGCCCGCTCCAATTTTTCGGGCTAATCGGGCTGATTTTCGGGGGCATAGGGTTCTTGATCGGCCTGATTATCGCAGTTGGTTTTTATTTCTTCAGTTGGTCGGTCCGGGACAATATTGGCAACCTGATTCTGGCCTCTCTCCTGATTATCCTTGGCGTCCAGTTTATTATGACAGGACTGGTGGCTGAAATAGTTTCCCGGATTTACTTTGCAACCCACCGGGTTAAGATTTACTCGGTGGAAAAGGTTAGCACCCACGATGAGGCAGAAAATCAGGGCGCATGAGCAAAGAATTTATCGGTAGCACGCAGAAGGAACTCCTCGACAAACGCCGCTCCCTGGTTCAAAAATACGTCGACCTTTTTCCTGGTCAGAAAAATTTCCTGGCGGTGGCGCGGTATGAGCTCACCATTCTGTTTTTTTCTTCTTTTCCTGGAGCCCTGGGGTTTGCGCTGCGGAAGGTTTTTTTCCGGCAACTCCTTTCAAAGGTTGGTCGTGGCACAGTCTTTGGCCGGCATCTGACGCTTCGCCACCCGCATAAAATCAGACTCGGCGCTAACTGCGTGCTGGATGATTTTGTCGTCCTCGACGCCAAGGGCGAATCTCCCGAGGGGATCGAACTCGGCGACAATGTGTACATCGGCCGGAACACGGTTCTGTCGTGCAAAGACGGCTCGATTTCAATCGGCGATTACTCGAATATCGCCGCCAATTGTAGCTTGCTGAGTGAAAGCCGGATTAAGCTGGGGAAATATGTTTTTATTGCCGGCCATTGCTATATAGTGGCGGGGGGAAATCACCGCTTCGACGACCTGAGTAAACCGATAATGTTTCAGCCTTCAATTTCCAAGGGAGGAGTAATCATCGAGGATGATGTCTGGGTGGGGGCCGGGTGTGTCATCCTCGACGGAGTCCATATCGGCCGGGGTAGTGTTATCGGCGCCGGGAGTATTCTTACCCAACCTGTTCCTGAATACTCAGTGGTTATCGGCAGCCGAGCGGTGCGGCGCCGGGATAGGCGGGAAATTCTGGAGGAATAACCCACCCTCAGCCGTTCCGTTTTTCCCACCTCTGAATAACGACGGAGCAAGCCAGATTACCCGTGACGTTGGTCGTGGTCCGGCACATATCCAGGAAGCGCTCGACTCCCAGGATCAGGGCTAACCCCTCGAGCGGGAGGCCGATTTGCTTTAAAACCATGACTAAGGTAATTATCCCGGCGGAGGGAACACCGGCGGCACCGATTGAGGCCAGAGTAGCCATCAGGACAATCATCAATTGTCCTTCTATTCCGATAGGAATACCGTATAATTGAGCGATAAATACGGCCGAAACTCCTTGATACAGGGCAGTGCCGTCCATGTTGATAGTAGCTCCCAGAGGCATGACAAAGCTCGAGAACTGGCGAGAAATGCCAATCCGGTCGAGGCAATCCAGGGCAACCGGAAGGGTGGCGTTGGAACTGGAGGTGCTGAAGGCGATAAGCAGAGCCTCCCTGACCCCGCGGAAGAAATACCAGGGGCTCATTTTTCCCAAGGAAGCGACGGCCAGGCTGTTCCAGGCCACAGTATAAAGAAGCAGACCGCCAATAACAGTGGCCGCGTACTTAAACAGCGTAAAAAGGATATTCAGACCAAACTTCCCGGTGACGCTGGCAATCAGGGCCAAGACACCGTAAGGCGCTAACTTCATGGCAATATGAACAACCTGAATGATGGCGTCGTTAAGGCCGTCAAGGAAAGTTAATAAAGGCTGAGATTTTTCTTTCGGGATCATGGTCAAAACAGTTCCGAATAGCAGAGCGAGAAAAATGACCTGGAGCATGTTGCCTTCGGTGAACGCCTTAACCGGGTTGGTGGGAACAATATCGATAAGCACCTGGGTAGTTGACGGCTTCTGGAGTTTTTGCAGGTCGACGGGGGCTTGAACCTCGGTTGTTTTCTGGACCCGAGCCTGGACTTCTTGATTGAGCCCTGAACCGGGTTTAACCAAGTTCGCCAGGAGAAGGCCGACACTAATAGCCAGCACCGTGGTAAAAATAAAATAGGCCAAGGTTTTTATCCCCATCCGTCCTACACTCTTAATGTCGCCCACACCGGCTGTCCCCAAAAGCAAGGAGACAAACACAAGCGGAACAACAACTAAGGTGATAAGACGGAGGAATATAGTCCCGACAGGCTCGATGATTGCGGCTTTGGGACCAAAGAGGAGCCCGACGATAACCCCCAGGACAAGACCGATTAGAATTTTGGTCGGAAGGGAAACTTTCCGTTTGGGCTTCATCTATATACCTCAAATTCTTGAATTATAGCCAGCCATTTTCCTTATACCAGCGAATAGCCTTTTCTATTCCTTCAGTAAAGGTGGTGACGGGTTTAAAACCCAATTCCTCCTTAGCTCGATTTATACTTAACGGTTTCGAGTGAAGGAAAAAGCTTAACCGGCCTGAAGTTAGCGGAAATTCATGCCGGAAGATGCGGCCGAGCCCGTCGCCGATGTGGGCGCTTAACTTAATCAGGGTTAGCGGCGGGCTCCATTTTCTTAATTTCACCTGAAGGCTGGAAGCAATGGCCGAGGCCATTTGCTCCACCGTGAGGATTTCCTCGCCGGCCAGGTGATAAACCAAACCGGTTTTCCCTTTTTCCGCCACCATGACCATGCCGTCGATTAAGTCTTTTACCCAGATTGGCGTCTGACAACCTTTCCCGCCATTGACCAGGAAAAAAAGCTTTTTCTTGATTGCCTTTATCAATTTTAGTGTCCGGAGGTCTCGCGGCCCATAAACCCACCCGGGGCGGACGACAACCACCTCCTGACCTTCCCTCGACGCTTGAAGAGCTAAGTTTTCGGCCAGCCACTTAGTTTTGTCATAGACGGTTATAGGTCGGGGCGGATAATCTTCAGCCGCGATTACTCCTTCCGGGACTGAACCCAGAACGCCGGCCGATCTAACTTGGACCACTCTTTTAACTCCTGCCTTTCTTGCAGCCTGAAGAACAGCCTCGGTGCCGCCGACGTTAATTCGGACGAAATCCCGGATGCTCATCTGGGAACCCCCCATCGCCGCTGCTAAGTGGAAAACGACCGCGGCGCCCGCAAAAAGGCGGTCAAGGTCTTCCGGCCGGTCGACCTCGCCGACAACGGATTCGACATCCGTGCGATGCGGCGGCCTTTGATGCCGAAGAATTCTTACCCGCCAGCCTCTCTCGAGCAGACCGTCAACCAGATGGCAGCCGATAAACCCCGTCCCCCCTGTGATGGCCGCTTGCATTTATTCTCCCCCGGAGGAGGCGGGCTTTGGTTTCATGCTTTCTTCCTGGTCAGGGAAAGTGCCCGGTCTATTTTGGTTCTGTAATTTTCTTCCGTGAAAACGGCGGCGGCATATTCCTTGGCCCGGATAGCCCTGGTTCTGGCTTCTTGGCTGGAAAGAGCCAAACTGATAGCCTCAGCCATTTTTTCTGGAGTTGGTTCTGTTAAAATCGCCCATTCTGGCTTGATAACCTGGGTGTGAGTCCAGAGGCTGGTGGCGACCAACGGCTTGCCGGAACGAAGGTAAGAGTATATTTTGAGCGGCGTGTTTGTCCCGCTAACCCGGGGCGAAACAAGGAGGTCGGCCGCGGCAATATAAAGAGGGACCTTTTCAGGCGGAACGCGGGGAATCAGGTGAACCCGATTTTGTAACCCCATCTTTTTGACAGATTCGCTCCAAGAAGCTATTTCTGCTGGCGTTCCGCCGACTAAGAGGAAAACAGCCTCATGAGGACAAGCCTTGGCGGCCTCGAGCAATAGAGATATTCCCTGGTATGGTTCGAAGTTCCCCGTATAGAGAACAATTTTTTGGTTCTCGGAAGCGAAGGTGGACCGAAGTTGCTGGATTTCTTCTGGCGAAGGCTCCTTCGCAGGAAAATCGAGAAAGTTTTCGATAAGCACTGCCTTGGAAGCGAGACCCTCGTTGGCCAGCTGCTGCTTAAGGTCCTGACAGATGACAATTATCGCCGCGGACATTTTCAACACCATTTTCTCCAGAAGCCGGAAAACCCAAATGAGGAATCGAGAGTTAGTAAACCGGAAATTGCGCAATTGCTGGGGAAGGCTTGAATGCATGTCATAAAGATGCGGAATCCCCCACAGGCGAGCGAGAATGACGCCAAAAAAGGCGGCTTCCTCATGCGAAAACACCAGGTCGTAGCGACGTTTCCCGAGCTCCCATTTAGCCAGGCCGAAAAGCAGCAGGTCAAGCGGGATTTTGGTCAGGGAAGGCCCAATTTTTACCTGTTTGATTTTCCAGAGGTCGGGTATTCTTTTAATCCGCAGACCGGGGAAAGCCACGTCTTTCCCGAGATGATAAGTTAGAAGGGTGACTTCATGACCGAGAGATGACAGGGCCTGAAGCCGGAAATAGATACTGATTGGCGTCCCGCGTGGCTGGAAAAATGGCTCGGGCGCAAGCATCAGGATGCGCATGGCGGCGGTGGCTCTTCAGCCTCAATGACCTCGCGGACATGATAGATTGGTTTCCCTGTCGACTCGTGGTAGGTGCGGACCATGATTTCTGCCAGGAGGCCAAGAGTTACGAACTGGATGCCGATGACCATGAGCAGGACAGCCAGGAGGAGGATGGGGCGGTTGGCTGAACTGACCTTGAGAATAAGACGCTGGTAAGATAGCCAGAGGGCAATGACAAACCCGATAAGGCCGCTTACCAAACCGAGAAGCCCGAACACCTGAAGAGGCCGGGTTGAATAGCTCAGGAGAAACTTGACTGTCAGCATGTCAAGGATAACCCGCGGGAGGCGGAAGATAGTGTACTTAGAACGTCCGAATCGCCGGGGCCGGTGATTTACCTTCACCTCAGCGATGCTGACTCCCAGGGTGGAAGCGATGGCCGGGATGAAGCGGTGAAGCTCACCGTAAAGGCGGATGCCCTTGATTACTTCCTGGCGAAAAGCTTTGAGTGTACATCCATAGTCGTGAAGGCGGACGCCGGTAAGAAGCGAGATTAGCCAGTTGGCCACCCTCGAGGGGAGTCTCCGGGTGAGAAATTTGTCCCGTCTCTTCTGGCGCCAGCCGCTCACCACGTCATAACCTTCGTTTATTTTCGCCAGCAGGGCCGGAATGTCTCTGGGGTCATTCTGGAGGTCGGCGTCCATAGTAATTATTACCTTTCCCCGAGCATAATCAAACCCGGCGGACAGGGCGGCGGTTTGGCCGAAATTACGGCGGAGCCGGATTATTTTTACCGCCTTATCCTTTTCCTGGATTCTCTTGAGGACAGCGAACGAGCTATCCCGGCTGCCGTCGTCGACGAAAATTATCTCGAAAGCCAGGCCGAGAGTCTCCAGAACCCGGGTGATTTCTCTGTATAATGGTTCGAGGTTTTCCTCTTCGTTAAAGACGGGGATGATGACCGAAAGTTCCAACGGCTTAGACATCCCCGCCAATATATCATAAAGGCGAAAGAAGCTTCAATTCTCGCAGGAGAAACGGGTGTTATTCATTTCTGGCCAGAAAGAGGGAAAGGGAAGAGGGAAAGGCAGCCTTTTGGCCTGAGCTAAGGGGCGAAAGGGGAAAATGAGGCTTGGTTAATTTAATAATGATTATTAGATTGGTTTTAGCAAGAAAATAATTAAAAAAAGGAGTTGAAAATTAAAAATATTTAAGCTAAAAAATGCTGCGCCTTAACTAAGTCCCCAGAGACGAAGAGGCCGAGAGTGTTGCGGCGCCGCGATTTTCTCCGGTTGGGGTTGACAGGTTTACTCGTCGCCGGAAAAACTGCCCCTCGCCTTTTCTCCCAGGTCTTAGCTCCAGGCAAGGACGAACCGAGCTTGGAGAGGACTCTTCTCCAGGAACAGCTCGCTAGCGATGAATTCCCTTTTCCGTTTGACGAGGCTGTTTTTGAGTGTGCTGAAAGGGTCGACCGGGTGCGCCGACGGGCCGATGGCCTCGGCTGGAAAGCTAATCTTAACCTTGTTTTGAAGCCGGGGAAAACTATCGACCTTAAGGTCCTCTGGAGTGACAGAATAGAAGACCTGGGAAAAACCAAATCAATTATAGAATTTAGCGGGGTAAAAGATATTTTCGACGTCGAACTCGAGATTCCCGAAGCCAAGAGGGCCTACTACCAAGTTCTTTATCGCGAAGGGAGAGAGAGCTGGAAGGCTCTGGCGCCGAAAAGTTTTAAGCTCCCGGGCCTGGCGTTAGAAAGCAGGGAGCCAGTCAAGGTCATTTTTATCGGCGACGACCATACGTTTGACGATGCCGACTATCCGGTTCCACCCGACTCTCAGGCGGCTAAGTTGAGCGGCGATTATGTAAACGAATTCCTGAAAAACCTGCGAAAAGACCCCAACTGGGTTCCCGGAAAACCCCTGGGAGCTCTCAAGAATGGTTATTACCTTGCCCTGGCCGTTCGTCATATTATGGCCTATGAAGACCCGGATTTGATAATTAATTTGGGGGATACAACAGGGATTGGCGCCAGCTATAAATGGGCTAACTTTGGTTTGCCAACATCTAACCTGACGCCGAAAGATTATGATTATCTCAGCCGCGTTTTTTGGCTAAGAATGCGCAAGATTTACTCGGCGATAACCCCGAGCGTTCCTGTTCTTGTTGTCTTGGGGAATCACGACGGTGAAGAGCAATGGAATGCAGCCGCTCCCTATGCGACCTTTTGGCGGCGGAAGCTTTTTCCCATGCCAGAGGCTTCAACTTATCCCGAAGGAGGCCATCCGGAAGGAAAGTATTATGCTTTTTCCTGGGCGGCGGACGGGAATAACCGCGGCGGGATACTGTTTATTGTCTTAAACACAACTGCCTTTACCGGCCCCGCCTATCCCCAAAAAGTTGAACAATGGACATTGGGGGGAGAACAGCGCCAGTGGCTGGAAAATACTCTAAACCAGGCGGAAAAGGATTGGGTTTTCGTTTGTCTACACCATGTCCTGGGAGGCTGGCCGGCAGGCCCGGATGAAGCAAGGCGGGACATTGCCTACGGCCGGGGTCCTCTTTTTAAACCGGAAGATTATGAGGAATACGCGTCGCCAGAAAAGGTTGAGCAGGTTTGGTTGACCCAGAAGGCCAAAGAAAACGGAGTAAGAGCCATCATCTACGGACATGACCATATTTTTTACTCCCGGAAAATCGGCCTGGGCCTGAATAACCTGGACCTGCATGGAATTTGCGTCGGGACAACGAAGTATGTAGGCGAAAAGTCCTGGTGGGCCGGGGTGCTCTGGAAAAAGCATTATGGTCGTTATGACTGCTTTCCGCCTGATTTTTGGGGGCCATCAGGGATAACCCGAGCCACGATTATGGCCAAGGAAGCCAGGTTTGATTATGTAATAACCGGCTGGACAGCTCACTCCAACCTCCAGAGCAACCTGAATAGAGGAGCTGTCCTTAAGTCTCTTTTTCTTGTCAACCCGCCGGCTTTCTTGGTTAGCGAGCCGGCGGCGTTAGAGTTTAGAGGCGTTGAGGGAGGGGCCAACCCAGAAGAGAAGAAACTGCTCATAAGAAACGGCGGTAGCGGCCGTCTTCAATTCAGCGTGGGGTCAAGCCACCCCTGGCTCAAAGTATCCCCGACTCAAGCCGAAAGCTGGGGCAAAGAAAAGATGGTGAACGTCGCCGTGAACTTATCCCTGCTGGAAGAGGGTCAGTATGAAGGGGTAGTCACTGTTTCCAGCCTCCAGGCAAAAAATAGCCCGCTTTTAATAAAAGTAGGTTTGACGGTCGACCCCCCGCCTATCTACCCCGTGTTGAACTTGATTGGCTTGCGTAAGCAAAAAAAGGTGCTTGGTATTCCGAAGACCGTCGTTCTTTTAAACTGGCAGGCCAACCCCCTCAACTGGAAAATTAAGGGCTATAGAGTTTACCTTTTTCAGCCGAAATTCCACTGGGTCGTTCTGGGAGAGGTTGGTTCAAGCAAAAGAAGCTACCTGGTAGAAAACATCTCGCTTCCTCCCCCCTGGATTTTTGGCGTGGCCGCGGTTGACTATAAAGAAAGGGAGGGAGAAAAGGCGAGCGTAATGGTTCGATAAGCAGTCGGAGAGCGGCCGAAGTTAGCCTTATTTTGCCGGATATACCCATTACTTTTATTATCTCGCCTCCTGGTTTCTATTCGAGGGGCTTTAGACCTGGTGACGGGGTCCTTTAGCACCGCTCGCTTAACTTTCAATTCTGCCTCCATCTCCCCGTCTCTTGGCTAATATTACCCCGATATTTAGGGGTTCTAACATCCAGATGGCAATATGATTTCGCGTAGATTTTCTCGTGAGGCAACGAATCAATTTCGTATAGATTTTAAGTGAGGCAAT
>JBBIRF010000040.1:0-24379 GCA_037441905.1 Candidatus Aminicenantota bacterium
AGAATTCCTTAAACCTCTCTCGTTTTCAATCTTATCGCCAATTTGACTCTGCGCCAAAGAGGGAATAATTTAGAAGTATGGCCGTTAATCCAAGGGTGGTGATTATCAGAGGAAAGGGAATTTTGCAGTCCGGAAAACCTGACCCCAGGCGACTCCAGCAGATGGTCAGGAAGGGGTTGAGCTTGCTGGTTTCTTCGGGGGATGTGACTTCGGCTGTCCAGAATATCTTTTCGCCGGCCGACCGAGTAGGCATCAAGATTAACACCATTGCCGGCCCCCGGCTTTCTACTCCCCCGGCGCTGACTCTAAGTTTGGTCGCAGTCCTGACTGAAGGCGGCCTGATGGAAAAAAACATGATTATCTGGGACCGAACAAACCGGGAATTGAAAGAAGCTGGCTATCCTCTCCAGACAGGCCGCGACAGACTCAGGATTTTCGGGACAGATGCGCCTGGCGCAGGCTATGAAACGGAGCCTTTTTCCTTTCTCAGCATCGGAAGCCTGTTTTCGACAATTCTGACTAATTTTGCCACGGCTTCTATCAGCTTAGCTATCCTAAAAGACCACGGTCTGGCCGGGGTAACGGCTGGCATGAAAAACTATTTCGGGGCGATCCACAACCCGAACAAATACCACGACAACCACTGCAGCCCGTTTGTGGCTGAACTCTGCGCTTCGCCGCCAATCCGGTCAAAACACCGGCTGACCATTCTTGATGCTCTCTTAGTTCAGTACCATAAAGGCCCGTCTTATCACCCTCGGTGGGCTGAACCTTTCGAGGGGTTGATTTTCGGGCTCGACCCTGTGGCCACTGACCGGGTTGGCTGGGAAATCATAGAGAGGCTAAGAGCCGGTAAAGGTCTGCCGAGCCTTAAAGAAGAGGAAAGGCCGCCTCAATACTTGGAGGCGGCAAAGGAATTGGGTTTAGGAGAAAACGACCTCTCTCGGATTCAAATTATCGAGGAAGAGGTGTAAAATATAAGTAAACCTTAAATGAAGCGCCGAGAATTTATCCAGGTAGCCGGGCTGGGCTCGCTTCCCCTTTTGGGGTGTAAATTATTCTCGGCCCCGCTTTCTCCATTTAGCCAGAACCAGCCAAACCTGTCCAGGGTCGAGGCTCGTTTTTACGAGAAGCTTCCCGACCGCGAGATTAAGTGTAACCTTTGCCCTCGCTTCTGCCATCTCGGGGATAAAGAAAGAGGCTATTGCGGTGTCCGGGAAAATGACGGCGGGACTTATTACACGCTTGTTTATGGAAAGGCATGCGCTCTTAATATCGACCCGATTGAAAAAAAGCCCTTCTTCCATTTCCTCCCTGGTACCCAGGCTTTATCCCTGGCAACGGCCGGCTGCAACGTCAACTGCAAGTTTTGCCAGAACTGGCAAATTTCTCAGGTCCGGCCAGAACAGGTAGAAGCTTTTGACCTCCCCCCAGAGCTTGTGGCCAGCAACGCCCAAAAATATTCCTGTGCTTCGGTGGCTTATACTTATACCGAACCAGTGGTTTTTTACGAGTATATGGTGGATGCCTCGCAAGAAAGCCGAAAAAGGGGGGTCAAAAACGTCGTTGTCACTGGGGGCCACATCAACCCTGAGCCATTGGAGGAATTAATTAAAGTGGTCGACGCCATTAAGGTCGACCTCAAGTCTTTTTCCGAAAACTTTTATAAAGAATATGTCCACGGCGAGCTAAAGCCCGTTCTTGAAGCCATAAAATTAATTCATGCCCGGAAAAAATGGCTGGAAATAGTCTACCTGGTTATCCCTACTTTAAACGACGATGTCAAAATGATTCGCCAGATGAGTCAGTGGCTCTTAAAAGAAATCGGGCCGGATGTGCCCCTCCATTTTTCGCGCTTCCATCCGATGTACTTGCTCAAGAATCTGCCGCCCACCCCGATTTCAACTCTTGAAAAGCTGCATACGGTGGCCCGGGAGGAAGGCGTTCGTTACGTCTATATCGGTAATGTTCCCGGGCATAAGGCCGAAAGCACTTATTGCCCTTATTGCGGTCAAATGGTCATTAAGAGGACTGGATACCTGGTCGAAAGTTTTGAGCTGCGTAACGGCCGCTGCCGTTTCTGTCAGTCGCCTATTCCCGGGGTCTGGGGTTGAAGCGGACTGTCTCCCCTTTCCTCCTCGGTTTCCTTTCCCTCTCGATTCAACTCCTTCTTTTAAGGGAATTCGTTCCTCAATTCAACGGGAATGAGGTGGTCTACGGGTTTGTCCTCGGGTTTTGGCTTTTGTGGGGCTCTGTGGGTAGCCTGCTGGCTTCCAAGTTCAGGCTCAGTCCTTCAACGCTTCCAAACTTGTACCGAATCACCCTACTATTGGGGGTTTTGGGTCTAATCTGCCTCCGTTTTATCCGCTTTTTCTGGGGCAGAGGGTTTGCCGAAAGCCTGGGAGTCTCGGCCGCATTCTGGACCGCCTTAGCCTCAACTTGCCTCCTGAGCTTTCCTTTTGGGGTAATTTTTTATCTCAACGTAGCCCTTTACCACGGAGAAATAGCCCTGGTTTATCTATGGGAATCATTCGGCGCCGGGCTCGCCGGCTTAGTTGTCGACCTTATCCTTATTCCCCGTTTCACTTGCTGGCAGGCCATGGCGGCTATTGGTCTGGTTGCTCTTTTATTGATTTTAATCCAGTTTTACTCCCTCAAGGGGTTAATTGTCTCTGTTTTTCTTGGTCTCACCCTTCTCGTTTTCTGGCATTTTGATTATCCCGCCCAGGAGGTCGTAGCCAGGCCCTTTAACCTGCTTGCCAGTCATGACGGGCGGTTCGGCCGCTTACAAATTACGAAAATCGAGGAGCAATTAACTCTTTATCATGACGGTCTGGTGGCCGCCAGCCTCCCCAACCCGGCTGAGGCCGAGGAAACTGTTCATTTTGCCCTGATGCAAAGACATGAAGCGAAAAAAGTCCTCCTCATCGGCGGCGGCTTTGGCGCGGTCAAAGAAATCTTGAAATATCCCGCGGCGGAGGTTGTTTATGTCGAAATTGACCCTGACATCATCGGCCTTATGCGAGTTTTCCTGCCTCCTGAGGAAAGAGCATACTTAGAATCCCCGCGGGTAAAGGTTTATCACCTCGACGGTCGGGCTTTTCTGTATAAGATGGCCGAATCTTACGAAGTAATCATTCTTGCTGTACCCGGCCCGGCTACGGCTCAAATTAACCGGTTTTATACCCGGGAGTTCTTTCTTCTGGCAAAAAAGCATCTGACACCGTCAGGGGTAGTTTCATTAAAAGTCGCTTCGGCCGAAAATTACCAGAATCTCAGCCTGAGACGGTTCTTGGGAATGGTGCATTCGACGCTCGGGACGGCTTTTTCCCGGGTAGAGGTAATTCCCGGAGAAACTAATATTTTTCTGGCCTCGGACGGTCCACTCGATATCAGCCTGAACTATTTTGCTTCTGTCTTAAAAAAATACAAGATAGATACTCAAACGGTTATCCCTCAGGTATTATTCGACCGCCTAAACCCCTGGCGCCAGGAGAGACTTGCCAAAATCTTGACCGGCTCTCCAGAAGTAAATCGCGATTTACGGCCACGAGGATACTTCTACTACCTCTCATTCCTGGCTTCCCAGTTTGGCCTCCAAGAAGAACGGCTCCTTGGTTTCTTCGCCCGAATTCCGGGCTGGTTTCTGCTAATATTATCGACCCTAATCCTTTTCTTGATTTTTTGTCCTTTTCTCTTAAGGCACGGGAAAAAAGTTCTTCCTGGATGGCCGCTGCTGATTCTCGGGTTTACAACCATGATGGCCGAGGTCTTAGTCCTGTTGTGGTTCCAGACAAAGTTTGGGTTTATCTACGAGAAAATCGCTCTGCTGGTTTCGCTTTTTATGTTCGGCCTGTTTGCTGGCGCTCGCTTGAGCCAGAAAATTGCTCTGCCGCCGATAAAGGCCATCTTGCTCGACCAGATAATTTTCATTGCCTGCCTTTCAGGGCTTCTGTTATCCCTTCCCCTTTCCGTGCCTGGTTTTGTCCCGTATCTTTTCCTTTTCCTCTTCGGGCTCGCCGCCGGCCATCTTTTTATCGCCTGCAACTCACCCCTTTTTAAGGAAAGGTTGGGCTATGGCCTCGGCTACGGCCTCGACCTCGCGGGCTCTTTTCTCGCCGCTGTCCTTGGTCCGGTGGTTTTTTTCCCCGTTCTGGGCTTGCCGCTTTCGGTCGTCAGCCTGCTCATCCTTAACCTTTCAGGCCTCCTGGCTTTTATCCCCCGTCTGGTCCTGGATGGCAAAGGCTCTTAGCCATGGCTTTTTTAGACTTTTCAGCTGGAAATTTTCTTGACACAAAGGCCAATTTGTGTTTAATTGTATTCTCATTTTCGGGTTTAAGGTAAGAGAAAGCCCTTGAAAGCCTTTAAAATAGAGCCCGCCAGAGAGGGGAAATAATGAGAGTCTTGATATCCCATAAGAAAATCCGCGATTCCTTTGTCCAGAAAGTCCAGGAACTAAGCGGCCAGAATCTCCTCGTATGTTATCAGTGCGGCAAGTGCTCGGCCGGCTGTCCGGCAGTCGCCGAAATGGACATTTTACCTAACCAGGTAATCCGTTTCGCCCAGCTCGGGTTAAAAGAAGAGCTGCTCAACTGCCGGGCTGTCTGGGCTTGCGCTTCCTGTTTGACCTGTAATGTCCGTTGCCCTAAGGGAATTAAAATTGCTGAAGTGATGGAGGCTATCCGCCAAATTTTGTTACGGCAGCGGCAAGACCACGTGGATGTTAAAAAGATTCCGCCGGCCAAGAGAAGCGAATTCCCGGCGATTGCTTTGATCAGTAATTTTCGGAAATTTACGTCCTAAAATGGCTAAGATAATAATTAAATTTTTGGGCTCAGGGATTAATTATAATGAAATTAGCTTATTATCCGGGATGTACGCTTAAATCTCATGGGAAAAATTTTGAGGACTCGGCGCTCTGTACTTTAAGTAAGCTGGGAATCGAGACCGAGGAGATTCCCCGCTGGAACTGCTGCGGTACCGTATTCTCCTTAGTTACTGACGACGTCATTCATCACATAGCCCCTATCCGCAACCTCCTCCGGGCTCAGGAAGCTGGTTATGACTCGGTGGTTACCCTCTGCGCCATGTGCTACAACACCCTTAAGCGGGCTGATGCCCGGCTGCAAGAAAGCGCTGACGTCCGCGACAAAATCCATCGGTTTATGAACGAGGAAAAGACCAATTACAACGGCGGCGTAAGAATCTTTCATTACTTAGAGCTTATCCGAGACGAAATCAAACTGGATACTGTTGCCGCTAAAGTGGTGAAGCCTCTCCATGGCTTGAAGGTGGCCAGTTATTACGGTTGCTTGCTGGTCCGGCCGAAGGGAATCGGTTTTGATGACCTCGAAAACCCGATGACTATGGACGAGCTTATGGCTTCCCTGGGGGCCACCGCGGTAGATTTTCCTTATAAAACCGAGTGCTGCGGGGCTTATCAGACAGTGGATAAGCCTCAAGTCGTGGCTTCGAGAACAAGCCAGATCATAAAGGCCGGCCAGGAATTCGGGGCCGAAGTTATGGTTGTCAGCTGCCCTCTCTGTGCTTTTAACCTCGATTATCGACAGCGCGACGTCCGGCAAAATGAGCCGGATTTCCGGCCAATGCCAGTTCTGTATTTCACCCAATTAATGGCTCTGGCTCTTGGCTGCCCCGAGGCAAGCTTAAGATTCGACCTTCATGACGTCGACCCAAGGCCTCTGCTCCGAAAAAAAGGATTATTATGAGGAACCCATGATTTACTTTGGCAACCTAAAACCAAAAAAAGGCCTCATCCATATCAATAAAGACCGCTGTAAAGGCTGTAGCTTCTGTGTGGAATATTGTCCGCGTGACGTCTTAGAAATGTCAGAGGAATTTAACATTAAAGGATACCATCCACCAAGAGTGGTTAACCCCGATAACTGCTGTTATTGCCAGCTATGCGAAGCAATTTGTCCCGAATTCGCCATTTTCGTAACTCTCAAAGAGGAGGAAGAAGGTGAGAAAGAAGTCAGCCGACCCTAAGGGGGTCTTAACCGGCGCCCATTATCTTGACGGCGATTTTGCTATCGCTGAGGGAGCTCTGGCCGCAGGATGCCGTTTCTTTGCCGGCTACCCGATCACTCCGTCGACTGAAACCGCCGAACGGTTTGCCGAGCGCATTCCGTATGTCGGCGGAGTTTTCATCCAGATGGAAGATGAAATTGCCTCCATAGCAGCTTTGATCGGCGCCTCCTGGGCTGGAGTCAAATCCATGACCGTAACTTCCGGTCCAGGTTTCTCGTTAATGATGGAAAACATCGGTCTCGCCTGCATGATGGAAGTCCCGATTGTCATCGCCAATGTCCAGAGAGGCGGACCTTCAACCGGCTTGCCTACCCTTACCGGACAGGGCGACATGATGCAGGTTCGCTGGGGGTCCCATGGCGATTATGAAATAATCGCTCTTTCTCCCGATTCTCCCCAGGAATGCTTCGACCTGACAATTAAGGCCTTCAACCTCTCGGAAATGTTCCGGGTGCCTGTTTTCATCATGACCGACGAGTGCGTCGGCCATATGCACGAGAAAGTTGTTATTCCGCCAGCCGAAGAGATTGAAATCATCGAGAGGAAATGGTACGAAGGCCCAAAAGATAAATATCTCCCTTACAAGCCCGACAAAGACCTCGTTCCATTTATGGTAAAAGCGGGCGACGGATACCGTTTTCATACGACCGGGTTGACCCATGATGAGCGAGGTTACCCGGTGATTAACGCCGAATGCCAGGATTGGTGCGTCCGCCACCTTGTCGACAAGATTCGTCTTAACGCTGATAAAATCATCGAATACAAGGAAGACGAAACCGACAACGCCGAAGTGGTCGTGGTTTCTTACGGAATAACTTCAAGGGTGGCGGTCAAAGCCATCCAGGATGCCAGGAAAGCAGGAATTAAGGTCGGCTCTCTCCGGTTAATCACTGTCTGGCCCTTCCCGGAAAAAAGAATCAAAGAGCTTGCCGGCCGGATAAAAGCCTTTGTCGTCCCGGAAATCAACCTGGGCCAAATAAAGCTCGAGGTCGAAAGGGCCAGCCGGGGGAAAGTACCTGTCTATCCTGTGTCTCATTGCGGCGGCTGGGTCCACAACCCTGACGATATCTTAAAAGTAATCAAGGAGGCGGCAAGATGAGGCCTGAAGACCGTCTGGAAAATAAACATCCGATGGAAGAATATCTCCGGATGGACCGGATGCCCCATATCTGGTGTTCTGGATGCGGCATCGGCGTCGTCGTCACCTCTTTTATCGAAGCTCTGCAGAAAAGCCAGCTTGACCCTGACAAGGTTTGCGTTGTTTCCGGCATAGGTTGCACGGGCAGGGTGGCGGGTTATGTAAAGTTAGATTCTTTCCATTCGACCCATGGCCGAGCGATTCCTTTTGCCACCGGTCTTAAACTGGCTAACCCCGAGCTCAAAGTAGTCGTTTTCAGCGGCGACGGCGACATTGTCGGCATCGGAGGCAATCACTTCATCCATGCGGCCCGCCGGAACATGGACCTGGTGGTTATCTGTGTTAACAATTTCAACTACGCCATGACCGGAGGCCAGGTGGCCGCCACCTCGCCGTTAGGCGCGAACCTTTCGACTGCACCCTACGGGAATTTCGAATACCCTTTTAATCTTCCCTATTTAGCCGAGGCTTGTGGCGCTACTTATGTAGCTCGCTGGACATGCCTCCATATCCGCCGGGTAACCAAGAGCATCCAGGAAGCCTTGCAGCGAAGGGGCTTTTCTTTTATCGAAGTCATTACCCCTTGCGTAACTCTTTACGCCCGACGTAATCGCCTCGGTGACGGGCTAAACCTCCTCCGCTATTATTATGAAAGCTCGGAAATCCAGCACGGCGCCGACACGCGAACCTTGGATATTTCCTACCAGGGGAAAATAATCGTCGGCAAGTTTGTTGATAAAGAGAAGCCGACTTTCCTCGATTGCATGAATAACCATTTGCGCAAAGTGCTCGGCGATAAATATCAACCTTACGGAGTGAAATCATGAACGAGATTCGCTTCTCCGGGTTTGGTGGCCAGGGGATCATCCGCCAGGGGTTGATCTTAGGCAAAGCTCTTTCTCTTTTCGATAATAAATTCGCCACTATGACCCAGAGCTTTGGCCCCGAAGCCAGAGGCAGCGCTTGCAGCTCCCAGGTCGTCGTATCTGAAGAACGGGTTCTTTATCCTTATATTACGAAGCCAGAGGTTCTGGTAGCCATGTCCCAGGAAGCCTACGAAAAATACGAGCCGGAGCTTCGCGAGGGCGGAAGATTGATTATCGATAGCGACCTGGTTCGCTTGAAGCCGTCCAAGAGGAAAATAAAAATCTACGGCATTCCTTCCACCCGGTTTGCCGAGGAAATCGGCAATCGGATCTACGCCAACCTGGTCATGCTTGGTTTCTTCACGGCTATCACTAAGGTGGTAACTCCAGAGGCAATCAAGAAGGCCCTTCCCGGACTCGTTCCGTCACGCTACTTAGACACGAACATTAAAGCTTTCGACCGGGGGTATAATTACGGTCTGGAAGTGTTAGCCAAAGAGGCTGAGGAAAAACCAAAAGAAACTCCGCCCAAAGGAAAAACCTCTAAGCCCAAGGCCAAGAAATAAGAGGTTGTTAAAATGAAAAGAACGGGTGTTTTTGTTTGCCACTGTGGCATCAATATTGCAGGCACAGTCGATGTTAAAAAGGTAGCTGCTGAGCTGGCGAAACATCCCGGTGTGGCCCATGCCGAAGATTACGTTTACATGTGTTCTGACCCGGGCCAGAACTTAATCATCAAAGCCATTAAAGAAAAGAACCTCGACAGCGTGGTTGTCGCCTGCTGCTCTCCCAATTTGCACGAAACAACCTTTCGCAACGCAGCCAAGTTGGCCGGGTTAAACCCTTATCGCTGTGAAATCGCCAATATCCGCGAACAGTGCAGCTGGGTTCATCGCGAGATGAGCCGAGCCACGCCTAAGGCCATAAGGATAACCCGGAGTGCCGTCGAAAGAGTCAAACGCAACGAAGCTCTGGAAGCGGTGAGCGTTCCTGTCACCAAAAGGGCTCTGGTGATTGGCGGCGGAATAGCCGGCATTCAGGCAGCCCTTGACCTGGGAAATGCAGGATATGAAGTCGTCCTGGTGGAAAAATCGCCGTCTATTGGCGGGCACATGAGCCAGCTTTCGGAAACCTTCCCGACGCTCGATTGTTCTCAATGTATCCTTACGCCTAAAATGGTTGAAGTCTCCAAGCACCCGAAAATCAAGCTGATGGCCTACAGCGAAGTCCAGGAAGTAAGCGGCTACGTGGGAAACTTCAAGGTAAAAATCTTGAAAAAGCCCACTTATGTCGACCCTGATAAATGTACCCTCTGCGACGAGTGCACCAAGGTTTGTCCGGTCGTCGTTCCCAACGAGTTTGACACCGGCTTAACCGGAAGAAGAGCTATTTATATTCCATTTCCCCAGGCCATCCCGGCTACATATACGCTTGACGATAAAGCTTGCCCCGGAATGTTTGACACCGCCATCGCTTGCGGCAAGTGTGCTGACGTTTGCAAACCAGGGGCAATTAACTTCGACATGAAACCGGAGATAGTCGAGGTTGATGTCGGGGCAATCATTGTCGCCACCGGATATGACCTTTACGACAAAGCGCTTATGGCAGAGTACGGGTACGGCAAGTATCCTGACGTCCTCGACGGTCTTCAGTTTGAGCGGCTGCTTTCAGCCTCAGGACCTACTCGAGGACGCCTCCTTCGACCTTCGGATAAAAAAGAACCCAAGGAGGTTGTGTTCATCCAGTGTGTCGGGTCGCGCGACCCTGAACTCCACTGGCCTTATTGTTCAAAGATTTGCTGCATGTACACGGCCAAACATGCCATGCTCTATAAACACCATGTCCACGATGGTCAGGCCTATGTTTTCTATATCGACATTCGGTCGGGAGGAAAAAACTACGAAGAATTTGTCCACCGCGCCGTCGAGGAGGACGGAGTTCTTTACCTCCGGGGGAAGGTTTCTCGGGTTTTCGAAAACAACGGCCGATTAATCGTCTGGGGAGTCGACACGCTCACCGGAAAACAGGTGGAAATAGCCGCGGATATGGTTGTCCTGGCTATGGCCATCAGGCCCTCCCGCGGCACCGAAGAGCTGGCGAAAAAACTCAAGATTGCTCTGGATAAAGACGGGTTTCTGGCCGAGGCTCATCCTAAACTAAGGCCTGTCGAAAGCATGACTTCTGGTATCTTCCTCGCGGGAGCGGCTCAAGCTCCCAAGGATATTCCGGAAGCTGTTGGCCAGGCCTCAGGTGCGGCGGCCAAAGCCATCGCCATTCTTTCGCAGGACAGGCTATTCCATTCACCAACGGTCGCCCGGGTTTTGCGCAACCTCTGCACAGGGTGTGCGATGTGCGTCAACGTATGTCCGTATGAAGCTATTTCTTTAAAGGAAGGCAAGGCCGAGGTCAACGAAATCCTCTGCGAAGGCTGCGGCACCTGCTCGGCCACATGCTACCGGAATGCGATTCAAGTTAAGAATCTTACGCCTCTTCATGTTCAGGAGATGATCATAGCTTCTCTCGGAGGGTAATGATGTCCCAGGAGTTTGAACCCAAGATTATGGCTTTTATCTGCAAGTGGTGTACCTCGGCGGGCGCCGACCTGGCTGGTGTGAGCCGGATGGAGTATCCGCCTAACGTCATCCCGATCCAGGTAATGTGTTCGGGAAGTATTTCCCCGCTTTATGTTTTTTCGGCTCTCAGTCAGGGAGCTGACGGGGTGCTTGTTTCCGGTTGCCATCCAGGCGACTGCCATTACATGAAGGGCAACTATTTTGCCCGGCGCCGTTTAGCCCTGGTTAAGAAACTCCTGGAATACATCGGGCTGGAGCCAGAAAGATTCCAGATGTCCTGGGTTTCCGCGACGGAAGGTGTCAAGTTTACCCAGATAATAAAAGATTTAGTAAAAGAACTTAAACCGCTTGGTCCTCAGACCAAACTCAGGAGAAACCCCTAATGGTCAGCATTGCTAACCTGCAGGCAGAAGTCAAGAAGCTTCTTCAGGAAGGAAAGATAAAATATTTTATCGGCTACGAAAAAGGCCCGGGGTTACTGGCGAGACCTGCCTTTATCCGTAAACCCGAAGATGCCGACCGGTTAACCTGGTCGCCAGGCTGCGTCCATAACCTCGCTCGTTTTATCCAGGATGAAAAAAGACGCCGGTTGCGGGAAAAGAACCCCGACCTCAGGCCTATCGGCCTGATGGTTAAAGGATGTGATTCCCGGGCGATAAACGTTCTCCTGCAAGAAAAATATATTGAGCGACAGGATGTTTTTCTGCTCGGCGTTTCCTGCGAAGCCCTGGGGGTGGTTGATGAAGCCAAGCTTAACCGTCTCCTTGATTCGGCCAGGCCTCTAAAGGTTGAATTCGGAGAAAAAGAGACGGTTAAAGTGCTAACCGACCAGGGAGAAAAGGAATTCCCGGCGGCTGAAGTGCTGGCCGACCGTTGCCTCGAATGTCCGGCCAATTTCCCGGTTGTGGCCGATGTTCTCCTGGGCGAAAAAATAAAAAGGACCGTATCCCGGCCTTATCAATCAATTGCTGCCGTCGAGAAAATGACCGTTGAAGAAAAATGGCAATTCTGGCAGGAGCAATTTTCCCGCTGCCTGCGTTGTTATGCTTGCCGTTCCGTCTGTCCGATGTGTTACTGCGACGAGTGCGTGGCTGATAGCATCGCTTATGCCGTCACGGCGGAAACAACCGCCGAAGAAAAAGCTCAAAGGGCCAGATGGGTCAAGCGAAACCCCGAGCCAGCTGAAAATATTTTCTATCACCTGGTGCGCGCCATTCATCTGGCTGGCCGGTGCGTCGATTGCGGCGAATGCGAAAGGGTTTGTCCTGTTGGTCTGCCGCTTCGGCTTTTAAATAAAAAATTAGAAAAAGAGGCCAAAGAACTTTTTGGCTACGAGGTTGGTTTTGACCCCAACCTGCCGCCCCTCATTTCTTGCTTCCGGGATAACGACCCTCAAGATTTCATCAGGTGAAGAAAGATGGATAAGATATTACCAAAATCATCCTTCTCCCGATGGCTTAAATCACTGAGCTCGATGAAAGTCTTTTTCCCCAAGCGGGAAGGTTTTGGCTGGACGCTCGCCGAACCCGCCACCGACAACGAAATCCCGGCCGATTACACTTATCCCGTAGTGCCGCCAAAGAAAATTGTTTTCCCCCAGGAAGAAATCTTCTTTGAATTCGAGCAATCACCTGATAACGGCATTTCCCTGAAGGAAATCTTACCTGATGAGGAAACTCGAGTAGTAATCGGCGCTCGTCCTTGCGACGGCCGGGCCGTGCTTACGATGGACCAGGTTTTTAGCGGCAGCTTCGAAGACCCTTACTACTGGAGAAGGCGTCGCTCCACTATCCTGGTCGGTCTCGCCTGTAGTCGCCCTCCCTCCCCTAATTGTTTCTGCGCTTCGGTCGAAGGGGGGCCAGCTACCGAAGAAGGCCTGGACATCCTGTTAACCGACCTTGGCGACCGGTATTATTGCCGGGTTTTAACCGAAAAAGGGGAAAAACTTCTGGCGCTCGACTCCTCTATTTTCAAAGAAGCAACGCCGGAAGACAAAAGCTGGCGAGATAAAATCCACGCTGAGGCCGAAAAGAAATTAGGCCGAAAGCTCGAAGGCGCTCGCGAGCTGCCGCCGAAGCTTAAGGAGATGTTTGATTCCCCCTTCTGGCAGGAAGAAGCGGCGAGCTGCCTTCGCTGTGGAATCTGCACGTATCTCTGCCCGACGTGCCACTGTTTTGATATCAACGACGAGACAAAATCCATCGCCCCCCTGCGCGGCCGCCGCGTTAGAACCTGGGATACTTGCCAGTTTCCTGATTTTACCATGCATTCCTCCGGTCATAATCCCCGACCAGACAAAGCCTCCCGGTTACGGCAGCGACTGCTGCATAAATTCTTATATTTCATAACTCTTTATGACCGCTTCCAGTGTGTCGGCTGCGGCCGTTGTATTAGCCTCTGTCCGGTCGGGATTGATATCATCGAAGTTCTCTCAAAGGTCAGTAACCATGGAGCATAACGTGTATTTACCCCGTATTGGCCAGATTGTCGAAACCAAACAAGAGGTCGCCGGGGCTCGGCCAATCAAAACTTTCCGGGTTCAGCTGCTGGACGGCCCGATTTTTAGCTTCCGCTGTGGCCAGTGCGCCATGCTCTCCGTGTTCGGCAAAGGCGAATCGATGATTTCCATCTCCTCTTCTCCTCTAATTAATGATTATCTACAATTCAGCGTTTTGAAAATGGGTCGGGTTACATCCGCTCTTCATGAAATGGAGGTAGGCGACCTTCTGGGTGTCCGCGGCCCTTATGGAAACGGGTTCCCGGTGGAAAGCTGGAAGGGCAAAAACCTGGTTTTTATCGGGGGAGGAATCGGGCTGGCTCCCATCTGGTCGGTTTTACAGACGACCCTTCTGAAAAAGGCTGATTATGGCCAGCTGACCCTGATTTATGGAGCCAGGACATCCAAAGACCTCGTCTTCCGGGATGAGCTTGAGGAGCTCAAAACGCAGATCCCCGTGCATCTTTCCATCGATGTGGCTGAGCCCGGCTGGACTGAGTTTGTCGGCTTTGTTCCCCAGAATGTCCTTGATAAAAAACCGTCGCCGGAAAACACAGTGGCGATTACCTGCGGCCCGCCCATCATGATTAAGTTTGTCATCAAAGCGCTGAAGGACCTTGGATTCGATGACTCCCAGATTTATACGACGGTAGAGAACAAGATGAAGTGCGGCATCGGCAAGTGCGGCCGTTGCAACATAGGGCATCATTATGTCTGCAAAGACGGTCCAGTCTATTCTTGGGCTGAACTTAAGCAATTGCCTCAGGAATATTGAACCTTGATGCCGAAAAAGGAGTAAAAAGATGGCCAAGAAAGCAACCGTAAAAAGGACCAAACCCAACCCTTCAGCTTCCCTCTCAGTCGAGGCAAGAACCGAGAGGTTGGAAGCCGAAGGCGTGGTCAGCGTACCCCGGGAAATGGTCACAGTTTACATCATGGGGAAAGCTTATAAAGTGCCGGCCGAATCAACCATTATGGGAGCGATTGAATACGCCGGTTATCAGATTAAAAGGGGTGCTGGCTGTCGGGAAGGATTCTGCGGTGCCTGCGCTACGGTTTATCGACTTCCCGGCGACTTCAAAATATACACAGGCTTAGCCTGTACCACTCTGGTTCAAGATGGAATGTGGCTTTCCCAGCTTCCATCCGTTCCCGCCCACAAGCCAGTTTACGATATTGAAAAACTTCAACCGAACATCACCGCCTTCCAGCAGCTGTTTCCCGAAATTTTCCGTTGTGTTGCCTGTAATACCTGCACCAAAGCCTGCCCTCAGAACCTGGAGGTGATGGAATATATCCAGGCGGCTATCAGAGGAGATGTCGCCAAGGTGATGGACCTTTCTTTTGATTGCCTCTGCTGCGGCCTTTGCTCGATACGCTGTCCCGCAGAGATAGTCCATTACAACGTGGGGCTGCTGGCCAAACGCCTTTATGGTCGCTACCTGGCCCCCCGGAGCCAGGAACTCGAGCTCAGACTCCAGGAAATCAGGTCGGGCAAGTATAACCAGGAATATAAGAAGCTAATGAAAATGTCGCGGGAAGAGCTTAAGAAACTTTATTATGCCCGGGACATCGAAGAAGAAAAGGAGTAAGCCATGTACCCAGAATATATGCGTGCCTCTTTGAAAAAAGTCGAGGAGACCAGACCTCGCCGGTTCGAACTCCAGAAGTCGGGAAAACCGGTCTTTCCGCCGATGACAGCCCAGGAAAGAGAAGAGGTTTTGAAAAAATTTCATCCGGATTACCGTCCAGATGCGTTGCGCCAGGTCAGAGTCGGACCAAACAAAGGCGAAATGATTACCCGCGAAGTGGCCGATATGCTGGAATCCCATTCAAGGATTAACCCGGCAAAATTCGACCTGAACCACCCTGATTTCGAGACAGATATTTTAATCGTCGGTGGCGGCGGAGCCGGATGCGCCGCGGCCATAATTGCCCGGCAGCACGGAGCCAAATCAATTATTTCAACCAAACTTCGGCTGGGAGACGCCAACTCGATGATGTCTCAGGGGGGAATGCAGGCCGCGGTGACACCGCACGACTCGCCTACCCGTCATTATCTGGATGCCATCGGCGGCGGCCATTTTGATAACAAACCAGAATTAGTCCGGGCGCTCACGGAAGACGGGCCAGAGGTAGTCAAGTGGCTGGAAGACCTCGGGGTTGTTTGGGATAAGCGACCCGACGGCAATAACTATGTCCTCCACGGAGGCGGAACCTCCCGGATGAGAATGCATTCCTGCCGCGATTATACCGGCGCGATTATCATGCGGACTCTTATGGACGAAGTAAGGAATCATCCCGAAGATATTACTGTCCTGGAGTTTATGCCCACCGTCGAACTAATCCTCGACCAGAAAGGCCGCTGCGCCGGAGGCATCCTTTACAATCTCGAGACTGAGGAATATTTTATAGTCAAAGCCAAGGCGACGATTATCGCCACGGGTGGTTACGGCCGGCTTCATATCCGCGGGTTTGATACGACCAACCATTACGGCGCGACAGGCGACGGCCTGGTAATCGCCTACCGCGCCGGAGCCAAGCTCCTCTACATGGACTCTGTCCAGTATCATCCAACCGGAGCAGTTTTTCCGGAGCAAATTGCCGGCTTCTTGATTACCGAGAAGATCAGAGGAGCTGGGGGCCAGCCGGTAAACCGCCATGGAGAGCTTTTCGTTTTTCCCAAGGAGCCGAGAGACGTTGAGAGCGCCGCGTTTATCCGGGAATGCCTGGAAAGGAAAAACGGGGTCGAGACGCCGAGCGGTCGCGTCGGAGTCTGGCTGGATTCGCCGTTAATCGACATGATCCACGGGCCAGGCTATATTAGCAAGAACTTCCCGGCTATGTACCGTCAGTTCATCCGGTACGGGATTGACATAACGAAGGAACCTATGCTGACCTATCCTTCCCTCCACTACCAGAACGGCGGAATTGAGATAAACGCCCGTTGCGAAACCAACATCCCCGGACTCTATGTCGCCGGCGAGGCTTCGGGCGGAGTCCACGGCCGAAACCGTCTGATGGGAAACTCCGTCCTCGATTACAACGTTTTTGGCCGTCGGGCTGGAAAATATGCCGCCGAATATACTAAAGGAGTTAAGCTCGGCCAGCTCACTTTGGAGCATATTGTCGCCTATGAGAATGAGCTAAAGAAGGCAGGCATCAAGACTGACCGCATAGCTCCGATTTTGTTGCCGCTTTATACGCCGGAAGAAGTAAGACGGCGGCAGCTTACTGCCAGGTACGAAGGGACGCTTCGCTAATTTTATTTCTTTGTCGGCCTGAAAGATTTCTCTTCCCTTTATTGACTCTTCAATCTATTCGCCAGATTAATACTCAGAACTAAACGATTAAGATGACCCTCCTCCCCCATTGAGGGGATATCAGGTTATCAAATATCACCCCCCGGTTCATCGACAAAGGGCATTAACAGGCTTTCCCTTCCTTTTATAATAGTTCAAGAAAAGACAATTTCTCCGGGTTTTCTCGACTAAATAAGAGCAAGGGAGAAAGAAAGGATGCGAATCTTAGTCGCCGACGATGACCTGATTACCCTGATGGCTTTGGAAAAATGCTTGCGGGACTGGGGTTACGAAGTGGAAACAGCCCGGAGCGGCCAGGAGGCCTGGGAAAAGCTGGCCAAAGACCAGTCAACCCAGATTCTCATCTTAGACTGGATGATGCCCGGGCTTGACGGCATTGCCCTGGCCAAGAAAATCAAAACCGAATTATCAGGGGAAGACCAACCGCTCCGCCATATAATTGTGCTTTCTGGAACTGACGGCTACGAGGATATCATCCGCGGCCTTTCTTCCGGGGCTGATGATTATCTCATCAAACCCTACAGCTTCAATGAGCTTAGGATAAGAGTAAAAAGAGCTGAAAAGATGTTACAGGCTGAGGAAGAAAAACGCCGCCTGTTAAGCCTCGACCCCCTTACTTATCTCTGGAACCGGAAAAAGATTCTGGAATTCCTGGAGGAAGAAATCGCCCGCGGCCTGCGCAATTTTCAACCGACCGGAATTCTCCTCCTTAGTCCTTCCCTTCCCAACGCGACAAGAGAGGCAAGCTTTTCCCCCGAGCTGGAAAAGAGCTTCCTCACCGAGATTGCCAGGCAGGTAAAGAAAAATATTAGATGTTACGATAAGGTTGGTCGGTTCAGCCGCCGTGAGTTCCTGGTAATTTTGCCTCAAACTTCTTCCAAAGAGCTGAAAGGCGTGGCCCGCCGTCTTGCGGAAAATATTGTTCTCGACGCCGCGTTCCAGAATTTTACGGCTCCGGCAAAGAAAATAGCCTTTGGCGGCGTAGCCACGGACTTTTTCGCTCATCCTTCGGTTGAGGCCATGGTAACGGCCGCTAAGAAGGCACTTGCTCTCGCGCTTCATCTTCGCTATCCTGAACCTGCTTATATTATTGAAAAGAAAGAGGTAACTGACTATGACCGAGGAACGGACCAACACTGACCTGCTGAGCGCCATCCTCAAGGAGCTCAAGCGCCAACCTCAGGGCATAGTCCAGGAGGAGATAAGTCTTTATTGTGAAAAAATATTCGAGGCTGCGCCCGCGCCTATGATTATTGCCGACCGCCAGGGGAGAATAATCAAGGTCAACGAAAAATTCACTCAAACCTTCGGCTTCTTGCCCGGAGACGTCCTGGGCGAATATCTTGACACGGTCGCCGTCCCGACCGAACTCAGGAAGGACTCCTTAGCCCTGATAAGCCTGGCCCTTCGCGGCGAAAAGGTTGAACAGGAAACAACCCGCCTCCGTCGCGACGGCCAGCCTATCCCGGTTTTGCTGGTCGCGGGGCCAATTATGATTGATGACCAGGTAGCGGCTATTTTTGCTATCTATCAAGACCTTTCGAGGCTAAAGAATATCGAGAGTGAACTCATTTTGTCCAAAAGAAAATTCCAGGACATTGCCCAATCCTCGGTTGACTGGATATGGGAAGTTGACGAAAAATGGCAGTTTACTTTCGTTTCCGACAAAGTTAAATCAATGTTAGGTTATGAGCCGGAAGAAATCACCGGCAAGAGCTTTTTTGACCTTATGCCCCTGGCTGAGGCCGAAAGAGTCAAAAACGTCGTTAATTCTTTCGCGGTGAAAGCCGAGCCGATTATTGACCTCGAAGCTTGCTACGAAACTAAAACAGAAGAAAAAGCTTATATTCTAATCAATGGCCTGCCAATCCTTGGCCCTGAAGGAAAAGTCAGAGGCTACCGAGGGACGGGCCGCGATATCACCTCCCGCAGTCTGGCGGAAGAGCGATTGCAAAAAGAGATGACCAGGTTTGCGGCCATGATCGAAGGCATGCAGGAAGGCATCCTTTCTGCTGATGCTAATAACTTCATCATCGAGATTAATAATTACTTCCTCAATCTCCTGAAAGCCGAGAGAAAGGCAGTTGTCGGGCAAAATCTGCGAGACCTGAAGCCGATTGCGAGTCTCGTTAACCTGGATTCCTTAGTCAAGAGATTCAAAGAAACTCCATCCAGCCAGGCTTATTCTCTGGAAAAAAGCTTGTTTGGCCTGGAGATGTTTATCCGGTTTCAGCCCGTTTATTATCAAAATAATTATGACGGCCTGATTGTCAACCTCATCGACGTCAGCGAACTGGTCAAAGCTCGCAACCAGGCTCAGGCTGCCGAGAAAGTTAAAAGCGAATTTCTTGCGAATATTTCCCACGAGATCCGGACGCCCTTAAACGGCATCCTCGGGATGGTCAACCTTTTCCTGGAAACAGAGCTTACGCCTGAACAAAAAGAATATCTAACCGGGATCAAGAATTCGGCTGAAGCGTTGCTTGACCTGATTAAGGACATTCTCGATTTCTCCAAGATTGAAGAGAAAAAGATCGTCCTGGAGAAGACAGTTTTCAACTTGGAGGATTTGGTTTTTGAGGCGGTCGCCCCATTAACCTTCGAAGCCCACAAGAAAAAACTCGAGTTGACCTGCAATTTACCTCCTTCTCTACCGATGTATGTCGAGGGCGACCCGGGAAGAATCAGGCAGATTTTAATTAATTTGCTCAGTAACGCCATCAAGTTTACCGAAAAAGGCGAGGTGACGCTTACCGTCGAGCTGAAAAGTTGGGAGGATAACTCGGGGCTCTTCAGGTTCACGGTGGCCGACACGGGGATTGGAATTCCGAAAGAAAAGCAGGAGCTTATCTTCCAGGCGTTTACCCAGGCTGACGGTTCGATGACCCGCAGGTTCGGCGGCACCGGGCTTGGCTTATCTATCTGCCAGGAGCTTGTCTCTATTCTCGGTGGGCAAATTTGGGTAGAAAGCGAAGAAGGGAAAGGAAGCCGTTTTCATGTAGAAATTAAACTGAAAATCGAACCAGTGCCAGAAGCGCAACAGACAGAGGAACGGCTCGCCCGAGAAGCCCTTTCCCAAACCGCAGCCTTGATTATTGACGATAACGCCACTTCCCGGCAGAGCCTCAAAGCCTGGCTGACTGCCTGGGGCGTTAAGCCTGAAGAAACAGAATGCGGCGAGGATGCCGTTGTCTTGATCGAACGAAGCCTGCAGTTGGGAACGCCGTTTGATTTTATCCTTCTCGATTCTTTTCTTCCCGGGACAGGGACGTTTTTCCTCCAGGATTTTCTCCGGCAAGACCCTGACCGGGCCAGACGGACTGTTCTCCTCCTGGCTTCGCCTGACCACAAGGTAGATATTTCCCTCTGGCAAAAAATAGGGATAAGGACATTTCTTACCAAGCCGCCGCGGCCGCGCGAGCTCCGCGATGCTCTCCTGGTCATCCTGGGGAAAAAACAGCCCACGGTTCTCGTTGGTTTTGCTCCTGTGGAAGAAGAGAAAAAGGCCAGGAATAAATATCGGATTCTTCTGGCGGAGGATAACCTGGTCAATCAAAAAGTCGCCAGTTTTATTCTCCAGCGCCATGGCCAATAAGTAGTCGCCGTCAAAGATGGTCAGGAAGCCCTGGAAGCTTTGGAAAAGGGAATCTTTGACCTTGTCCTGATGGATGTCCAGATGCCCCGGCTCGACGGTTTTGCCGCCACGCGGGAAATCAGGAAAAAAGAAAAGGGAACCAAGGCTCACCTGCCAATTATTGCCATGACAGCTCATGCCCTTAAAGGCGATAAAGAAAAATGCCTGGCCGCCGGGATGGATGATTATGTTCCCAAACCCCTCCGGGCTGACGAGCTTTTGGCCGTTATCGAGAAGACAGTTAACCGCGTTAAGAAAAAAGGATAACTGATGGTCGATTCGCCAATCGCTGTCCTCATTGCAGAAGACGACCGCATTTCCGGCCGCATCTTGGAGCATCATATTAAATCCTGGGGTTACAAGTCCTTCTTAGCTCATGACGGCGAGCAAGCCTGGCAGATTCTGGAAAATTACCCCGTGGAAATCGCTATCCTTGACTGGATGATGCCGCGGGTTGACGGGCTCAAACTTTGCCGCCAAATCCGCCAGAAAATGGCCTCAAACCAGGGCGATTATATTTATATCATTCTGCTCACAGCCAAAGACGAAAGACCAGACCTTATCCGGGGCTTGAACAGTGGCGCCGATGATTATATCACCAAGCCTTTCGACCCGCTGGAACTCAGAGCTCGTCTGAATGCGGGGCGAAGGATAATCGAGCTGCAACGCTTGCTCAAAAAACAGGCAACGCACGACGCCCTGACAGGCCTTCTTAACCGTCGCTCCGTGCTCGAAAAAGCCGAGGAAGAATTTTTCCGAAGCCGGCGGGAGAACAGACCTCTCGGGTTGATTTTGGTTGACGTTGACGATTTTAAGACCATTAACGATACTCTTGGCCACCAGGCCGGAGACGCCATCCTGGCTGAAATTTCCCGTCGGCTGAGAAGTCGGTCGCGTCGCTATGATAAGGTTGGCCGCTACGGAGGGGATGAAATTTTAGCAGTTATTCCTAACTGCTCAACCGCGGCCCTGGAAGCTATTGCCGAGCGGTTCCGCCAGGCGGTGGCGGAAAGGCCGATTAATTTCAACCACCAATCGCTGGTCGTCTCGGTTTCGGCCGGTGGAATCTCGACTGACCGGCATCCTTCCCTTTCGCTTCAGGAATTAATCGCCCTTAGCGACCGGGCGCTTTATCAGGCAAAAGCTTCCGGCCGAAACCGGGTTATGGTCGTTGAAAGCGCGGTTTCATTAGGAGGAGCCAGCGATGGAAGAAAATAAAACAAAAGATTCGGGAGTCATCGACCTTCCTTCGGCCCTGGAGAGGATAGGCGGCGACGAATCTTTTTTGCGTGAGCTCATTAATATTTATCTGGAAGAATTTCAAGCGAAGTATGCCGAGTTGAAGGAAGCCGTGGCCAAAGCTGATTTCCCCACCATCCAGGCTCTGGGGCATAGCCTAAAGGGGTCATCCGCCAACCTCAGCCTGGTCGAACTCCAGAAAATAGCCTATTCCCTGGAAATTGCCGGCCGGGAGAAAGACGCCGCCGCCAGCCGACAAAACCTCGAGAAGTTAGAAGCGGCCTTCCAGAGGCTCATGACGCAATTAAAGAATTTTCCCTGGTGGTCGCCGCCGACCTAGAATCCTTTGACAAAATTAATTATTTCATATAAAAAGGGAGCATAAGTCTATAATAGAAATGTTTTAGAAAGGGGTAAAACTTACCTGGAATGGAAAAAAAGGAAGAAAGGCCAGAACGCCGGGCTTGTGTCCGCTTTAAGATTCCGGGAGCCACGCTTAACTATAAGTTCATGACTGCCTTGCCTTTCATTAAGAACAAACTCGAAGATTCTTTCTGCCCCGTTTATGACCTCAGCCGCGGCGGGCTGAGGTTCTTTTCCCGGAAGGAAATCCCGCTGGCCGCCAGCTTAGAGCTGGAAATTTCCATCCCCGGGGAAACGATTCCGCTGAAGATGAAAGGTCTGGTGCGCTGGGTCGCTCCGTATGAGGGCAAAAAAGGTTATGCCTTTCAAGTAGGCGTTCAATTTTTCCCTTACGGTGAAGAAAAAGGGCAAAACTACCCCGGCAACCTGGTTAAGATTATTGCCCTCGAACAGAAGTTTATCAGCACCCCTGGACAGGAAGACGAAGATAAGGACGAATTTGTTGTTTAGGCCTGGTTCTTAACGTTTTCTTTCTCGCCTTCAAGAACCACCTGGGAAAAATCAGCCAACCGCCAAAGGAAATCCTTAATCAGGCTCAGCAACCCTAAGCGATTTTGCCTCACCCGCTTTTCTTCCGCCATCACCAGCACCTGGTCAAAGAAACGGTTGAGCGGCGCCTGCAGCTTAAAAACAATCCGCAAAGCCTGAGTTAACTCGCCCTGTTCTAATAAAGAGGCGGCATGCTGGTTGATTATTTTGAAAGTTGAAAAAAGCTCCTTTTCGGCTTTCGCCTCGAGCCACTTAGGGTTAAACTTAGCGGCCGGCTGATTCCGCAGAATGTTAGCGACGCGTCTGGCCATCAAGACTAAAGGCTCAAATTCAGGTCTTGCTTTGAGTTCATCAAGGGCCTTTAACCGCTCGAAAGAAAGATAAATATCATCATATCCCGCGCCCAGACTCGCGTTGATTAAATCGTAGCGGTAGCCCATTCTCTCGTAAATAAACCGAAGCCGTTGCCCGAAAAAGCTCCAGCAAGTGTTAAGCACGTCATTTTTATCCAGGGTCAGCTTGTTTTCGTAAAGAGCGACGGATTTCTTCAGGAGCTGGGTCAAAGAAAGCCTCAATTTATGGTCTAAGATAAGCTTACAAATTCCCTGGGCCTGCCTTCTGAGACCGAGCGGGTCACTCGAGCTCGAAATTTCTGCCCCGATGCCGACTGCCCCTACCAGAGAATCAACCTTGTCTGCCAGGGAAAGCAGGGCTCCGGGAAGGCTCGCCGGCGACGGGCTATCAAGGCTTAAGGGCTGGTAATGTTCGTAAATTGCCTGGGCAACTTGAGGCGGGAGCTTCTGGACCCGGCTGTACATCCCGCCCACTTTTCCCTGGAGCGAAGGAAACTCACGAACCATCTCGGTAACCAGGTCGGCTTTTGAGAGCTCAGCGGCTAAAACCGTCTCTTTTAGCAATTCTTTCTGGCCAACCCGCAGGCAGAGAAAGCTAACTAATTTTTTTAACCTCTCGGTTTTTTCCAAATAACTTCCGAGTTTTTCCTGAAAGATGACCCGCGCGAGCTCAGGGACTCTTTCTTTCAAGGAAACTTTGAGGTCCTGATTCCAGAAAAAGAGAGCATCTTCCAGTCTGGCCCGGATAACCCTTTCGTAGCCCTTTTGAATTATTCCCTCCGGGTCGGCAATCTGGTCGGCCACGCCGATGAAATAGGGAATCTGTTTCCCCTGCTTTACCACGGAGAAGAGCTTCTGCCCTTCCCTTAACACTGTGCTTATTATTTCGATCGGTAAAATAAGATATTTTTCAGGAAAGGCGCCGATAATCACCAGCGGCTGCTCGGTTGTTAAAACCAGTTTTTCCAGGAGTTCATCATCAGGATACAGCTGCGCCTTGAGCGGCCGAAGAAGCGCCGCGGCTTGTTCGAGGATTAGCTTTCGCCTTTCCTCCGGGTCGATAATTACCCGGTGTTCGCGGAGTTTTTCTCGGTACTCTTCCCACGAGCTTACGGCCAGAGGTTTGTTAGCATGAAGGCGATGGCCAAAAGTCACCGGCTTTGAGGGCCAGTCCTGAAAACTAACCGGTAGAGGCTGGCCGGCAAACAAAGCAAAGATATTCTTTACCGGCCGGGAAAACCGGGTCTGGGATTCTCCCCAGCGCATCATCTTGGGAAAAGTGAGGCCAGCCAGCACCCGGGGGATTATTGGCGGAAGGATTTCCTGAGTCAACTTCCCGCGCTTTGGTTTTTTTAACCCCACATATTCACCCTTGGCCGTGGTCAAGACCTGAAGGTCGGCCACCGAAGCCCCATGGGAACGGGCAAAACCAAGAGCCGCCGGAGTTGGCTTGCCGTCAGCCGAAAAGGCAACCTTTTTGGGCGGGCCGACGACGATTTCTTCCTCGTCAGGTTGCTTCGCTTCCAGGTCGGCCCGGACGACTAACCGCCGGCACGTGCCCAGAACCTCGAGCTGGTTTATTCCAACCTTTTCCGCCTGGAGTTCCTTTTTAAAGTTATCGGCGAGCTGGTCGAGGCCTGACCTTACATGGGAACTTGGCATCTCTTCGGTCATTATTTCCAGCAGGAATTCCATCAGCCTTCCCCTTCGTTAGCCGTAAACTGAAAAGCAATCTTATTGACCAGCCGCCTGACCTCGCCGATGAGCTTAACTCTTTCGGTAACAGATACCGC
>JBBIRF010000041.1:0-24198 GCA_037441905.1 Candidatus Aminicenantota bacterium
CGGCATTTTTGCGCCGATGCTGTTTATCGGCGGGATGGCGGGTTATTTTACCGCCGGGCTGGCTTCCCGCTGGGTAAATCTTACCGCCGCCGACCATGTCGTCCTGGCTGTGGTTGGAATGAGCGCTTGTCTGGGGGCCCTGGTGAGAGCGCCTTTGACTTCTATTTTAATTGTCTTTGAAATGACCCATCAATTTTCCCTCGTTCCTGGCCTCCTTCTGGGCATGGCAATCAGCCAATCCTTAGCCCGAATCGCCGGTCATCTTAATTTTTATGACGCCCTGCTTGTCCAGGACGGCCACGAGCTGCATAAGGTAAGACCCCCAAAGGACTTAGAAAGCTGGCTGCGCCTTCCGGTCGGAGCAATTGCCAACCCCAAGCCTGTGGCTATCAGCGGCTTTTCCCGGGGGGAACTCGAGGAGAAGATTAAGAGATATCCCTATAACGTTTTTCCCGTTGTTCTTAACGGCAGACTGGAGGGCCTTCTTTCGCGCCAATCAATCATCAATTACTTGCGGGGGGAAGGGGGACAGTTGCCAGAAATTCAAAAAGCGGTAACATGTTTTCCTGACCAGACAGTTAACGAAATCGGGGATAAATTCATTGCTTCACCTGTGAACGTGTTAGTTGTCGTTGATCGCGATGACGGCTCGATTAAAGGAATAATCACGATGCACGACCTCATCAGAGCGCAAGCGGCTATGACGGAATGAGCCGCGGTCGATTCATAAAGTCGTCTCCATAGTAGCGACGAAAATTTTTCAGCGAAGAGGCTAAGTACTTTATTCTTGATTACCGCCGCCCGGTTAGCCTGGATATAAACCAGGTCCACAGTTTCCTATGAAAAGCAATACTCGGCGAGGCGGCTTCAAGCCGCGCCCTGGGGCTTTCGAGCTCCTTATCGTCGGGAGTAAAGCGAAATTTTGCCTGACGGTCCCAGAGGACCGGAAACTCAGGGTGGAATTGAACGGCGAGGACATTGGGAAAGAGCGTGTGTTCGAACGCTTCGCTAACCCGGCCGTCCAGGGAAGTGGCAATCAGTTTAAACCCTTTTCCCGGTTTCTTTACCTGCTGATGGTGGGCGCTGAGAACCAGAGGATGGTCTTCAGGGGAAAAGCCCATTTCCTGGCAAAACTTCCCCTCATTCAAAAGGCGGATGGGGTGGAGTTGGTTGGCAAAAAGCTTGAACTGTGGGTCAGGATTAAGAAGATAATATGGATTTGTGTGCCAGGCGGATTCGCCGAGGGCGATTAAGTCCTCGACGGATTGCACGCTATAAATTTCCGCACTGATGTCCTGGGTCAAGCTGCCTCCGGTACCCACGTTCAGGCTCTGAGCTCCCAAGCAAATACCCAGAATGGGGTAATCAGGCCGGGAAGCAAGCAGCGGCTGAGAATTTTCGTCTTGATAACCCCCGAGAAGGTGGAAAATGGCCGTGAGTTCGAGATAATGCCTCCACGGGTCTTCAATCTGAGTCAGGAGCGACGTCTTTTCTCCGTAAATAGAGGGCGGGATGTCCGGCCCGCCAAAAAAGATAATGCCGCTTGATTTTTGAAAAATGGAGGCCAACTCATCGCTCAGCTGGTTCCTCTTGAACAGGTCCGGCGGGGCAACTTCCCGCTCTACCCGGTGAAAATGGAAATTGGCCCATTTTTTTTCCCGGACAAGGCGATAGGCCTGTTCGTAGTTAGTCTTTTCCCGGGAGGAAAAAACGCCGACAACGGTTATATTTTCCAGGCTAATGAAACCATTCTCTTCAAGCGCCAGGAGAGCCCGCAGCGAACCGACTGAAGGATAAAAGATTACCAGTCTGGTCTCATTTCCCAGAGGGCCGGCCTGGTCGAAGTATCTTTCAGTTGGCTGGGGGAAAAGAGGGCAAACCAGGCTTAACAGGATTGCCCAGGCTATTAAGCGGGGAAGAAGGCTTAAAAACATTGGTCCAGCTTTTGTCTTTTCTTTCATCTTTTTTCTCCTGAGAAAACCCGAAGGCTTGTTAAGTCATGGTTCAAAGCTGAAGAAAAACAGCTTCTCAACTTAGCTAAGCAGGCTTAAGACCGCTCGCGTGAGCCAGACGCCGGCAAGGTCAACCTTGTATCTGTTCTCCTCTAAAGGCCTGGCTTCAGAGAGCGCTTCTAATGCGGCCGCGGCGACAGCTGTTTCCTTTAGCTGGTGGCCCTCAATTTTTGACTCAAACCCTGGAAGACGCCAGGGAATTGGAGCCACACCGCCCAGAATGACTCTGGGTTTGGTTATTCTCTGGCCTTCAACTACTCCGGAAACGGCTACCGAAACCACAGCAAAGTCCCAGCTGCCTCTTTCGGTAAATTTCAGGTAGATGCTTTTTTTTCGGGGAGAGGGCGGCGGGAGGATAACCTCAGTTAAGATTTCTCCGGGTTGAAGGATATTCTCTTGCCGCACCGAGACTGAAGGCAGGGTGAAGAAATTTTCGAGCGGCATTTCCTTTTCCCCAACGGGAGATACTATCTTGACCTTAGCTTCAAGACTGATTAAGGCAGGCGCCAGGTCAGAGGGATGCACAATATGACATATCCCGCCGCCAAAAATTGCATGGTACTTGTTCCGGCCTCTGGCAGCAAAACAGCGACTACCTCCTTTCTTGCGGCAGGTGAAGAGGGGGTCCCGGAAATACCAGCAGCGAGGCCGCTGGCAGAGATTTCCGCCGACCGTGCCTACGTTTCTTAATTGAGGAGAACCTATGGAGAGAGCAGCCTGTCTAAGACCGGGAAAGGTTTTCTCGATGATAGGGTCAGAGGCGAGTTCTTTAATCGTCGTCAGAGCGCCAATGCGGACACCCACTTGGTCTTTCCTGATTCCGCGGAGTTCCGGGACGGTGGAGAGGTCAACAACAACTTCTGGACGGATGATTCCATCTTTAACCAGACTCATCAAGTCAGTCCCCCCAGCCAGTGGGGTCGAGGAACCGTTTGTCTTTGTTAAGAATGTCGTCAATTCTTGCAGGTTTTGCGGTTGGGCGAGTTCGAAGTGAATCATGGTTTTTCCTCCTTCGGCCGGAGAAGCCTGAGGATTCTTTCCGGTGTCATCGGGATAATGGCCGGATGAACACCCAGGGCGTTAAAAACAGCATTGGCGATGGCTGCCGCCACCGGGATCCGCGGCGGTTCACCCAGGCCCTTCGAGCCCAGGTTGTTTATTCTCGGGTCAATAGAATCAACAAAAAGGGTAATTATCTCGGGAATGTCGAGAAAAGTGGCGATTTTGTAGTCATGCAAATTGGTGTTCACGCAACGACCTTCGGCTTCGTCCATGACGCGTTCTTCAAACAGGCTGGCGCTCAACCCCTGGGTCATGCCGCCGACCACCTGACTCTCGGCCGTTTGCCGGTTAACGACACGACCAACCTCATGAGCTGCCACCACTTTGAGCACTTTGACTCGGCCGGTTTCGGTGTCGACTTCAACCTCGGCGAAATGAGCGCCGAAAGAGTTATAGGCAAAACCAGGCGGCAGGCCGGCGCGTTCTCCGTGGAAAACAGTTACCCGCCGCAGTTCCCGGGCCACGTCTGAGAAGGAAAGCGAATTTTCAGGCTTGCTTTTATCGATAAACCTGCGATTGCGGATTTCGACATTTTCCGCCGGGCAGTTCAGCTTTTTAGAAGCGATGGCTTTAAGCTCCTTGGCCGCCTTTAACGCGGCATCAAGAAAAGCCGGGCCGACCGAAGGGGTGGTCTGGCTGCCGCCTGAAGAAGGCGCCCATGGATAGTCCGTATCGCCAATCCGGACGGTAATATCTTGCGGCTCTAACCCGAGGACATCAGCGATAATGGCAGCAATGTAAGTCCTTGTCCCCCCGCCCAAATCTTGCGTCCCACAGATAGCTTCTATGCTTCCGTCAGGATAAACCTTTAAGTCGGCCACTGTACCGGGAACGCCGGCTCCCCACCAAATCTGAGTGGCCATGCCTATTCCTCTCTTTATTTTTCCCTTTGCTTGACCCGGAACTGGATTGCGCCGGTTCCAGCCTATAGCTTCAGCCCCCAGCCGATAGCATTCGAGGAGGCCTTTGGAAGAATAAGGGATGCCTGTATCTCCGAGGTTCTTATCGCTGTAGTTCTTGCGTCTGAGTTCCAAGGGGTCCATTTTTAACTCGGCGGCCAGCTCTTCGAGAAAACCTTCCAGGGCAAACGTTCCCTGCACATGGCCAGGAGCCCGAGTTGGACGGGAAGCACAGGTATTGGTAAAAACTGAATACTCCTCGACGAGGACATGAGGACAACGGTAGATGTCTATTAACGGTTCAGAACAGCGGTCGCCGCGGCCAACTCCGCCCCCGGTGTAGTTTTTCATATGGAGAAAAGTGAGAGTGCCGTCTCGCTTGGCCCCGCCCCGGATAGTTATCCGGGAGGATGGCCGGTTGCCGACACAGTAGGCGTTTTCCCGCCGCGAAAGGACGATTTTAACTGGTCGGCCTGCTTCTTTAGCCAGCAGGGCAGCGGCCACGGTATGGTCGTTAAGACCCAGCTTCGAACCAAAACCGCCGCCCATGTACTTCTTAATTACTCTGACCTGGCTCGCAGGAATGTTGAGGCTGCGGGCTATCTGGTCGCGCACACTGAATATGGCCTGGGTAGAATCCCAGATGATAAGCCGGCCATTCTTCCACTGAGCGATGCTGGCATGAGTTTCCGCCGGATGATGGACTTCGATTGAGGTTTGGTAGGTTCTCTCGATTATCACTTCTGCCTGAGCTTCCCCCTCTTTGATATTGCCTCGGGTATACTCAAAAAGTTTTTGGACGTTGGGGGAATCGAGCACCTGAGGGGCATTTTCTTCCATCGCTTTTTCCGGAGAAACCACAAACGGGAGGACCTTGTATTCTACTTTAATGCTCTGGATGGCCTCTTCGGCTGTGGCCTCGTCGACGGCAGCGACGGCAGCAATGGGCTCACCGATGTATCTTACTCTTCCAGTCGTTAATTTAACTGCAGCCAGAACGCCACGCCGACTCAAGGCTGGCGTCAGGTCAAGAGCTGTTATTTCAGCGGCCGGATACGGCGACCTGAGGATTTTCCCCCACGCCATTCCCTCGAGCTTGATATCATGGGTATAAGGCGCCTTGCCGGTTACGACCAGATGGCCATCCACCCGGCGGACTTTCTGGCCAACATACTTGAATTCTTTGGTTGGCGCGGAAACAGGCTGGGCCACTGGCTCTTGTCTGGCTGCCTGCTCCAAGTATGTTAAACCGTCTGGTTCTGGCCTCAAGGGGTTCATAGAGCGCCTCCTTTCTGAGAAGCCAAAGCTTTGACCGCAGCCAGGATTTTAGCCTGATTGCCGCAACGGCAGATGTTTCCGCTTAGACCTGCCCTAATTTCCTCTACCGAAGGCGACGCTTTTTGACGAAGGAGGGCGAGGGTCGCCAGGATAAACCCGGGCGTGCAGAACCCGCACTGGTAAGCATCATGGTCGATGTAAGCCTGCTGAACCGGATGCAAATCTTTGCCGTTGGACAATCCCTCGATTGTAACCACGTGTTTCCCGTTAACCCGGAAAGCAGGATAAAGGCAGGAATAGACTGCCTGGTCATCGACCAGAACAGTACAGCCGCCGCATGAGCCATGGTCGCACACCTTCTTGGTTCCTGTCAGCTGGAGTTTATCGCGCAAAAGATGAAGAAGAGTTTCCGCAGGCTCAACTTCGACCGTGGTTTCTTTGCCGTTTAGCGAGAAAGTTATCCTTTTGGAAGATAATAAAGGCGGCGAACCCGCCTGAGCACCGGCTGAGGCCAGGGCCGGCGGGAGCAAATGAGCGCTCAGCGCCGTTCCTACGGCGCCCCCGCCAATTCCTTTTAGAAAATCCCGGCGGGAAATGCCTTTCTTGAACCTTTTTTTATCGGCAGGCATTGTATTCACCTCTCATTATGAAATCATTTTAAAAGCGGCAATTCCCGGCTAACGACAAGGATAATGATTCCGATGAGGAAAAGTGTCGTCGCTGCCAGACGGGCGAGCGACGGCGACATTGATTTGAGCCATGATTTTTCTGTCGCCCTTTCCAGGGCCTTGCCGGCTAAAATGCCCAGAGGAAAACTAAGGGCCGAAAGAGAAACAGCCAGCGGAGCATAATAGAGCGAGAGAGGAAATTGAGTTCCGGGGACAACGCAAGCGGGAATACCGGTTACATGGCCGACGAGGGGAAAAAGGTTAACAGCCAAAAGAGCGCCGAAAGCACCCGCGACTGCCTGGCCGACAAGCCTTTCCCGCCAGGCAGGGCTGAAAAAAGTTATTATCATCCAGAGGCTGAAACCCTCCATCAGAAAGGCAAAAACAGGGTTGGCGACAGCGCCGTGCTGGACCGGAAGAGAGAGGAGGAGAGCGTCAGTCATCTTAAAAACGCTCGCGATAATGACCATAACGGGAATGGCAAGCCGGCTGCGGCCGATGTTCCAGCCGGCTGTCAAAAAGAAAAGAGCCACGGCTGTCATCAGGGAACCGGAGGTAAGGCTGGCACACCGGCGAAGATAAAGCCCCAGAATACACTCGGATACACCCCAGAGAGTCCCGAGGAAAATAACATGAAGCCAACGGTTGGCAGAAATTGAGCTCATCCTGTCCTCCTTTATGGATAACTCTTTGCCGATTATAAAATTGTCAGTCATGGTTTGCAACCTGAAAGGCCGGCTTAAAATCTGCTCGAAAAACGATTCGTCGCCCCCGAAAAAATCTACCCGCAATTATCTTCCTTTACGGCGCGCCCAGGGGCTAAATTCCTGGTTGAATTTAACCAACAGGCAACACTTGGCAATCAGCCCTGTTTTAGGGTTATGGGGAAAAATCAGGGAATTATTGCGCTGGAAAACTTAATTAAACAGGCGTAAACTTAGAAGGAAACATGGCGGCCGCCAAGCCTTCATTCAGCGAACTGGTAAGCTCCCTGGCTGAGGAAGAACCTGTCCGTGTGGAAAGCTATTCTGGCTATATCCACGAAGAAAAGCCACAACGGGTCATCGTTCGCGAAAATGCCTTCCTGGTAGAAAAAGTGCTGGAAAGCAAACGAATTCTTCGCGCGGATAAAAAAGATTGGGCCGATATCTTTATCTGCCTGGTGGAAGGAGAAAAGGTGAGGCTGGAGAGACAGTCTTCAGGAGAGTGGCGAATAAGATTAATAAAATAAAAAAGGAAGGCTGGCGGCAAAACAGCCTGAATTCATTGGTCCGCTGTTTTCAGCCTCCGACGTCTTTTAGACCGGCCGCGCCGCCCAAAACCAGAGCCCTGATTAAGCTGATTTCTCTCAATCCGTAGTGGCTTTAATTTTATTTTTGTTGTCTTTTGCTCCTTTTGCTTCCTTTTTTAGGCGAGAAATAGTCCTGATTAATAGCCGGCATCCTGTTTTTTCTCGAAATTTAGCGCCAGAGGTAAGCCGCTTCTGAGAACAAGAAGGAGTTGCTATAATTTTATGGTGAGATAGAGATGGGACTTGATTTCATTTTCTCCCTCCCCCCCTGGCAGGAGCTGGAAAAAGCAATCAACGCCGGGGAGACTAAAATCCAGCTCTCAGGAATAGCTGAGCCGGCTAAACCCTATGTCCTGGCCGGGATGGCGGCCCGAAGCGAAAGGCCGATTATTTTTATTTCGCCTCAAAATAAAGACCTCGCGGCCCTGGCCGAGGGCCTCGAGTTCTATCTGCCGTTTTTTGTGCCGACCAAATCTTTTTCCGTCTTACCTCCTCTGGTTGAGAATCCTTATCATGGAGTTCCGCCTTCTCTGGAAGCCGTGTCCACCCGGATGCGTTTTTTCTATCAGCTGGCCCAAGAAAAAACGAGCCTTATTGTGACCAGCCTCCCTGGACTTCTTAAGCCGGTCCCGCACATCTCCTGTTGGCCAGACCTGTTCTTAGAAATTGAAGTAGACCTTCCGCTGGAGAAAGATTACCTCCTGCATCGCCTGAGAGAATTTGGCTATGGCGAGGTTGACCTTATCGCTTCGCCTGGCGAGGTTGCCTCCAGGGGCGGGATAATCGACGTTTTTTCGCCCTGGGCCAGTCATCCTTTCAGGATTGAACTTGGCGGGGAGCGAGTGGCCTCGCTAAGAGAGTTTGACGTCTCAACCCAGCGGTCGCGGCGCAAGCTCGATTCCGTTATTATCCCGGCCCTTATTGAATTTCCGCCCGGTGCCGGTTTCCTCGAAACGTGGTCCGAGCGAGCTCAGAGGCGCTGGCCGTTTGGGGGGAAGGCACCAGAATTCTTGCCTCTGGACGAAAACAGGCCTGACGGGCTGTTTGCTTTTCTGGCGTCCTTGGTTTCTGAAAAATTTCAGTCAATCCTCGAGTTGATTCCAGAACCTTTAGTGATCCTTGATGACCCGGAAGAGATAGAAAGAGAATGGGAAGAATGGTTGGAAGAGCTAAACAAGGATTTCGCCGCCGCTCAAGAAAAAAGAGTGCCCGCTCTTTCCCCCGAGGAAATCTTTTCTGCTTCGGAATTGGAATTAATAAAGACCAGAGCGCTGGTCATTCAAGAGTTCAACCAAGGAGACGAGAGGCGAGCCATTTCTTTTTCCTTCCAGCCCGCCCCTCATTTCCATAACAGAATCCCTTTTTTCCTGGATTATCTAAAAAAACTCCAGGAAGAAAGAGACCAGAGTTATCTCTTTTTGAGTCAGCCGGGGTTAAGAGAGAGGATGCTTTCACTCATGGAAGAGAGAGGCATCCTCGCCCGGCCGAGCGCCGATGTCTGGGATAAGCCAAAAGAGGCTGAAATCATCCTCTGGTCAGGAAAACTCGACCACGGTTTTACTTATCCCCCCTATAAGCTCCATCTCTTCGGCGAGAGGGACATCCTGACGGAAGAAAGAGTGCTGGTCAGCCGGCCAGCCCGACGGCCTTTTACCTCTTATTTTCAAGACCTGAAGGCCGGCGATTATGTGGTCCATAACGATTACGGGGTCGGGCTCTTTACCGGTCTCATCCGGCTCCAGGTTGATGGTATTAACCGCGAATTTATGGAAATTCTTTATCGCGACGGAGATAAGCTCTATGTTCCGGTAGAAGACTTAAAGCTGGTTCAAAGGTACACCCCGGTCGGTCCCAATCTTCCAACCCTCGACAAGCTGGGGACTCAGTCATGGGAAAAAACCAAGGAGAAGACGAGAAAAGCGGTCGAGAAGCTGGCCAAAGACTTATTGGAACTTTATGCCCGCCGGAAGGCAACTCCCGGACATAGCTTTAGCCACGGCGGCCTATGGGAAGATGAGTTTGATAAAACTTTTCCTTATGAAGAAACGGAAGACCAGCTCCGGTCTATCCAGGAAGTGAAGAAAGATATGGAGTCGCCGGCCCCGATGGACCGACTGCTTTGCGGCGACGTTGGGTATGGCAAGACCGAGGTGGCGATGAGAGCGGCTTTTAAGGCCGTCATGGACGGAAAACAGGTTGCCGTGCTCTGCCCGACTACTGTCCTGGCGAGCCAGCATTTAAAAACATTTCGCCAGCGGATGTCTTTATTCCCCGTGCGGATAGAGTCCTTGACCCGACTCCAGACGAAGGCGGAACAGGCTAAGGTCTTGGCCGACCTCAAACGCGGGCTGGTTGACATTATTATCGGAACCCATCGGTTGCTTTCTAAGGATGTGGAGTTTCATGACCTTGGGCTGCTCGTGGTGGATGAAGAGCAGCGGTTTGGGGTTAGGCAGAAGGAAAAGATAAAAAACCTGAAAACCTCGGTTGACGTCCTGACAATGACCGCCACCCCGATTCCCCGGACGCTTAACATGTCGCTTTGCGGCTTAAGGGATATAAGTTTGATTGAAACCGCCCCCCGGGACAGGCTGGCTGTTCATACGGTGGTCTCTGTTTTCAACCCGAGACTCGTCGCCAGCGCCATTCGTCAGGAACTTTCCCGCGGCGGTCAGGTCTACTACGTTCATAACCAAATCGAAGATATTGACCGGGTAGCCGCGTGGGTCAGTCAGCTCGTGCCTGAAGCCAGGCCGGTTGTCGTTCATGGGCAGATGGCCAGCCACCAGCTGGAAAGGAGAATGATCGATTTCATTGACCAGAAATACAACGTCTTGGTGTCGACTACGATTATTGAAAATGGGATTGATATCCCTTTGGTTAATACGCTCATCGTTGACCGGGCGGACAGGTATGGCCTGAGCCAGCTTTATCAATTGAGGGGACGGGTGGGCCGGTCATCAAGGCAAGCCTATGCTTATTTTCTGGTGCCGCCTATGCACGAATTGACCCCTCAAGCGAGGGAAAGGCTTAAAGCCTTAAAGGAGTTCAGCGAATTAGGGTCCGGGTTCCGCCTGGCAGCTCGCGACTTAGAGATCAGAGGCGCGGGTAACCTCCTCGGGCCTCAACAGCACGGCCTGATGGAAGCGGTCGGTTTCGATTATTTCATGCAACTCCTGGACAAGACCATTCTTGAAATCAAGGGACAGGCGGTCGAAGAAGTCAAGTGTGAGATTAACCTCCGGCTTGACCTGCGCATCCCCGAAGATTATATCCCGCAGATGAACTTGCGGCTAAACTTCTACAAACGGATTTCTTCGCTCGAGAGCCTGGAGGAAATGGACCAACTATCTCAAGAAATGGAAGACAGGTTTGGGCCCCTACCCCAGAGTGTCCGGAACCTGATTGTTTACGGGGGGATAAAATACCTGGCCACGAAGCTGAGGCTGAAATCCGTTGACCGGCTCGGAAAAAAGATTCTGCTTTCCTGGGCCTCCGCCTCTCCGTCAAGCCTGGAAAAGCTATTAGGCTTGATGAAAAGAAGAAAAGGGGCTTTAACCCCACAGGGCGTAGCCTCCATCCCGCTGACGACAGAAGAAGAGACAGCCATCGGCCTGGAAACTCTCGGTATCTTGAAGGAGTTATTAGATTAGAATATAATTTAATTTATTAATCTGCGCTAATAGGGAGATTATCCATCACCATAAAAAAGATAATCCCAACCCTGCTGATATTGAGCCTGGCATTGGGCTGCTCTTGCCGGCGGCAGGGCGCGCCTCAGGAGGCCAATTATCTCCCACCCCAGGCGAGCTCAAATAAGGTTATCTTAAAAATTGAAGACGAAGAATACACAGAGAACGACTTTTTTAAGTATGTTTCCATCCAGGTGGGCAAAGAATATCGCCGTTTGTCCTCGCCGGCTCTCAGCCGACTCATGGACCAGTTTATCGAAGAAAGGCTATGGGCGGCCGCCGCTCGCCGAGAAGGTCTCTCTGTCGTCGCTGAGGAAAAAGAAGCTTACAGGAGACGGTTTGCCGCTGGAGGAGAGGAGGTCCCGGCCTTATCTTTCGATGAGCGAGAGATAACCGAAAGGCTCCTCTGCGAGAAGTACCTGGAAAAAATTACTGCCGGCATCACAATTTCCGAGGAAGAAGTAGACCAATACTATAATCTTCATCAGCGGGAGTTTTTGCTGCCGGAAAGAGTTAAGGTGAGCCAAATTCTCGTCGACAGCGAAGCCAAAGCGGTACGGCTGCGGGACGAGCTGAAAAACAATAACGACGAAGCTTTGTTCCGCCAATTAGCTCGGGCCAACTCATTGGGGCCCGAGGCCAGTCGGGGGGGCGAGCTCGGCGTTTTCAGTTATAACGACCTGCCTCAAGAGATTGCCAGGGTAATTTTTGGGCTTAAGGAGGCTGAACTGAGTCCGGTGGTTGAGTCTCCCTACGGGTTTCATATTTTCCGCCTCGACGCCCGGCTTGAACCGGTGCTCTTAACGCGGGAAGAGGCGGCGCCAAAAATCAGGGCAAAACTTGCTGAGGCCAAAGCAGAAGAGACAAAGCGACAAAAGCTCGAGGAATTGAAGGCCAACTTCGACTGGGAATTTTTCCCTGAACGACTCTCATTCCACTATGAAAAGGAAGGCCAATGAGAAGCAGGCTTGTTTGGTTAATCTTTTTTCTGGTTAGCAGCCAGATAATCGCGGGACAAACGCGGGTAATCGAGGAGATAGTGGCTATTGTTAATGATGAAATTGTCACCCTTTCTCAGTATAAGCAGCAGTATGACTCGATGATGCAGATGCTCCGGGCTCAATTCCAGGGAGAGGAGCTGGCGAAACAAACCGAAAGCATGAAAAAGCAGCTACTGGACATGATTATTAACGAAATGTTGCTGCTGCAACTTGCCCGAGAAAAGCAGCTTAACGTCAGTGAGCAGGTAAAATTATATATCGAAAATATTATTAAAGAAAACCACCTCGCTTCGGAAGCTGAATTAAGACAAGAGCTCAGCCGGCAGGGAATAGAGTATAACGATTTTGTCCGCCAGATCGAAGAAAACCTTCTTAAGCAGGCGGTCATCGCTACCGAGGTTGACCGCATGATCGTCCTCGAGGAGTCGGAAATAATCAAGTTCTATCGAGACCATCCGCAAGAGTTTACCGAGCCAGAAGAGGTGGCCATTAAAGCTATTTTCATCTCGCCGGGAGCGGGGGCGGAAGCCGTCGAGGCGAGAAAGAAGCAAGTGAGTGAAAAATTGGCGGCCAACGCGAGCTTTGAGGAAGTGGCGGCCGAGCTTTCCGACCCTCCTTTAAATGAGCTCAAAGGCGAGCTGGGGACTTTTAAGCGGGGAGAACTCGAGGCTACTCTCCAGGCGGCAGTTGATAAGCTCCAGCCGGGAGAAGTCTCCCTGTGGGTAGAAACAAAAAATGGCTGGTATCTTCTTAAGCTCGAAAGCCGGAAAGAAAGCCGGTTGAAAACGCTGGAGGAGACCCGGCGGGATATCGAGGAAATGATTTTTCAGGAAAAGCGAGGCAAGAAATTAGAGGAATTCATCAAGAATCTGCGGGAAAGAAGTTTTATCAAAATCTTGAAGCCTAACCCGCTCGGATAGTTAAATCCTTGTCGGCTATTAGGTGATAAAAACGGCCGCTGCTATAGCTGTAGTCCAGAGCCCCTTTTGCCCTTTTGTCGTTTGGGTTATATTGGAAGTCCGGACTTCGAGCGAGTCCGAAATCTTGAGGAGGTTTTGCTTCTTTTTTTTATTCCAGATTCGGCTTGTATCAAAATCTTTGCCCAGAGTCGTGGCCAGCATATAAGCCGCCAGTTTTTCGGCGTATTCGCCGGCCTCTTTTTCGTCCTGGCCAAAGCTGTGATGTTCTGAGAGATAGCCATAGTGACGGGAATCATTGGGGATGGCCAAGCCAACCGAGGCCGAGATTAATCGATGGCCTTCGTCTGTCGAAATCTCGCTCATCACCAGGAAAACGACCTGACCAGGCTGGAGAAGGCGCAAGCCTTCTTCTCTGGAAATAAGCTGGCAATGAGGGGGAAAAATGCTGGATGTTTTAACCAGGTTAAAGGGTGCAATGCCCGCGTCCCGCAGGGCTTGCTCAAAGCTGGCTAATTTTTCGGCATGCTGGCCGCGGCCCTTAGTTAAGAAAAGGCGAGTCGGGATTATAGCGTCCATTTGTCTCTGCTTCCTTATTTTTAGGGGTTAATTTCATCTCGGGTAGGCGGTTGCCTTTAGTCAATTTTCTTTTTTACCTCTCCCATACCCACTGGTTCCGGTTCTTTAAAGTCGATGGTTTTCGACACATCCCATTCTCCGAGGGGAACATGGACCGAACCTTTGGATTGGACAAACAGCTTTACGACAACCGGCTTCCAGTAGGGGTTGTCCTTAAATGTTTCCAGACTTTTGCCCTCGACTCCGTAGTTGCTTTTCATCGTGATTACGTCGCTGAGCTGACCAGGCATGATCGGTTCCTTGCGGATGGCCGCCAAGAAGGCATCGCCCAGGTTCTCTGTTTCTTCTTTGAACTTAAAAATAGCGTTAAAATTGAGGTAATTTATCGGCTTGGCCGAGATATTCTTTACTCGGAACGAGATGCACGGAACTAAGATGAGCTTCGGAGGCCAGGGTTGGTAGGCCTTGGCCACCCATTTTGTCTCCATGTCGACAATTTCGATAGAGGAGCGGAGCTCTTGAGGGCTGGGAGCCTTGGTGCAACCGGCCATGGCTAAGAATATTAGGGCTGTCGATATAATCATGCCCTGAATAAGCGGGCCCTTTTTTCTTTTAGCCATATCAAGCCTCCTCTCAGGCTAAAATTAAATATATAGCAAGAACTAAAATTATGCAATCGCCCAGGAACCCCTACTTTGCCCTTTTAAAAGGGAAAAAGCTTGGAAAATTTGCGGGTTGAATTCTCTCGGGTCGAAAGGAGGCCGTTCTGGCTTATTTTTCTTGAGACGATTCGCCTTTAGAATCCCGCGAGAAAAAGTGGCGCCTCGGCGCAGAGAAGAAACCAGGTTCAGGGGATTTATCAGAGTTTTTCGATTAAAGGGGTGGTAATAAAGAGGGGGATTAATAAACTTTAGTAATTTTTTATAATCTCGGATACTGGGACGACCTTTAAGCCGGCTTTTTCTATCTCCTGGAGGGCGTGGGGAAGAAGGCTCAGGGTTTCCGGATAGGGATGGCCGATGGCAATCAGCTTCCCTTTTCTTTGGGAGAGTTTGATCAACTCCCGGACCTGTCTCTGAATAGAGGAGGTCGCCGGGTCAGAATCAAGAAAGATATCTCTTCGCCCGGCAGCCAACCCCATTTCAGACGCCAGTTTAAAAGCAACGCTTTTCTCAGTTGTCCGGCTATCAATAAAGAAAAGGTCCCTGGCTTTAAGTTCAGAAAGAATAACCTCCATTGTTTCCCGTTCCTGGGTGATCAGGGAACCCATATGGTTGTTTACACCTTTTATATTAGGGAGCAGGCTCAAGCATTCTCCGAGGGCGGCGAAAATCTCCTGATGAGTCATCCGGGAAGTAATCTCAAACCTCGAGCCGTTATTCCCCTGGGAGTTGATTGATTCCATGGGCAGATGAAGCATTACTTCCAGGCCATGGCTTTCAGCAATCTCGGCCGTTTGCCGGGCGAAGGGGGCATCGGGCAGGATGGACACCGTCAGTGGCTTATTTAAACTAATTATGACATTTATGGATTCGAGGTCATATCCCAGGTCATCGATGATAATGGCCACTTTGCCTTCCCCCCGAGGCCTTTTTTCGGCCAGGGCCGCACCTTTTTTAACGGGAGCCTCCAGCCGAGCCTCAACGGGCGTGGAAACCAGGAAGAACAAAGAAGCCACGTCAGTGGTCTCTGATTTTAGCGTCCAGCGGATGAGCGAGCCGGTTTCAAGTTCTTCCAGGGTTTGAATCTCTGCCTTAAGACCCAAGGATGAAAAATCCTGTTTTAGCTCATCGGCCAATTTTTTATATTCTTCGGCCGCTGCTTCCAGCCTGATTTTCCCGGCGGCGGCGTCGGCCTCAACAATTTTCGTAGTCGGGCCAAGTTTAGTTTGAACCACGGTTAATACGTCTTGATAATACTTAGAAGCGAAGGGGACTTTTTTCTCCTTTAACACGGTGGAAAAGATGACCGAACGCTCCGGGCTTTGCCGCCATTCGAAATAATCAAGAGCCAGAAAAGAAAAGAGCGAAATTGCCAGGAACAGAAGAGCTGGCCCAAAGGCCTTCGGGGAATTCCTGAGCATTTTTTAGGGACGAACCTGAGTGCCGAGCGTTTTCTGGAGATAGACTCCCGGGTCAGTTACTTCAGGGCCGAGCTTAATATCGGGCTCGACACCCTTTCCCCAGAGGGAGATATCGGAGCTTAAGTAACCAACACCCGTTGTCAGGAAAAAGGATGTTCCGTCCCGCAGGAGGAAGAACTCGCGCTTGGCGAATAATCCCGGCGTCACCTGGCCTATAACCTGGACTTTCTTCAATCCTTGAAGAACAGCGGCCACTAACTCACCCAGGTCCTGAGTGGCCGGGCTGACCCAAACTGCCAGATTAAGGTTTACCAGGGGTGCTGGTTGGGAGCAACTTAGAACTTGTGGCTCCCCTGACCTCCCCTTAAAATAGCCAATCTTTTCGGCCGACAAGAATTGATTTAAAAATTTTATGGCTTCCTCGAGGTTACCTTCCTGGGCGAAGCGCAGGTCGAGGATTAGAGGACCTTCAGACTTAGCCAATCGAGGCAGAACCTTCTGGCTGAAATCCTTGACCAGGGGAGGATAAAAACCGTAAACCTGGAGCCAACCTTTTGTTCCCGTCAAGGGCTGGAAGGAATAAGGAAATTCATTCAGTCTCTCCCGGTCGAGGGTGACCACGCGGGTTTGCTCATCCCGCAGAACCTTCAGGGTGACCGGAGTTTTATTTTTATTTTTTAGCCGCAACCGTGCTTCTGTCAGGCTGATGGTTGAGGTTGGTTTTCCGTCAATCTCCGTGATGTAATCACCGATTTGGAAGTCGGCTCGCTGCGCCGGAGAATTGGGTCTTATGCCCACCACTACAGGGAAAAAGCCATATCTTTTCATCAGGAGGAGGCCCACATCGAACGCAACCTGGGATTTCTGTTGTTCTAAATAGAGGTTAGTAATTTCGGGGTTGAGGTAGCCAGAAAGAGGGTCGAGAGAATTAACCAGCCCCCGCAGCGCGCCCTCCATCGTCTCCGCCGGGTCTTTTTCCTCGATATACTCAGTTTTAATAAGTCGGAAAACAGAGGCGAGAAGCTCGAAAGGTTTATCGGTCGGGGGTGTTGCTGACCTGGCGGTGATGATGCCTTTATGAAAGAGAAGAAAAACGTTCAGCCCCAGGAAAAAAACTAAGAAAATAATTCTAATTTTTTGCATAATAATAAAAAATTATTTTATCATCTTCTTCGGAGCCATTGCAAGGGGTCGAGAGCTTTTGTCTTATACCGAATTTCAAAATAAAGGCAAATACCCTTCAAAGAGCCAGAATCGCCGACAACGGCAATCGGCTGACCTTCCCGTACCCAGTCTCCTTTGTTGACCAGAAACTCAGCACAGTGCCCGTATAACGAATAATAATTCATCCCGTGGTCGATGATGAGAAGGTCGCCGTATCCCTGGAAGTTATCGGCGTAAACAACCTTGCCGGCATGAACGGCCTTCACCGTCCTTTCACCGCTTGGCGGTGAAATTTCAATGCCGTTATTCAATGTGATGGTGTTAAACTGAGGGTGCCTCTGGAGACCAAAAGGAGTGATAATTTTTCCGGCAACCGGCCATGGGAGTTTCCCCTTTTTTTCATAAAAAGGGACAAAAGGAAAAGGGAGGGTTAATTCCTGACTGACGATTTTATTCATTAACGATTGAAGCTGCTCGGCTCTCTCCTGGTATTCTTTAAGAGTTTGCTCAAAGAGCTGGCGGTTACGTTGAACCCGAGCGGTAAATTCTTTGAGTTCCTTTTCTTTTTGCTCCAGGGCCCTTTTTCTCTCAAGCGCCAACTCATGAAGCTGGCGAAGCTCGTTTTTCTTAGCTTCGAGCTGTTGAGTGGTAGTATTTAGCCTGGCCTCTGTTTGGATAAATTCAGTTAAGATGTCATTCTGATAATGGATAAGCATTTCGAGCCGCTTGCTTTCGGCGACGAGAGAGGTCAAGCTTTTCGCCCGGAAGAAAAAGTCGAGCCATTCAAGTCGACCATGCTTGTACAAACTCACCAGGGTTTTCTCCATTTGTTGCCGTTGCTGGTTTAGTTTTTGCCGGAGAGATTTGGTTTCTGCCTGGAGAAAAGATATTTCCCGGTCGACCTTTTGGCGTTCGGCGCTGTTGAGGTTAATTTCGCTGAGAATAAGCTTTTTCTCAAGAGAGAGTTGGTTCAGCTCCGAAAGAAGGGTAGATTCCTTTGCTTTCTCCTCTTTGATTCTTCTTTCTAACTGGGTTATCTCTTGCTTTATTTTCTGGAGACGAGTCTCAAATTGAGACAAGTCTTGGTCGGAGTAAGCACGTAGCTCGACGGATAAATGGAAACTGAAAAGAACCAGAGCAAGAAGACAGAGGAAGGAAGTATTTTCAGGGGGCTTCATTTTCTGATTATATATATTATACCGCCGATTCCTCCGAGAATGAGAACGAAAGCTACGTCTACCAGAGAGAAGGAAAAGGCCGCCTGCGCCGGGATGGAATAATAAGAAAAGATTTCAATATAGGCTCCTTCCCTCAACCCAAGACCATTAATTGTCACCGGGATGAGCTGGATAAAATGGACGACAGGAATAACCATGAAATAATCCAGGAAAGGAACTGAGAGGTGGAGAGCCTTGCCGATGAGAAAATAATAAACAATAACATTAAGTTGCAGGGCCAGAGCCCATCCCATGGCCAGGGCAAAAGCCTTCTTTTGGTTCCGGTAGCTGAGGATAGTTTCGCGGAAAGAAATGACTTTATCGAATATCAGCCGCCCCCTAAGTTTTTTGGGAAAAAACGCCAGGAAACGAGACACCGGCAGCAGCAGGAAAGCTAAGACGCCCCCAAAACCAAGAGTTCCCAAGCCGAGAGCAGCCCAGATAACCGGCGTTTCCTGGGCAAGGTCAAGGCGAACGAGAGCTACCAACAGGGCAAAAAGAAAAAGAACCAGGAGGCCAGTCAGCCTTTCGACAACGATGATGGCCGAGGACTTAGTCAGCGATTGCGAATAGCGCGACCCGTCCCAGATGCGGACAACGTCGCCCCCGAACCGGGTCGGCAAGAAGTTGTTGAAAAAAGTGCCTACCAGATAACTCTGCGCGAGAAACCTCAGAGGTACTTCGTCCCCTTGGGCGCGGATAAGGATTTGCCACCTGTAGGCGCTGATAAAAAGACCGACGGCATGAAGGGAGAAGGAAATGACGAGCCATGTCCAGCTGACTTGGCGGAGGGAAAGCCATACCTCCCCCAGTCTGGTTTTAAAAAGAAAAATATATATTAAAAGCCCGCTGCTGAACAGGAGCTTGATCAGAGTGAGCAAGATTCTTCGCTTCTTGTTGTCTTCCTTCTTATCTTTCATCGAAACTAATTCATTTTTATCATAAATTTATTTATGACAAAAGCGAGGCTAAATGGGATAATAGAAAGTTCGGGAGAACAGAGGAATTTAAAATGAGGAAGAACGGGTTAAGGAGGGAGGCCAGAGATATTCTCAAAGGGGGGTTGAGAGCTGTCTCACCCGGCCAGCTGATCAAAAAGGCAGTCAGAAAAGAGGGGGAAGAAATAATTTTAAAAGGGATCAACGCTGAAGCCAGGGTTGACCTGAAGCAGTTCAACAGGGTTTATGTAGCAGCTTTCGGTAAGGCTGCCCCCGATATGGCCGTCTCATTCCTCCAGACCATGAAAAACAAGGTAAGTAGAGGAATAGTGGTGTGCTTGCCGGGCATCCAATTTTCCTGGCCTGGAGTCGAACGTCTGGAAGCTCCACATCCGTTTCCTGATAAAAGATGCGTTCTGGCAGCGGACAGAATAATTGAACTAGGGCGAAAGACTGGGCCTGGAGACATTGTTTTCTTTCTGATTTCTGGCGGCGCTTCCTCCCAGGTAACGAAGCCGCTTCCGCCGCTAACTCTTGATGAAAAGATTGAAGTCATCAGGTCTTTGATGAACGCCGGAGCTGATATTAGAGAACTTAACGTTGTTCGCAAACACCTTTCTGGCGTCAAAGGAGGTAGATTGGGCGAGGCCTTTAAGGAAGCTGAAGTAATTAATCTGATTATCTCCGACGTAATTGGCGATGATATCGAGACTATTGCCTCCGGACTTACTACCTGGGATTCTTCCACGTTTGAAGAGGCGAGAGAGGTTCTCATGAAATATCGGCTATGGAAGAAATGCCCCCCGACCGTAAGAAAGCTAATCGACGACGGCGTAAAGGGCAAAATAGAAGAAACAAGAAAGAAGGCGGAAGCGGAAAAAAAGAAAATTCTAAACTTCATCATCGGCAACAACGAAGTCGCCCTCCGAGCAGCCTCTGAAAAGGCGAGAAAAAGAGGTTATAAGCCATTAATTATCAGTCGGCAAGAAAAAGGCGAGGCGAGGTTAGCGGCCGAAATCTGGGCCTCTTTGGTCCACAGTATAATCTGCCGACCTGAGGGGTTAGTTGACCCCCTGGCGCTCATTTCCGGAGGGGAGCTGACGGTTACCGTGAGGGGAAAAGGAAGAGGGGGGCGAAACACGGAATTCTGCTTAGCTTTGCTCCATGAGCTGGAGAAAAAGCCGTTGCCTCCCGAAGTCGACTGGGTGGCGGCCAGTCTGGCCACAGACGGTCGAGATGGGCCTACGGAAGCCGCTGGAGCTTTGATCTCTGCTTCTTCGCTGAAAAAAGCTTGCCGGGAAGGCCTTGCCTTGGCTCGCTATCTTCAGAATAATGATTCGTTCTCCTTTTTCCAAAGGGTGCGAGACTTGATTATGACGGGTATTACGGGAACGAATGTCATGGACTTGAGGCTGTTTCTGCTAAGAAAGATGAAACCAAATTAACAGACATAAAAAATCAAAGAGAAGAGAAGGAGGTCTTATATGAATCCTGTGGAGTTAAGAGAAGGCATTTATTGGGTAGGCGTAAACGACCAGACGACGGATTTGTTCGAGGGTCTTTGGCCGATAAAAAAAGAAGGGGTTTCATATAATTCCTACCTGGTGGTTGACGAAAAAAAGGCAGTCGTCGATTTAATCAAGCCGATCAAAACAGAAGAATACCTGATAGGGCTGGAGTCAGTCCTTCCTGTCGAGGAAATCGACTACATCGTCCTCAACCACTTAGAGCCTGACCATGCGGGGCTAATGAGAACATTTTCCCGGCTGGCGCCTCGGGCGAAATTCATCTGCTCGGCCAAGGCGGCAGAGATGATACCTCATTTTTTAAAAGTCTCCGAGCCCGGTCGACTGCAGGTAGTAAAAGACGGGGAAGTAATTAGTCTCGGGAAGAAAAAACTCCAGTTCTTTTATACGCCTTTCGTCCATTGGCCGGAAACAATCATGACCTATGAGGAACATTCAAGGATTCTCTTCTCCTGCGACGCCTTTGGCGGGTATGGGGCCATCCGGGGGAAGATTTTTGACGACGAGGTAGATGAACTAACTTTCTATGAAAAGGAGGCTTTAAGATACTATGTGAATATCGTGGCCAATTATAGCCAGAGGGTTCTGGCGGCTATAGAAAAGCTAAAGAATATACCGGTTGAAGTTGTGGCTCCCTCGCACGGGCTTATCTGGCGAAAAAATCCAGGAAGAATCATAGGGAATTACCAGAAATGGGCTAACTGCGCCTCGAGTCGGGGAGAGAAAGGGATAACCCTGATTTTTGGCTCCATGTACGGGTTCACCGAATCTTTGATGGACGCGGTGGCCCGCGGCGTAGCCAGGTCGGGTGTTCCTGTTCAGGTTTTTGATGCCGGTCGAGTACATGTGAGCTACATTCTTCCGTCTCTTTGGATTTTCGAGGGGGTTATCGTCGGAGCGCCAACTTATGAGGTTAAGTTATTCCCGCCTGTAAAGTCTGCTTTAGAAATGGCTTTACATAAAAGGATTTTTGGCCGGAAAGCGGCGTTTTTCGGAACTTACGGCTGGAGTGGCGGAGCCTTCAAAGAATTCCAGTACCTGACCGCAGAACTAAAATGGAATATTACCCATAATTTGGAAATAAGAGGAATGCCAGGGAAAGAAGAACTCGCCCAGGCAGAGAAGTGGGGAGAGGATTTTGCTCGTTTATTATCCCAGGGGAACTGAGGTCGCGAAAAAATACCTCTCGAAGAAGAGCTAAGTTGAAAGAAGTTTCGCTACCTTAAATCTCGGTTTCTTAAATGATAATGGCAAACTGAATTCTACGAATTTAGCAAGAATTTTAACCCCAAGAACGAGAAGCGCTTTTTGGAATAAATGGTAAAAATGATGAAAATATACTGGCCCAGATTCTCTATTATCAAATCTGGTTTAATTATAATTGTGAAGAGAATAAGTCGCCCCGTTTTTGCCGGCGGGTAATGCCAAAATGGAAATTCTCGGCGTTAGATGGGGTGGGCTGGGAGACCTGTTGGTGATTTTGCCGTCAATTCAGCTTATCAGGCGGCTTTATCCCCAAGCTAAGTTTATCTTAGCGGCCGGCCAGGAAGGCGGGAGTTTGCTAAAAGCGGCCGGGCTGATTGATAACTTTATCCCTTCAGAGGACAGAAGGCTTGCTTCCCTGTTTCAACTTCCCTCAGAGGCGAGCGATGAATGGCTAAGGCGGTTTGATAGAGTCTTCGTCTGGCTAAACAGACCAAAGGCTGAATGGGTTGCCCTAATGGAAAGGAGCCTTGGGAAAAAGCTTTCAGTCCTGGCAGCCAATGACTGCCTCGGGCTTACTCTATCGAGATATTTCTTCATGATGACCGCAAAAGCTATCCCTTCTGACACGGAAAAAGAGCATTTATACGAGAAAATGGCTTTTCTGCCGATTAGGCCGGAATGGGGTAAGGAAGCTGAAGAGCTTTTTCCCTCGGCTAAAGCCGCGCCCCTGGTAGTAATTCATCCCGGAAGCGGCGGGCGTCAGAAGAGATGGGAGTTGGGCAACTTTCTGGAAATTGTCAATCGTTTATCAGCGGAAGGGGTATCGGGAGCTATCATAACTGGTCCAGCGGAAAATGAGTACCTTCCATTCTTATCTTCTTTTCCCTGGCCTCCAAGCTGGGGATGGCTGAATGAGCCTCTGCTCTCAACGGTTGCCTGGTTGTTAGCCAAATCAGCCCTTTATCTGGGGAATGACTCTGGGGTGACACAGCTTGCCGGGTTGTGCGGGTGCCGCGGAGTAGCTCTTTTTCTCGAGGAAAACGCCAGGTTATGGGCTCCCCCTGGGAGAATACAGGTAATTAAGGCAGGTTCCCTAAGTGAAATTAAGGTGGAGGGGGTGTGGGAAGAAATTAAAGCGATCCTTAGCAGCTTTAGGGATACTCCTTGATAGACCAAATCATGGATGCCTAAGTTATGTGCAAAAAGCTGTAATCTTTTTATTTTCAATAAGATAAAAAAGAATTGAACAAGAAATTCACAGGGTTTTGCACAAGACTTTCAGGGGAGTTATCATCAGCCAGGGGAGAGAATGAATAAGAGAGACAGTAGATAAACAGAAAATAAAGGCTTAAAACAGGGGCAAATGTGTGGTAAAATTCGACTTCTGGCGGAAGGATTAGCATGGTGAAAAAAGATAAGTGGAGGGGGCTCTTGGAGGATTGCTTCGAAAAGATAAGACTTATTGAAAAATGTCAGGCAGAAACCAGAGAGAACTTCGCCCAGTTTTGTGAGTTTATTGCTGAACCGGCCTTCGAAACTCTGTCTGAAACCCTGCGGGAATACGGCATAAAAGGCCGTTTTAGGAAGGAAAACCTGGGCTCTATCTGTTTTGATGTTTCTTTTCCCAAAACTAAGGCTACCCAATTTGCCTACGAGATACACCTGCCCAAAAATTCCATTCAACTCAAGCTGAAGCTAAGGCTTCTCGGGCGAAAAGACAGGAAATCTCCTTTCAGAGAATGGACGGAGGCCTTCATGCCTCAAATCGACCCTGAGAGGTTATTGGCCGTTACCAAAGAAGAGCTGATCGAGGATATTATTAATCATTATCGTGATTTTATGATCGAGATATTAACTTCGGCTGAATAGGTAAGCGCCGTCCAGGCGAAAAAACCTTCAAATTGTTGGATTATTTGTAAGCGTCTTAAAAGGAAAAATTAAATAAGGAAGATTTAGACAGGGTGAGAAAAAGGCGAAGGAAAAGAGGTTATTATTAATATCAGAAAAGAAAATGAGGGCAAAGTTATTCGCCTATTGCCTTCTTTCTAACTTGTTGTTAATGCCCATCATCCCGCTTTTGGGTCAAACGGCCGACTTTTCTTCTCTCAAAGAAGAAGCAGGATTGATGGAGGATTTTCTTCAGCGAGCCCAAAGGCTGCAATTGCTTGGGTATTATTCCGAAGCCCTTGAGAACTACGACCTGGTCATTGAGAGGGCGGCAAAGGGGCAATTAATAGACGATATGCTGGAAGCGATTGAAGGCAAGGGCGTTACCCTATGGAATCTTGGTCGGATGAAAGAAGCTGCCGAGTGGTTCTCTCGAGGCGCTTCCTTAGCAAAGGAATGGTTCATAACGGCATATCAACGATTCTTCGATACATGTCTGACCATCTATGAGCTTTATCAAGAAGGAAAAGAAAGAAGGGAAAGGCTTGATTATAAGGGAGCAATTGATTGCTTTCAGAGAGCGATTGACCTCGCGGCTGAGCTTCGTTATCGGGAGTTTGAATTGAAGTGCTTGAGACAAGCAAGCCTGGTGTACTTTGACCGAAACGAACTCGACCAATTTTATCGGTCGAACGAAAAAGCATTGCGTATTGCTAGATTGCTTAACCATAAACTGGAAGAGGGACGTTGCCTTAACAACATCGCCCTCTCGCAACTC
>JBBIRF010000042.1:0-10607 GCA_037441905.1 Candidatus Aminicenantota bacterium
CGCGTCTTGAGGAAGAGAAGGTGCTTAAGGATTGCTTGAAGGCCGCCAAGGAAAGAGTCAGCGGCAACTGCAACTGCGATGAAGACACAAGTTGCTACGGGTGCCTGAGAAGCTACAGGAACCAATTTGCCCATCAATACCTTAAGCGAGGCCCAGTAATGAGCTATCTTGGAGAGTTGATCTTAAAATGGCCTTTATATGAAGAACCGAGTTAATAAAATCGAAAGCAAATGCTTGAAACGAGAAAAATAATGTTTTAATGAGCCGAAGAATATGCGTAGACCTTTATAATGAAATTATTAAACTAAGGCCAGAGTGGCATCATGAAGATGATAACCGGGGAATAATTAAAATTGTAATGACAGGCTCAGCCTCGGACCCGCCAGGATGGCAACAACACATTAGGGATAAGAGGCGGAGGGAAAAGCTAGCGGATAGGTTTAGAGACGCTGCTGACCCGTTTAAAATAGTCATCGTCCGGGATATGTGGCTCACCGGGTTTGATTGTCCCAGCCTGCACACCATGTACCTCGATAAACCGATGAAGGCTCATGGCTTAATGCAGGCAATTGCCAGAGTCAATAGAGTTTTCAGGGATAAGCCAGGAGGCTTAGTCGTTGATTATCTGGGGTTAGCCTATGAGCTCAAGGAAGCGATGGCTGCTTATACGGAGAGTGGCGGCAGGGGAGACACGATTATCGACCAGGACGTAGTCGTGGCCTTGATGCTGGAAAAATACGAAGTGTGCCAGGGGCTTTTCCATGGTTTTGACTGGACGAGCTGGAAAACTGGAACTCCTGAAGATAGGCTTGGGCTGTTGCCTAAGGCTCAGGAGCATATTCTGGATCAGGAAAATGGCAAAGAACGTTTGATCAAGGCGGTCAATGAGCTCTCCCGAGCATTTGCTCTGGCTGTTCCGCATGAGGAGGCAATAAGAATAAGAGATGATGTGTCGTTCTTTCAGGCGGTGAAGAACAGTTTAGCCAAGAAATCTCCCGTCCTGCCACCGAGACCCGAGGATGAGCTCGACTTTGCCATCAAACAAATTGTCTCAAAGGCGATTGCGCCGGAAGGAGTTATAGACCTTTTTGCAGCCGCGGGGTTGAAAAAGCCGGATATCTCCATCTTGTCTGATGAGTTTCTGGCTGAGGTTCGCGAAATGCCTTATAGAAACCTGGCCGTGGAGGTCCTGTATAAGCTGCTCTACGGAGAAATTCAAACGAGGAAGCGAAAAAATCTGGTGCAGTCGAGGTCATTTGCCGAGATGCTCCAGAAAGCGATTAATCGCTATCAAAACCGCTCGATAGAGGCCATTCAGGTAATTGAGGAATTAATTGAGATTGCCCGAGAAATAAGGGAGACGGACAAACGGGCCGAGCAATTAGGTTTGAGTGAGGAAGAGATTGCTTTTTACGATGCTCTGGAGACGAATGACAGCGCAGTTAAAATCCTCGGTGAAGAAACCCTCAAAAAAATAGCCAAAGAGCTGGTCAAAAGGATCAGGGAAAACGTAACCGTTGACTGGACGGTGCGTGAGGATAGAAGAGCTTTCTTGCGGGCTCAGGTCAAAAGGATACTGCGAAAATATAATTATCCTCCAGACAAACAGGAGAAAGCGACGCAGACAGTCTTGCAGCAGGCTGAGCTGCTTTCTGAGTTCTGGACCACCGCTTAGTACTGCTTAGGTAAGTTTAGCTAAGCACTTGAGATACTGGGATACGGCAATGGCCAGATTGGCAAACAGTCTTGCTGGCTGATGCAAGGAAAAAAGGGTAGGGGCAAGGCCTCTGGTAGAGGTCGGTGAATTTTTCAACCTGCGTTTCCGAAAATAAAAGAAGCATTGCCCTCCAAAAGCCAACGTAGTAAGCTTCAGTAACTAACTTAGAGGCATTATGCTGGCGAAGAGAAAGAGATTCAGGGTTTGCCCTGTCCAGTCGAAACTCGTAAAATATCTAAAAGGACCAAGAATGGAGCCCAAACGATACATTGTCTGGTCAAAAAAAGAAATCGACCTCAATGACCCCTGGCAAAAAAAATGGTATATTCGTCAGGTTCTGTGCTACGGAAGAGCGGAAGATATTGCTCAACTTAACTGGGAGGAGGTCAGGTCCATTCTCAAAGAAATCGTTCTTCCATTGCCGGTGAGAAGACTCTGGGAGGATTATTTTGGCGCTTAAAGGAAGAGGGATTCTTACGCGGGTTCAAAAACGCACCATCCTCGCAATTTCTGAACTACAAGATTCTGCCTACTTTTATTTAACGGGGGGAACGGCTTTGGCTGAATTTTACCTTGGTCATCGGAAATCTTATGACTTAGACCTTTTCACAGCGGAGAGCAGGCTCGTCTTACCCTTTTCTAGGGAGGCAGAAGCGCATTTAAAAAAACATGGATTTACGGTTAGCGTGGCACGAAGGTTTTCTTCGTTTGTTGAATTTGTGGTTTCTGAAGAGGAGGAAAACACGCGGCTTCAGTTAGCCTTGGACACACCATTCCGGCTGGCCGAACCCGTCGATTCTGAGTTCGGACTCCGGGTCAGCAATTATAAGGATTTAATAGTGGACAAACTTTTAGCCTTTATGGGCAGGACAGAAGCAAGAGATGCCATCGACTTATTTTTTATCCTCAATACGGAAAATCTGTGGGAGCTATCTGCTTTGGCGACACAAAAGGACCCGGGGTTCGACCTCTACTGGCTTGCTGTCGCTATGAAAAAAACGCAGGAACTCCCGGAGGAAATCGAAAGATGGCCAGTCGAGATGATAACTCAGGTGGACGCAAGAAGCATAAAAGACCGATTTTCTTGTCTGGCCAGGGAGATTCTCGATAAAATAAAAGCGCAAACTCCCTCCACAACTTCATGATGAATGGATACATTGCGCCAGGCTTTCACCGGCCGAGCTTGAGGCAAAGTTCCAGGCGAGATTAACCCTACCCCAGGAAATACTTCAGGAATTAGTCGCCAGCCCTTCTGATGATTAATGGTTTAATCCCTTGGTCTGATCTTTATATCCCATCTCTGTCGGCCTAGCCGTTAGGCAAATTCCTGGAGGATGGTTGGTTTCCGTGAGGTGAGGCTTGTTTCGCGCGAGGCTCTCAGGTTTCTGATCGGCCATTTAGTCTAAGATTTTGAATTTAAGTGTCGCTTATTTTAAAATATAATTAATAATTAAAACGCATATAAAAATATCATAAAATCAAAGGAGGCGAAAAGATGGCCAAGGCAAGAAAGGTCAAAATTCTGAGCTTTTCTTTGCCAAACAGGGTAGGGCTTCTTTCTGAGGTCTCTGGCGCGCTGGCGGGGGCTAAAGTCGGTATCAATGCCATTTGTGCTTATGAGACCGAAGATAAAGCCTGCTTTATGCTGGCTGTTGATAGTAATCTTAGAGCCATGAAGGCGCTGGCACCCATGGGAGCTGAAATCAAAGAGGAAGAAATGATAGCTGTCGAAATGCCCAACCGGGTAGGTGAAATGCAAAAGGTGGCTCAAAAGCTCGCTGAGGCAGGAATCAATATCAACCTGACTTATGGGTCGACAGGAAGCGGCCGATCTTCAACTTGCTTCTTTAAAACTGCCGATAATAAGAAAGCCATCCGCTTAATCAATAAGAAGTAAGAACTCGCACGAGCTGAAATTTTTTCCGAGGAAAAGGCAATTATTTGATTAAGGAAGAACTCACTGAGCTCCGGAAGGTGGAGAATTCCTCTTTGCAATTTTTGGGGTTTTAAGGCCTTCTTCGCGAATTCACGTCATTATAACCCTTTTTCCTCTGGTTTGGATTTGCTTTTCTCTTAAAAAGACGGGTCTTGCTATTCTGCCTTCTTGTTATTTTTGCTTCGGCTTTTAAACTTACACCTGTCTTTTTTCTCTTTATGCTTTTATTTATAGAAAACCGAAAAAAATATATTTATTTGACCTCTTCTTTTCTAATTTTTGGGGCTCTTCAATTTATCTCTTACTTGACTACGCCTCTTTATTTAGATTTCATTCGTTTTAACCAGAACTTGGAAAAGGGATGGGGCAATCCTTCACTGTTTTCAGCCACCCGCGCCGTTATCGAAGGCCTTTTTAGTTTGTTTAAGAAGTTACCACCGGCTAAGGCTTATATCGGACTTTTCGGAGTAATCGCGCTTGCTATCGGCTATCTCAGCTGGAAGTCCCTCTTAAGTCTGAGGGCAGATAAAGAACTAAACGAACTGGAAAAAACAAAAATATTGATTTTGTTCTTTTGCGTTATTTACGCCCTTCTTGTCCCGCGTTTTATTGCTTATTCGCACTTGATTTTGATAGTTCCTGCTTATTTTGCCATGCGGCGATTCCTTTCAACCCGCGAAGCATTTTGGCTTTTCTTTATTTTGGTTTCGCTTCAGATTCCAGAACGAGCCGGACCACCTTGGATAGATGTTGCCTTCCAGTTTATTTGGACATATCCATCTGTTCTTGTTGCCCTGGCGCTTTGGTGGCTTTACCGACAGGAGATAACTAAACTTAAATCTAAGTCTTAAGGAATCCCTCTTTTGCCCTGTATTTTTGACCCCATCGCCTTTTTGCCTTTACCAAAGACTATCTGCAAGCTTAATCAATTTGACCTCAAAGTCTGTCTCCAATACGACGCCCAATATGAAAATTCTATAAGGCCGTATGGAATCGATCCCATAGGGCGTTTTAAATACGTCAGCCAGATGGAGATCATCAAATTCCTCAGCAATTATTTTGAGTTTCGCTTCTTTTTAGCTTGCCCTGCTCTTGCAAATTTCAGTCTTTACTTTGATATTATGGCTCAACCTAAAAGAATTATTTCCCTATAGAGGGTATACTATATTTTTACTTTTATCTATAATCAAGAAGAAGGGAAGGGCGTGAAAAGGAGAGATAACAAATTAAAATAGAGTGGTATTACCTTGGATAAAGAATTGACGACTTACTGGGCCCTCCCGCTCGACCGGGTGCTTCAACTTCTTGGAACAAGTCATGAGGGATTGGCGCCGGCGGAGGCGGAAAGACGCAAAAGAGTCTATGGCCCCAACCTGTTAAGAGCGAGAAAAAAGGCCACAAGTATCCGGCTGTTCCTGGGCCAGTTTAAAAGCCCGATCATCATTATTCTTATCTTTGCCGCGGTCCTCGCAGCCTTCCTTGGGGATCATACCGATGCCCTCATCATCCTCACTATTATTCTCTTCAGCGCGTTTCTCGGTTTTTGGCAGGAAAGGGGAGCGGCCAACGCAGTGGAAAAACTACTTGCCCTAGTGGTGACCAAAGTTGAGGTTATTCGGGGAGGGGGGAGAGTCGAGGTCGAAATGGAGGATATCGTCCCCGGTGACATAGTGCTCCTCAACGCTGGAGACGTCATCCCAGGGGATTGCCTGATCCTGGATTCCTCCTTCCTCTACGTTGACGAGTCGGCCCTGACCGGAGAGAGCTACCCGGTTGAGAAGAGGGAAGCAGTGCTTCCCCCCGATGTGATGCTGGCCTCGCGAACCAACAGCCTTTTCCTGGGGACCCATGTAGTGAGTGGCCAGGCAAGGGCGGTCGTGGTTCGTACGGGTAAGGACACGGAGTTCGGAAAGGTCTCCGGTCGTCTTCAGCTCCGGCCGGAGGAGACGGAATTCGAGCGCGGAGTCCGACGTTTCGGGTATCTTCTCATCGAAGTAACCCTCATTTTGGTAATCGCCATTTTTGGGGTCAACGTCGCCCTGCACAGGTCGGTGTTGGACTCCTTTCTCTTCTCGCTGGCCCTGGCGGTTGGTCTCACCCCCCAGCTTCTCCCTGCCATTATCAGCGTTAATCTCGCCAAGGGATCAAGGAAAATGGCCGCCAGGAAAGTGATTGTAAAAAGACTTTCGTCAATCGAGAACTTCGGGAGCATGAACATCCTTTGTTCCGACAAGACCGGCACTCTTACCACGGGAAGGGTCGAGCTCAAGGCGGCCCTCGGGATTGACGGCAAGACCAGCGAAAAGGCTCTGCTGTACGCTTACCTGAATGCGGCCTTAGAAAGCGGTTTCAGGAACCCTCTGGACGACGTAATCCGCTCCCGGAGTGGCTTCGACATCTCAGGTTATGAGAAGCTCGGAGAGATTCCCTACGATTTCGTCCGCAAGCGTTTGAGCATCTTAGTGGCGAAGGGTGAAAAGAAATTATTGATTACTAAGGGAGCCCTCCATAATGTCTTGGAAGTTTGTTCGCGGGCCGAGGAATCGGGGAAAGGAATTGTGGGTCTCGCGGGCGTCAGGGAGCGGATAGAACGCCGGTTTCAGGAGCTGACCCACGAGGGCCAGCGGGTTCTGGGAATTGCCTATCGTGAATGGGAGGGAACATCGGCAATCAACAAGGATGACGAAAAGCAGATGACTTTCCTCGGCTTCCTCACCTATTTCGACCCTCTCAAGCCAGGAATTGCCAAAACCCTCGAGCTTCTAAGACGGCTGGGTGTCTCTTTCAAGGTGCTCACTGGTGATAACTCATTGTTGGCCGCAGGCATCGCACGGCAGGTTGGCCTCGAAAGCTCCCGGATTCTCACCGGCCGGGAGCTAAACGGGATGAGCGATTCGGCGCTTATAGCGCGGGCTGTCGACATCGATATCTTTGCCGAGGTTGAACCGAACCAGAAGGAAAGGGTGATCCTCGCCCTTAAGAAGTCAGGCAATGTGGTAGGGTACATGGGCGATGGCATTAACGACGCACCGGCGCTGCATGCCGCGGACGTAAGCATCTCGGTAGAAGGTGGAGTAGATGTAGCCAAGGAAGCTGCGGATATTGTGCTTTTAGAAAAGGACTTGGAGGTGCTGGCAGAGGGGGTCCAGGAGGGGCGAACTACCTTTGCCAATACACTTAAATACGTTTTTATGGCTACCAGCGCCAACTTCGGTAACATGTTCAGCATGGCAGGAGCCTCTCTCTTCCTCCCTTATCTCCCCCTCCTCCCCGGGCAGGTGCTCCTGACTAACCTGATGACCGATTTCCCTGAGATGAACATAGCGACGGACAGCGTCGACCAGGAGATGAAGGAGAAACCCCGACGCTGGGATATTCACTTCATCAGGAGGTTCATGATAGTCTTCGGGATATTAAGTTCTGTCTTCGACTTCCTCACTTTCGGGGTTTTGTTGCTCGGGCTCCATGCCTCTATGAATCAGTTCCGGACTGGGTGGTTCGTAGAGTCAGTGGTCTCTGCATCGGTGATCGTGCTCGTCGTAAGGACAAGAAGGCCTTTCTTCAAAAGCAGGCCGGGAATCGCACTGCTTAATGCTACCTTACTAGTGGTGGGGGGGACTTTGTTTTTGCCTTTCACTCCTCTGGCTAAGGTGCTGGGCTTTGAGGCTTTGCCCGCTGTTTTCTATCTTTTCATCATCGGCGTGGTGTTGCTCTATGTCGGGGCGGCGGAGCTGGTGAAGAAGGCATTCTTTAAATTATTTCCATAGACCGCTAATGTCCTATTATTCGGCGGAGGGAAGAAATGAAAAGGAAGAATTATCTTTATCCCTTAAAACGTATTTTGAGGTCAGTCATCGGCCTGGCTATGATTGCCTGCCTTTATCTTTTTTCTGAAGCTGGCCACTCAAGCCCGTCACCCCAGTCCCAGGCCCAAAAACCTAAGTTAGCCGCGCTCACTTTTATGAACCCTGAGCTTTCACCCGAAGCCCGGGCTCAAGACCTGGTCAGCCGCCTGACGCTTGAAGAAAAAATCAGCCAGCTGATGAACAACGCCCCGGCCATAGACCGCCTGGGTATTCCTGCCTATAACTGGTGGAATGAGTGCCTGCATGGGGTGGCTCGCGCCGGCCTGGCCACAGTCTTTCCTCAAGCTATCGGTCTGGCAGCCACCTGGGACACCGACCTGATGTTTGCGGTGGCCACGGCCATTTCGGATGAAGCCCGGGCGAAGCATCATGAATTCGTCCGTCTCGGCAAAAGAGGCATTTACCAGGGGTTAACCTTCTGGTCGCCCAACATCAACCTCTTTCGTGACCCCCGCTGGGGCCGGGGGATGGAAACTTACGGCGAGGACCCTTACCTAACAGGCACCATGGCTGTTAGTTTCATCCGCGGACTTCAGGGTGACCACCCGGAATATTTCAAGGTCATTGCGACTGCCAAGCATTACGCCGTCCATAGCGGTCCTGAGCCTGATCGCCATACCTTTGATGCCGTTGTGGATTCGCCCACGCTTCGCGGGAGTTATTTGCCCCATTTTGAAATGGCGGTCCGCGAGGGGAAGGCTTATTCCGTTATGTGTGCCTACAACCGTTTCATGAATCTCCCCTGTTGCGGAAGCCCCTTTCTGCTCAACGATATCCTGCGCCAGGAATGGGGTTTTGAGGGCTATGTTGTTTCTGACTGTGATGCCGTAGATGATATCTATGCTACTCACAAGATTGTTCCGACTCTGGCTAAAGCTGCGGCCATGGCGCTTCGGGCCGGAACCGACCTCAATTGCGGCCGGGCTTACTCAGCCTTGCTCGAGGCTGTAAAGAAGGGCCTGGTGGATGAAGCCTTGATCGACCTGGCGGCTAAAAGGCTTTTCATTGCGAGGATTCGGCTCGGGATGTTTGACCCGGAAGACCGCGTACCTTACACAAAAATTCCTTACTCCGTGGTTGATTCGGCTGAGCATCGGTCCCTGGCCTTAGAAGCTGCGAGGAAATCTATCGTTCTCCTCCAAAACCGCAATAATGTCTTGCCTCTTTCAAAATCCATCAAGTCCTTAGCTGTTATCGGACCAAACGCCGACGATGTCGAGGTCTTGCTGGGAAATTACAACGGCTTCCCGGCCGACCCCATCACTCCGCTTCGAGGACTGAAAGAAAAGCTTGAGCCAGCTACAGAAATCATTTTCGAACCAGGGACCGACTGGGCTGAAGGGATTCCGCGCCTGACTGTTATCCCGTCTGAGTACCTCAAGCCCTCGCCTGAAGCTGGAGAAAACGGGCTTAAAGCCGAATATTTTGCCAACCGGGAATTCAAAGGAAAGCCAGTGGCTACCCGTATTGATGCCGCCGTTGATTTTAACTGGTGGGAAGAAGCCCCGTTTCCTTCGCTCGACGACGATAATTTCAGCATCCGCTGGACTGGTTATCTAATCCCGCCTGAAACCGGCTACTACTACTTGGGCGGGGAGGGGTTCAACACTTTCAAAATTTATCTTAACGGCGAGCTAATTGCCTCTTATAACGGCACGCATGAAACGCATAAGATTTATAAGCAAGTCTGGCTGGAGCAAGGTAAGCCTGCTTCCCTCCAGGTTGATTTCAGCCATCGGGCGCGCACCGCCCGGATGCATCTTCTCTGGAAAAGGCCGGCGCCGGATGAGGTCGAGAGGGCGGTGGCGGCTGCCCGGAGAGCCGAGGCTGTGGTCCTTTTTCTCGGCCTTTCGCCGCGTCTCGAAGGCGAAGAAATGGAAGTGCCGGTTCCGGGATTTAAGGGCGGCGACAGGTTGAGCCTTGACCTTCCCGCCAACCAGGAGAAGCTCCTTGAGGAAGTGGTAAAAGCCGCAGCGGGAAAGCCTGTTATCCTGGTTTTGCTCAACGGCAGCCCGCTCGCTGTAAACCGGGCGGTGGAGCTTGTCCCCGGCATTGTCGAAGCATGGTATCCCGGTCAGGCAGCGGGCCAGGCGATTGCTGATGTTTTGTTTGGCGATTATAACCCCGGCGGCCGCCTCCCAGTGACCTTTTATAGGTCGGCTGCCGACCTACCTGACTTTTCTGACTACCGAATGGCTGGCCGAACCTACCGGTATTTTAAGAAAGAGCCGCTTTTTCCTTTTGGCTATGGGTTGAGTTATACCCGGTTCAAGTATTCCCGGCTTTCTGTTCCCAAGACCATCAAGGTAGGCGAGGAGCTGACCCTGTCGGTTAAGGTTAAAAATCGGGGGCGCCGCGACGGCGAAGAAGTCGTCCAGGTTTACCTCAGCCGGCCTGATTCAAAGTCGCCGTCAAACCCGATTCGCTGGCTGGCGGCCTACCGCCGTGTTTTTCTCAAGGCAGGAGAAGAGCAAAAAATTTCCCTCCGCGTGAGACCGAAGGAAATGGTGACCTATGATGAGCGCGGCCAGCCGGTCATCGAGCCCGGAACGCTTATCGTCTCCGTGGGAGGCCAGCAACCCGGTTTTAAGGCACGCCTCTCCGCCTCAACCACTAAAGTCGTTACCATAAAAATCAAGATTAAACCATAAAAAAGAAAATCTTCAGAAAGACGACTGCCGCCGACGGCCTTCAGTTTATTTTCTTCTCTATTGATAGTGAGCTAGCCGGAGGCCAAAATTGGGTTCGGTGGCGCTAAGGATAAAGTAAGAGCGCGGGGTAAAAGAGCAAGAATTGAAAGAAACGGATAAATGATTAAAAAGAATTTATGAAGAATATGGTCCTCCCGCGGGATTTTCCGGCGACAGCCGCCACAAACATCCTTCCGAGGAGAGGATTAGCTGATTTTCTTTTGGTTTTGAACAAGGTTGTTAGGCGAAGGCCGGATTAATGGAAAGAAAGAGAGAATGAAGATAAAGACGATCCCTTATTTATTTCGGCCGAAAAGCAAATGTCTTTTTTTATCGGCCAGCTGTTTATTGGGTAAAAGCCGGGGTTGCGGGTTAAGTTGGAAAATATATTGCCATAG